>DASTUF010000034.1:0-66138 GCA_035759745.1 Gemmatimonadales bacterium
AGCAGCCGGTGCAGCACCACACCGCTTCCCATTCCCAGGCTCAGCACCGCTTCCGCAGTCCATCCCTCGGGCACGAGCTCTGGATGGAACCAGAGTACCACACCTGAAGTGACCACTCCAACGGCGCCGCCGAACGGCAGCGTCTTGAAGAGGCTCGCGCCGGTCCTGGTGACCCAGTTGAATTTGGCCTTGATGACGGGCTTGGCGCCGGAGAGCGGCGCGGTGTTCTTCAACGCCATGGGGGCCTCCGGGCTTCGGCGAGGACGCCGAGAACGAGGACCGTGGCGAGGACCATGCGGATGGGCACTCGGCGGCTCGGCGGCTCGGCGGCCCCGTGGGTTTGGGGCTCGGCGCGGCGAGACAGGGCAGCAGCCTCTGCGGTCGGCTGTTCAGGCAGGCGTGCCGTGGCGAGGACAAGCAGCGCCGCAGCGTATACCGCCATGCGGCACAAGAAGATGACTGGCGTGAAGTGAGCCGACATGGTCGGCCTCCCAGAGGGTCTGGGAGGCGGTTATGCATCCGTTATGCCAAATGGGCGCACGCCCCGATGGGCGCACGCGGTGCGCCCGTTCCTAATCGAGGAGATGAGCGAAGTTGCGCTCCAGGCTGGCCAGCTTGGGTCGATCGTGGACCAGGACGTAGGGGTGGCGCGGGTTCCTGGCGACGAAGTCCTGCTGGTCTTCCGGCACTTCCTTGAATTCGTCGAGCCGCAGCACCTCCGTGACGATCGGGCGCTTGTAGAGGCCGGACTGGCCGAGACTGTCGATGAATGCACGCACGGCGGTGGCCTGGGCTTCGGTCTCGACGAAGACTATCGAGCGGTAGCGGGGACCGCGGTCGGGGCCCTGGCGATCGAGCTGGGTGGGGTCGTGGGCGGCGCGGAAGAAGGCCTCGAGCAGCTCCTGGTAACTCACCTTCTCGGGATCGTACTTGACCTGGACGGCCTCGGCGAGACTGGCCAGGCGAGGCGGCCGGGTCCACGGCACGCTGGAATCGGTCGCCGGAGTGGCGAGGCCGGAGACGGCGGACTCGACGCCCTTCACGTGCTCGAAGATGGCCTCGACCGTCCAGTAGCAGCCGCCGGCAAAGATGGCGACCTCGTCCTTCGGCTGGGCGCCAGCGGGGGCGCGGACGGCGATCAGCGACGCCGCCGCGATGGCGAGCGGGACGAAGCACCTGCGAGCGATTCGATGGATCATGGTAACCTTTCCCTGCTGGTCAGCAGTTCCAACTCATGCCTGACGTCCGCGGCGCGCAGACTTGCACGCCATTTCAGGCGGGCCGGCCCGTCAGCGTGGCGTAGACCCGCTGCACCAGCTGCTGGGGCGTGAACGGCTTCTCCATCAGCGTTCCCGAGTCATCGAGCGCGCCAGCCCGCCGGAGGTGGGTCTCGGAATATCCCGACATGAAGACGATGGGCAGCGTGGGCCAGCGGTCCCGGAGGCGGCGGGCGAGCTCCGCTCCGTCCATGCCGCCCAGCATGAGGTCGGTGAGAACGAGATCGGGCGGGCCGTGCCGGTCCACCAGCTCGATGGCAGCCGCGCCATCCGCCGCCTGGAGCACGCTACAGCCGCTGGACTGAAGGGTGCGCGCGGCGATCTGGCGCACGGCAGGCTCGTCATCCACCACCAGCACCCTGCTGCCCGCCAGGCTGACCTCGTCGGGAGCTGCTGGTGGAGCTGCGACGTGAACCGGCGCCACCGTCGTCGACATCAGCGGCAAGTGGATGGTGAAAGTGGTTCCCTCGCCAGGCATGCTTTCAACTCCAACGTGGCCCCCGCTCTGCTCGATCAGGCCTTCGATGACAGAGAGGCCGAGGCCGGAGCCGACCCCGGGCGGCTTGGTGGTGAAGAAGGGCTCGAAGATGCGGGCCCGGGTTTCCGCGTCCATTCCGGTTCCGGTATCGCGGACGATGAGGGCTACATGAGGCGTTCCGTCGCGACTCGCAGGGCGGGTAGCGATGGTGAGGGTGCCGCCGCCTGCCATCGCGTCGCGGGCGTTGAGCACGAGGTTGGAGAGGATCTGTTCGAGGTGGCCAGGATCGATCCAGACGCTGCCCGGACAGGCGAGCGACGTCTCGATCCGGCGCCCCGCGCCCAGCATCCGCTCGAACATGGGCAGCCTGCCGTCAAGCGTTGCGTCGAGCGGCACTGCCTGGGGCTCAGGCTGGGATCGGCGGCTGTAGGAGAGCAGCTGTCGCGCAACCGTAGCGGCGCGGTCGGCGGCCCGCTGGATCTGGAGGACGTCGTCCCGGCGGGCAGCAGAGAGCTGGTTCTCGTTCAGGAGAAACTGGCTCAGCCCGAGCACCACCATCATGGTGTTGTTGATCTCGTGGGCGACACCGCCCGACAAGGTTCGCACGGTCTCCAACTTCTCGGCCTCGGCCCGGGCCGCCTGCGCCGCAGCGTGCTGGCGGGCCTTGTGCTCGTCCTCACGGCGTTGGGTGAGGTCGCGGGTGACCTTGGCGAAGCCAATGAGTTCGCCCTCGGCGTTGCGGAGGGCGGTGATGACCACGTTGGCCCAGAAGCGCGATCCGTCCTTGCGGATACGCCAGTCCTCGTCCTCGAACCGTCCGTCGCGGGCGGCGATCTCGAGTTCCCGCTGGGGGAAACCCTCAGCGACGCGTTCCTCCGGGTAGAGCACCGTGAAGGATTGGCCTACGATTTCATCGGCGCTGTAGCCCTTGATGCGCTCGGCGCCTTCGTTCCAGCTGATGATGCGGCCGTCCGGGTCAAGGGCGAGAATGGCATAGTCCCTGACGCTCCGGACGAGGATGCGGAAGATCTCCTCGTCGAGGGCGGTGGCGGCGGGGACGCGGGAACCGGGCATGGATAAATGCTAGCTCACGCGGAACCAGAACGGCAACCGCATCCACCGACGACACGGGAACTGGTCCACAGATGACGCTGAAACTGCAACTGCTGATTACACGGACACCAACTCCAACCGCAGATTTCGCAGATTCTGGGCAGATTGGCCGATGCTCGGCTGACGGCTGTGGATCGGGCGAGGCCTGGATTCGAGGTTCGGTGAGGTTGCCTTTTGTGGGTGCTCCGATGGGGCCGTTTGCGTCAAGGACAACGGCTGAAGCCGCCGCTCGGCACTGCCGCTGAAGCGGCCGGGGGCGGGGGCGGGGCCACCAGAGGCGCCGGACTCAACAGAGTGCAGCGCCGCTCGTGTGGTGCCGAACCATCAGCGTACATCCGGCTACATCAGCTTCTTCTGCGGACACTACATGTACCGGAAGATCGGCGGAAAGAGGATCACCACTGCCGCCGCCCAGCCGGCGAAGATTGGCAAGTAGCTGGTCTGCCAGCGCTCCAGGTCCTGGAACGCCCCTCTGCCGCGGAGGAACCGGGTGTAGAGCACCGCGGACCAGGCGAGGTTGACCAGGAGGAGGACGTTCTCTCCCAGTGCTGCGACGCGGTTGGGGGTGAATCCGAACTCGGTGATGCGCGCAGCGATGGCCCAGAGGGCGAAGGCGTTGGCGAGGAGCGCACTCACCACCAGCACGACCTGGAGCACGTCGAACGCACCGGGGGGCTGGAGTGGGTCGCGCGCCGAGACGGAGTAGAGCATCAGCGCGAGGACCACGGCCAGCAGGAGGTCGAAGGCGATGAGCGCGTCGCGCTCGACATCGATGCCTCGCCCGGTCACGAGGAGCGTGACGAGGAAGGTGATCAAAAGTGCGGCGAAGAGCGGGGTGAACAGGCGGGTCAGCACCGGCGCCATGTTCTCGATGACGCTCTGCTTGGCCTCCACCAGCCAGGACGCGATGAGCACGGCGCCCGCTGCACCGCAGGGGAGGAGCCACGACTCGAAGAAGGGCTCGACGTCCATGCCGATGGCCTGAAAGATCATGGCCATGAAGCCGGTGAGGACGCCGCCACCGAGGGCAATGAGCACGTAGTAGATGAACAGCTCGCCCGAGAACCGGATGAAGTCCATCCGGCCACTGACCTGGTTCCAGCGTCCGCCGGCGTAGGCGATGCCCACGGCCAGCCAGAGCGCGATGGGGAGGTGCAGCACCGAGAGAACTTCGGTGGAGCCTTCGGGGGTGAAGGGATAGATGTTGGCGAAGAAGGCCGCCGCGATGAATGCGGCAGCGATCCAGCGGAGTGTGCTGCTGGCGAGCTTCCGCTTCCAGGCGAAGTAGCCGGTGAGGATCGGCAGCACGAACAGGCTCAGATTGCGGGCGAAGCGGCCGCCGTCCTGGTCGAGATCGATGAAGACAGTGGCCAGCTTGACCACGATCGCCGCGGCAACGGCGAGGCAGACCGCCATGATGGCGTCCGCCCTGCCTGGTGCCCGGGTCTCGCCAGCGTCGTTGACCATCACCAGCTGCTTCCAGAGGCGGTCGGAGTGCTCGCGGGCAAACTCGCGGGAGAGAGCGTCGAGCTCGCCCATGCGCTTCACGGCGACGAGAAACGCCTCGTCGGGGGCGAGCCCGCCGGCGACGAGGGCGCTGACCTGCTCGCGCAGGTGGTCCTCGAGTTCGGCGACGTCCACTGTATGAATGGCCTGGCGGCGGCGGAGGAATTCCCGCCACTGGTCTATCTGCGTCTCGAGCGACCCCGATTCATGCTGAGCCGACATCGCTCATGCTCCCTGTAGTAGTTGAACCGCGGAGGCTGGCAGGCGGAGTGCCTGCCAGATACCTCGCAATGTCTCGTCGACAGCCTGCCACTGGCGGCGTTCCTCGATCAGCTGGGCCCGGCCAGTGGCGGTAATCCTGTAGTACTTGCGGCGGCGTCCGCTGTCGGCCACCTGCCACTTGGCCTCGACCAGGCCGAGCCGCTCGAGCCGGTGGAGGACGGGATAGAGCATGCCGTCGGTCCAGTCCATGCGGCCGGCGGAGAGCTCCCGGACGCGCCTGAGAATGGCGTATCCGTAGCTGTCCTCATCGGCCAGGATCGCGAGGACGATCGGGGTCGAGGAGGCGGCGATGAGGTCCTTGTTGATATCCATGGCGTGTACCTAGTGGTACTATACATGGAAGTGCTATGTATGTCAAATCCACCGATGACGCGGAGGGAATTGAGGACGCTGATGGCTCGGAGCGAGAGCTGGATGCGGAGTGCGCGGTAAAGCAGAGGCCCCAGCCGGGCTGGGGCCATCAGTGTCATCCTTCTGCATCTGTTTAATCGGTGGATCACACCATCCGGGCGGCCAGCATCGTGACGTCATCGTGCGGATCGGCGTGGCGCCCGAACGTCTCCAGGGAGTCAAGCACGGCGCGCACCAGCTCGGACGCGGGGCCGTTCCGACGGCCCCGCAGCACGTCGCGGAGCCGCTCCCCGCCATATATCTCACCGGTCGGGCTTCGGGCCTCCACCAGGCCATCGGTGAAGGCGAAGAGCGAGTGACCCGGCTCGAGCGTGCGTGTCACCGAGGTGAACCGGGAACCTGGCAGCATGCCCAGCGCCGGCCCGGTGGGCCGCAGCTCCTCGATGCCCCCAGAATCGGAAATGATGAGCGCGGGCTCATGGCCGGCGTTCACGTAGACCAACTCGCCGGACCAGGGTTCCACGGACGCGAGGAACACCGTGGCAAACATGTTGGTCCGCCCGTGGAGCCGAGCGATATAGTCGTTGGTGAAGCCGGCAACGCGGGTCAGCAGCTCGGCCGGAGAGGCCGACTGCAGCGCCTGCATCACCATCGTATGGCGGCCACCGATCATCTGGATCGCGCCGCCGCCCACCGGGTCGGCGGAGGCGCGGATCAGGCTGCGGAAGAGCGCCATGAACAGCGCCGCGCCCACGCCCTTGTCGCAGACGTCCCCGACGACGAGCATCACCTCGCCCGACGACAGCAGGAAGCAGTCGTAGAAGTCACCCGAGACGTCCAGTGCGGGGCGAAGCGCGGCCTCGAGTTCCATGCCACCGACGTCGGGGAGGGCCTGGGGGAGGAAGTCACGCTGGATGGTCCGCGCCACCGACATCTCGCGCCTCAAATACTGGCCGTCGTGGAGACGCTCCCGGTCCACCGCAGCGTTGACCCGCGCGCGGAGCACGGCCGGGCCGAACGTGACCGGCAAGTAGTCGTCCGCACCGGACTCGAGGCATTGCTCGATGGCCTCCATGTCATTCGACGATGAGATGGCAAGCACGGGCAGGGCGGCGAGCACGTCGTCGCCGCGCAGCGTGCTGATGAGCGCCCTGCCACCGCCGCCCGTGAGATCGCTCTCGACGAGCACCAGCTCGAAGCGCGAGGAGCGCAGC
Source organism: Gemmatimonadales bacterium (assembly GCA_035759745.1). GTDB lineage: Bacteria > Gemmatimonadota > Gemmatimonadetes > Gemmatimonadales > GWC2-71-9 > CAMLHP01. Next base: position 6,222 of record DASTUF010000034.1, read on the forward strand.
AGCACAAGCGCGCGCTCGGGGTCGGCCTCGGCGATGACCAGGTACCCCTCGCGACCCAGCTGCTGCACCAGCGACGCCCCATCCTGGAAGGTCCTGCCTATCAGCAGGACCTTGGGCGGCACTCGCAGCGTGGTCTGCGTGGCCTGGAAGGATTCGAGATCGGTCATTGCCGGGTCGGGGCGAGCAGGTTGAGCTGCCAGAGATCCTGGGTGCTGGTGTGGATGAAGGGCTTCAGCGCGCGCATGCCGGTCCTGCCAATGCTCTTCTCGAGATACTGCATCTCTTCGAGCTTCGCCGGGAGGGAAGGGTCGGCGGCGGCCTCGAAGCCGGCCTCGCGGAGGAGCAGCATCCCCTTGGCCCGCACTCCAAGCTCGGCCCGCAGCCGGAGCAGGCACATCGCGTCAACGATGATCTCCGGCGGGAAGCTGGTCCGCAAGTCCTTCAGGTACTGGCCTACCGGCGTGTCCGAGACCTGGCCGGCGCGGGTGACGCGGAGCAGCTCCTGGTCGGTGTCGAAACCGGAGCCCAGCCAGGTCTTCGTCTCCCGCTCGCTCTTCTGGAAGAGGACCAGCACTATGCTGGGGAACACCAGCATGATGAGCGCCGTCGCAAGCAGCGGCGCCACCAGGAACTGGTTGTACAGCGAGTGCAGCACAATGGCCACGGCCAGCCCCGGCAGCACCAGCGCCAGGCGAAACTCCGCCGCGCGCTTCTGGAGCGTGCGCGCCATCATGGCGACGATCGCCGTGGCGCCGCCGTGCATCAGGGCCGTGCCGAAGCCGCGGACCACCCAGGCCCAGATGGTTGCAGAGGAGCGGCCCTGGAGCAGCAGAAGGTTCTCGACCAGCGCAAAACCGGTCCCTGCCGCAAAGCCGTAGGTGGCCGCGTCGGCGACGAAGCCCACCTTGCTTCGGCGAATAAGCCAGACGACGTAAACCGCCTTCAGCAGCTCCTCGACGATGGGAGCGACGTACTTCGAGTAGCGCACCAGGTCCAGCGCCAGCGCGGGCCTGAGCCAGCCATTGACGGCCCAGGCCGCAGCGGCGGCGGCGCACCCTGCCGCGACGGTCAGCAGGATCGCACGAAACGGGATGAGCTTGTAGCTGTCGAGCAGAACCAGCGCGCCGAGAAAGAGGAGGACCGGCAGGACGCTGATGGCGAGGGCAACAGCCATGTTCACATCAACTTGAGCGAAATCAGCAACTCGGTGCTGCGGGGAATTCCCTGCCCGTCCGCGACGGCGAAGCCGAACGAGAACGTCGATTCGAGGTGTGACAGCGTGATCAGCCGGATGTCCGCCTGCGCACCGACGCTGAGGTAGCTGCGCCTTTCCGCCTCGTCATCGAAATCGGTCACGAGGCCGCTTCCGAAGAGCGAGAGCCGGGCCCAGCGAAAGTAGGCGCTCGGGATGCCGAGCTTGCGGAAGCGAAGCGGCGGCGACACCCACTCGACCTGTGCCTTGCCGTACCTGGCGCCGCTGACCTGGTTGATGTCGAGGCCGGGAAAACTCTGCGGGTTCCGGAACTGCTTGACCTCGCGGTAGTCGACCCAGTTGTTGCCAAATCCGCCGAAATAGGTCCTCGCGAAAGGATCGTTCCGGTCGCCGCCCAGCGAGGTGCCGCCGGAGGCGGAGAGCCAGATCGACGAATGGTCGAGCGGCAACAGGAACCCCCGGGACCAGTCCAGGCTGAGGCGAGGCTGGAACCGGTCGCTGGCATAGTTGCCGCGGGCTGCCACCGCCCAGGTGGTCCCGAGTTCGTCGTCGGTGGCGCCAAGCGAACGCCGGAGCGACTTGTACCCCAGCTCGCCCGAGAAGGTGGCGAGCTTGTCGGACGAGGCGGCGACGTCCTGGAACTCGGGCACGGTGGCGAGGTTACCGTATGCCGCGGCGCGAAGGGTGTAGCCCAGGGTGGTGGGTCCATCGATAAGGAGATTACCCCGATACTGCGCAGCCAGCGAGTAGCCCCGGCGGCTGGTCCGGGTCGGCCCGAACAGGTCGTAGAAGTCGGCGCGGTTGAGGGTGCCGGAGACGGTCCAGTTCCAGTGGCGAAGGTCAGCTCGCAGGTGCAGGCGCTCGCCAGCATCGAGCGCCGGGGCCGGCGAGTACGAAGCAGTGAGGTCGAGCGCGGTGGCACCGAGCCGGTCGGTGAAGCCGGCCCGCAGCCCGCCGGCGATGCCAAGATTCCCGGCGGAATCCTGGTAGCCCTCCACGACCGGGTACACGTTGTCGAGCTTGAAGTTGCGCAGAGTGCTGTAGCTGGTAGTGGCGGCGGCGAGCGCGTCGCGGTCAACGGCGGCTGGGGGCGGCACCATCCACCCCTGCACCTCGCTCCTCCGCTCGGCGATCTCGTTCCCGAGGAACCGGATGGCGCTCACGCTGTCGGGCACCGCCTCGGGAATCATCGACGGCACGAAGCCCTGGCGCGAGTACTCGAACACGACCAGCGAATCTCCAGGCATCGGTACCGGCTTGAAAAAGCCGGTTTCGGCGTTGCTCAGGGGCTGCATCCGCCGGCCAGCCAGGTCGTACCGGTAGATGTTGGAAACCCCGGAATAGTAGGAGGAGCCATACAGGAACCGGCCGTCATCGGAGTACACGAAATTGGAGGGCGACCAGTCGCCGAACTCGTACAGGACCTCGGGGGTCGCGTCGCCCTGAAGCAGGCTTGCGACCGGCATTCGCACCAGCCGCTGGTTGCCGCTGATCTCCGACATCGAGGCGATCAGCGCCGAACCGTCGCTCGCGACGTCCAGGTCGAACAGGTCGCGCCCGTACGGCAGGGTATGCACCTGGTTCCATTCGGTGTAGGGATACGGAATCCGCACCAGGGTGGAGAATCCGTTGTCGTGCCTGACGCCCCAGAGTGACCGGTCCGCCCGATTGAACGCCAGGTCGCCTATGCGGGCGTTGCGCTGCAGCACCCGGGTGTCGCCGGTCGTGAGGTCCAGCGCCAGCAGGTGCCGCCAGTCGGCGTTGTTGGTGGTGAAGAACAGGGTCCGCGATGCTGGATCGAAGGCCAGTGATGTCACCGACAGCCCGGAGGCGCCGGGGATGTCGCGGATCCGGGTAAAACGGCCGCTGGCCACGTCGATCGAGGCGATGTGGGCTTCCTGACCGGGGTAGCGCACCGCCACCAGGATGCTGGCCGTTGCGGAGTCGTACCATGCGTGCGAGACCGAGCCGAGGACCTGGTCCGTCAGCGGCCGCGCGTGGGTGGTGGGATGGCGACGAACGGACGCGAGATTCTCGCCCTGCCAGGCCCGTTCCCACTCGATCCACCGGGACCACTCCTCCTCGAGGGAGGTGCCGAAGACGTGCCGGAACTGGGCCGCGAAGTAGGCCTTGCTGCCCTTGCCGCGGTCAAACCAGGAGAGCATGCGCTCGTTGCCGTACTGGAGCGCCAGATAGCTGACGAAGCGGGTGCCGTAGAGGTACGAATTCGAGCCCACCTGGAAATCGATGGTGGTGCCCTCCGACTCGAGGCCGACGACGTCGTACATCCTGGCGCTGTCTCGGACGATTGTCCGGAACACCATCTCGTCATAGGGCCCGATCACCCGGCCGAGTCCGCCATTCATCCAGGTTTCGAGGTAGGTCGCGATCCCCTCGAGATACCAGCGCGGCGAATACCACCGAGGCACGGTCAGGTAGCTGTAGGCAACGGAGAGGGGCACCTCGGCGCTGGGGGCGACCTTGCCGAAGAAGATCGAGCGGAACACCCGGTCGGACCCACTCGGCTTGTCGGACGTGAAAATGTGCGCGAGCTCGTGGTTCATCGAAGACACCATCCGCTCGGGTGCAGGCGCCGACTCGTAGTCGTGGCTGTAGGGCCCGATCCCGATGGTGACGTGATTCTCGGTTATGGGCCGCGCGCCGGCGTTGCCGTAGTGCCAGAGATCGTGCATCAGCACGTTGGTCCGGTCGCGAGGCACGTAATCGAAGAGCTGCTCGTGGAAGTGGAGCGCGCGTTCGAAGCTGGCGGTGACCTGCGGGACCAGGTAGGACTGCAGCGGCGAGGTATAGATCAGGTGCATCGAGGGCGTTTCGAGCTCCTGAAACTGCGCACCAAGGCGGGCCGGCGCAGCAGCAAGACCGAAGCACGCGGCCACGAGAAAAGCGCGGACGGAGAGGCTGGAGTGAGATTGACGCATCGCTGAGAGGCTGAAGCTACACCGGCCCCGAACCGCCGCAAGGGCAGCCGGGGCCGGCGTCGAAAGCAACACTTCGACGTTGCTACTGCTGTGCGCGCATCGCCTGCGTCAGAAATGCCTCGGAAGCCGCCTGATCGCGTGCGAGGGCCCGGAATGTCTGGCTCGCCGCCAGCGTCTGGTACGCGGCGTTGGACTGCAGCGCCTGCCAGGCCGCGTTGGTCTGCAGTGCCTGGTAGGCCGCGTTGGACTGCAGTGCCTGGTAGGCCGCGTTGGATTGCAGTGCCTGGTATTCCGCGTTCGATTGCAGCGCCTTGAAGTCCGCGTTCGACTGCAGCGCCTTGAAGGCCGCGTTCGACTGCAGCGCCTTGAAGTCCGCGTTCGACTGCAACGCCTTGAAGTCCGCGTTCGACTGCAGTGCCTTGAACTCCGCGTTCGACTGCAGCGCCTTGAATTCCGCGTTCGATTGCAGCGCCTTGTAATCCGCGCTGGACTGGAGCGCCTGGTAGGCCGCGTTCGACTGCAGCGCGCGGAAAGACTCGTCACGCATCACCGTGCGGAACACATCGCTCTGCACGAGCTTCAGGATCTTGTCATCCTGGAACAGCGCCTGGACCTCCGGATTCGAAAGCGTCACGTCCGCTTCCGTCATCGTGCGTCCCTGGTAGCGACCGGCCTGCTGGACACCCGTGATGCTATCAGAGGCCCCAATGGTCCCGGCGCCAATGGTCCCGGCGTCGCGGATGCTGGGCGGATATCCCACCACGAAATGGCCGATTACCGCAATCACCGCAATCGCCGCGGCTGCCCCGACCAGCACCTTTTTCGTCTGCATGAGTTCCTCCGTGAGGTTCCGTACGCCATCCCAATGTTGCGAAATCCAGCTGGTGACCGATTGTGCGCTCCCGCCTGCGCGACCTGGCCGCCGGGAACGACCCGGCTTCGATGAGATATCCCCGTAGATCCTCTGCCTCAGGCCCGGGGGCGAGGCATGACGGGGGACCGAATGGAACAGGGCATCGAGGTCCCGCAGGCTGGTCATGAACTCCAGCGCTTCAGGCTGTGCTGCCATGAGATTCCTGGCCTCGATGCTCTCCTCAGGGGTGGTCTCCCCGTCAAGCTCGCGATGGAGCAAGTCCTGCTGATGCGGCGTGAGCACGTTCATGCCCTCCGGTCGAGCAGCGCCTGGCGAAGCCGCTGGCGCGCGGTAAAGAGCCTCGACTTCACGGTCTTGACCGGCACCCCAAGCGCATCCGAGATCTCCTCGTAGGAGAGTGCGTCGAAGTGCCGCATGACGAGCACCGCGCGATCATCTGGCTTGAGCTCGAGGAGCGCCCTTCCCACCCGGTCCTCGGCCTCGACCGCGCTCTCGGCCGTCGCACCGCTCATCGGGACATCGAACTTCCCGTCCAGGGACACGACGTTCCGCCGGCGCTTCAGGGTGTTGAGCGATGCGTTGACCGTCATGCGATATATCCAGCTGAAAAATCGGTACTTGGGGTCGTAGGTACCCAGAGCTGCGAATGCGTTGCCGAATGCCGTCTGGGTGACATCTTCCGCGTCCTCAACGTTGCCGAGCATCCGGAGGGCGACGTTGTACATCCGGCTGAGATGGCGGCCGACAAGCTCGTCCCCCGCTGCCAACTCCCCGTCCAGGAATCGCTGGACGAGCGCACGGTCCATATCGTCGCTGGCGGCGATTGCTTCATCCATAAGTACAATCGAGCTTCGGAAAAGTTGGAAGGAGGGGCGGGCCGACAACGACCCGGCCCCCAGGCACCCCGGGGGTGCCCCTCCCAACTTGCACCCAGCGGGCATCTGCTGCAACGGCCTTTTCCCCGGCTTGACAGGAAAAGGCGGCGAGGGCGTAATTGCCCGACCGGCACAAGGCGCTAATGCGACAGGCATTCCAGATGTGCGTTGCCGCCGACCCCGATGGGTTGGGCAGGGCGAACGCGGCCTTTGCCGGGTTCGCCGAGGCGCACGCGATCCCGGCGGGCGCGCGCCGGGCGGTGAGCGTCGCACTCGACGAGCTGCTGGCAAACGAGTTCTCGCACGGAGCGGCGGGGCGCGACTCTGGTTCGGTAACCCTGGAAGTCGAGCTGGACGAGGAGCGCATAACGGTCACGCTGACCAGCGACGGCCCCCAGTTCGATCCGTTCCAGCGGGCCGTGCCGGACACCACGCTGCCGGTGGAGGAGCGGCCGGTGGGCGGGCTTGGGCTGCACCTGGTCCGGAAGCTGATGGACGAGGTGAGGTACGAGCGCCGTAACCGGCAGAACGTCGTGGTACTGGTGAAGCTGCTGGCGGCGGACGGACAGGACGATCAGGCGGAGGCAGGTTAATGGAAATCTCCACGCGCACGAGCAACGACGTGCACATAGTCGCGATCGCCGGCAGCATGGACAGCACCACCTCGCCCGAGGCCCAGAAGGCACTCGATGGGGTGCTGGCTGTCGCAAGCAAGGTCGCGCTGGACTTCACCGGGCTGGACTACATCAGCAGCGCCGGGCTCCGGGTGCTGCTGGGCGCAGCCAAGACGCTGATGGCAAAGGGCGGATCGCTCAGGATATTCGGGCTCAACCCGTCGGTGCGGGAGGTGTTCGAGATATCAGGATTCTCGACGATACTGGCGGTCTATCCGTCTGAAGCGGAGGCGCTGGGCGGCTAGACGGCTGGACGGCCCGGCGGCCGGGGTGAGTGGAAACTGCAACCGCAGATTGCGCAGATTTGAACTGCCGATTGTTCCCAACACATCTGACTTCGTTGCCGCTCCCATGGAACTTGCGTTGGTTTTGTGGGAGCACCGCTGACTGACGGTGCACGGGGCCATCAGCCGATGTTCAGCGAATCCCGGTGTCGAACGACAAGTCGACGTGGGTCAATCCTCGCGGCTGAACGATGACCTCTGGCGTCTGCACGCCGAGGCCGATTGGCTGGGCCGGGACCACGATGTAGGTGCCGGGCGCCGCGTAGACCAGGAAGCGGCCGTTGCGATCGCTGGCAAAGTGGGCGACCACCCGCCCGCCCTGCCGGAGCGTGAAGTCAGCCTGCAGCGGCGCTTCACAGGGCTCCTCTGCGTGGCAGACCGGCTGGATTGGTCCCAAGGCAACGGTCCCTTCCAGCCCGGTCCGGTCCAGGCCGTCCGTGTTCGACTGCACCGGGCTGGCACATGCACCCACCAGAAGGAGAAGCCCGGTCCATCCCCAGGTTGATCCCGGCATTCGCACCTCGTCACCTGTGTCCGACGACACTCCCACAGGACGCTACTGCCTGAGCTCGGGTGGCGCCAGAGCTGGCGGCTGGACGGCCGGAGTGAGTGCAAACTGCAACCGCAGATTTCGCAGATTTGAACTGCGGATTGTTCATCGAGCGGCTGGATTCGTTGCTGCTCCCACAGAACTCGCGTTGGTTGCACGGGAGCACCGCTGACCGACGGTGCGCGGGGCAATCGGCAGTTCAAATCTGCGAAATCTGCGGTTGCAGTTCCTACATAAGGAACGACGAGCGAAAGACCAAAACGCCAACGGCCCCAGCCATCGCTGGGGCCATCAGTGTCATCACTTTTTCATCCGTTTCATCTGCGGACTGGAGTGGGCCTGGGAAGAGTTGAACTTCCGACCTCACGCTTATCAGGCGTGCGCTCTAACCAACTGAGCTACAGGCCCTGCATTCGGGGACGGGAGTCTAGCCAGCGACTCCCGGCCCCGCAACCCTCCGGGCGCATGCGATGCGCCCCTGCCTATTCCTCGTCCTCGTCGTCCCCGAACGAGAAGTCCGCGTCTTCCTCGTCGTCCTCGTCGTCGTCCTCATCCAGCTCGTCGTCGTCCAGGTCCTCGTCCTCATCATCGTCATCGTCATCGAACTGGAACCCGTCCTCGTATTCCTCCCCATCCTCGTCAAACTTGCGACGCATATCGAGGGTCTCCAGCGACGTCTCCCAGGCGAGCATGATGTCCTCCACCCCGTGCGTGTGTTGAAGGTGTGCGATGGTTTCCGGCATCGGTTATGACGCGTGCTCCACCCGGGCCGCGTGGCGGGCGGTCCGGCGGCGGTCCACCGCCGCCAGCTCCCGCTTGCGGAGCCGAATGGTCTCGGGCGTGACCTCGATCAGCTCGTCCTCCTCGATGTACTCGAGGGCATACTCCAGCGTGATCTGCCGCGGCGGCTCGAGAATGATGTTCTCGTCCGACGAGGTGGTCCGCATGTTGGTCAGCTTCTTCTCCTTCGTGACGTTCACGTCGAGGTCGCCCGGCCGGCTGTTCTCGCCCACGACCATGCCCTCGTACACGTGATTGCCGGGCGACACGAACATCACCGCCCGCTCCTGCAGGTTGCCCAGCGCGAAGGCCACCACCGCGCCCTCGCGATCGGCCACCAGCACGCCGCGCTTCCGGCCGGAGAGCGGCCCCGCCCAGGGACCGTAATCGAGGAACCGGTGGTGCATGATGCCGGTGCCGCGGGTGTCGGTCAGGAACTCCGACCGGTACCCGAACAGGCCCCGCGCCGGGATCCTGAACGTCATACGCACCATCCCCTGCCCCGGGTTCCGCATCTCGCTCATCTCGGCCCGGCGGGGGCCCAGCTTCTCCAGCACCGCGCCCATGTGCTCCTCGGGCACGTCGATCATGAGTTCCTCGTACGGCTCCAGCCGCTCACCCGATTCACCCTCGCGGGTGATGACCCGGGGCCGGGAGACCTGGAACTCGTACCCCTCCCGGCGCATGGTCTCCATCAGGATGCCGAGGTGGAGCTCGCCCCGGCCGGCGACACTGTGGGTGTCGGGGCTGCTGGTCTCCTCGACCTTGAGCGCCACGTTACGCTCGAGTTCCCGATACAGCCGGTCCTTGAGCTGGCGGCTGGTGACGAACTTGCCCTCGCGGCCGGCGAAGGGGCTGTTGTTGACGATGAAGTCCACCGAGATGGTGGGCTCCTCCACCGCGATGCCCTCGAGGCGCTCGGGGGTGTCCACCGCCGTGATGGTCTTGCCTATCTCGATGCCCTCGAAGCCGGCGAGGGCCACTATGTCGCCCGCCCCCGCCTGGTTCACCTCGACCCGGCTGAGCCCGTCGAAGGTGAAGAGTTTGGTGACGCGGGCCCGCTCGATCTGTTCGTCGGTGACGGGGCCCGGCTCGCCCAGCGGCAGCAGCGCTACCTGGTCCCCTACCGACAGCCGACCCCGCTCGATCCGGCCGACGCCAATCCGACCCAGGAAGCTGGAGTGGTCCAGCGTGGAGACGAGCATCTGGAACGGCGCCGACGGATCGCCAGTCGGAGCCGGCACGTGGCTCAGGATGGTGTCAAAGAGCGGCTCGAGGTTAGTGCCGGGCTGGTCGAGTTCCAGGGTGGCGGTGCCGGCACGGCTCGAGGTGTACAGGAACGGCGCGTCGAGCTGCTCGTGGGTCGCATCGAGATCGATGAACAGCCCCAGCACTTCGTCGTGGACCCGCAGCGGCTCGGCGTCGGACCGGTCGATCTTGTTGATGGCCACGATGGGGTGCAACCCCAGCGCGAGCGCCTTCCGGGTGACGAACCGGGTCTGGGGCATCGGCCCCTCGGCGGCATCCACCAGGATGAGGACGCCGTCGACCATCCGCAGGATGCGCTCGACCTCGCCCCCGAAGTCGGCGTGGCCGGGGGTGTCCACGATATTGACCTTGGTGCCCCGCCAGGTCACGGCGGTGTTCTTGGCCAGGATGGTGATGCCCCGCTCGCGCTCGAGCGGGTTGGAGTCCATGACGCGTTCCGCCACCTGCTGGTTGGCCCTGAAGGCGCCCGCCTGCCGAAGCATCTGGTCCACCAGGGTGGTCTTCCCGTGGTCCACGTGCGCGATGATTGCCAGATTCCTGATGCCGCTCGACACTGCTTCCGCCTGCGTTATAGGCCCTCTCAGCCCGCGGTCCGGGCCTCAATCGGCGCATATATAGAGAGGGATGGCGAGAGGGGCAAGGTGGGAAAGCGGGTTTGGAGCATTGGGCGCTCACGGCCGAGCAAGCTCCGACTAGCCGTCTATCCGTCCAGCCTTCTATTCACACCCCTCACAATCGTCCCTGCCGGTCTCCAGCTGGACGGTCACGTGGGCGATGCCCTGGCTGGCCAGCACGGCCTTGATCCGCTCCAGCACGTCGGGGTGCCTGGCGAGGTCGGGCACGGTGGCGTGGCCGCTCATGGCGACGAGGCCGCTGGTGACAGCCCAGACATGGAGGTCATGCACGCCCTCCACCCCGGCGATGCCCAGCATGCCCTGCTCTACGTCGGCGAGCGAGAGATCTCTCGGCACCGCCTCCAGCAGGACATCTGTGCTCTCGCGGACCAGGCGCCAGGCGCCGCCCAGGATGAGCAGGGCGACCACTACCGAGAGGATGGGGTCGGCGAGGAGCCAGCCGGTCGTGGCGATGATGAGTGCGGCGGCGATCGCGGCGATGCTGCCAAGGAGGTCGGCGGCTACATGGAGGTAGGCGCCGCGGGTGTTGAGGTTGTGCTGGTGGGCGCCGTGGAGCACCGCCAGGGCGATGGCGTTGACTACCAGGCCTCCCACCGCGACGGCCAGCATCAGGCCCGACCGGATCTCGGGCGGGTTGGCGAAACGCTGGATGGCCTCCACCAGCACCCAGCCCGCAATGGCGAAGAGTGCGGCGCCGTTGATGAGGGCGCCGAGGATCTCCCAGCGGCGGTAGCCGTAGGTGTTGCGGTCGTCGGCCGGGCGGCGGCCGATCCACGCAGTCAGCAGGGCGAGTGACAGGGCCCCGACGTCGGCCAGCATGTGTCCGGCGTCGGCCAGCAGCGCCAGCGAGCCCGAAATCCAGCCTCCGACGGCCTCTACCAGCATGAACGCGGCGGTGAGGCCCAGCACGGCGACGAGCCGCCCGGTGGGCGACGGGTGACTGCCGTGAACGCCCCCGTGCCCCTGATGGGGTAAATTGGGCGTCATGGAGACAACCTCGGAAGGACCGTTCGGCATCGGCGTCGGACTCGTCCTGGTCGTGGTGCTGGTGCTGGCCAATTCGTTCTTCGTGGCCGCCGAATTCGCGCTGGTGGGCGCCCGGCGGACCCGTCTCGAAGAAATGGCCCGCGCCGGCGACCGCAAGGCCGCGCTGGCCCGGCGAGCCGTACAATCGCTGGATCGCTACATCTCCGCCACTCAGCTGGGCATTACCCTGGCCTCGCTGGGGCTGGGCTGGATCGGCGAGCCGGCGCTGGCTCACCTGATCGAGAGCCTGCTGGCCTTCCTGCCGGGCACGGCGCAACTCATCGCCGCACACACGCTGGCCAGCATCGTCGCCTTCGCGATCATCACGGTGCTCCACATCATCCTGGGCGAGCTGGTGCCGAAGGCGCTGGCGCTGCTGTTCCCCGAGCAGGTGAGCGGCTGGGTAGTAGCGCCGCTGATGGGCTTCAGCTGGGTGATGGCAGGCCCCATCTGGCTGCTGAACGGCACCGCCAACCGCCTGCTGCGGCTGCTCGGGATCGACCCGCCGGGCGAGCACGAACGGCTGCACTCGCCGGAGGAGATCCGGCTGCTGGTGGAGCAGAGCACCGAGGGCGGCAGCATGCTGACGCAGGATGCGCGGCTGCTGGAAGGGGTGTTCGAGTTCAGCGAGAAGACGGCGCAGGAAGTGATGACGCCGCGCACCCGGATGGAGGCGCTGGAGGCGACATTGACGCTGGAAGCGGCGGCGGACGAGGTGGCCCGGCTGCAGCGGTCGCGCTATCCGGTATACACCGAGTCGCTGGACGAGATCGTGGGAGTAGTGCACGCCAAGGACATCCTGGCCGCGCTGCGGCAGCGGCCGGACGCCACGCTCAAGGAAGTCATGCGCGATCCCATGTTCGTGCCGGCCACACGCGAGGTGGAAGACGTGCTGACCGACATGAAGCGGCTGAAGACGCACCTCGCGCTGGTGCTGGACGAGTACGGCGGCACCGCCGGGCTGGTGACGATGGAGGACCTGCTGGAGGAGATCGTGGGCGACATCTTCGACGAGTACGATGCGTCGGAGGCGCTGCGCCAGGTGGAGGGTGCGCCGCTACTGGACGGGTCGATGACGGTGGCGGACTTCAACGAGCGGTTCGAGGCGACCCTGGACGAGACGGACTACAACACGCTGGGCGGGTTCGTATTCGGCGAACTGGGGCGGCTGCCGCGCCGGGGGGACAAGGTCGTCGTCCAAGGGCGGACGCTGGAGGTGGTGGAGATGGATGGCCGCCGCGTAAAGAGTCTGCGGCTTGTGGCAGACGACCCAACTGCGGAACTGCAAAAGCGTGAACGGAACTGAAACGGCGTAAACGGGAACTGCAACCGACAACTGCAACCGCAATAACTGCAACCGCAGATTACGCAGATTTCAAGTTCTGATTGTTCGACGTTGAACTGGTGGCGTCGGTCCGGGCAGGGATCGGCGCTTTTGTTTTTGTGGGTGCACCGCTGGGTATGGCGCTCAAGGTCGCCTTGGACGCGGGACCAAAGCGGGCTCCACAGAAAACAGGGCGCCGTGCCGGGGGAGGAGTCGCGACATCCTGCTGCAACGAACAATCTGCGTGCAAATCGGTGAAATCTGCGGCTGCAGCTGTTGTTGTGGTTGCAGTTGTTGGAGCTGCTACCGGGCGCCGAGCGTGATCGCGAGTTCGAGTGCGTGGCGCATGCTGGAGGGGTTGGCGAGTCCCTTGCCCGCAATGTCGAACGCGGTGCCGTGATCGGGTGAGGTGCGGGGGAAGGGCAATCCCAGCGTGATGTTCACCGCCTCACCGAAGCTGGCGACCTTGATCGCGGTCATGCCCACGTCGTGGTAGGGCGCCAGCACCGCGTCGAATTCTCCGCGCATCGCCCTCACGAACACCGTATCCGCCGGCAGCGGGCCCGCCGCACCGAGCGCTTCGGCGGCAGGTGCCAGCACGCGCTGGTCTTCATCTCCAAAAAGTCCTCCTTCACCCACGTGCGGGTTCACGGCGCAGAGTGCCAGCCTTGGCTCGCCGATCCCGAACCAGCTCCGCAGCGCCGCGCTCGTGATGCGGCCGGTGCGGACGACGCGCTCGGTGGAGAGCAGTGCGGGCACGTCGCGCAGCGCCACGTGAGTCGTGACCAGCACCACGCGCAGCCGCTCGGAGGCGAGCATCATGGCGACCGGCACGTCGCCCGCGAGGTGGGCCAGCCACTCGGTGTGGCCGGGAAAGCGGAAGCCGGCGAGGTTGAGCGCCGCCTTGTGGACGGGCGCGGTGACGATGGCGTCGACCCGGCCCGCGAGGGCGAGTTTGGCGGCTGCCTCGACCGCGTGACCGGCGAGGCGGCCAGCCCGCAGGGCGCGCTGGTGATCGGATCCTTCGCCGCTGCCGAGGCCCCATGGGCCTACGCCTATGTGCTCCCTGGCAGGGATCGAGGAGATGATGTCGTCGGGACCGACGAGGGTGATGTCAGCGTCGAGTGGTGCGGCGAGCGCCTGGGCGGTGATCTCGGGGCCGATCCCGCGCGGATCGCCGAGGCTCACTGCCACACGGGTCATGGGGATTCGGTGCGGATATCGACGTAGTTGGCGTCGCGAAGGCGGGCCAGGTACTGCTGTTCTCCCAGCTGGCCGGCCAGGGCCGCACGTATCTGCTCGCGAACATCGGCGAAGGCGACTTCGCCCGCCGCACGGCGATTGCCAACGACGAGCACGGCGAACTTGACCTTGCCGCCGGGGCCGGGAAGCTCGAAGGGGCCGACCACGGCGCCTGAATCGGCTTCCGCGAGCACCTGGGAGTAGGCCGGCGGCAGCGCGGTAAGTGGTGCGTCGCGTGCCTCCTTCTCCTCGGCCTCGTCGTGCACGGCTTCCTGGAGCGAGTCGAACCGGACACCGGCGCGCAGCTGGTCGGCGACCCGGGCCGCGAGCGCACGGGCGCTGTCCACGTTCTCCTGCGTGGTCTCGGGGACAATCAGGATGTGGCGGGCGTTTACCTCGGTGGGCTGGACCCGCTGCACCTGGATGACATGGAAGCCGTAGACGGTCTCGACCGGATTCGAGATCATCCCCGGCTTGAAGTTCGGATCGAAGACCACGTTGTCGAAGCTCCGCACGAAGGTGCCACGGCGCTGCCAGCCGAGGTCGCCTCCCTGCACCGCCGAGCCGGAGTCCTGCGAGAAACGGCGGGCCGCGGCGGCGAAGTCGCCGCCGGCGCGGAGCGCCCTGGCGATGGAATCGGCCTTGGCGAACGCCACCTGCTTCGCGGCCGCCGAAGGTTGCGGGGTCACCACGATCTGCTTGAAGGAAATCGAGGCGGGCCGCTGGCCGATCTGGCCCTTCTGGGCCTCGAAGAACTCGCGCATCTCGGCGTCAGTGGGATTCACCGTCTTGATGACTTCGCGATTCTTGAGGGCCTCGATGTACCGGTCGCGCATGAACTTGCGACGCGCCTGCTCGCCGAGGAACCGCCGGAACTCAGCAGAACTCTGGAAGCCGGACCGGAGCAACTCGGTGTTGAACCCGGATTCGGTGGGGAACCTGTTCCGGGCGGAGCGCAGCTGCTCATCGGCCGTCTGATTCACTTCCTCCGCGGTGACGATGATGGTGGTGTCGCGCGACGCGGCCTGGACGATCAACTCCTCGTTCACCAGGCGTTCGAGGATGACGTCGCGCACCCGGGCGGTGTCCGCCGGGGTGCGAATGCTCGCGGCAAACTGCTCGTTACCCTGCAGCGCGAGGAAGAATTCCTCGTCGATCTCGGAGGCGAGGATCGCCTCATTCCCCACCACGGCCACCACGCGATCGACGACGTAGGTGGTGTCCTCGGCCAGGATGAACTCGAGGGAGTCCTGCGCCTGCGCCGGTGCGGCGACGAGCATCAGCGCCGCCACCGCTGCGACGAGCGCAGGCATCCGGCTGCGGCTCATGCTACTGCCCGACCGCCGCCGGAGCGGTGTCGGCCGGCGCCGGTAGCTGACCGGGAGCCTGTCCCGGCGCCTGCCCAGGGACCGGAGTCATCTGACCCGGCGCCGGTGCTGGCGTGGAGGTGTCCTGGGCCTGCAGGGTCTGTGCGATCTGGAGGCCGCGTGCGATGCCGGCAGGATAGACCTCGTGGTCGATCCGCTCGCGCAGCACGTCGCCCAGTGACGCGGGCACCCGGCGGGCGCGAATGTCGCCGGCCACTACGCGGTCGAAATACTGCTTGAGCTTGAGGTCCGCCACCTGGAGGCGCTGGGCCAGCGCGATGGTGGAGTCGGTCACGTCGGAGCCAAGGGCCATCTCGTTCCTCAGGGAATCGACCTGGCCCTGGTACTGCTGGCGAATGCTGGCCCACTCGATGTCGGTGGGGCCGATGCCGGCGCTGTCAGCCTGGTCCAGCACGATTTCGTTCTGGGCGACGATCCGGGCGTACATGGTGAGCTGCGAATCCGGCAGTGATGCGATCTGCATCTGGTAGGCCGGCGGCAGCTGATTGACCCAGCGGAGAAAGTCGCTGACCGTGAGGCCGCCGCCGGTGAAAGTGGCCAGGCGGGAGTCATCGGTCCGGTGGGCCTCCATATCCTCCAGCGCCTCGCGCATGTCCCGAGGCGCGTTCTTGCGAATCTCGAGCTTGCGGCCCGCGGAGAGGCTGTCGATGTAGAGCGAGTCGAGCCGGGCCGCCATGATGACCCTGGCGGCTTCCTTCAGCCGGTCGCCGGAGGTCGCCACCGATGGACGGCGAATGATGTGGTAGCCGTACGGGGTCTCGACAATGCCGCTCATCGTGCCGGGCGCGAGCGACCAGCCAGCGCTGTCGAACGCGGTGGCGTAGAAGCCGCGGGGGGCGGGCGGCAGGTACCCACTGTCCTGCGCGCTCTGCGGATCCTGGGAGAGCTGGCGGGCGAGCGCCTCGAAGCTGGCGCCGTTCTGGAGCCGCTGCAGCGCGCTCTCGGCGTCACCGCGCACCGCCGCACGCTCTTCCGGCGTCGCCGTCTGGGAAACCGTGAACAGGATGTGCTGCAGCATCCGATACGCGCTGCCGTTGAACAGGCTGTCCACCTGGGTATCGCTCAGGTTGGACGCCCGGGCGAGCAGGGTGTCCTTCCAGCGCGCGTCCTTGATCTCGGCGAGCGCGGGCCAGAGCGCCTGGGCCACGGTGGCCGAGTCGGCGGGGAGCTTTCCTTCGGCGACGGCATGGGCAAAGAGGGCGTAGTCCATCCACAACCCGGTCACGTACTCGGCGGCATCGGAGTTGAGGCGCACGCCCTTGGGACCGGTAAGGATCTCGGACAGCCGCTCAGGGGTGAGCTGGAGCTCGCCCGCGCGGGCCGCGACATCGGCATGAGCCTGGAAGATGGACTTGAAATCCGAGCACCCGGCCAGGACCACCAGGCTCAGCACGACCAGCAATCGCCGCATGACTACTCCCGAAATGAAGGATCAGAGGGCCGCACGCAGTGCGCGGACCAACGCTGGAACCAGTTCTTCGCCCCCGAGCCGCTCCAGCCGGAGCGAGAGCGGCATGGTTCGACGGACTTCGGCCGCGAGCTGGACATCGTCCAGGGCACTGGACAGCCGGGCCATCCGGGGCGTGGTGCCTTCGCGGTAGGTGAGGCGGGCCTCATTTCCCCGAACATTGACGTTCTGGAGGCCCAGTCCCGCACCCAGCAACCGAAGCCGGGACAGGTCCAGCAGCACCGCCGCAGGCGGCGGCAGGGGCCCGAACCGTTCCCGGAGTTCCTCGGCCAGCCCGTCAATTTCGCTGGACGCCGCTGCCCGCGCCAGTCGGCGGTAGATGTCGAGCTTGATCTCGTCGTCGGGGATGTAACTGTCCGGTAAATGGGCCGGGCGGTCGAGCACCACCTCGGGCGGCGCCAGGGCCTCCCCGCCGCCGTCGTTCCGAAGGCTCCGGACGGTTTCCTCCAGCCAGCGCATGTAGAGCGAGAACCCAACCGCGTGGGCGTGACCCGACTGTTCGGCGCCGAGCAGGTTCCCGGCGCCGCGCAACTCGAGGTCCTTCAGGGCGATGCGGTAGCCGGCGCCAAGGTCGCTGTGGTGCTCCAGCACGGTCAGCCGATCCTCGGCCTCGGGGTCGATCAGGTCAGGGACGATCAGGTAGCAGTAGGCGCGCCGATGACTGCGTCCCACTCGACCCCGCAGCTGGTAGAGCTGGGCCAGGCCGAACATGTGGGCGTCATGGACCACCATGGTGTTGGCGTTGGGTACGTCGAGCCCCGACTCGACGATCATCGTGGTCACCAGGATATCCACCTCGCCGGCCACGAACTGGCGCATGACCTCTTCCAGGTCGTCGGCGGGCATCTGTCCGTGGGCCACGCCGACCCGGGCCCGAGGTGCGAGGTGCCGCACCCGCGCGGCGATGGTCTCGATGGTCTCGATCCGGTTGTGGACGAAGAAGACCTGGCCGCCCCGGTCGAGCTCCCGGGAGAAGGCCTCGTCCAGCAGGCCATCGTCCCACGGCTCCACGAAGGTGAGCACCGGCGACCGGTCGCGGGGCGGCGTCTCGATCAGGCTCAGGTCGCGGAGTCCGGCGAGCGACAGGTGGAGGGTCCGCGGAATGGGCGTCGCCGTCAGGGTGAGCACATCCACTGCCAGCCGGAGCTCCTTGAGGCGCTCCTTGTGGCGCACGCCAAAGCGGTGCTCCTCGTCCACCACCAGCAGCCCGAGATCCTTGAAAAAGACATCCCGGGACAACAGCCGGTGGGTGCCGATGACAATGTCGGTCTTTCCTTCGGCGAGCCGCTTCAACGCCTCCTTCTGCTGCTTCGCGGTGCGAAAGCGGGAGAGCACTTCGACGGTGACTGGAAAGTCGGCGAGCCGCTCGGTGAAGGTGCGGCCGTGCTGCTCCGCCAGAATGGTGGTGGGCACCAGCACCGCTACCTGCTTGCCGCCCTGGACCGCCTTGAAGGCCGCCCGCACCGCGACTTCAGTCTTGCCATAGCCGACGTCTCCGACGAGGAGCCGGTCCATCGGGCGAGGCTGCTCCATGTCGCGCTTGATGTCCTCGGTGGACCGCCGCTGGTCGGGCGTGTCCTCGTAGAGAAAGCTCGATTCCAGTTCCCGCTGCCACCGGGCGTCGGGCGGAAAGGCGTATCCGGCCGAGACGCTGCGGCGGGCGTACAGCTCGAGCAGCTCGAGCGCCATCTGACGAATGGCGGCGCGGGTGCGATCCCGCACTCGGCTCCAGCTGGTGTTGCCGAGGCGGTGGAGGCGGGGCGGCGGCCGGTCTCCATCCTCGCCGGCACCGCGATAGCGCTCGATCTGGTCGAGCCTATACAGCGGCACGTTGAGGAGCGAACCACCCTCGTACTCGAGCACGGCGACTTCCAGGGTGCTCTCGCCCACCTGAATGGTCTCGATGCCGCGATAGACCCCGATGCCGTGATCGAGGTGCACGACGTAGTCGCCGGCGGCGAGTGTCCCGGTAGCAGCCGACGGCGCCGCGGTCCTATAGCGGCGGGAACGACGCAGCCGGCGAGCCCGGCGGAAGATCTCGTGGTCGGTGAGGACGCGAAGGGTCGGCAGCACGAACCCGCCCTCGAGCGCGCCAACGGCGAGCGACGCACGGGACCTTCCCTCTTCCAGCAGCTCCTCGAGGCGTTCGCGCTGGCCCTCGTTGTCGCAGAGGATCAGGGTCGGCGGCTCGCCGGCGATCAGGCCGCGGAGCCGGCGGAGATCCCGATCCACCCTCTCGGGCGGAAGCCAGCCGAGCTGTACATCAGGATGCTCGTCGTGGAGTACCAGTCGCGCAAAGCCGTCGAGCCGCTCAATCCACTGCCCCGGCTCCTCGAACACCTCGGCACGCGCTGGCACGTCGGCGCCGGTGCGACGGGCCACCTGCAAGTGGTGCTCGGCCTCGTCCCAGGCACGCTGGGCCTCTTCCCGCAACGGGCCGGTGGCTTCTTCGATGACGAGACTGTCGGCTGGGAGAAGTTCGAGGAGGGAGACTCGAGAGTGAGAAGTGAGAAGTGAGAAGTCAGAAGGGGGCGTGGGGCGTGGGGCGTGGGAGGCGCGGGCGGCGATGGGGAGCGCGCTGACGAGTGGCATCTCGGCGCCAGAGCGCTGGGAGGTCAGGTCAAAGCTCCGGATGGAGCTGATGTCGTCGCCCCACCACTCGAGGCGGGCGGGCTGGGCCATGCCGAACCCGTACAGGTCGAGTATCCCGCCCCGGAGACTGTACTGGGCCACCTCGGTGACGGTGGGGACCTTCTGGTAGCCCATGGCCTCCAGTTGTTCCGCGAGGGCGCGGGGCGGCATGACATCGCCGGGACGGAGGTCGAGCCGCAGCGATTGCAGGTCGGCCGGTACCCGGGTGCGCTCCAGACTGGCGCGGGCGGTGGTCACCAGCAGCCGAAGGCGACCGGCGAGCAGCGCCTCGATAGTTTCGATCCGCTCGCCGGCGATCTCGAGGTGCGGTTCCTCCTCGCCCAGGGCCTCACGCTGGGGATAGAGCGCGACGCTTCCGTCGAACAGGAGCTGCAAGTCGCCGAGCCACTGCTCCGCATCGGCCGGCGTTGGCGCGACCACGACGAACGTGCGTTGGGGCAGCTCGCGTCCCAGCCACGCGACCAGCGCGGCGCCGCTGGAGCCGGGTGTACCGGCGAGGCGAAGCGCCGAGCCGCGGGCCGGGACCCGCGCCAGTACCTCGTGCGCGCCGGGGGTGCGCCCGATGGCGTCGATGACGCGCGCCCGTTTCACGCGCGCCTCCGCCAGATGCTGGCGAGCGCGACCTCGGACAGCCCCAGTGCAAGCACCAGCCACAACAGGGGCGACCGGAGATCCCCCCGCGCGCGCGCGGAGAAAGCGGCATCGCCGGCCTCGGCCAGCTCCACCACGCGAGCGCCGTCCCAGAACGACCGGGCCTCCTCGTCGGCGAGTGGCGCGAGGTTCGACTCGCGGGGATCGATGTTGACGTCGAGCGCACCGATGGTGTCGGCGCCGGCGAGGAGGAGATACCCACCAGGTACCGGCGGCGTGAAGAAGGCGCCGCCATCGACTGGCCAGGTGCGGTCTGCGGACCGCACTTCGCTGACCAGGTCGGGCAGCGGAACCTGGGCGCCGGGCGCACCATTGAGCTGCGCGAGCGACCCGCGCGCGGTGCGATTGATGAGGCGGTCCATGAAGGGCATGAATTCGGCCGAGAGCGGAAGTGCGAGCCACTCGGGTTCAAGACGGCTGCCGAGAAGCACGACACCGGCCGAGCGGACCGCCCATGGCGTGCCCCCGGCAGTGGCGAGCACGCCAGTGAGTCCACTGCCGGTGGAACGAAGGGTGTAGCGCCGCTGGACCGCGTGGGACCCGACCAGCGATCCACTGTCGAGTGTGGTGGGGGTGAGGGAAAGGTCGCCGAACGACCAGGTGACGCCGCGCTGTGCCAGCGCGCGATTGAGGGCACCGAGCCCGGCGGGATCGGCAGGCGGCATCACCACCGACAGATTCCCGCCCAGCCGTCCCACCTCGACATCGGTGCCGCGGGCGATGCGGCCGTTGCGGAGCAGCACATCGCACGCGGCGACGACGTTGTTGCCCGCCGCGGCGCAGCTGGCGCGTGCCACGGGGGCGACACGCACCATCGCTTCGCGGTGATCGTCGAGGCGAAACTCGTCGGGATCGAGTTCGGCGGTCACCATGGACCAGCCGCTGCCCGAGCCGGGCAGCCGCAATGACACGGAGCTGCCAGGTGTGACGAGCGCCTGGCGCGGTGCGCCGTTGCCGAGTCGGACGGTGAGCGGAGCGCCGGGACCGGAGTCGCCGGTGACGGCGACGATCGCGGTGCCGCCCTCGCGAGGCCACGGCTGGGCGCCCGGATCGAGGAGTGAGATCCCCCGGTTGATGGGTGGATCGCCATCGGGCCGCCCGATGGTGAGCGGCGCCCGGGGCTGGGCAGCAGTAACGGCGGTCCGCTGCAAGTCGGTCAACAGCAGGATCTCGCCAGGACGGTCGTCGGTGGCGAGAAGCGCATCGGCAGCGCTGATGGCGGCGCCGAGATCGAGCCGGGATGATGCAGGTTCCAGATCCGCGACCAGGCCGGTGAGTTCAGCGGCGTCGCCGCGACGCGGCAGCCCGTCGGCAGCCAGCAGCCACAGGCCGTCTTCGGGGGTGGCGCGGCCGAGTGCATTGGTGGCAGCGGATTTGAGCTGATCGAGCCTGGGCGTCCCGCCCTGCACGGCGGCGCTACTGGCGCTGTTGTCGAGAATGATGACGAGCGCGGTGGGTGCGTGGCCAGGAACGCCGGAGAGCGGGACCGAGGGACCGGCCGCGACCAGGATGAGCGAGAGAATGAGCAGGGTGCGAATCAGGAGCAGGAGCCAGTGCTGGAGCTTGAGGCGGCGCTGGTGTTCTTCGGTGGCGGTGCGGAGGTAGCGCACCGACGGAAACGCAATGGTGGGCGGCTCCCGACGCGCGAGCAGGTGCAGGATGATGGGCAGCGCCGCCAGCGGAAGCGCAGCCAGCACCCATGGATGCAGAAATGAAATCATGCCGCGCGGCGAGGGAGCGCGAGCGCCTCCCGCAGCACGTCGCCGAAGGGAGTATCGGTGAGGGCGCGATGGTAGAAGATGCCGTGGCGGCGGCAGGCAGCGCGCCACTGCTTCACGGCGTCGTCCACGGCCTGCTCATAGGCCCCGGCCCACTCGCGCGGACGGATCACCACAGCGTCGCGCGACTCGGGATCCTCGAACCGGGCTTCGGCGGGGCCGGACAGCGTCACCTCGGCGGGATCCATGATGTGCAGCACGAGAACCTGATGCCCCCGGTGGCGGAGGAAGCGCAAAGCCGCGAGTGCGAGGTCGCGATCGAGCAGGAGGTCGGAGATGAACACCACGAGACCACGACGCCTGAGCCAGCTCATGACGCCGCGCAGCGCGGGCTCGGCGGCGGTCCCCTGCCCCGGCTGAAGCGCCGCGAGCGTGCCCACCAACTGGTGCCAGTGCGAGGTGCGGGCGCGGGGCGGCAAGACGTCCCGCACTTCCTCGTCAAAGACCACCAGTCCGGCCGCGTCGCGCTGGCGGACCAGCACCAGCGAGAGCGCGGCGGCCAGCCGGCGGGCGTAGTCGAGCTTGGTGAGGCGGGAAGCGGGAGCACCGCTCCAGGCCATCGACCGGGAGGCGTCCAGCACCAGCATGGCGCGGAGATTGG
The DNA here is from genome assembly GCA_035759745.1 of Gemmatimonadales bacterium. GTDB lineage: Bacteria > Gemmatimonadota > Gemmatimonadetes > Gemmatimonadales > GWC2-71-9 > CAMLHP01. Next base: position 28,445 of record DASTUF010000034.1, read on the forward strand.
TCTCTTCCTCAAACTGCTTGACGTAGAGCCGGTCATTGCGGCCCAGGATCTTCCAGTCCACATGCCGCAATTCGTCGCCGGGCTGATACATTCGGTGCTCAGCGAACTCCACGGAAAACCCGCGCCGAGGCGAGCGGTGGAGGCCGGTCAGGAAGCCTTCAACGACGCCGGCCGTGGTGACCTCCAGGTGGCCGAGCCGGGCAACTTCCCAGGGATCGAGCAGGTCGAGACGGGGCCGTGACGTGGTGGCGGGGTGTGCCATGGGGGCCGCAACGTATCCGCAGGGAACGAGGGAAGTCAACGCGATGACGCCGCGTCTCCCCGGTGGGACAGGCGCGGCAATCGGGCTGCGGACCGGCAGCGGCTAACTGCTTGACGGCAGGGATGTTGAGTTCCAGTGTGGCACTGGCACGGCCCCTGCTCCGGCCCATATGGTTCCTGCTACGTCACCCTGCAAGGAGAGGTTTCATGTCGCGCACCGCGTCGCCGGTCGTTCTGGCTGCCCTGTTGCTGGCTTTGGCGAGTCCTCTCGCCGCCCAGCAGGATACCCAGCGCCCGGTCCCTACCCCGAGAGCGACGGAGCAGCCGCGAGCGGAGCAGCCACGGGCGGTGGAGCCGCGGCGCGAGGAGCCGCGCCGGGAGACGCCGCGACGGGAGACGCCGCGACCGGAGGTACGCCGGGACCCGCCAGCGGTGGAGCGGCCGAAGCAGGCGGAGCCCAGGCAGAAGGAGCCCCGGAGCACGGGGGAGCCGGAGCTTCGCAGGAGAAAGCCCGAGTGAACGAGAGGGAAGTGGGGAGTGGGAAGTGGGAAGTGGGCGAAACTGGCACTGGGTCGCGAACGTACCGGGGGGAGGCGAGGTGGTGCCTCCCCCTTTAGTTTTTCCATTCCTTTCATGGCCAGGAAGCACATGAGATTCGGACTGGTTGTTCTCCTTTCGTTCGTGGCCTCGCCGCTGGCGGCGCAGATGACGGCCGAGCGTTCAGGTGGTGCGGTGGCGGCTGGTGCGGCCACGATCACCGAGGCGGACGTGGCGCGGAGGATCGGGATCATCGCGGATGACTCGATGCTGGGTCGCGACACGCCGAGCCGCGGGCTGGAGCTGACGGCGCAGTACATCGCCGACGAATTCAAGCGGCTGGGGCTCAAGCCGGGTGGTGACAACGGCACGTGGTTCCAGCGCTACCCGATCATCCAGAGCACGATGGACGTGGCGGCATCGCACATCGGCATCATGGCGGGGGGCGGGCATGCGCACGCCGAGTTCGCTACCGATGCCTTCTGGCTGGGGGGCCCGACCTCGCAAGGCGAGATCGGCGGGCGTGCGCTGGTGGTGAGTGGCGCGGCGGACAGCGCGGCGATCGCCGCGGCGGCGAAGGACCGGGTGGTCCTCTTCGTGGCGGACTTCACTCGTCCAGCGTCGCGCCGGACCGCCAGTGCGGTGCTGGACGCCGCGATCGCGGGTGGCGCCAAGGCGATGATCGGGGTGTCCAACCGGGACGCGGCAGTATTCGAGCGGGCGCTGGGCATTCAGGGCCGGCCCCGCAGCAGCCTGGGGCTGCCCGGCGCTGGCCGGGGCCCCGAAATTCCGTACGTTGAGGTGCGCGAGTCGGCGCTGACCCAGGCGCTGAACGGCGCGGGGGTGAGCGTGGCTGAGTTGCGGGCGGGCAACACCGCGACGGTGAAGCCACTGGACGGGCTGCGGCTGATGGTGGACGCGAAGTTCACTACCGACACGGCGTGGGCGCCCAATACGATCGGGATCCTGGAAGGCAGCGACCCGACGCTCAAGAGCGAGTACATCTTCTTCACCGCCCACATGGACCACGACGGCATCAAGGCGCCGCTCAAGGGCACCACCGACAGCATCTGGAACGGTGCGGACGATGATGCGTCAGGCACTATCGGCGTGGTGGAACTGGCCGAGGCCTATGCGCAGCAGGGTGCTCGGCCGAAGCGGTCGCTGGTGTTCATGACGGTGAGCGGCGAGGAAAAGGGGCTGTGGGGGAGCCGGTGGTACAGCGAGCACCCGACCCTGCCGCTCAAGCAGATCGTGGCCGACCTGAACATGGACATGATCGGCCGCAACTGGACCGACACGATCGTGGTGATCGGCAAGGAGCACTCGGACCTGGGCAAGACGCTCAACCGGGTGAACGCAGCGCATCCCGAGCTGGGGATGACCGCGATCGACGATATCTGGCCGGAGGAGAACTTCTACCGCCGGTCGGACCACTTCAACTTCGCGCGGAAGGGCGTGCCGATCCTGTTCTTCTTCAACGGGACGCACGAGGACTATCACCAGCCGACGGACGAGCCGGCGAAGATCGACGCGGAGAAGGAATCGCGGATCCTGAAGCTGGTGTACTACCTGGGGCAGGATATCGGGAACGCGGCGGCGCGACCGAAGTGGGTGCCGGCGAGTTATGAGGAGATTGTCGAGAAGTAGAAGCGGCAGAAGAGGTAGGAGAGGTCGAAGGCGTGGGAGGGGTTTGGTGACTCCTCTCACGCTTTTTTTCACGCAGCTATGAGTCGCGCCCAAGGCCGGCGGGTTCGGAGCACTGGGCGCTCCCCCCGCTGCCTCCCTCCGGCGCCCAAGGCCGGCGGGCCGCCCCACATCGAAGGGCGTCGCGGGGGATGCATCCTGCCGGGGGCGCCCGCCGAGCCACGCCGCCTGCGGGAGGCAGCGGGTCTCGCGCCTCGTCCGCCTGTCCGCCCTGTCCGCCCAGTCCGCCTGCTACCCCTCCAGTTCCTCCAGCCGTTCCATGGCCCGGCGCAGATGGGGAATGACGATGCTCCCGCCGACGACCAGGCCCACCGAGAAGATCTCCAGGAATTCCTCACGGGTGACGCCTTCTTCCCTGCACCGGATGACGTGATAGGTGATGCAGTCGTCGCAGCGCAACACCAGTGACGAGACGAGGCCCAGCATCTCTTTCGTCTTTGAGCCCAGGGCGCCCGGTTCGTAGCACTGGTGGTCCAGGGCGAAGAAGCGGTTGATGGTGAGGTTGCCGGCGCCGAGGATGGCGTCGTTCATGCGCTGGCGGAAGGCGTTGAACTCTTCGAGTGGCATGGGAGTGAGAAGTGAGAAGTGAGAAGTGAGAAGTGGGGCCGCTCGCCCCGCTGCCTCGCTCCGGCGCCCAAGGCCGGCGGGCCGCCTGCGGGAGGCAGCGGGGTTCGCGCCCGAACACGCTTCCTGATTTGACCATACCGCCATACCGCCCTGCCGCCTACGGTCGAACCGCCGGCGCCCGGCTTCTGGATACCAGGATACCCGCAATGATGGCGGCGGCGCCGACGAGTTGTGACGCACCCGGCTTTTCGCCCAGGATGCCCATGGCGCTGGCCATCGCGACCAGCGGTGTCAGCGTGGTGAAGATGGCGGTACGGTTGGGTCCCACCATCCGCACGCTTCGGTTCCACAGAATGTACGCCACCGCCAGTGACAACACGACGGAGTAGAGCAGCGCGCCCCAACCGGCCCAGGTGGTGCGGCTCCAGTCCATGCTCATCAGGTCGGGCAGGCCAGCCACGACGAGCAGGGGCGACCCCAGGACCACGGTCCAGGTGGTGATGGCCAGGGTCGACAGCGGCAGGTGGAGCCGCCGGAGGCCCACGGTGTAGGTGCCCCAGCACAGGACCGCCCCCAGGGTGAGGATGTCGCCCACAAAGGTCTCGCTGCTGAACCCGACGCCCTTGGCGGTGACCACCAGCACGACACCCAGGGAGGCGAGGGCGAGCCCGATGGCGCTCCGCCTGCTGAGGCGCTCCATGCCGATCGCGGCGGCCAGTCCGGCCACGACGAGGGGCATGGCGGCCAGGACCAGCGCGCTGTTGGTGGCGGTGGTCCGGGCGAGTCCCAGGATGAAGCCGAGCTGATAGATGGTGTTCCCCACCACACCCAGCGCCGTGAGCGGGAGGAGCGACCGCAGCGGCAGTTTCAGCGGCGGCTCGGCACGCATCAGGATGAGTGGCAGGAGGACCGAGGCCATCCCGAACCGCAGCGCGGTGAAGGCGAGCGGCGGGAACTCCTGGAGGGCCCATTTGGAGAGGCTGACGTTCAAGCCCCAGATGGTGACGACGATGAGGAGGCCGGCGGCGGGGGAGAGACGGGACATGGCGCGGGGAAGATAGCGGGGCGAGGCCTGCGGCCTCGCCAGCGGGAGCTTCGCTCAGCGGGGCTTTGCCAGCGGGGCTTTACCAGCGGGGCTTTGCCAGGGGAGAGGACGGCGGCAGTTTTCCCGCTGCGCGAAGCGCCCGCTGCGCAACGCGCCCGCTAGCGAAGCTCCGCTATATTCCCGCCCATGCGCCAGTCCCGAATCCGCAATTTCTGCATTGTTGCCCATATCGACCACGGCAAGAGCACGCTGGCCGACCGGCTGATCGAGGCCACCGGCGCCGTGGCCAAGCGGGAGATGCGGGCGCAGCTGACCGACACGATGGCGCTGGAGCGGGAACGGGGCATCACCATCAAGCTCAACGCGGTCCGAATGACCTACCGCGCGGCCGATGGCGAGGAGTACGAGCTCAACCTGATCGACACCCCGGGTCACGTGGACTTTACCTACGAAGTCTCGCGGTCGCTGAACGCCTGCGAAGGGGCGATCCTGGTGGTGGACGCCTCGCAGGGGATCCAGGCCCAGACGATCTCCAACCTGTTCCTGGCGATGGACGCCGGGCTGGAGATCATCCCGGTGCTGAACAAGATCGACCTGCCGGGCGCCGAGCCGGAGCGGCGGGCGCAGGAGATCATGGAGCTGATCGGAGCCAAGCGGGAAGAGATCCTGGCGGTCTCGGCCAAGGAAGGCACCGGAGTGCCGGAGCTGCTGGAGGAGCTGGTGCGGCGGGTGCCACCCCCGGTGGGCGACCCCACTGCCCCGCTCCGGGCGCTGATCTTCGACAGCTACTTCGACCGGTACCGGGGCGCGATTCCCAGCATACGGGTGGTGGACGGGGTGCTGAAGCCGGGCATGCACATCACGTTCGGTGCCAGCCCCGAGAACCAGTATCCGGTGGACGAAGTGGGCTACATGCAGATCGTCCCGAAGGAGACAACCCAGCTCGTGGCGGGCGAGGTGGGGTACGTGGTGGCGAGCCTGCGCGAGGTGCGCGACGCGCGGGTGGGCGACACCCTGCTGGACGCGAACAACCGCGCCACCGAGCTGCTGCCGGGCTATCGCGACGTGAAGTCGATGGTCTTCGCCGGGGTGTACCCCACCGATTCCGAGCAGTACGAGTCGCTGCGCGATGCGCTGGAGAAGCTGCGGCTGAACGACGCGTCGCTGCAGTTCGAGCCGGAGTCGTCCACCGCGCTGGGCTTCGGGTTCCGCTGCGGCTTCCTGGGGCTGCTGCACATGGAGATCGTGCAGGAGCGGCTGGAGCGCGAGTTCGGGCTCAACCTGATCACCACAGTGCCCACGGTGGAATACCACGTCTACCGCACCGACGGCGTGATGGCGATCCTGGAGAACCCGTCGGCGCTGCCGGATCCGAGCGAGATCGCCCGGATAGAGGAACCGTACGTGAAGGCGCGGATAATGGCACCGTCGGAGTTCATCGGCGGAATCATGAAACTGGGCCAGGACCGCCGGGGCGTCTACAATGGAATGCACTACATCGACACGACCCGGGTGGAGTTCGACTTCGAGTTTCCCCTGGGTGAGATCGTGCTGGACTTTCACGACCGGCTCAAGTCGCTGTCCAAGGGCTACGCCTCGCTGGACTACGAGATGGCGGGCTATCGCGAGTCGCCGCTGGTGAAGCTGGACATGCTGATCAACTCGGACCAGATCGACGCGTTCAGCGTGATCATCCACCGGGACAAGGCGTACGAGTGGGGCCGGAAAGTGGCCGAGAAGCTGAAGGAGCTGATCCCTCGGCAGCTGTTCCAGGTGTCGATCCAGGCGGCGATCGGCAACAAGATCATCGCCCGGGAGACGATCAGCGCATTCCGGAAGGACGTGCTGGCGAAGTGCTACGGCGGTGACGTCTCGCGCAAGCGCAAGCTTCTGGAGAAGCAGAAGGAGGGCAAGAAGCGGATGAAGCAGATCGGCGCGCTGGAAATTCCGCAGGAGGCCTTCCTGGCGGTGCTGCAGGTCGACAATTGAGCGCGCGTTTCGTCCTGGGCATCGACATCGGCGGGACCACCTACTCGGTGGGAAGCGTCGCCGAGGACGGCTCGCGGGTGCCGGTGCTGCACGAGGAACCGACCCAGCCGGAAAAGGGCGCCGACGACGTGCTGGCGCGGATCATCGCGCTGGGGCGGCGCACCATGGACGAGACCCGGGCGGCGGTGCCCGATGCCGAATTCATCGGCGTGGGCGCGGGCGCGCCGGGGCCGCTGAACCGGGCCAGCGGGATCGTGCTGCTGACGCCCAACCTGGGGTGGGTCGACTTCCCGCTGCGCGACCGGCTGGCGGATGGCCTGGGCTGCACCACCGAGATCGACAACGACGCCAATTGCGCGGTGCTGGGCGAATGCTGGCGGGGCGCGGCACAGGGCGCGGTGCACGCACTGGGGATCACGATCGGAACCGGCATCGGCGGCGGGATCGTGCTGGGACGCCGGCTGTACCACGGCGCGTCGGACTGCGCGGGGGAAATCGGCCACACCACCATCGAGGCCAACGGGCGCCGCTGCAACTGCGGCAACTATGGCTGCCTCGAGGCGTATGCCTCGGGCAGCGCGATTGCGCGGCGGGCGGTAGAGGCGCTGGAGGCAGGGGCAGAGAGTGCGCTGAATGGCATGGTGGGCGGGGCACTGGATCAGATCACGGCGCAGACGGTGTACGAGGCGGCGTCGGCCGGGGATGAACTGTCGCGCGAGGTGGTGCAGGACACGGCCAAGTTTCTCGGCGCCGGCATGGCCAACCTGGTCAACATCTTCAATCCCGACACGATCGTGGTGTGCGGCGGGGTGACCCGCGCCGGCGAGCTGCTGTTCACGCCGCTGCGGCGGGAAGTGGCGAAGCGGGCGTTCAAGCCGGCGGTCGCGGCAGTGCGCATCGTGCCGGGCACGCTCGACGCGCCGGGAGTATACGGCGCAGCGAGGGCCTTTCTCGACGCACGAGGCTGACCCTTGCCCCGGCTGGGCGTGATCGGGTCGCTGGTGTGGGACGAGATTCACGGGCGCGACCCGGCGGCACCTGCTGTGGAAGAATGGGGCGGGATCGCGTACGCGCTGGCGGGGCTGGATGCAAGCCTGGCGGAGGGGTGGGAGATCGTCCCGCTCATCAAGGTCGGGACCGATCTTGCCAGCCGCGCAAACTCGTTCCTGCAGAGCCTCGAGCACGTTCGAAGAGACGCGCGGTTCGTTGCGGTCGGCGCCCCCACCAACCGGGTGCTGCTGCGATACACCCAGGCGGACCGACGGGCGGAGCGGATGTCGGGCGGGGTGCCGGGCTGGACCTGGGAGGAGCTCGGCCCGATGGTGGCCGATCTCGACGCGCTGCTGGTGAATTTCATTTCGGGATTCGAGATGTCGCTGGGAACCGCGCAGTCGCTGCGACATGGTTTCCGGGGGCCGATCTACGCCGACCTGCACAGCCTGTTCCTGGGGATGCAGGCGGACGGAATGCGGGTGCCGCAGCCGCTGCCGGACGCGCCGTCGTGGTTCGGCTGCTTTGACGTGGTGCAAGTGAACGAGGACGAAATGCGCCTGCTGCACTCCGATCCCATGACGCTTGCCACCGCCGCGCTGGCGGCAGGAACCCGCATGCTGGTCGTGACGCTGGGGCCGAGGGGGGCAGCCTACGTGGCCGATGCGACGTTTGACGGGTTCGGACGCGTGGCCCCAGGCGCCGCGGTGCGGACCGCGCGTATTCCGGCGCCGGCGGTGGACGCGATCGACCCGACGGGGAGCGGCGACGTATTCGGCGCGACGGCGATGAGCCGGCTGCTGGCCGGCGATGGGGTGGAACCGGCACTCAAGGCGGCGGCCGCGATGGCGGCGCGCAACGCCACGGTGCGAGGTGCTGAGACGCTGTCGCGGGTACTCAAGGGTGCGCTGGTGACGCCATGACGTGGGTGACGCCGTGACGCGGGTGGTGGAGGTGCCGGCGACGTTCGACGACCGGTCGTTCGACCAGTTTGCCGGCGCGATCGGGGCGTGGCCACCCGACGCCCGGCTGCTGATCGACGCGCGGGGAGTGCAGTGGGTGTCGCCCTACGGGCTGGTGGGACTCCTGAGCGCGGCCCAGGCACTGAAGGACCAGTCGTGCCCGCTGCCGCTCTTTACCATGCCGCAGAACGACGAAGTGAACCGCTACTGGGCGCGGTCCGGCTTCTATGACCACGCGGAAGGGCTGTTCGAGCTGCATGGCAAGGTTCCGAAGCACGCTGGCGGCAACACCGAAACCCTGCTCGCGGTGTCGCCGATCCGGGCGATCGACGACGTCCACCGTGCCGTCACCGACATCTCGACCAATGCTTCGCGCATCGTGGTCGAGCAGCTGGGGATCAAGGCCCAGGAGACGATGCGGTTCGGCATGGCACTTTCGGAGGCATGCCAGAATATTGTGGAGCACTCGGGCTCGATCGGCTGGGTGGCCGCGCAGAGCTACACCTGGCGCCGCAAGCTGGGGCGGAAGGTGGTGGTGATGGCGGTGAGCGACAGCGGAATCGGGTTCCGGCGCTCGCTGGAGGCGCTCCACGCGCGCAGGATCGGCGACCGCTGGGGTGACGGCGCCGCGATCGAGGCGGGCCTGATCCAGAACGTGAGCCGATTCCGGGATCCGGGCCGAGGCCAGGGATTGGCGCTGATCAAGCGCTTCGTGCTGCAGTGGGACGGCAAGATCGCCATTCGCAGCGGCACCGCCCGGCTGTCGATTGTGCCCAAGTGGGATGACGATGTCCCACTGGCGGAGCATATCCCCTACTTTCCCGGTTCGCAGGTGCAGATCACGATCCCCGCGCCCGAGGCCGCATGATCCAGACGATCCGCCTTGAACAGCTGCTGCGCGACACGCCGACCCCGCTGTCGCGCCATCTCGTGACCCGGCCTACCGGGCGCGCGGTGCGGGGCGGCATCGAGCGGGCGGTGGCGGAGACGGGCTGCGCGATGGCGGTGCTGGATTTCACCGAAGTGGGCCTGCTGGACATGAGCTGCGCCGACGAAGTTGTGGCCAAGCTGCTGCTGGCGGGGATCGCGTGCCATGTGGTGCTGGCGGGGCTCCGGGAGGACCAGCTCGAGGCGGTGGACCACGTGCTGCGGCACCACGGCCTCGCAGCGGTGGCGCTGGTGGCCGACTCGGGGCCGTATGTGCTGGGGCTGGCGGACGAGGACATGCGGCGCGCCTTCGGCTGCGTCTGCGCCACTGGCCCGATGACGTCGGAGGCGCTGGCCGACCAGCTGGGCTGGCGTTCGGAGCGGGCGGCGGAGACGCTGGCAGGGCTGGTGGCCCAGCGACTCGCCTGCGCCGAGGGTGACGAATTCCACCCGCTGCCGCTGCCATGAGCCGGACCCAGGGAATCTCCACCACTGCCATCCACGGCCGGCCGCACCGGCGTCCCGACTGGTCGCCGGTGGTTCCGGCGATCATGCAGAGCTCGACGTTCACCAATCCGGTGGGCAGCGACGAGGAAGTGCTGTATACCCGCTACGGCAACAATCCCAATCAGACTGAGCTCGCAGGCCGATACGCGCAGCTCGAGGGTGCCGACGCGGCGCTGTTCACCGCCAGCGGGATGGCGGCGACGGTGCTGGCGCACCTGGCGGTGCTGCGGCCGGGCGACCACCTGGTGGCAAGCTCGTGGATCTACGGCGGGACTCGGCGGCTGTTCGACGAAGAGCTGGGCCGGCTGGGGATCGACGTCACGTATGTGACGCCCGACAACCCGCGGACCTGGCGCCAGTCGGTGAAGAAGCAGACTCGCGCCATCTTCGTGGAGACCCCCACCAACCCGACGATGCGGGTGCTCGATGTCGAGGCGATCGCGCGGGTGGCGGAGGAGCACGGGGTGGCGCTGCTGGTGGATGCCACCTTTGCGAGCCCGGTGAACTACCGGCCGCTAGAGCACGGAGCCGACGTGGTCATCTCCAGCGCCACCAAGTACCTCAACGGGCACAGCGACGTGATCGCGGGCGCCGTAGCGGGAACGTCGTCCTTCATCGAGGAAGTCACTCGACTGATGCGGCTGTGGGGCCAGCCGCTCGATCCCCACGCCGCCTGGCTGGTGTCGCGGGGACTCCGGACCCTGGCAGTGCGGATGGAGCGGCACAACGCCAACGGCATGGCAGTCGCGAAGTGGGCGGAGTCGCACCCTGCGTTCGAGACGGTGCACTACCCCGGACTCGAGTCGCATCCGGACCACGAGGTCGCGCTCGAGACCCTGGACGGGTTTGGAGGGATGGTGGGACTGGAGCTCAAGGGGGGAGTGCGGGCGGTGGAGCGGTTCCTCAAGCGGCTCAAGCTGGTGGCGCACGCGCCGAGTCTCGCGGGGGTTGAGAGCCTGGTGTCGGAACCGCGGCTCACGTCCCACAAGGGCATGACCGCGGGGCAGCGGAAGGCGTTGGGCATTCCGGACGGGTTCGTACGGCTGTCCTGCGGAATCGAGGACGCCGAAGACCTCATCGCCGACCTGGAGCAGGCAGCGACGTGATTCGGCTGAACCACGTGGTCAAGGCGTTTCCCACTGGCTCGCTGGCCATCAAGGACGTCTCATTCCACGTCCCCAAGGGCGAGTTCCTCTTCCTCACGGGCCATTCCGGCGCCGGCAAATCCACCCTCTTGAAGCTGCTCTACGCCGAGCTGCGGCCCACCTCGGGTGACGTGCGGGTGGGCGGGCACCTGGTGCATTCGCTCAAGGGAGACGAGATCCCCCGGCTGCGCCGCCGACTGGGGATCGTGTTCCAGGACTTCCGGCTGCTGGAGGACCGAACGGCGCACGAGAACGTCGCGTTCGCGCTGGAGGTGACGGGTGCCCGGCGCGACACGATCCCGGCGCGGGTGACGCGGGTGCTGACCCAGGTGGGACTGGCGGGCAAGGCGCGAGCGTACCCGCGGGAGCTGTCGGGTGGCGAACAGCAGCGGGTGGCGATCGCGCGGGCGCTGGTCAACGACCCGGCGATCCTGCTGGCGGACGAGCCGACCGGCAACCTGGACCAGCGCGCCACGCGGGGCGTGTTCCAGCTGCTGCGCGACATCAACGCCGGCGGTACGGTGGTGGTGATGGCGACGCACGACCTGGCGCTGGTGAGCGAGGTGCCGTACCGCACCATCGAAATGAAGGATGGCGCGGTGGTGCATGACAGCAGCCAGGGCCCTGCCCCGGAGCTGCCGTGAGACTGCTGCTGCGCGAGGCCCTGCTCCCGTTCCGGCGGCTCCCGCTGTTGAGCACGCTGTCCATCACGACTATCGCGTTCTCGCTGTTCACGCTGGGGCTGTTCGGGCTGATCGCACTGAACCTGCGATCGGCGCTGCGGGGGCTGGAGGAGCGGGTGGAGATCGTGGCGTTCGTGCTGCGGGGCACGCCGCCGGAGACGATCACGCTGGCGGCGCAGGACGTGGCGACGTTCCCGGAAGTGTACACGGTGGACTACGTGACCGAGGACCAGGCGCTGGAGCGAGCTCGGCGCGAACTGGTCGAGTTCCGCGACGCGTATCGTGACCTGCAGACCAACCCGCTGCCGGCGTCGCTGGAGATCCGGCTGAAGGAGGGCTTCCGGGACGCGGCGCACGTGGAGGAAGTGGCGGAGCGGATGCGGGGCTTCACCTTCGTGGAAGACGTGCAGTACGGGCGCGACTGGGTGCAGCAGCTGGACCGGCTGCGCAATGTGGCCGGCGTGCTCGGCCTGGTGATCGGCGGTGCGTTCGCCGCGGTGGCGATGGTCATCATTGGGGTCACCATCCGGATGACGATGCTGCAGCGGTCGCGTGAGATCCGGATCATGCGACTGGTGGGGGCCACCAACGGATTCATCCGGGGGCCCTTCCTGCTGGAGGGCGCGTTGAAGGGCGTGCTGGGCGGGGTGCTGGCGCTGGTGCTGTGCTACGTGGCGTACCTGGTGTTCGTGCGCAACGCGGCGGCGTTCGGCGGGCTGGCGTTCTTCCAGCCGGTGCACATGCTGATGATCCTGGGCTTCGGGCTGCTGCTGGGGCTGGTGGCGAGCAGCTTCAGCGTGGGGCGGCACCTGCAGGTGGTGGAGGGACGGGTGGAGCGGCGGGTCCACCGATGAGTCCACCGATGGTTCCACCGATGACACGGATGAAGAAGTGAAGACGCTGATGGGTCCGCAGTTGAATCCACAGATGAAATTGATGATGACATGATGACGCTGATGGTTGGGCGAACGGCAAGCTATTGGCGTGTCGGGCTGAGGTTGATTGTTGTTGCCCTTTGTGCCGCCGGTCCGCTGGCGGCGCAGACGCCGAGGGAGGTGCAGGAGAGCCGGCAACGGCTGGAGCAGATCAAGGCGGAGCGGGAGCAGCTGGAGCGACAGCGGCAGCGGCTGCAGGGGCAGGTGCACGACGTGCAGGACGAGCTGGAAAACCTCGAGCGCCAGCGGCAGACCACCAACCGCATCGTCAACGAGCTGGAACGCCAGATCGACGGGCTGTCGGGGCAGATGGATCGTGCCAGCGGCGAGCTGGTGCTGGCGCAGGACAACCTGGCCGAGCGGCGGGCGGTGCTGGAGCGCCGGCTGGTGGATATCTACAAGCGGGGCAATCTCTACACCTTCCAGGTGCTGCTGGCCGCCGAATCCTTCGGTGACCTCCTCCGACGATACAAGTACCTCTACCTCACCAGCCGGCAGGACCGGCAGCTCCTGAGCGATGTGGAGCAGCTGCGGGACCGGGTGGCCAACCGGCGGGACGAGATCCTCAACGTCCGGAGCCAGCTCGATTTCAGCCGGACCCAGCGAGCAGACGAAGTGGCACGCTACGAGCGCCTGGCCGACCAGCGCGAACGGCGGCTGGGCACGCTGCAGCGTTCGGCGCAGGCGACTGACCGGCGGCTGGCACAGCTGGAGCGCGACGCCGCCCGCCTCAACGACATGATCGCCTCGCTGGAGCGGACCCGGCTGGCGGAGGCGGCCCGGGCGCGACGCTCGCCGACCACGGCGGCTCGCCCGGTGCCGGGCGCGCTCACGACCGCGAGCATCGGCCGGCTGGACTGGCCGGTGGAAGGCAACATCGTCTATCGCTTCGGGCGGGAGACGCTGCCTACCGGCGGGGTGATCCGGTGGAACGGCATCGGGATCGCGGCGGCAAGAGGGTCTCCGGTGCATGCGGTGGAGGCGGGTCGGGTGCGGCTGGTGGAGACGATTGGCACCTATGGACTCACGGTGGTCGTGGCCCACGGCAACGGGTACTACTCGATCTACTCGCACCTGAGCGGCGCGGCGGTGCAGCCGGGGGTCGACATAGTGAAGGGCCAGGCGATCGGTACGGTGGGTGGCGAGAACACCGACTACGGGGCGCATCTGCACTTCGAGATTCGGGGAGCGGATCAGACGGCGGTGGACCCGCTGACCTGGTTGCGACGACGGTAAGTGGGAAGTGGGAAGTGGGAAGTGGGACGGTCAGGAAGTTGGTTCCGCAACTGCTATGCGGTCGCCGGCCCCGCGGCGGGCGCGGAGGAGCGCAGCCTCGGCGAGGGCGAGGAGGTCTTCCGGGCGTTCGGCGGCGGCGTTGGGATAGGCCGCGATGCCGGCATAGAGCGCCGGCTCGCCTGAAGGGGTCGTCTCTCCCGGGACCAGGTCCCGGAACCGGGAGCGGACGCGCTGGATCGCGGCGCGCGCACCCTCTGCAGAGGTCTCCGGCAGCACGATGGCATACTCCGACCTGCCATAGCGCGCCACGAAGTCCGGCTGGCGCAACACCCATCGAATCTCGCCGGCAACCGCGGCAGGATCCGCATCCGCCTTGTCCGGTACATCCAGCAGCACCAGCGCAAAGCCAAGTGCGTAGCGCGCGGCGCGGGAGAACTCCTGGCCCAGCCGCTGCTCGAGGGGCGAGGGTCCGGCATCGGCCGCCACGCCCGCCTCGGCGCCAGACGTGAGGCCCAGAATGGCGAGGCTGGTGCGCTCGAGTCCGGCCACGAAGGCCTCCATGTCGGGAAGCACCAGTCCCCGCACGCCCTGGGGACGGAGCAGGAACACACCAGCCACGCGATCGTCCTGCCGCACCGGGACGGCGAGCACCGAGCGGAGTTCCGCGTCGGGCAGCTGGCCTCCGCCGTCGCGGCGAATTTCGTCAAAGAGCGGATCGGATTGAGCATCGCGCACCAGCACGGGGAGTCCGGTCTGGCGGGCACGCACGATCTCGGGGTAGCGATCCAGCTGGATGAACAGGTCGCGGCGATCAGCGCGAGGAGACTCGGCGAGCACGTGCCCCTGGGAATCCCCCGGCGTCAGCACGAACGCGGCCCGGCTCAGGTCGAGTGACTCGGTGAGGCGATCGGCAAGATGCTGCAGCAGCTCTCCGCGGCGATGGGAGCCGGTGACCCGGGCCAGCAAGTCGAGGGTCAGGAGCAGGTCGGGCGCGGCGTGGCGAGTAGTAGCCCCGGCGGCGCGCTTGCGGCGAGCGAGCCGAGCCAGGAGCTCGGGCACGTGGACCGGCGCCAGCAGGGCATCGTCGGCGCCGAGTTCGAGGGCCCGCGCGAGGTCCCCCGCCCCGCCGCTGGAAAGGGTCACGACGGTCGGCACGGCAGGCCCGAAGGCGTAGGCGACGGCGTCCAGGGTCTCCTCCAGCTTGCCATCGGCCTCGGCGAGGGTAGCAAGCACGACGTCAGGCGGCTGCTCCCCGGCCGGCTCCAGCCTGACGTCGTTGGACTCGGCCACCCGGAACCCCGCCCGGGCCAAGGCCCGCTCGAGGCCGTCGGGGCGGACGAGGGCGTCTCCCACGAGGAGGATGCGAAAAGCGTCGGGGCCAGTCATGGTGCTAAGATGCAGCCGACTAGTGGGAAGTGGGAAGTGGGAAGTGGGAAGTGGCGCTCCTACCAGCGAACCCTGCCCCCTCCTCGCCGCTCGCGCCAAGTCGCTCGCGGCCGGGTGCGCATTACCGCCTTACCGCCTTCTGTTAGAATTCTGCCCATGCCAAAACGCGCTTCACATACAGACCTGCTGGGCGCCCACGTCTCCACCGCCGGTGGGGTGGCAACCGCGCCGGCGCGGGGGGTGGCGATCGGGGCCACCGCATTGCAGCTGTTCACCAAGACGCCCAACCAGTGGCGGGAGCCGGAGATCAGCGCCGAGACCGCCGAGGCGTACCGGGCGGAGCTCAAGAAGAGCGGGATCCGGTCGGTGGTGTCGCACGACTCCTACCTGATCAACCTGGCGTCGCCCGACGAGGTGCTGCGGGCGCGGTCGATGACGTCCTTCATGGCGGAACTGACGCGGTGCAACCGGCTGGGGGTACCGGCGGTGGTATCGCACCCGGGCAATTTCCTGGACGACCACGACGCGGGCATCAAGCGCAATGCGGCGGCGATTACGTCCTGCCTGGAGCGGGTGCCAGGGCCGGTGATGGTGCTGCTGGAGACGACGGCGGGCACCGGCACCGCGCTGGGCCGGACGTTCGAGGAACTGGCGGAGATCCGAGCGCAGATCCCGGCGCCGCACCAGGACCGGATCGCGTTCTGCGTCGACACCTGTCACCTGTTCGCCGCCGGCTATGACCTGATCCACGACTATGACGGGGTGTGGGAGGCGTGGGGGAGGATCCTCGGTTTCGACTTGCTGCGATGTGTGCACCTCAACGATTCCAAGACGCCGATGGGCGCCCGGCGCGACCGGCACGAGCTGATCGCCGAGGGGACGCTGGGGGCGGAGCCGTTCCGGCGGATCATGCGGGATTCGAGGTTCGACGGGATACCGAAGCTGCTGGAGACGCCGAAGGGTGACGACATGGTGACGAACGACCGTCGCATGCTCAGGAGATTGAGAGCATACGGGCGAGTGAGAAGTGAGAAGTGAGGCGTAGGGCGAAGGGCGTGGGGCGTGGGGCGTAGGGCGTGGGGCGTGAACGGTGAACGGTGAACGGTGAACGGTGAAAGGGTATCTTTGGCGCATGTCACGATTCCTGATTCCCCTTCTGTTCTGCGTCGCGGCGCCGCTGTCGGCGCAGACGCACTACTACGCCCGCTTGGGGCCGGTGTTCTCGACCCGGATCGTGCGGGACGTGCTGTTCGAACCGGTGGTCACCAAGCCGGGGCTGGCGCCGACGCTGTTCGCCGGGTTCGGGGTGCCATTCGGGAGCAAGTACCGGGGCGGCATCGAGGTCTCGCTGGGTCGAGCCGGCCTCAGCGCCTCGACGCCCGACACACCGAACGCGCCCAGCACCGACCTGGGCGGGGTGTGGCAGGGTTCGGCGATGATCATGATGGATGCGCCGATCCGATCGCGGCTCAGGGGCCGAGCGGGGATTGGCGCGATCCGGTACATGCCGTCGGATGACGACGGGATGTGGGCCCAGGGCGGCACGACCCGCGTGCTCTTCGGCGCGGGGCTGGACTACGAGATGCCAGCGTCGACTGCCTGGAACGTGATGATCTCCGCGCGGTACGACTTTCACCGGTTCACCACGACCGAACTCCGGAGCCGCGGCTTTCGACTGGAGCAACCAGTTAACCGACTTTCCCTGTCTGTCGGTTTGGCCAGGAAGTAGGGCGTGGGGCGTGGGGCGTGGGGCGTAAGGCGTGGGGCGTGGGGCGTGGCGCTTTGGAAGTCGGGAGTGGGAAGTGGGTGGAGTGATCCTTCTGATAAACGGCTGAGGGTATGACGAGACGAGTGCTGGTTTGCCTGGCGGTGCTGACGCTGGGCTGCGGGGACATCGGGGCGCCGTTGCGGTCCGACCTGTACGAGTACCGGGTCACCGAGCCGGGCGACACGACGGCGTTCACGTGGCCGCGGGACTCGATGCCGATCCGGATCTGGAGCGAGGACACGTTCGACTTCCCGATGCATTTGGCCAGCGCCATCGCTGCCTGGAACGACGTGTTCCTGTATCGCGAGTTCCAGGCGGTGCCGACGGACGACTCGCTCACGGCGCACGTGATCCTCCGAGCCGGGCTGCTGCCTCCGGGCGGCGGGACAGCGCTGGGCCGGCTGGCCGAGTGCGAGGGGGTCACCGACATGGCGCTCGACCTCGACAACAAGACGCTGTCGCTGCCCATGCATGTGTTCGTCAACCCGCGGTTCGACCCGTCGCTCGATGCCACCCGGCACTGCTTCGGGGTAGCGATCCTGCACGAACTGGGGCACGTGATCGGCATGCTGCGACACTCGCCGCGCAACACCGACATCATGTTCGCGAGCCCCGAGGTGGACGCGCTGAGCGCCCGGGACCGCAACACGGCGGAAGTGATGTATCACGCGCCGTCGAACGTGCTGCTCCTGCCGGCGGGCTCCTTCTGAGCGCGCGCGAGTCGCGGGAGCGCGACGAGGCCCTCCGGTACCACGAGGAAGGGCGACCGGGCAAGATCCAGGTCGTCGCGACCAAACCCACCCAGAATCAGCGTGACCTCTCGCTGGCCTACACGCCGGGCGTGGCCGAGCCGTGCCTGGCGATCCAGGCCCGGCCGGAGGACGCCTATCGGTACACCGCACGGGGCAACCTGGTGGCGGTGGTGAGCAACGGCACCGCGGTGCTGGGGCTGGGCAATATCGGCCCGCTGGCGGGCAAGCCGGTGATGGAGGGCAAGGCGGTCCTCTTCAAGACCTTCGCGGACCTCGACGTCTTCGACCTCGAGATCGACGCGAATGACCCGGAAGACGTGATCCGGTTCTGCCAGATGCTGGAGCCCACCGTCGGCGGCATCAATCTCGAGGACATCCGCTCACCCGACTGCTTCTACATCGAGCAGCGGCTCCGGGAGACGCTCTCCATCCCCGTGTTTCACGACGACCAGCATGGCACCGCGATTATCTCGGGTGCGGCGCTGCTCAATGCGCTGGAAGTGACCGGGCGCGACATAGCCGGAATCCGGGTGGTGTTCATGGGCGCCGGCGCCGCAGCGATCGCCACGGCGGAGCATTACGTGCGGCTGGGCGTGCCGCGCGAACAGGTGACGATGTGCGACCAGCACGGCGTGATCCACGCCAGCCGAGGCAACACGGATCCGCACAAGCTGCGCTTCGCGAAGCCCGGTGCCATGTCGGTGGAAGAGGCGTTTACCGGCGCGGATGTGATGGTGGGGCTCTCGGCGGCGGGCGCGGTGCGGGCCGAGCTGATTTCGCTCATGGCGCCCGACCCGATCGTCTTCGCGCTGGCCAACCCGAAGCCGGAGATCATGCCGGACGAAATCCGGGCGGTCCGTGCCGACGCCGTGATCGCCACCGGCCGGACCGACTTTCCCAACCAGGTGAACAACGTCCTCGGATTCCCGTTCATCTTCCGGGGCGCGCTGGATGTGCGCGCCACCGAGATCAACGAAGAGATGACGATGGCCGCCACCCGCGCGCTGGCGTCGCTGGCGCGGGAGGGCGTACCCGAAGCGGTGCTGCGGGCGTACAACCTCCCTGCCCTCACGTTCGGGCGCGACTACCTGATTCCCAAGCCATTCGATCCGCGGGTGCTGCTCTGGGTGGCGCCGGCGGTGGCGTGGGCCGCGATGCATTCGGGCGTCGCGACCGAGCTGCTGGACATCGAGGAGTACCGGGCGAAGCTCGACTCCCGGCTGGGCCGGAGCCGAGCGGTGATGCGGGGGCTCATGACCCGGGCATCGGCCGAGCCGCAGCGGGTGGCAATGACGGACGCGGACGACCCGCGGGTGCTCCGGGCGGCGCGGATCCTGGCCGACGAAGGCATCGTGGAGCCGCTGCTGGTGGGCGAGGAGGTGCAGGTGCGCTCGGCAGCAACCTCGGCCGGGATCTCGCTCGAGCGGCTGGAGATCGTGGACCCGCAGAAGTCGCTCCGGCTGGAGGATTACGCCGACGCCTTCTGGCAACGGCGGCAGCGACGGGGGGTGACCCGGGCCGAAGCGCGGCGGCGGCTGATGCAGAACGAGTACTACGGGGCGCAGATGGTGGTGTCGGGCGATGCCGACGCGGTGGTGCTGGGCGAGAACGTTCACTATCCCCGGGCGATCCGCCCTGCCATCGAGGTCGCGGGGGCGCAACACGAGGCCGCGCTGGCGGGGATCTACATGATGATCACCCAGCAGGACGTGCTGTTCTTCGCGGACTGCACGGTGAACATCGACCCCGACGCCGCCCGACTGACCCAGATCGCCATCGCGGCGGCGACCTATGTGGAGTCGCTGGGGCTGGAGGCGAGGGTGGCGATGCTGAGCTTCAGCAACTTCGGATCGGTCCGACATCCGGCCCAGCAGAAAGTGGCCGACGCGGTGGCGCGGCTGCACCAGCTCCGGCCCAACCTCAAGGTGGACGGGGAGATGCAGGCCGACACGGCGGTGCTGGAGCGGATCCTGGCCCGGCAGTACCCGTTCAACCGGTTGCAGGGACCCGCGAACGTGTTGATCTTTCCGGACTTGGACGCCGCCAACATCTGCTACAAGTTGTTGGGGCGGCTGGGGGGCGCGCAGGCCATCGGGCCGATTCTGGTGGGCCTGTCCGCCCCGATCCACGTACTGGAGCGGGACTCCGGTGTGGATGATATAGTCAACATGGCGGTGATCGCGGCAGTGGACGCGCTGGAACGCGGCCGGTCGCGTGGTCCCGAGCACGGGGCCCCGCCCTTCACCTGAGGTCCGCACCGCCGGTCCGCCAAGGAGCTTATGTCCACCGAACGCACTACCGAACGCGCTACCGTCCGCCGCGAAACCACGTCCTACGCCGATCACGGAATCACCGCCACCACGGTCCACGCCAACCTGTCGCCGCCGGAGCTGGTGGAGCGGGCGCTGGGCCGGAACGAGGGGCAGCTGAGCGAGTGCGGCGCCTTCACCGCGGTCACCGCCCCGCACACCGGGCGCTCGGCGAAGGACAAGTTCGTGGTGGTGGAGCCGGACTCGGAGTCGAAGATCTGGTGGGACAAGAACGTCAAGATGGAGCCGGCGTCTTTCGCAACGCTGGTGGCGGACGTGCGGGCTCACCTGAACAGCCAGGAGCTGTTCGTGCAGGACCTGTTCGGCGGCGCCGACCCGCACTACCGGCTGCCGGTACGGTTCTTCACGCCCAACGCCTGGCACGCACTGTTCGTGCGAAACATGTTCATCCGGCCCGACCCGTCGGACCTGGCCGGATTCGCCCCGAAGTTCACGGTGCTGCACGCCCCGGAGTTCCAGGCGGACCCGGCGCGGCACGGCTGCCGGAGCGGCACGGTGATCGCCATCAGCTTCGCGGAGCGGCTGGTGGTGATCGCGGGCACCCGCTACGCGGGCGAGATGAAGAAGTCGATCTTCACGGTGCTCAACTACCTGCTGCCGGAGCAGGGCGTGCTCTCGATGCACTGCTCCGCCAACATAGGCAAGGACGGGGACACGGCGGTCTTCTTCGGGCTCTCGGGCACCGGCAAGACGACGCTCTCGGCCGACCCGGCGCGGCAATTGATTGGCGATGACGAGCACGGCTGGAGCGAGCGCGGGGTGTTCAACTTCGAGGGTGGCTGCTACGCCAAGGTGATCCGGCTCCGGCCCGACACCGAGCCGGAGATCTACAATGCGACGCGGATGTTCGGCACGGTGCTGGAGAACGTGGTGCTGGACCCGACGACCCGCGCCGTGGCCTATGACGCGGAGACCATCACCGAGAACACCCGCGCGTGCTATCCGATCCACTACATCCCCAACCACGCGCCTGCCGGCATGGGGGGAGTCCCGAAGAACATCGTCTTCCTCACGGCCGATGCCTACGGGGTGCTGCCGCCGATCTCGCGTCTGTCGCCGGCCCAGGCGATGTACCACTTCCTCTCGGGCTACACCGCCAAGGTGGCGGGCACCGAGCGGGGCGTGACGGAGCCGACGGCCACGTTTTCGAGCTGTTTCGGGGCGCCGTTCCTGCCGCTTCCGCCGGGGCACTACGCGAAGATGCTGGGCGAGCTGATCGAGAAGCACGGTGCCCGGGTCTGGCTGGTGAACACCGGCTGGACCGGCGGCGCGTACGGCACGGGCTCGCGAATGAAGCTGTCGTACACGCGCTCCATGGTGCAGGCCGCGCTTGCCGGCGCGCTGGACAGCGCCCAGTTCGCCGCGGACCCGGTGTTCGGGGTGGAGGTACCCACGGCGGTGCCCGGGGTGCCGTCGGAGGTGCTGCAGCCTCGCGCCACATGGGCGGACGGCGCCGCGTATGACGCCCAGGCGCAGAAGCTGGCGGGGATGTTCCGGGAGAATTTCGCGCAGTTCGCGGCGAGTGTGCCGGCGGCTGTGGTGGAGGCGGGGCCGAAGTAGCATCTCGAGAGTCACGCGGCTGATAGCCGCTGCTCGGCTCGTGTCGCTTCGCGACATCTCATCTTGCCGGGCTTGCCGGACCAGAAGCTTGGGTGTGCTGGGCCGGTAGCCGCACTGCCTCCCTCTGGGGCGCCGCTGGAGGATCGGATAGACCCCTTTCGGGCTTCCGCGGTCGCCCCGTCGTGAGGCAGTGTGGCCACCGTCCCGCCAAGGTTCAGTGTTCGGCGGGCACGTCCCCCTACCTTATCACCTATCACCTATCACCTATCACACATCACCTTTCACCCCTCAGTCCCGGCTGGGACCCCGACGTGATCCGGGACCCGCTGTGGGACAACATCCGGCTGGATCGCGCGGCGCTGGCGGTGCTGGACACGCCGCCGGTGCAGCGGCTGCGGTACGTGCGCCAGCTGGGGCACGCCTTCCTGGTCTATCCTGGTGCCACCCATTCCCGCTTCGAGCACGCGCTCGGCGCGTACCACCTCACCGGCCAGGCGCTCGGCTCGCTGGCGGAGCGGGGCGAGCTGGCGGGGATCGACGCGCAATCGCAGCGGGCGGTGCGACTGGCCGCGCTGCTGCACGACATCGGGCACTACCCATTCTCGCATGCGCTGGAGGAGGCGGGATTCCCATCGCACGAAGCACAGGGTGTGGCCAAGCTGGGCGTGGGCGAACTGGGCACAGTGTTGCGCGAGCTGGGTGGCGACGCGCTGGTGGAGGAGATCGGTGCGCTGATCCAGGGCCGGAGCATGAGCCCGCTGCAGGGGCTGATCTCGGGCTCGCTGGACCTCGACAAGATCGACTACCTGAGCCGAGATGCGCGGATGTGCGGCGTACCGTACGGGACAGTTGACGTGGACCGCCTGCTGGCGTCGATCACGGTGGTGGATGGCGAACGGGGCCGGATGATGGGGGTGCACGAGAAGGGCGTCAGCGCGCTGGAGTCGCTCCTGTTCGCCAAGTACCAGATGTACCGCAACGTCTACTGGCACCACGCGGTGCGCTCGGCGACGTGCATGTTCAAGCGGGCTGCGCGAACGGCGGTGCGCGGCGGAGGGCTGGCGATGGCGCAGGTCGCCGAGCTGACCGATGACGCGCTGATGGGGCGGCTGCTGCAGGCGGACAGCGAAGGGCTGGCGCAGGCGGTGCGGGACCGGCGGCTGCACAAGCGGCAACTGGACGTGCCGGCGAGCGATGTGGCGGAGGGAGTGGGCCGCTGGGTGGCGGACGATCCGGCGCGGCTGGAGGAAGCGGAGAACGAGCTGGCGTCTGAAGTGGGGCTTCCACCCGGGGGCCTGCTGCTGGACTATCCGGCGCGCGAGTCGATGCTGAGCGTGGACCTGCCGCTCCGCACCCGTTCAGGCGCGGTCGAGCGGTTGACGGATGAGGGCCGGGCCGGGCAGCTGGGCCTGCCGAGGGTGGCGGATGCGCTGTATCAGTCGGCGAGGAGGCTGCGGGTTTTTGTGAAGGAGCCGGTGGTGTTGGAGGTTGGGAGGGTGACGGAGTTGTTGGCGTAGGGCGTGGGGCGTGGGGCGTGGGGCGTGGGGCAACTGCCTTACGCCCTACGCCCTGACTCCGGCGCCTTGCGGTACTACCGGATATTCCCCCGACGGGGTATCCGCATGCTCGATGCGGACGATGATGGCGGTGATGTTGTCGAGACCGCCGCGGCGATTGGCCTCGTGGATCATGCGATCGACCCAGACCTGGGGATCGCCCTCGGACTGGAGAATCTTGACGAGCTGCTCATCCTCGAGCATGCCAGTGAGGCCGTCCGACGCCAGCAGGATCAAGTCATCCGTCCGCAGAGTCCCCGAAAACACGTCCGGCGCCACTTCGCTCCCCGCCCCGACACAGCGGGTGATGACGTTGGCGTAGGGATGCACCCGCGCCTGCTCCGGCGTGAGCAGCCCGGCGTCCACCTGTTCCTGGACGTAGGAATGATCGCGGGTCAGCTGCGAGATGGTGTCGTCGCGCAGCAGGTAGGCGCGGCTGTCACCCACCTGGCCGACGAGGTAGCGATTGGGCAGGAGCGCCAGCACGGTGACCGTGGTGCCCATGCCCCGCTTCTCGGGCTCGGACACAGTGCGCTGGTAGATGGCGTCGTTGGCGGTGCGAATGGCGCGCTCCATCCGCTCCGTGACGCCCCCGTCATCCAGCCCCTGCAGGCTGCCCACTTCGCGGGCAATGGTGCGCACGGCCATCTCGCTGGCGACCTCGCCCGCCGCGTGGCCTCCCATGCCGTCCGCCACGATGAAGAGACCGCGATCCGCCAGCATGAGGTAGTTGTCCTCATTGCCGGAGCGGACAATGCCGACGTCGGTTCGAGCAGCGCAGGTGAAATGCACAGTGCTCCGCTACTGCTCAAGAAAGAGGAAGGCCGCAGCTGCCGCGAGCGCCGCGAGCAGCAGGAGCAGCCACCAGCGGCTGCGACGCTCGGGCTCGGGCGCCGGCCGGGGTGCGCGCGGGGCGGGCCGTCGCCGCTCGGCGGCAGGCACCGGATTCAGCGCGGGCGGCTCGAACGGGGTCGGCTCAACGACGCGCTCGGTCACGCGGGTGCCGACCGGCTCGACCGGGGCGTCGTTGTCGAGCGGCTCGAAGAGTACCGTGATCTCGCCGAAGCGGAGGGTGCCGCCGGGTGAGAGCGCCATGTCGCCGGCAGCGAGCTCGCCATCCACAAAAGTTCCGTTGGTGGAGCCGAGGTCGGTCAGGAGCCAGACGCCCTGGCGGCGCTGAATCTTGGCGTGCATGGTGCTGACGCTGGGATCGGCGATCACCAGATCGTTGTAGTCGGCCCGGCCGACATTGACGACCGGCACCCGCAGCTCGACTCGCTCCCCCTTCTGGGGGCCGGAGCGGAACAGCACCGACGCCAGCGACGGGCGATCCGGCTCGACAGGCGGCTCGGCCACGGCGGCAGGCCGAACCGCCGGCATGCCGAACATGGTGTCGCTCAAGCGAGCGGGAGCTACGGGGCCGGGCGCCTGCAGTTGTATGGCGACGGTCGTGGACGCCACCGCCGCTGCCGCGGCCTCGGGCACCGCGGCGTGGTAGCGGAACTCCTCGGTACCGACCCGCAC
Organism: Gemmatimonadales bacterium; assembly: GCA_035759745.1. Lineage (GTDB taxonomy): Bacteria > Gemmatimonadota > Gemmatimonadetes > Gemmatimonadales > GWC2-71-9 > CAMLHP01. Next base: position 52,812 of record DASTUF010000034.1, read on the forward strand.
TACGTCGCCATGCCGCAGCAGCCGCTGGCCGCTGACCCTGGCGCCGTTGACGAAGGTGCCGTTGACGCTGGTATCGAGCAACATCACGCCATCGGCGGTGGGATGCAGCTCGGCATGGCGCCGTGATACCTCGGTACTGGGCACTACCACATCGGCGCCCGCTTCCCGGCCAAAGACCAGGGCACCCTCGTCCAGGGTGTATTCGCGGCCATCGGTGAGACAGACAACCCCCCCGTGCCCCCCCGCAACCGGGGGGGAGTCGACCGATAGAGCGGGCATCAGCCTGGTGCGCCCGACCCTGGCGTCATCCTGAACCAGGATGTCGTGGCTGCCGATGCGGATCTTGTCGCCGTGGAGCAACGGAGTCGGCTCGGCGCCGAGGCGGATGCCGTTGACCTGAACCTCGGCATTGCCCAGCGCCCGGATGGCGGCCGAGCCATCGGGCCAGCCCTGGACCATGGCGTGCTGGGGCGCCACCCCGCTTCCGAAGAGGGGGATGGCAGCATCGGGGTCGGATCCGACCAGCATATCGCCTGGAACCACGCCATGGCGGCGGCCTTCGACGTCGAGCTGGATCATGCCAGCTTCCGGTAAGTGCACATTCACGCCCAAGCTATCAGCCAGAAAGAACGGTGCGCAAGCAGCAGCAGCGGTTCCCGACGGCTAAAGCCGCCTCTCGGCCCTGCCGCTGAAGCGGCGTTAACCATCTACGCGCTCTGCCGGGACACATCGGGTCCCAGCTGCAGCAAGTAGAGTCGGTGATAGAGCCCGCCGGCAGCCAGAAGGGCCCGGTGGGTGCCCCGTTCGCGGACCTCACCCCGGTGAAGCACCAGGATTTCATCGGCGTTCAACACGGTGCTGAGACGGTGGGCCACCACGAGCGAGGTGCGGCCCGCCATCAGCCGGGCGATCGCAGCCTGAATCTGGTACTCGGCCTCGGTGTCGACCGAGCTGGTGGCCTCATCCAGCACCAGGATGACCGGATTCCGGGCCAGCGCACGGGCGAAAGAAAGCAACTGCCGCTCGCCGACACTCAGGCTCCTGCCCCGCTCCCCCAGCACATGAGAGTAACCCAGAGGGAGCCGGTCGATGAACCGGTCGGCACCTACATCGTGGGCCGCAGCTCGTGCAGCGTCGGGACCGATGCCGGAGTCGAGCACCAGGTTGTGGGTGATGTCCCCGGTAAAGAGAAAGAGGTCCTGCTGGACGTAGCCGATGAGGCCGCGCAGGTCCGAAAGTGACAGCTGACGGATGTCGATACCGTCGACGGTGATGCGGCCCCGCTGGGGCTCGTGGAAGCGGAGGAGGAGATTGATGATGGTGGTCTTGCCGGCGCCGGTGTGCCCCACCAGGGCGACAGTGTGGCCGGGCGAGGCGTTGAACGAGACGCCCTTGAGGACCCAGGGGCCATCCTCCGAGTAGCGGAACCAGACATCCTCGAAGGTGACCTCGCCCCTTACCGGCTGCGGCAGCGGCACCGGGCTGGCCGCGCTGACAATGCGCACCGGCTCGTCGAGCAATTCGAACACGCGCTCGCTGGACGCCATGGCCCCCTGGAGAAGGTTGAACTTCTCCGAGACGTCCTGAAGTGGCTGGAAGAACCGCCGGGTGAGCTGGATGAAGGCGGTGAGGAGGCCCACCGTGATGGTGGCGTCGAGCGCGCGGAGCCCGCCGTACCAGAGCAGCAGGGCCAGCGAGAGGCTCGAGAGGAACTCCACCACCGGAAAGAAGACGGCGTAGATGGTGATGGATCGGAGGTGGGCGCTCAGGTGGTCCCGGTTCAGGTCCTCGAACTCGCGGAACGACGCATCCTGGCGACCGAAGAGCTGCACCACTCGCATGCCACTGACGTGTTCCTGCAGGAAGCTGTTGAGCCGGGCCAGCCGCACGCGGATGTCGCGAAAGGCCTCGCGCACGCTCTTGCGGAAGAGCGTGACGGTCAGCCACATCAGCGGCATCACCGCGAAGGCCACGAGGGCCAGGCGCCAGTCGAGCGCGAGCATCATGCCGCTGATGGCGATCAGGACGAAGATGTCACCGAAGACGGTGACGAGCCCGGAGGAGAAGAGCTCGTTCAGGGTTTCGATATCGCTGGTGACGCGGGTCATCAACCGCCCGACCGGATTGCGGTCGAAGTAGGCGATGTCGAGCTGCTGGAGGCGGGAGAAGACCCGGAGGCGGAGGTCGATCATCACCCGCTGGCCGATGACCGTGGTCAACAGGGTCTGGGCATACTCGGCCACGAATTCCAGCAGCAGTGCGCCAAGGTAGACCAGCGTGAGGATCGTGAGCAGGTGATAGTCGCCGGAGGGAACGGCACGGTCGAGCGCCAGCTGGGTGAGGCGCGGCGGCACCAGCGCGAGGACAGCGACGGCGAGCAGCAGAAGCAGCGCCAGCCCGGCGAGCAGCGCATGGGGCCGGAGCTGGGCCAGCAGCCGGCGGAAGAGCCGCGCGTCGTACGACTTGCCGAGCGGTTCCTCGACAGCGCTCACGCCGGCCCCTCACTACCGGTGACGGGAATCGGCTCGGCGGTGGGCTGCATGGCGATGCCCTTGAGACCCTGTTGCACCCACCGGCTGAACACCATGGCGCCGAAGGCGACAGTGTACCAGCTGAGGATCAGCCGCCAGATCAGGGTATAGAGCGGCAGCACCTGCTTGGGGACGTAGATCGCCATCACCGCGGTGGACATGACCTCGGCGATGCCCGAGCCGCCGGGGGTGGGAGCGAAGTACAGCAGGAAGGTGATCAGGGTCTGCAGCAGCAGCACGTCAACGAAGTTGACCTCGATGCCCACGGCGCGCAGCGCGACGTAGCCGGCCAGCAGCTTGTTGGCGTGCGACACGGCCGAGAGGATGGTGCAGGCAACGATCGCGCCCCACCCGCTCGGGGAGTTGAGCTTGAGCAGATGGCCGTGGGCTTCCTCGATACCGTCCTGGAAGTGCTTGACCCGGTCAGACCAGCTGGCACGCCGGCGGCCGAGCCCGTCGGCGAGCTTCCGGAAGAGGTTCCGCACCAGGCTGGGGAATACCATCACCACCACGAGAATGACACCGATCCCGGCGAAGATCGTGAGGCTGCCGAGGAACAGGTCGTAGAGCGAGAGGCCGAAGACGTCGCCGCGGGTGCCGAGCGACTGACCGGCCCCGGCCATGACGGCGATGGGGCCAGCGATGGCGAAGAAGCCCACCGTGCCTACGAAGCCCATCAGGGTGCACGTGGCCGCGACCGACAGCGGGATGCCATAGCGGCGCATCGCGTAGATCATCATCGGCGCCGCGCCGGTCTGGAAGGGCGTGATAGCGGCGGCGAAGGCGCTCATGCCGCCGGCCATGATGGTGCCCTTGAGCGACGGATTGGGCATGAGCTGGCGGGCGATGACCCAGAGGCGGAAGCCGCCACCGAACCAGTCGGCGGACGCCAGCGCCAGACCGACGAGCACCCAGCCCCAGTGGATGCCAGCGAGGCCACGGAAAAAGGCGCCCAGGTTGTCGCCGTAGATCAGCACCGCGATGAAGCCGGCCGCCGACGCGAGGGCGAAGAAGCCGAACCCTCGCAGGAGGAGCTTCGGGGTGAGGAGTTTGGGCATGGAGCGGAGAAACTTAAGGGATAATGGCGTAGGGCGTAGGGCGTAGGGCGTAGGGCGTAGGGCGTAGGGCGTGGGGCGTGGGGCGTGGGGCAATGCGACCCGAAGCTTTCCCGAAGACTCCGATCCGCCTATTCTTCGGCCGTGAGCTCGCTTCGCATCGTCAACGCCCGCCAGCACAATCTCCGCGGCATCACGGTCGAGTTACCGCACCGGTCGCTGGTCGTCATTACCGGGCCCTCAGGGTCGGGGAAGTCGTCGCTGGCATTCGACACTATCTACGCCGAGGGGCAGCGGCGGTACATCGAGTCGCTTTCGACCTATGCCAAGCAGTTCCTCGACCGGATGCCGAAACCGCTGGTGGACCGGATCGAGGGACTGGCGCCGGCAATCGCGATCGAGCAGCGGAACCCCACGGTGTCGAGCCGGTCCACGGTGGGCACCGCAACCGAGGTGCACGACTTCCTGCGGCTGCTCTGGGCGCGGGTGGGGCGGCCGTACTGCCGGAACTGCGGGGCGCCGGTGAAGCGGGACACGCCGGAGAGTGCGGGCGAGGCGATTGCCGGGGGTCAGGGATCAGGGGTCAGGGGTCAGGGTCGGGTGATGGTTGGGTTTCCGCTGCCGGAGTCGGCGCGGCAGAGTCATGCGGTGATCGTCGAGAACCTGCGGGCGCTTGGCTTCGTGCGGGTGCTGGCGGGCGGTGAGCAGCTGCACCTGGACGAGTTGCCAGAGGGAGTGTCGCTGGCCGAGGAGCCGGATCTTCTGGTGGTAGTGGACCGCCTGACGACGGGCGCCCCATCGCGAGCTCGGCTGACCGAGGCGATTGCGACGGCGTTCGCCGAGGGCGAGGGTGTCGCGGTGGCGATCAGCGACGACGTTCGGATGCGATTCACGGAGCATCCGGCGTGCAGTGTCTGCGACACGCCGGGTCCGGTGATCACGCCGGCGCTCTTTTCCTTCAACAATCCCCGGGGCGCCTGCCCCGCCTGCAACGGCTTCGGCGCGACGCTGGAGTACGCGGAATCGCTGATCATCCCCGATCCACAGAAGACGCTCATGGAGGGGGCGATCGATCCGTGGACCAAGCCGCGATATGAAGCCCGGCGAAAACTGCTTCTGGAAACGGCGAAGGCCCTGGGGGCGGACCCCAAGGCACCGTGGCAGCGGCTGAACGCGGCGGTGCGTCAGCAGCTGCTGCATGGCAGGCACAAGCGGTATGTGGGGATCGTGCCGTTCCTGCGCGGGCTGGAAGAGAAGCGCTACAAGCAATACATCCGGGTGTTCCTGCGGCAGTACCAGCTGGCGGAGACGTGCACGGCATGCAACGGTACCCGGCTCAACGACAGCGCGCTGTCGGTGCGCGTGGCAGGCCACCGGATTTCCGATGTGTCGGCGCAGTCGATCGAGGATGCGCTGGGATGGATCGGGTCGCTGGACCTGGCCGGCACCGACCGCGAGCTGGCGGACCTGGTGCTGGCGGAGGCGCGCGACCGGCTGGAGTTCCTGCGGGACGTGGGGCTGGGCTACCTGACGCTGGACCGCCAGGCCCGCACGCTGTCGGGGGGTGAGGCGCAGCGCATTGCGCTGGCCAACGCGCTGGGCGCCCGGCTGGTGGACACGCTGTACGTACTGGACGAGCCGAGCATCGGACTGCATCCGCGCGATACGGACCGGCTGCTGGGATTGCTGCGGCGGCTCAGGGACGCCGGCAACACGGTGCTGGTAGTGGAGCACGATCTGGCAGCAATCCGGCAGTCGGACTACATGCTGGAGCTGGGACCGGGTTCAGGTGAACAGGGCGGCATGGTGGTGCATGCCGGTACCGTGGCCGATGCCGGCGCATCGCTCACGGGCAAGTACCTGAATGGAGAGAAGCGGATCGCGGTGCCGGCATCGCGCCGGCCCGCGGGGCCGGCATGGCTCCGGGTGCGGGGGGCGTCGCTCCACACGCTGCGCGAGGTGGACGCCGACATTCCGCTGGGTACGCTGACAGCGGTGACCGGTGTCTCGGGCAGCGGCAAGAGCACGCTGGTGCATGACATCCTCTACCGCCAGCTCGAGGGCCGGCTGCACGGGGGGCATTCGGCGAAGCAGCACCTGGGCGAGGCGGTGGGGAGCGTGCGGGAGCTGAGCGGCATCGGAGCGATCGCCGACGTGGTGCTGGTGGACCAGTCGCCCATCGGGCGGACGCCGAGGTCGAACCCGGTGACTTATGTGAAGGCGTTCGACGAGATCCGGGAGCTGTTTGCGCAGCAGCCGCTGGCGCGGCAGCGGAAGTACACGGCGTCGACCTTCTCGTTCAATCTCGAGGGCGGCCGCTGCGAGACGTGCGACGGTGCGGGGCTGATGCAGGTGGAGATGGTGTTCCTGGCCGACGTGTTCGTGCCCTGCGAGACGTGCGGCGGCACCCGCTACAAGCGGGAGGTGCTGGACGTGAAAATCCAGGGGTACTCGGTGGCCGACGTGCTGCAGTGGTCGGTGAACGAGGCGATCCAGCGGTTCCGGCACCAGCCGAGGCTGGGCGCGGCGCTGTGGCAGCTGCAGCAGGTGGGGCTGGGATACCTGCGGCTGGGGCAGCCGGCGACGACGCTGTCGGGAGGCGAGGCGCAGCGGCTCAAGATCGCGCGGGAGCTGATCCGGTCGGGGAGCAAGGGCGGGCGGAAGCTGTACCTGCTGGACGAGCCGACGACCGGGCTGCACCTGGACGACGTGCGGGTGTTGCTGCTGGTGCTGGACCGGCTGGTGGACGCGGGGAACACGGTGCTGGTGATCGAGCACCACACGGACGTGATCAAGCGGGCCGACTGGGTCATTGAAATGGGGCCGGGCGCGGGCGAGGCGGGCGGCAGGGTGGTGTTCCAGGGGACACCGGAGGAGCTGGCGACGGCGGGGACCGAGACGTCGGAGTACGTGGCCGAGGCACTGCGCTCTGCAGAGCTGGTAGCCGGGTGATTGTGGGGATTCTGACTGGGGATTTCGCAGATTTCGGAACTGCGATTTTGGGGGTAGAGATCGAGCCAGGGCCACCTGCCTCGACTTCAGCGATCATCGCGTTTGTGTTTTTGTGGGAGCGAAACTGGAGTCCCGCGCCCCTGGCCAGCTTCACGCACCGGCACCTGCGGTTCTCCCACAAAACAACAGCACCATGGCCGGCCTGGCACGCGGAGGGAATCTCTTCGAGGAGCCCTACCCCAAAATCGCAGTTCCGAAATCTGCGAAATCCCCAGTCAGAATCCCCACAATCGCAGTTCCCAAACTGCGGCAGGAGTGGACGAACGCCCGTGCAGGGGGGTGCAGCAGGCTGCCGATGGTTTGAGTTCACAATGGGTTAGGTCACGGCATCCGGATTGCCGCTGGAGGGGCCACCCCACCAGAGGCAGAGGGATCCGTGGCGACCATTTTCGACTCAGAACGCGTGTGGCGGCGGACCGGCTTTCTTGCCTTCCTGCTGGGGCTCGCTGCGTGCGAGCGGGGCATGGGCCCCCATGACGACCCGTCGCTTGCCGCCGCCTCCCCTGTCCTGAGCCAGACATCGGCCGTGACGGTCGCGGCCCCAGTCCGAACCATCCCCGGACAGTTCATCGTGACCCTGGCGCCCAAGGCGAATCCCGGGGACGTGGCGCGGGCGCATGGGGTCACCCCGTCGCAGACTTATACCCTCACCATGAACGGGTTCGCCGGCAGCATCAGCGAGGCGGCGCGGGCGGGGCTGCTGCGGGACTCGCGAATCGTGCGAATCGACCCCGACCGGGTCGTGGCGGAAGCAGATGGAGGCTCCGAGGCGGCGGCATCGTGGGGGCTGGACCGGATCGACCAGCGGTCGGCAGCACTGGACGGCAGCTTCCAGTATGCCGGCACCGGGCACGGGGTCACGGCCTACATCCTCGACACCGGCATTCGTTTCTCGCATAGCGACTTCGGGGGCCGGGCACGGGCGGGCTTCGACGCATTCGGCGGCGATGGATCGGACTGCCGAGGACACGGCACCCATGTGGCGGCCACGGCGGGCGGCTCGGCGCACGGCGTGGCGAAGGAAGTATCACTGGTGTCGGTCCGGGTGCTGGACTGCAGCGGCCAGGGCACGACGTCAGGCGTGGTGGCGGGGCTCGAATGGGTGATGGCGCATGGGTCGCGTCCGGCGGTGGCCAACCTGTCGCTGTCAGGCGATGCCGATGAGGTGCTGGACGCTGCGGTGCGGGCGACGGTCGCAGCGGGGATTCCGGTGGTGGTGGCGGCCGGCAACAATGCGCGCGACGCGTGCAGCTACTCCCCGGCGCGGGTGCCCGAGGCGATGACCACGGGCGCGACCGACCCGACAGACGTCAAGCCCTACTTCTCGAACTGGGGCACCTGCGTGGACTGGTACGCGCCCGGGGTGTCGATCGTGTCGGCCGGCATCGACAGTGACACCGACATTGCCACGATGAGCGGGACGTCGATGGCGGCGCCCCACAGTACGGGCGTGGTGGCGCTGCATCTCGAGGCGCACCCGGCAGCAACGCCGGCCGAGGTGCGGACGGCGCTCTCCACCGCTGCCACTACGGGCGTGGTGATGTGGCAGGTGTCGATCGGTGACCTGCTCTTCTCCGGATCGAGCGCACAAGTAACGCCCCCATCCGACAGCATCTCCGCGCCGACGGCGGAGGAGCCGGCGCGGAGAGGCAAGAAAGTGGGAAGAAGGAAGTAGGAAGTGGGAAGTGGGTGGTATCAGGGGCGAGCGAGTTCCTTCTCGATCGCCTTGGCGACCTCCTCGTACGACACGGCGCCACCCGGGAGCTCAACTCCGTTGACGAACACGGCCGGGGTGCCGGTGATGCCCGCCCGGTTGCCCTCGGCCAGGTCGTTCTGCACCTGCTCCACGTACCGGCCGGAATCGAGGCAGGCGTCGAAATCCGACTGCTTCATGCCGAGCCTGCCGGGCATCGCTTTCAGTTCCCGCACCGACAGCCGGTCCTGCTCCGCGAACATCATGTCGTGCATTTCCCAGAACTTGCCCTGCTCATTGGCGCAGAGCGACGCCTCAGCCGCCTTGAAGGCGTTGGGGTGGATGCTGGTGAGGGGGAACTGGCGGTACACCACCTCGACGCGGTCTCCAAAGTCCTGCTTGATGCGCTGGAGGGTGGGCACGAACCGGCCACAGAAGGGGCACTGGAAGTCGGAGAACTCCACCACCGTGACGGCAGCGCCCGACTTCCCAGCGGTGGGTGCGCCGGCGTTGTGGAAGGTCATCCGCCACGGCTGGAAGTGGATGGTGACGTCGCGGTCCTGGTTGAGCCGGCTCTCCAGCCGGGCCAGGGCGGCGTTGCGCTTCTCGGCGCGGAGCAATCCACCGATCTGGGGGCGAAGCTGTTCGAGGGTGCGGCCGCGCACGCGGTCCTGATTGCTCTGGTACCAAGCCGCCACTTCGACCTCGTTGGGCTCAAAGCTGCCGCCGGCTTCGGCCAGGACCAGTTCGTCCATGGTCTTGCCCTGCTTCACGGCCTCGGCATTGAGCACCCGCTCCTGGAGAATGGCCTGGAGCGAGCTCTCCACCAGCTGACTGCGAGATTTGTGGTACTGGGTCTCGAGCTGCTCGAGCCGTTCGCCGGCCTGCTGGCGCACGTCGGCCATGGTCACCTGCTCATCGCCAATGGTGGCCAGCACCTCGGGGATATCGGATGCGGCGGGCGGCGAACCCGCTGGAGGCGTCTCGGTGCCCGATGCATCGCGCCCGGAGCAGCCGGTGACGCCGGTCCCTGCGAGTGCGGCGAGGACCGCCGCCAGTCGGAATGATCTGAGTCGTAGCATGAGGTCAGGGGTCAGGGGTTGGGGGTTGGGAGCCGGCGAAACGGCCCGGCTCCCGACTCCCGAATCTGGTTGAATTGATCAGTTCAGCAGCGAGGCTGCATCCTCGGTGCAGTGGTCGACTCCAGCGAGACCTTCGTTGAACGCGCCCAGGATGCCAGCGAGCTCGATGAACTGGGTCCGCAGCGGATTGTTGCCCTTCAGGGCGCCTATCTGGGCCGGGGTGTAGGTATCGAAGAGATCCTCGGCCGCGATGATGGCATTGGCCACCGTCGTCGAGGGCGTGACGCCATCGAGATCGTTGAGCTTGGCCGCCATGTACTGGTGCGCGAGGTTGTAATACACGTTCCCCTTGGGCGCGGTCCAGAACACGTTGAACCAGGTGAAGCTTGCCGGGTTGGGTCCGGCCACCGGATAGCTGTTGGCCCCGGTGGTGAAGAACCCGCTCTGTTCGCCGTCGGGCAGCTGGTTCCAGTTATCGTCGGGCGGCGGGCCATTGCCGTTGCGGGCCGCGCTGAACGACGGGTTGTGGGTCTTCCAGTAACCCTGGGTCAGGGTGCAACCCTCAGGGCAGTCGATGGTCACATCGAGGCTGGCATTGTCGGTGACCACCGTGCTGGTGGTGTTGGTGGTGCCGGTGGCGGTGTTGTCGTACGAGAACAGGCCGCACTGGGCCTCGCCAGTCGGGACCAGCCGGGTGTAGTTGAAGGTCTTCGGCGCGTCGAACGCCCCGGCCGGCGGCGGATGGGTGCCCGCCACGCAGACGGTACCGAGGGGATCGGTGTTGCCGAGATCGCCCTCGTCCTTGACCACCAGACAGTTGTCTTCCAGCGTCGTCGGGCTGCTGAACGTTACGTTCGCCGTCCCGGTGAACGGAGTTGCAACGCCGGTTATCGTCGCGCTGGCGGTGTTCACGCGGGTGGTGCCGTCAGCGAAGTCATCCTCGGAGTAAGTGCAATTGAGGGTGGCACCCGCCGCGAGAATATGGGGGAAGGTCACCCCGCAGCTCACGTCATCCACCGCACCGATTCCTGCGATCGCATCGGTGACCGAGGCGATGCTGACACTGAAGGGCGAAGTGTTCTTGACGGCGATATTGCCGGTCACTGCCCAGTCACCATCAGAACTGCCAGCAACCGACGCCGTGACGCTGTACGGGTGGTTGTACACCTGGCCCGGATCCAGCTCGATCGTGGTGGGATCGGCGACCTTGTTCACGTTCCAGGTCCAGGAGCGCGTGAAGGTCGGGGTGGCGTCCTTGGTGACCTCGACGGTCGCGGCCGTGTTGGTGAAGGTGCAGGTGATGTCCTCACCCGAGCCCAGTTCCACCGACACACCGTTGGCGCCCGACGTTGAGAAATCGGCCGGGTCACTGGTGCCGGTAAAGACGCAGTTGCGACCGGTCAGGCCCCATCCGGCCGGGACGGTCTCGGTGATCACGTAGGTGCCTTCGTCGATGGGCCCCGAGCTGTGGGGCGCACTGGCGTCGGTAAGGTTGAACGGTGTGGCGAACCCGTCGCCGGTGGCCGCGAAGGCGAACGACTGGGAGGAGCCCGCGGGGACGGTCACCTTGTCGACCCGGATCACGCCCTTGACGTTGATCGGCAGCTCCAGGGGCTCGCAACGGCACTTGGGCGACGTACCCGGGGTGGTGCCGAGCCGGAAGCCGACGGCGCCGCCGGGAGGATCAACCGGGCAGACCCGGTCGTTGCCGCCACTGGTGGAATTGGACCATGCGGCGCAGGCGCCGATGGAGAGCGATGTGGTACCACCCGACGGGCACTGCAGGACGAGGGTGTCGAGCGAGACCGAAACCAGTTCCTGCTCGGACGAGATGTCGCCGCAGGCGTCGGGCGTATCATCGAGATTCGAGACGCCTTCTGCTCCGACCACCAGGTTGAAGTGGAGGCAGGATCCAGGTGCCCCAAGCAGCGCATCGCCTCCCTGGACCGGGTTGATCCAGAGACCGAGGTCATAGCGCTCGGAGGCGTTGTTCTCGATCTGGGCGCTGGTGACGGCATAAATCACGTCGCCCGGAACGCAGTCGATCTTCTCGCCCGTCGGGAGCTCGACGTAGTCGCCGGCGCCTGGAACAGGATCACCAACGGACTGAATCGCGAACTCGGCGACGTCCGCGAACGAGATGTCCACGTCCTCGGAAACGCAATTGAGGGTACCGACGTTCTCGATGAAGTCAGCGTCTTCGGCATCGTCGTTGAGGCACTGGCCGGCGCCGTTGCCCGACTCGCCGACGGCAAAGGACGTGATCGGTGCCGCCGGCATCGGGGCGCTGGCGGCGGGCACCCGGGAATTGCTGGACTCGGTGGGACTCTCACCACCGCACGACACCGCGAGGAGCGCAGCTCCGGCGGCGAGGAAGCTGACCAGCAGCCTCCCCTCAGGGGGTATGCGAAGCATTGTCACAAACAGCCACTCCATGCGAAATCGATGAAGGGGCTCCTTAGGCAGCCGAACGACGTCAGGGGTCGACGCTCAGGCTTTGCGGACCGGCCTCGCGACCGGGGTGCTCTTGTCCCGGGGCTCCGAAACGCTCCGCCGAAGCCGCCGAGGCGGCCATGGGTGGAGCGGACTCCGACAACCCTTCCCTCCCCCAGGTCCGCGCTCCGGGAGCGGCTCCGGGTCCTGCGACTGCAAACCAGAAACGCGTGGCACCGGGGCCGGAAAGGCCCTGGGCCACGCGTATGAGGTCACCCGCGCATGCTGCTTCGCATAAATACCTGTAAGCCAGTGCAGGAATCTGCACCGGGCGGGGATATCTTCCACCGCGGTACCGGAGGTGTCAAGATCCCCCCCCCGGCCCCCCCCGAACTGCGACCGCAGATTGCGCAGATTGACGAACTGCGATTGAGGGGATTACTGACTCGTGGATTTCGCAGATTTGGGAACTGCGATTTAGGGGAGGGCTCCATGGAGGGGTTCCTTCCGCGTGCCAGGCCGGCCATGGTGCTGTTGTTTTGTGGGAGAACCGCAGGTTCCGGTGCGTGGAGCTGGTCAGGGGCGCGGGACCCCGGTATCGCTCCCACAAAAACACAAATGCGAAGCACGCTGGAGACGACGCAGGTGGCCCTGGCTTGATCTCTATCCCCACAATCGCAGTTCACAAATCTGCGAAATCTGCGCGTCAGTCATCCCCTTAATCGCAGTTCCTGAATCCGCGAAATTCGCGGCAAGTAGTTTACGGCCTTCGCAAGGAGCAGCATGGCAGACAGTGATCGCAGCCGCAGGGTACGAAGGGGTGAGCCGATCTTCGATGTACCCAAGGCGCTGAGGCACCTCCGGAAGGCCGACCCGGTGCTGGCGGCGGTGATGCGCCGGTCGGTCCGGTACAACGTGGTGCCCGACGGAACCCAGTCGCTGTTTCACGCGCTGTCGGAGTCGATCGTGTACCAGCAGCTGTCGGGCAAGGCGGCCGCGACGATCTTCTCCCGGTTCGTTGACCTGTACTCCCGGGAGCGGGGCCTTCGGCCAGCGGGACCTTTGGTCAGCGGGGCTGCGCCAGCGGGAGGCAGACGCAACGGGGCCGTGGGCCGGAGGCGGTTTCCCCGGCCTGAGGAGGTGCTCGCCACGCCGCATGATGTGCTGCGATCAGCGGGGCTCTCCAACAACAAGGCGCTGGCGCTCAAGGACCTGGCCGCCAAGACGATCGATGGCACGGTGCCGCTGCTGCGGTCGGTGAAGCGGATGAGCGACGCCGAGCTGATCGAGCGACTGACGACGGTGCGCGGGATCGGGGTGTGGACGGTGGAGATGCTGCTGATGTTCCGGCTGGGGCGTCCCGACGTGCTGCCGGTGGGTGACCTGGGCGTCCGGAAGGGCTACATGCTGGCCTACGGCCTGGAGGAGATGCCGACACCCAAGGAATTGCTGGTACTCGGGGAAGCCTGGCGGCCGTTCCGGAGTGTGGGGAGCTGGTACATGTGGCGGGCGTGCGAACTC
>DASTUF010000035.1:0-3383 GCA_035759745.1 Gemmatimonadales bacterium
TCTCGCCTAGCCAGCGTCCGACCAGCAACTCGAGACGCTGATCGCCGAACTGGAACACCTCGTCAGCCAGCCGACCGGCAAGCAGAAGCGGGATCCCGGCCCGCTCGATCAGGTGCTCGGCGACATCATCGACCTCTGTTACGCCGATGCCCGGTCGCTGGCCGAGCCGCACCGGATGGGTGCGCTCGAGCTGGGCCACCGCGAGCATCAGGCGCTGAAAGCGGAGCTCTTCAAAGGTGCTGACGGCGATCAGCGGATAGCGCGCCCGGATCAGGACATCGAGTTCACGGACCAGTTCATACAACGGTTCCACCATGGGAAACCTCCTTGGCAGAAAGAGGCCCGCCACTCGATTACGGGTGGCGGACCTCCAATGTGATCGGTCGCGACGCTAGAGCTCGAGGGCACCCATCCGGTGCGGCTCGGCCAGGGACCGGGCATCGGCGTAGCAGAGGTCGATGATGTCACCCAGCACCTGATCGACCGGGCCGGGATCCCGCTTCTGCTTGCCGGTCGGCTGACTAACGAGCTGTTCCAGTTCGGCGATCAGCGTCTCGAGTTGCTGGTCGGACGCTGGCTAGGCGAGAGAGGTTACCCTCCTGTGTTCGCTAGGATAAGAGTCGGCCATTCGATGCCATAAAAGTCGGCCACGTTGTATGAGGCGCTCCTACACTCTGCAGTGCATTGCTCGCAGAGGCAGGAGGGAGCCGGAAGGATGTACAGCATGGCTTTGCGCGATGATATTCGGGACTGGGTGCTGATCCAAGGGCGCTCCCAGCGCTCCGCCGCCAAGCACTTTGGGGTCTCGCGGGACACGGTGGCGGCGCTGCTGCGCGAGCCGGCAGCGGCCGGGGAGCGGCGCTACACACGACGGAAGACGCGGGTCGCCCCGGTGCGCGAGCAGGTCCTCCCCGCTATCGAAGGGTGGCTCCAGGAAAACGCCCGCCTCCAGCGCTGGGCACCCAAGCAGCGCTGGACGGCGCACCGGATGTGGGTCGAACTGACGCGTAACGGGATCAGCGTCGCCGAGTCGACGGTGCGTCAGCTGGTGCGCGAGTGCCGCCAGCCAGCGGCGAAAGCCTACATCCCGCTGACGTTCGCGCCGGGAGAGCGCGCCGAGTTCGACTTCGGGCAGGCAATGGTCATCCTGGCCGGGACACAGACGACGGTGTCGTACCTTGCCGGTCGCTTGCGCTATTCCGGTGCGATCTTCGTTGAGTGCTTCCCCACCGCGCGGCAAGACTGCTTCCTATTGGGGCAGCGGCACGCCTTCGAGTTCTGGGGTGGGGTACCCCTGACCGTCGTCTACGACAACCTCAAGCCAGCCGTGCTGCAGATCCTGGAAGGGCACCGACGTACGGAGCAAGCGGCCTTCGCGCACTTCCGCAGCGTCTACCGCTTCGCGGCGGTCTTCACCAACCCGGCGGCGGGCTGGGAGAAGGGGAGCGTGGAGAACCTCATTGGCTACGCTCGGCGCAACTTCCTGGTGCCGGTGCCGGCGGTCGCCGACCTCCCCGCCCTGAATGTCCAGCTGCGGGAGGCCTGCCTGGCCGATCAGCAGCGAACGATGGCCGGACGCCCAACTCCCATTGTCGACCTGCTGGCAGCGGAGCGCGCGGCACTCGTACCACTGCCGGAGCGCCCACTGGCGATCGGCGAACTGCGCGAGGTGGTGGTGCGCCCGACCGGGCGAGTGCGCTTCGAGACCAACGAGTACTCGGTACCCACCCGCTACGTCGGACAGCGGCTCACGCTCCAGGCCGATCCGTTCCAGGTGCGTATCGCCGCTGGCGAGGCAGTGGTGGCGGAGCACGTCCGCTGCTACGGTCGCCACCAAGTCCGCGAAGACTTCCGCCACTCTGTCCCCGCCCTGCTGGAGAAGCCCTTCGCCATCCCTTTCGCCTCAGCCCTACGCAACGGCGATCTGCCGCCAGCCTGGGAGGCGTACCGGCGCGAGTTGGTCGCCCGCCGGCCCGATGGCAATCGGGAGTTCGCCCGGGTGCTCCACCTCTGCCTCACCCACAGCGTCCCCCAGGTGAGCGCCGCCCTCGACCTCGCCGCGGCGAGTGGGAGCTATGGCGCCGATGCGGTGCGCCAGCTCCTGACCTGGGCCGACGAGGTGCCGCCCGATCAGTCGCCCCTCGACCCGCAGCGCTATCCGGACTACCAGCAGCCCCAGCCCCGGCCGGACCTCGGCCGGTACAACCGCTTGCTGCACGCGCCACGGGAGGAACGGGCATGAGCACACCGCCGTCACTCCGGGCCGACCCGCAGGCCGCCATCATCGGCGCCTACCTGAAGCAGTTGAAGCTGCCGGCGATCGCCCAGGAGTACCAGACGCTCGCGCGTGACGCCGAGCGGCAGGGCAGCGGCTACCTCGGTTACCTCCAGGCACTCCTCGCGCACGAGGTTGCCCAGCGCGAGGAGCGTCAGATCCTGCGGCGACTGGCACAGGCACGCTTCCCCTATGAGAAGCGCCTGGAGGACTTCGACTTCACTGCCGTGCCCGGCCTGCGCAAGGAGCGCGTGCTCGAACTGGCGCAGGGCCGCTTCATCGCCCAACACGAGAATGTCTTATTGCTCGGTCCCAGCGGCGTCGGCAAGACCCATCTCCTCCTGGGGATCGGCCGCGCCGCCTGCCTGCACGGGTACCGGGTCCTCTTCCGCACCGCGGCCACCTTGGCGAGTGAACTCGAGCTGGCGCAGCAGGAGTTGCGGCTCCCGAAGCTGCTGGCCCACCTGCAGCGCTTCGACCTCATCCTGGTCGATGAGGTCGGCTACCTGCCCTTCTCCCAGCACGCCGCCGAGCTGCTTTTCCAGTTCTTCGCCGATCGCTATGAACGCGCCAGCGTCGGGCTTACCTCCAACTTGGACTTCGCGCACTGGACGGAGGTCTTCGGCCATGAGCGGATGACCGCCGCGCTCCTCGACCGTCTCGTTCACCGGAGCACGATCCTGCTCCTGGAGGGCGAGAGCTATCGCTTCCGGCAGAGCTTGCAGCGCTCAGACCCGGAGGCCGCATCGTCCTGAGCGTGTACCTGGGCTGACCCCCACGTCGCTCACGAGAGTCGCCGTGGCCGGAAATTACCGCATCGAATGGCCGGCTTTTACCTTGACAAGCACAGGTAGTCTACGCCCTCTACCAGCAACACGGGTCAGCGCAGCTCCTGACGGCGATGGCGCGAGCGGATGCGGCGGGAACCTATAGCGCCGAGGCACTGGTTCGCCTGTTGCCCCGCCCGGCGGACCCGGTCGTTCCCGTCTCCCCGCTGCTGCTCGAGCTCCCGAACCAGGCTGAGATCGACCGGCCACTCAGCAGCTACGAAGTCTGGGTCCAGATCGATATTGCCCGGCGGGAGGTGGCCTCATGAGCCACCCCCTCA
>DASTUF010000036.1:0-6572 GCA_035759745.1 Gemmatimonadales bacterium
GTCAGCGCCGCCGTCGTCGTCGTCTTCCCGTGGTCCACGTGCCCGATCGTCCCCACGTTCACATGCGGCTTCGTCCGCTCAAACTTCGCCTTCGCCATGGTGCGTTCTCTGGTTCAGTGTTCAGCCAACCTGGCGTGGGGCGTAAGGCGTATGGCCTTCGACCCTACGCCCTACGCCTCAGGCCCTGCGCCTGCTGCTCAAGAGAGCTCGCGACCGGGATTGAACCGGTGACCTCATCCTTACCAAGGATGCGCTCTACCGACTGAGCTACGCGAGCTGGTCCCTGATCCCTGCGCCCCGCTCCCTGGTCTTCGAGTGCAAGCGGGCGACGGGACTCGAACCCGCGACCCTCAGCTTGGAAGGCTGATGCTCTACCAACTGAGCTACACCCGCAGTGCTCGTCGAATCGACCTCACCCGCCCGTCCTGCCACTGCACCAGCCAAACCAGGGATGGTGGGGGTAGGATTCGAACCTACGTAGGGCATAGCCCGGCAGATTTACAGTCTGCTGCCATTAGCCACTCGGCCACCCCACCGCGCTCGGCCCGCTTTTGTTCAACACCCGCCGTGCCCGACCGAGCTGAGGAGGGGACTTGAACCCCTAACCGGCGGTTTACAAAACCGCTGCTCTACCAGTTGAGCTACCTCAGCCAAACGGCTGAAAGACAGACTCACACAATAGCTGGGAGATTGGTGCTAGTCAACGGGTTGGGCGGCTCGGCGGCTCGGCCGGCCGCCCGGGACGGGTGCGGGAAGTTTCACCACGTAGACGCGAAGGCCGCGCGAAGGTGACGGCATTAACCACGGAGCCACAGAGGACACAGAAAGATCGAGTTATTGTTTTTGTGGGTGTGCCGCAGTCGCCGCTGCCTCGGAATGGCACCCACAACAAGCAGCTTTTCTCCGCGAAGCTCTGTGGGCTCCGTGTCTCCGTGGTTAACTTCGCGGCCTTCGCGCCTTCGTGGTTAACCCCATGGGAATTCATGGGTTCGACAGGCCGAGGCTACTGTCGGGCAACCACCTCCACCCCCTCCCGGGTGTCCCGGACTTCAAAGCCGGCCGCTTCCAGCATCGCCCGGATCCGGTCGGCCTCCTGATAGTCCCGGGCAAGGCGCGCCTGGAACCGACGGCCGGCCCAGCCAACCGCCCAAGCGGCCCGAGACTGCCGATCGCCCGGCACCTCGTCCCCCAACTCGACATCGTTAACTGACTGGCCGGTCAGTCGGATACTACCAGTGGGAAAGACATCCAGTACGTCTTCCGCCAAAGCAATGCAGGACAATAAGTTGTCTCCGACAGCATCACCGGAATCGAGGGCCCGGTTGCCCTCCCGCGCGAGGCCGAACAGTGCCGCAAGTGCGCGAGGCGAGTTGAGGTCATCATCCAGCGCCAGCTTGAGGTCCCGTCGGAACGCCTCCGCCGCCGTGAGCAGGGTGTCGGATTCGGAACCTTTCGGCGCCGCCCTCACCCGGTCCCGGAACTCTCCCAGCCGGCGTGAACCCTCTCGCGCGTGCCCCAGAGCCTCATCGCTCCAGTCGAGCGCTTGACGGTAGTGGGTGTTGTACACCAGCAGCCGGACGGCCCCGGGGTCCATCCCGTTCTCGGCAAGGTCCCGCGCGGTCAGGAAGTTCCCGTAGCGCTTGGACATCTTGGTGCCGCCCAGAGTCATGAACTCGCCGTGGAGCCAGAACCGGGCAAAGTCCTGCTGGCCGGTATGGGCGCAGCTCTGCGCGATCTCGTCCTCGTGGTGGGGGAAGATGAGGTCCACGCCCCCGGCGTGGATGTCCAGGACCTCGACTCCGAACCGCTCACCGATCAGGGCCAGCGCCATCGCCGAGCACTCGAGGTGCCAGCCGGGCCGGCCGCGACCGAATGGCGCGTCCCAGGCGGCACCGACCGCCTCATCCTCGGGCCGAGCTGCCTTCCAGAGGACAAAGTCGCGGGCGTCATCCTTGGCGTATTCGTCGGTCGAGACCCGTGCGCTGGCCCCGGCGAGGAGCTCCCGCGTATCCAGCCGGGAGAGCTTGCCATAGGCCGGAAACTTCCCGATGGCGAAATAGACCGAGCCGTCGTCGCTCCGGTAAGCCACGCCCTTGTCGATGAGCGATGCTACCAGCGCAATCATCGGCTGGATGAACTCGGTGGCGCGGGGATACACCGACGCGTCCCGGATGCGCAGGTAGCGCCGGTCGGCATGGAACGCGTCGATGAACCGGGTCACGTACTCGCGCAGCGGTGTGCCGGCCTCGCCAGCGCCCTTGATCGTCTTGTCGTCCACGTCGGTGAGGTTCATGATGTAGAACACCTCATGGCCCGACGCGGTCAGCCACCGGTGCAGCAGGTCCTCGAACAGGAACGTCCGGAAGTTCCCTATATGGGCGTAGTTGTAGACGGTGGGGCCGCAGGCGTAGAACGTCACCCGCCCGGGCACCAGCGGCTGGAAGGGCTCGACCGCCCGCGACATGGTGTTGTGGAGGGCCAGTGTCACCCGGCACCTCCCGCCGCGGCCCCGCTGCGCTCGTCCCCGTGCACCTGCACGATGCGGCGAGGCAGGGGAATCTCGATGCCCTCGGCATCCATCCGGATCTTGATGCGGCGGCGGAACTCCCGCGCTACCGCCCACTGCTGTCCCGGTGAGGTGCGCAGCAGAGCCCTGACCACCACCTTGTTCTCGCCCAGGGACTCCACGCCGGTCACCTCGGGAGGACCATCCAGCAGCACCGCCCACCGGTCCTCGTCGGCGAAGCGCCGCGTCTCGTCGGCAACGACCGTCAGCACCTGATCGACGTCGGAGTCGTACGCCACCGCGATGTCGACCACGGCCCGGGACCAGCCGCGGGTGCGGTTGGTGACCGCCTTGATCTCGCCGTTGGGAATGATGTGGAGGTTGCCCTCGAGATCGCGAAGCTTCACCACTCGCAGGGTGATCTCTTCCACGCTGCCGCCCAGCCCGGCCACCTCGATCACATCGCCCACGGCGAACTGGTCTTCCATCAGCATGAAGAAGCCGGTGATGACGTCCTTCACCAGGCTCTGGGCCCCGAACGACACCGCCAGTCCGAGAATCGCGGCGCCGCCCAGGATGGGGCCGATGTTCATGAAGACATCGACCGTCAGCAGGATTGCACCGGCGACGACGATGACCCGGCCGACGCCCCGCACCAGCTGCGAGATGGTGCGGCCGCGCTTCTCCTTGGAGGTGGTGATCAGTTCATTCTTGTCATCGACCGCCTTCTCGATGCGCGATGCGATGACGCTCACGACCTGGAGCGCGGCCCAGGCGAGGAGCCAGACGGCCAGGACCCGGAGCGCGTAGCCGATCAGCACATCGGCGTCCGCTCCCAGAAGGTCGGCGATGCGGTTCAGCCACTCGGGGGCGGCCAGCAAGTGGGGCAAGACAACTCCTCGTGCGACAGGGTACCCGTGAGGCCGAAACGTAGGGACCCGCCGAGTACACAGTCAACCGACGCGAACGCCGGCTGGGGCGCCCGTTCGGCGGCGATGCGGCGCACCGAGACCACAGCGGGCACTCCGCGCCAGACCAGCGCCACTCGATTCACCCGGCGCAGCAGCGCGCCGAGGTCCGCCGAGATGATGAGCGAGGTGGTGCAGGTTCCGGCCAGCAGGGTGAGCGGACGGGGAGTCGGGTGGGACGCGGCGCCGGCGAGCCAGAGACCCAGCAGGGCGTCGCCGGTGGGCAGGGCGAGCAGGTCGCCCAGCGAGAAGGAGGGCGGGAGCGGACCGAATCGGGCGGGCATGGCCTAGTCTGCCATACCGGCCCGCGTTCACCTAACCCGAATCGCGCCCGGCGGATGATTTCAGCGCGCCGCCAGCCGCTGCTCCCGCGCCTGGATTACCGCATCCACCAGCGGCGCGCTGCCGAACCGCACCGGATCAGTCGCGGGCAGTCCTGTTTCCTCCGACGCCTGAGCGCAGGCGGCGCGGGCTTCCTCTGCCGAAAGGTCGTAGGTGTTCAGCGCGATGCCCACGACCTTGGTCGGGTGCACCATCGCGCCGATCTCCTCGTACCATCTGATGTAATCGGTGAGGGGCGGGATCCGGAGCCACGACGCCTTGCGATAGTCGCCGATATATTGGCGGCTGGCCTGATGGCAGAGGATCATGGCGTCGGGGCAGCTGCCATGCAGCAGCCCAAGCGTCACGCCCGAGTATCCGGGATGGTTGATGCTGCCCTGCCCTTCCACCAGCACAATGTCGGCACCCTCGGCGCCCTGGAGCGTCAGCTGCTCTGCCGCGCCGGCGACGAAGTCCGCCACGACGGCGTCCACCGCGATGCCCCAGCCTTCGATCATGATGCCGGTCTGGCCGGTGGCCGCAAAGCGGGTGCGAACGCCACGCTCATTCAGCTCCTGCACCAGCTGCAGCTGCGCGGTCATCTTGCCGACATTGCAGTCGGTGCCCACGGCCAGCACCCGGAAGGCCTCGGTGGCCTTGGCTGCACCACTGGCGATCGGGAGGTTGGCCGGGGGCCGCCGCAGGTCGAACAGCCTCCGACCCGCTGTGCGCGCGTGCTCAGCCAACAGCGGATCGTCCGCAAGGAAGGTGTGCAGCCCGCTCCACAAGTCACACCCGGCGTCCAGTGCCTCGGCCAGCCAATGGCGCCATTCCTCCGGCAGCCGCCCACCCTGCGGGGCGATCCCCACCAGCACTGCCGTGGGCTTCCCCGCCAGTCCCTCCTCCATGCTCCCCACCACCGGGGTGTCACCGCCGAAGCCGAGAACGTCCTGCACCGTCTTGCCGGCCTGACCACGATCCAGCACCGCCACGACCTGGTCGGGGCGGTAGCGGATGACGGAATTGGCGGTCTTGGACGTCATGGGGCCGAAGTCGCCGTCGGCGAGAATGAGGAAGCGGGACATTGCCAGAGTGGGAAGTGGGAAGTGGGAAGTGGGAAGTGGGCGGAAGGAAATCTATATCCACCCACTCCCCACTTCCCACTCCCCACTTTTTTACTTGGAGTCCTCGTCCTCCACCAGCTCGGCATCATGGATGGTCTCTCCACCCTTGCCGAGGCGCTTGGCGTCGCCGCCGGAGCCGGCACCGAGCATACCCATCTTGGCCTTGAGCTCGAGCAGCTGCTGGTCGGCGCTACCGTGGTACTCCAGCACCTCGAACTGTTTCTGGAGCGAGTCGCCGGAGAACTCTTCCTGGAGCTCCGCCGCCGCCAGTGCCTTGCGCTCGTTGGCCTCGATCTTCTCGGCCATCCGCTCGAAGTTGTCGAACGCGCTCTTGTCGGAGAGCCCCGACATGGTCTGCTGGATCCGCTCCTGGGCCTCGGCCCGGCGGGCCCGCGCGATCAGGATGTTCTTCTTGCGCTTGGCTTCCTCGATCTTGTCGTTCAGCTGCCGCAGCGAGAGCTTGAGCGCCTCGGTCTCCTGCTTGGAGCGAACCCATGTCTCGTGCAGCGCCTGGGCTCCCTGCAGCGACTCGTTGTAGCGCATCAGCGCCTGCTTGGCGAGGTCGTCGCGGCCCTCCTGCACCGCCAGCATGGCGCGCCGCTCCCAGTCCTCGGCCTGCTTCTTCATGCCCAGCGCGTCCGACTCGAGTTTCTTCTCGTCGGCGATCGCCGAGGCCACCTGCTGCTTGGCCTTGGCCAGCTGGGACTTCATGTCCACGATCAGCTGGTTGAGCATCTTCTCGGGATTCTCGGCCCGGGAGATGAGGTCATTGATGTTCGACCGAAGTACCGTCGAGAAGCGGTCAAAGATTCCCATGGTCGTCTCTCACTGCCCCCGGTACGGCGCCAGCGCGCCCAGGTGGGACGCCAGCGCAAGGGTGACGGAGTCGAAGCTGGCTTCGAACTCGCTGTAGTCGAGGTCCTCGAGTTCGAGGGCGTCGGTGAGGACGACGTGGTCGCCCTCCAGGCCGTAGGACCCATGCACCAGGTCGCGGGCATTGAACTCCAGCAACTGCCGGAACAATTCGCCCCGCCGGGGCTCGCCCGGCGGCAGCTCCATGACCCGGACCCGAAGCAGCACCACTGGCGGCGCGTAGTGCACGACGAACTCGGCGCCGTCCGCATTCCGGGCCACCCAGATATTGGGGTCGATCTCGGTCACCTGCAGCGACCCGCCATCGAGCCGGTCGAGCCACGACTGAACGTCGTCGCGTGTGATCATGTCAGCCTCGGTCGTGCAATGAAGGTTGGCCCTGCGTCAGCTGCTGGTTGCGCTGCTCGGTCAGCAGCCGCTCGGTGAAATCCAGCCGCTCCTCGAGTTCGTTGATCCGGCGCTCGAAGAAATCCGCCGATGCCGCGTGTTCGTCCTGCAGCCGCGCCACCAGCGCCGCCGCGTCCGTGCTGGTGCCGTCACCCAGGTCGCGCAGGATTCGCCGCCGCAGGAAGACATAGGTAACTCCTGCTACCCCCAGCGTCATGGGCACGAACGCGTCCACCCCCGTCAGCTCCGTGAAGAACACGGACGCGAGAATCGTAACAGCCCAGAAGATCACGAACTCGATCGGGTCCAGGCCGAAGGTGCGCTTCCAACTCATCGGGGCGTCGCTTCCGGCCGCGGCAACTGGGCCGGATTGCGCTGCTCGGCCAGCAGCCG
>DASTUF010000037.1:0-3258 GCA_035759745.1 Gemmatimonadales bacterium
TGCGCTTCGCGATCCGCGAAGGCGGCCGGACCGTCGGCGCGGGCGTGGTGGCCAAGATCATCAAGTGAGGCAACGGCGCCAGCCGGCGCCGGACATGCAGGATGCGCCGCCGGGGCGAGTCGGAGACGACTCGCCATCGGCGTCTTAAGGAAACAGGTAAACCGGATCCACACGCCAGTAGCTCAATTGGCAGAGCAGCGGTCTCCAAAACCGCAGGTTGGGGGTTCGAGTCCCTCCTGGCGTGCCACCCAAGGTGACAAGTTGAATTCCAGAGTCGAACAAAAGGACACGACCCCGGCCGGCGACATCGTCCGGTATGCGGTGTCGCTGCTGCTGGTGATCGGCGGCATCGTGGCGTTCTACTGGTTCGAGGACCAGTGGGCCACCGCGTTCCGCGTGCTGGCCGTGGTGGCGGGCGTGGTGCTGGGCACCGTGGTCTTCCTGACCAGCATGAAGGGCGTGCAGACCCGGGAGTTCCTGTCCGAGGCGCGCTTCGAGCTGCGCAAGGTCGTGTGGCCCACCCGCGAGGAAGCCACGCGCACCACGTGGGTCGTGGCGGTGGTGGTGATCATCATCGCGCTGCTGCTCGCGCTGTTCGATTTCTTCATCCAGATGGCGGTGAAGTGGATTCTCGCGGCATGACGGAGGCGGCAGGCAACATGGAAAACCAAGCGGACAACGCGCAGCAGGACGGCGCGGCCGGCAGCGACAAGCGCTGGTACGTGGTGCACGCCTACTCCGGCTTCGAGAAGTCGGTGGCCCAGGCGCTGCGCGACCGGATCGTGCGCGACGGCATGCAGGACCGCTTCGGCGACGTGCTGGTGCCGACCGAGGAAGTGGTGGAGATGCGCGCAGGCCAGAAGCGCCGCTCCGAGCGCAAGTTCTTCCCCGGCTACGTGCTGATCCAGATCGTGACCCACGACGAGGGCGGCATCCCGCGGATGGACAACGAGAGCTGGCACCTGGTCAAGGAGACGCCGAAGGTGATGGGCTTCATCGGCGGCACCGCCGACCGCCCGCTGCCGATCGCCGACCACGAGGCCGACGCGATCCTCAACCGGGTGCAGGAAGGCGTCACCAAGCCGCGCCCGAAGGTGCTGTTCGAGCCGGGCGAGATGGTGCGCGTCACCGATGGCCCGTTCAACGACTTCAACGGCGTGGTCGAGGAAGTCAACTACGACAAGAGCCGCCTGCGCGTGGCGGTGCTGATCTTCGGGCGATCCACGCCCGTGGAACTGGAATTCGGCCAGGTCGAGAAGGCCTGACCCCTGTAGGAGCGGCGTGAGCCGCGATTTCGTTACCGCAACAACGCGAGGAGCCTAACGGCGTTCGCACTCGCAGGAGAAGTGAAATGGCAAAGAAAGTCGTCGGTTACATCAAGCTGCAGGTCAAGGCCGGGCAGGCGAATCCGTCGCCGCCGGTCGGTCCCGCACTCGGCCAGCGCGGCCTGAACATCATGGAATTCTGCAAGGCGTTCAATGCCGCCACGCAGAAGCTGGAGCCGGGCCTCCCGATCCCGACCGTGATCACCGCGTACTCGGACCGCACCTTCACCTTCATCACCAAGACCCCGCCCGCGACGGTCCTGCTGAAGAAGGCGGTGGGCATCCAGTCCGGTTCCAAGCGCCCGAACACCGAGAAGGTGGGCAAGGTCACCCGCAAGCAGCTCGAGGACATCGCCAAGGCGAAGGAACCCGACCTGACCGCGGCCGACCTGGACGCGGCGGTGCGCACCATCGCGGGCTCCGCCCGTTCGATGGGCCTGGTGGTGGAGGGCTGAACATGAAGACGACCAAGCGAATCAAGGCGCAGACGAAGATCGAGCCGGGCAAGGCCTACGCGATCGACGAAGCCCTCAAGATCATCAAGGACAACAGCAAGGCCAAGTTCGTCGAGGCCGTCGACGTGGCCGTGCGCCTGGGCGTGGACGCCAAGAAGTCGGACCAGCAGGTGCGCGGCTCGACCGTGCTGCCCGCCGGCACCGGCAAGTCGGTGCGCGTGGCGGTGTTCGCGCCGGCCGGCGCCAAGGCCGACGAGGCCCTGGCCGCTGGCGCCGACATCGTGGGCATGGACGACCTGGCCGAGAAGATGCAGGCCGGCGACCTCAACTACGACGTCGTGATCGCCACCCCGGACGCGATGCGCGTGGTCGGCAAGCTGGGCCAGCTGCTCGGCCCGCGCGGCCTGATGCCCAACCCGAAGGTCGGCACCGTGTCGCCGAACCCGGGCGAGGCGGTCAAGAACGCCAAGGGCGGCCAGGTGCGTTACCGCACCGACAAGGCCGGCATCATCCACTGCACGATCGGCAAGGCCGACTTCGACGCGGAGTCGCTGAAGTCCAACCTGCAGGCGCTGCTGGCCGACCTGGTGAAGGCCAAGCCGGCCACCGCCAAGGGCCAGTACCTGCAGAAGATCGCGCTCAGCTCGACCATGGGTCCCGGCATCGTCGTGGACCAGTCCAGCCTCGCGCTGGCGAAGTAACGCGTTACCAATTTTGAGGGCATCGCCCAGGACCACGGTCCGAAGCGATCGCCGTCAAAGACCGCAGGCGCGGTCTGCGCGCAACGACGACGGGCAAGGAGGCTCGTACCGGCAGGGAATCGCCGTCGCTGCAAGCGGGACCGCTTAATCCGGCCTTTCGGGGCAGGGCCTGCGTAGATGGTGCCGACCCTCCGGGGTTCCGTCGGGTTCCACTCCGACTGGATCCGGAAACGGCCACCGCAGGGACGCCGAGAGGCGTCCCGGCATCGAAGGACTCGATGCCTCCGAGGACCAGACCGGCTGGAGCCGGGCTGGCGTAGAAGCGATCCGCCACGGGCACCCGCCCGGGACGGATCCGTCGAGAGGAATGCAATGGCTCTCAATCTGACCCAGAAGCAGGAAGTCGTTGCCGAACTGGCCGAAGTCGCCGCCAAGGCGCATTCGCTGGTCGCCGCGGAGTACGCGGGTCTCACCGTCAGTCAACTGACTGACATGCGCAAGAAGGCCCGCGAGTCGGGCGTGTTCCTGAAGGTTGCCAAGAACACGCTGGTCTCGCGAGCAGTGGAGGACACCGATTACGCCGTCGTGAAGGACGCGCTGACCGGTCCGCTGCTGTACGCCTTCTCGCAGGAAGACCCCGGCGCCGCGGGACGCCTGATCAAGGAGTTCGCGAAGGCGAACGACAAGCTGAAGCCGCGGCTGGTATCGCTGGGCGGACAGATGTACCCGGGCTCCCACGTGGATGTCCTGGCGTCGCTGCCGACCCGTGACCAGGCG
>DASTUF010000038.1:0-3892 GCA_035759745.1 Gemmatimonadales bacterium
GGCTGGTCCACGTTGCACCCGCGCCGCACCGCGACGTAGTACGCGAACAGCTGCAGCGGGATGACTGTCAGGATTGGCGACAGCAGCTCGTGCGTCACCGGAATCTCCACGCAGACGTTGGCCAGCCGATCGACCTCGCCATCGCACTCGTTCACGATGGCGATCACCTTGCCGCCCCGCGCCCGGACCTCCTCCATGTTGGAGAGGATCTTCTGGTACACCGCGTCCTTGGGCGCGAGGAACACCACCGGCATCATCTCGTCGATCAGCGCGATAGGCCCGTGCTTCATCTCGGCGGCGGGATATCCCTCCGCGTGGATGTAGGAGATCTCCTTCAGTTTCAGCGCGCCTTCCAGCGCCGCGGGGAAGTTCACGCCCCGGCCCAGGAACAGCGCGTTGGACGCGCGCACGAATCGCTCGGCCAGCGCCTCGATCTCCGGCGCCTTGTCCAGGATCGTCTGGATGTGCGCCGGCAGCTCCTGCAGGTGCCTGATGAAATCCCGGCCCTGGAGGATGCTCAGGTTGCGGAGCCGGGCGAACCGGAGCGCCACCAGCGCCAGTGCCGCCACCTGGCTGGTGAACGCCTTGGTGCTCGCCACGCCCACCTCGGGGCCGGCATGCAGGTAGATCCCGCCGTCCACTTCGCGCGCGATGGTCGAGCCCACCACGTTCACCAGCCCGATCGTCCTGGCACCCCTGAGCTTGGCCTCGCGGATCGCCGCCAGCGTGTCGGCCGTCTCGCCGCTCTGGGAGATCCCGATCACCAGCGTGCGCTCGTCCACCACCGGGTTGCGGTAGCGGAACTCTGAGGCGTACTCCACCTCAACCGGAATCCGCGCCAGCTCTTCCAGCATGTACTCGCCGATCAGCCCCGAGTGCCAGGACGTGCCGCACGCGGTGATCACGATCCGGTCGAGCTGCTTGATCTGCTCGTCGGACAGGTTGAGGCCGGTGACCCGTGACGTGCCCTCGTCTTCCAGCAGGTGGCCCCGCAGCGTGTTCCAGAGGCTCTCCGGCTGCTCGAAGATTTCCTTCAGCATGAAGTGGGCGTACCCGCCCCGCTCCACCGCGGCCAGGTCCCACTCGATCTGGTTGACCGGCTTCTCGATCCGGTCGGTCTCCAGGTTCCTGATCCGGTAGCCGTCGCGGGTGAGGATCGCCATCTCGCCGTCGTCCAGGTACACCACCGACCGGGTGTGCTCCAGCAGCGGCGATGCGTCCGAGGCAATGAAATACTCGCCCTCACCCACGCCTACCAGGAGCGGCGAGCCTTTGCGCGCCGCCACGATCACGTCCGGCTCGTCTTCCGAGATGAACGCCAGCCCGTACGCGCCGTCCACTTCCCTGAGCGCGGTCGCGACCGCGTCTTCCAGGCTCCCCTGGTAGAGCTCGCCCACCAGGTGCACCAGCACTTCCGTGTCGGTGTCCGACTGGAAGGTGTGCCCCCGCTGCTCCAGCATCTTCCGGATGGCGCCGGCGTTCTCGATGATGCCGTTGTGGATGACGGCGATCCGCTGGTTCTGGTCCGTGTGCGGGTGTGCGTTGGGTGTGGTCGGCGCGCCATGCGTGGCCCAGCGCGTGTGCCCGATGCCGATGGTGCCGTGCGGCGTGGATTTGGCGAGCTGCTGCTCCAGCGAGCTCAGCTTGCCCGCCGCCTTCCGGATCTCCAGCCCGTTGCCGTTGACGATCGCGATGCCGGCGGAGTCATAGCCCCGGTACTCCAGGCGGCGAAGCCCCTCCACCAGGATTCCGGCTGCTTCCCGCGGCCCGACATACCCGACGATTCCACACATGTGCGGCTCTATCCTTGGTGCATGAGCGACGAGCCCGCTGCGATAAGTGCGCGAGCCTCCGCCGCGGTGGGTGCTTCGGCGATGAGACGAACAATTGGTTCTGTACCCGACGGCCGCACATGCAGCCACCGGTCCTGCCAGCCCAGCCGCAGCCCGTCCCGCTCATCTACCGCGGCATCCGCGAACTGCGTCCGCAGCGCCCGGTAGAGCGCCGCCAGGTCCCCGCCCCGGGGCGCCTTGTCCTTCACGATGGAATAACTCGGCGACGCGGCCACCAGTTCCGAGACGGTCCGGCCGGACTGCGCCAGGTGGTGCAAGATAAGCGCCACCCCCAGCGGGGCGTCGCGCCCGATGTGCAGCGCCGGAAACATCACCCCGCCATTGCCCTCGCCCCCGATCACGGCCCCCCGGTCGCGCATCGCCCGCGCCACGTTGGCCTCCCCCACCGCCGCCCGCTCGAACACCGCCCCCCCATCCCGTGCCGCATCCTCGACCACGAGGGAGGTGGACAGGTTCACCACCACGATCGGTGGCTCCGCCAACTCTCGACTCTCGACTCTCGACTCTCGACTCAAAACCGCCCTCACCGCGAACGCCAGGGTGTAGTCCTCCCCAATCGCCTTCCCCTGCTCATCCACCAGCGCCAGCCGGTCCACATCGGGGTCTACCGCCATGCCGATGTCGGCGCCCGACTCGCGCACCAGCTGCCCCAGTTCGGTGAGATTCTCTGGGATAGGTTCGGGCGCTCGCGGGAAGCGGCCGTCGGCGGCCAGATTGATGCCGGTCACCTGGCAGCCCAGCCGCTCCAGCAGCAGCGGAATCGACGCGCCGCCCGCCCCGCGTACCGTGTCGAGCGCAACATGGAAGCGCCGAGCCCGGATCGCTGCGACGTCGATCACCGACAGCGCCAGGATGGCATCGAAGTGGCGGTCTACCGCCTCCGGGTCGTCCAGCATGGTGCCCAGCTTGTCCCAGCTGGCTCGCGCCGGACCTTTCTCCGCCAGCGAGCGCACCGCGGCGCCCGACTCCGCGTCCAGGAAGATTCCGTCCGGTCCCACGAACTTGAGCGCGTTCCACTCGATCGGATTGTGGCTCGCCGTCAGAATGAGGCCGGCGCCCGCGTGATGATGCTCGACCGCCATCTGCACGGTCGGCGTCGGCACCACGCCGAGGTCCACGACATCCACGCCCACGGACATGAGACCCGCCGCGGCCGCCCGGGCGAACATCGGGCCGCTGGTCCGTGAGTCGCGGCCAAGCACCACGCAGGGTCGTGCGGCTCCAGCGGCATCCCTCCGCCCGGCCGAGCGCACCCAGGCGCCGAGCGCCGCGGCGTGGCGGGCCACCAGCTCCGGCGTCAGGTCGGTGCCGACGTGCCCCCGCATCCCGGAGACGCTGATCATGAGGGTGTCGGACATGTGGTGGTAGCCGCTCAGCGGCCGATGGGGAGTGCGGCGAGATCCTGGAATGCCCCGGTGAAGGCGTCCACGACCTCGGGGTCGAAGTGCGTACCCGCGTCGCGGCGCAGCTCGTCGAAGGCATCGGAAGGGGTGCGGGATTCCCGATAGGCTCGGCTGGTGGTCATCGCATCGAACGCGTCCACCACCGCCACGATGCGCGCTTCACGAGGGATCCCGTCGCCGCGCAGGGCATCGGGGAAGCCGGCGCCGTCCATCCGCTCATGATGCGACCGCACGATGCGGAGAGCCACCGGGGATTCGTTGAGAAGGGGCGCGAGGATCTTCTCGCCCAGGAGAGTATGCTCCTTGATGTGCTCGAACTCCTCCGGCGTCAGCGGGCCCGGCTTGTTCAGGACCGCCTCGCGGGTGCCGATCTTGCCGATGTCGTGCAGCTCGGCGCCCAGGCGGATGTGCTCCAACAGCTCCCCCACGTAGCCCAGCTGCACGGCGGTCTTCACCGCGTAGCGGCTGACCCTGGAGGAGTGCCCGCTGGTGTACGGGTCCTTGGCCTCGAGCGCCTGCACCAAGGTCTGGACGCCGTTGATCAGCGACTGCTTATTCCGCCGGTCCAGCTCCCGGACCCGGGTCTCGAGATTCCGCTGATAGAACCGGTTCTGCAACACCAGTTGGCGCTTCTCC
>DASTUF010000039.1:0-2625 GCA_035759745.1 Gemmatimonadales bacterium
ACTGGCAGGGCGGGTCGATGGCGATGTAGGCATCTACGTGCACCACCTCCGGTCGGGGCGCAGCGCCGAGCTCAACGCCGACGAGCTCTTCCCCACCGCCAGCATGATCAAGGTGCCCATCATGCTCGCCACCTACCAGGCGATCCACGACGGGCACCTCGCCTTCGACAGCATCCTCACCTACACCGACTCGCTGGATTACGCCGACGAGGCGGACATCCTGGTCATGGCCGAGGACAGCACTCGGATCGCCCTCGGCCGGCTGGTCATGCTCATGCTTACCATGAGCGACAACACTGCGTCCCTCTGGCTGCAGTCGCTGTCGGGCACCGGCGTGGCCATCAATGCGTGGCTTTCGGCCCACGGCTTCGATTCGACCCGGATGAACTCGCGGACACCGGGCCGGCGCGGCAACTGGGAGCAGTACGGTTGGGGCCAGACCACGCCGAGAGAGATGGCGGAGCTGCTCACGATGATCCGCGAAAGGCAGGCGGTGAGCCCTGCCGCGAGCGAGGAGATGTACCGGGCCCTCACCCGGACCTACCTGAACGGCGTCGCCATCTCGCAGCTGCCACCGTGGGTGCAGGCCGCATCCAAGCAGGGCGCGGTGGACCGGTCGCGCTCGGAGGTGGTGCTCGTCAATGCGCCATCGGGTGACTACGTTTTCTGCGTCATCACGAAAAATCAGCAGGACACCAGCTACGAGACCACCAACCAGGGCTACACCCTCATTCGCGATGTCTCGAAGCTGCTATGGGAGACGTTCGAGCCGGCGGATGACTGGGAGCCCGCCGAGGGGGCGGGGCGCTATCGGGAGTAGGGCTTATAATCCACGCATGACTCCATTCCTCCTTCTCGCCCTCGCCGCGCCGCTGGCCGCCGAGTCGCCGAGCCGCCGAACCGCCGAGCTAACCGACACCGTCCGCTACCAGATCTCCTTCCCCAACGCCGTGCATCACGAGGCGGAGATCAAGCTCACCATCACCGGCGCCCCGGCTGGCCCGCTGGAGCTTCGGATGAGCCGCAGCTCACCTGGCCGCTATGCGCTGCACGAGTTCGCCAAGAACGTCTACAACGTGCGGGTCGCCGATCCGGCGGGGAAGCCGCTGGAAGTCACTCGGCCCGATCCCTATGGCTGGACCGTACCGGCACATGGCGACACCGTGGTCGTCGCGTATACTCTGTTCGGAGACCGGGTGGACGGCACCTACGTGGGGGTGGACCTGACCCACGCGCATCTCAACATGCCCGCGACGTTCATGTGGGTGCGGGGGCTGAACACCAATCCCATCAGCGTCACGTTCCAGCCGGCCAGCCCGGAGTGGAAGGTGGCCACCCAGCTGGCGCCGACCGGCGACTCGCTCCGGTTCACCGCCCCCGACCTGCAGTACTTCTTCGACAGCCCCACCGAGCTCTCTGACTTCGACCTCGAGAGCTGGACCGTCACCAGCGGGGGACGCACCCAGACCATCCGCCTCGCGCTGCACCACACCGGAACTGCCGCCGAGCGCGACAGCTTCGTGGCCCGGGTGAAGAAGGTGGTGGATGCCCATGCGGCTATGTGGGGCGAACTGCCGAAGTACGACTACGGCACCTACACCTTCATTGCCGACTATCTGCCGTGGGCCAACGGCGACGGGATGGAACACCGCAACTCCACCATCCTGACCAGCAGCACGTCGCTCGCCCGCAATCCCGGTGGGATACTGGGGACTGTCTCCCACGAGTTCTTTCATCAGTGGAACGTGGAGCGGATCCGGCCGGCGACGCTCGAGCCATTCGACTTCGAGCGCGCCAACATGTCGGACGCACTCTGGCTGGCCGAAGGGTTCACCAGCTACTACGACGACCTGTTGATCCACCGCGCCGGGCTCACCACGGTGGAGGAGTACGCCCGGAGCCTGGCCGGCAACGTGGACTTCGTCCTCAACTCGCCGGGGCGGCGTTACTTCTCGCCCATCGACATGAGCCGCCAGGCACCGTTCGTCGATGCTGCCACGGCAGTGGACCCCGACAACCGCGGCAACACATTCATCTCGTACTACACCTACGGCGCGGTGCTGGGCCTGGCACTCGATCTCGAAATCCGCGGGCGCTTTCCCGGCAAGTCGCTGGACGATTTCATGCGGCTGATGAAGCAGAAGTATGGCGCGCCAGAGGTGGCCTACAGCCTGGACGATGCCCGCACCACGCTGGGCGAGGCGGTGGGTGATACCGCCTGGGCCAACGGCTGGTGGCAGAAGTATGTGGATGGCAGCGAGGCGCCACCGATGAAGGAGTTGCTTGCGACGGTCGGGTTCGACCTCCGGAAGGCCAACCCGGGCAAGGCGTGGCTCGGCCCCATCGGCTTCCAGGAACGCGACACCACGCTGGTGGTGGCGAGTACCGTTACCGTGGGGTCGCCGCTCTACGACGCAGGCGTCGAACGAGGTGACCGGCTGGTGTCGCTCGACGGCCGCCGCACCATCACTGAGGCCGACGTCGATGCGGTGCTCTCCGGCAAGCGCCCGGGTGACGAGATTCCCGCAGTAATCATCGGCCGCACCGGGCAGCGCGAGCTATCGGTCACCCTGCAGGAGGATTTCCGGCTGGAGATCGTCGCCGGCGCCACGACGCCGCTGCGCG
>DASTUF010000040.1:0-81451 GCA_035759745.1 Gemmatimonadales bacterium
ACCCGGGACCACTTGAGCGAAAACGTGTCCGCGGTCGACGCCTGCTCGGCCGGCACCGGTGCGGATTCCACGAACCGGGGAATGCCATCCACCACCGGATACCGTGCGCCTGAGTCGCTGACCAGCGCAGGCGCCGGACCCGGCTCGTACTCGAGCGGGAGACCGGATACAGGGTCAACCAGGAGCCCGAGTCCGGTCATCGAGGGCGCAGTGCGCGATGGCTCAGCCGGCATGGAGCCGCGCATGATGATGGGCGAGGTGCCAGTCCAGCCGCTCCACCACGCGGTCCTGCTCCGCGTCGGTCATGGAGGCATACAGCGGCAGCGACAGCGAGAGCCGGTCGGCGGCAAAGGCCCCGGGCAGGTCCATGGGCGCGTGGCCATAGGTCCGCCGGTAGTAGTCCAGCAGGTGCACGGCGTGCGTGCCCTGGCGAGTCGCGATTCCCTCTTCTTCCAGCGCAGCCATGACGGCATTGCGGCGGTCATGCGCGGTGAGGATCGCGGCCTCGCTGTCGCCGTCGGCGTGCAGTCGGCAGACGTACGACTGGTAGGAGTGCCGGTGGCCCTCGGGTTGCGACGGTGGGGTGAGATCGGCAACGCCGGCCAGCTGCTCGTCATAACGCCTCGCCCGGGCGATGCGTGCAGCCAGGATGCGCTCCAGCTTGGCCAGCTGGGCAACGCCCACCGCCGCCTGCAGGTCGGTCATCCGGTAGTTGTAGCCCACCATGTCGAACACCGGGAGCAGGGCGCTGCCCTTCGCGGTGTGGCGTGCGTGATCCGATCGCGCGGCCCCATGATCGCGCAGCGCACGCGCCCTGGCAGCCTTGGCCGGATCGGCCGTCGTGTACATGCCGCCCTCGCCGGTTGTGATGGCCTTCCGCGGATGAAACGAAAATGCGCCGCCGTCACCCAGTGCACCCACATGCTGTCCCTTGTAAAGCGTGCCCAGTGCACAGGCACAGTCCTCGACCACCTTCAGGCCATGGCGGGACGCAAGCGCCAGGATCGGCTCCATCTCGGCCGCGAGGCCGAAGAGATGCACCGGCATGACCGCCCGGGTGCGCGGCGTGCGGAGTCGCTCGATCTCGTCGGGAATGAGGTTGAAGGTCTCGAGCGACACATCGGCGAGAATCGGGGTGGCCCCCACATACGTCACCGCGTTGGCTGATGCGACCCAGGTAAACGATGGCACGATGACTTCATCGCCGGGGCCGATCCCCTCGGCCAGGAGGGCGAGGTGCAATCCCGTGGTGCATGAGGTGCACGCCACGGCCTCGGGGAGGCCGGTGAACCCACGGAAGCCCGCCTCGAATTCGGCGACCTTCGGCCCCTGCACCACCCAGCCGCTGGCCAGCACGGCTGCCACCGCGCGGGCCTCCTCGTCATCGAAAACCGCCCGCGTAATCGGGATCTTCGGCACAGCATCGCTCACGATTCGCTCTCCGTTCGCTCGAAACTCACTTCGCCCTCCGGGCTGACAATGACGCGTCCCTGCACCCGGCAAGGCGTGCCCCAGGCGAGGCTCCCCGCCGGCAGGTCGCGATTCACGAACGAATGCGCGCCGATGACGCAGCCATCGCCGATGGACACGCCGCGCGCGATCACGGTCAGCGGACCGATGTAGCAGCGGTCGCCGATTCGGACCGGACCGCGCTGCGGCTCCGCCCGTCCGCCCGTCACCGCCCAGGCGACGGTGTCGTGGGAGTAGATCTGCACGCCGGCGGAAATGCTGCAGAAGGCGCCGATAGCGAGTCCGCCCGAACCATCCAGCATGACCTGCGGACCGATCCAGGTGCTGGCACCTACGGCGACAGAGCCCAGCACAACGGCGCTGTCGTACACGCTGGCGTCGGGGCCGAAGCCCAGGCGGCGCGCGCGTTCCCAGCGATCCACCACAAGCTCGCCCAGTGGCAGGCTGCGATCCCACTCCGCGCGCACCTGCGCCTCGCGCTCGGCATACAGCTGCTGGAGGTCGGCGAGCTGCCGGTTCCATTCCGTCATTGGTCCCCTCCCCGCCCGGGCACCGGCCGCCCGCCGATGCGGGCCGCGAGCAGCCGCCGCTCGGCCGGGCCCAGCAGGCCGTACCAGCACCAGGCGACGAACGCGGCGGTCAAACCCAGGCCGACTCCGACCACGGCGGCAGGACCAAGCGTCTGGATGGTCCCACCCAGCAGCGCCACCACGGCGGCGCCTGCAAGGAGCACAGCCAGTCCCTTCATGAACGGGTACGGCACGGGATGCACGCGCTGGGACAGGATCGCCACGATGACGGCGGCCACGACCTTTCCCCCGCAGTTGGCCCAGGCGATGGCCACCGGCGGCGCCGACACTGCCGCGAGCACCAGGTTGGTGCCGACCATGACCGCCATGCCGCTCATGTACGCGGTCAGGTTGTGGAGCGACCGTCCCTCCAGCACCGAGCCAATCGCGACCACGAAGAAGACCGCATTGAGCCCGTAGGAGAGTGCCAGAGGGCCCACGAATATAGCGGAGACCGAGTAGGCCGAGGTAGCCGCCACGCGCGCAATTGCAGGGGCGACGAGCACGAGCATGATGGCGACAAATGCGGCGGTGCCGCAGACCAGCAGGAAAATCCGCGCGAAGAGCCTCCCCTTGGCCACCTGGTCCCGCTGGGCAAAGGCGAACGGTCCCCAGGCGGACTGGAATCCCGCCAGCACCAGCATCGAGAGCACGGCGATCTTCTGACCCAGCCCGTAGAGGCCAGCCTCTTCCAGCGAGTGATACTGCACCAGAAAGAACCGGTCGATGAGCGGCAGGAAGGTGCTCGCCATGCCGATCAGCGCGAAGGGAAACCCGACCTGCACCATGTCCCGGGCGATATTGCGGTTCCACTGCCCGAGGATGAGGTCGCGCGCCGCCCAGAGCGCCAGCACCGCGCCGACCGCCTGGCCGACGAGGTTGGCGATGAAGAGACCACTCAGGCCGTAATCAGTGTGGAACGCGGCGGCATAGGTGAGCAGTATCGTCAGCAAGGCCGAGCCCAGTGCGACGCCGACGTACCAGGCCCGGCGGAAGCTCCACTGCAGCAGCGCCAGCGCATAGAGCAACAGGCTGGAGAATGGGATGCTGGCAGCGGCCCATGCCAGGGCGTCGGCGTACCGCGCGTCGCCCAGCAGCACAACCGCAAACCCCTCGCGCGCGACGATCAGCAGCGTCGCGAGCACCAGGCTCACGCTCGCGGTCACACGGAGGCCGGTGGACGCGGGCCCCTTCATGACATCTGGAGTCGCCGTGCCACCACCGCGGGTGGCGATGATCACCACCGACGAGTGAAGCCCCAGAATGCACAGGCTCGCGAGCGCATAGATCGCCACCGTGGCGGTATCGTATGCTCCGAAGATGGCAGCGGGGAAGGTTTTCGCGACCAGCGGCACGACCAGCAGCTTGGCGAAACGATTGAGCGCACCGGCCAGGCCGTAGACCGCCGAGTCGCGGAACAGCAGGCCGAGCTGGCGCTTCATGCCGCCGATTCTCCGGCTTCCGGGGCCCAGCGATACGCCCGGAACCGTTCATTCTGGAAGGCCAGCTGGAGCGCATCGAGGGGATAGGTAATGCCTGCCTTCTCGAGCGCCGGCCAATCAACGACCACCACGTCCGCCCCGTACTCACGCCGCCATTGGTCGAGGTCTGTGATCAGCCACGGATAGCGGGTGAAGATACGATCGTAGTCACGGCACCACCGCGCCGCGTCGATGCCGGCCACGTAGCGATGGTCGAGATCCAGCATGACCTGGAACGCGAGGTGCCACGGCAGTGACAGGATGACCGATCCGGCGGGGAGCGTACGCAGCCAGGCCGTGAGCGCATCGAGCGCGTCGCCATCGAGGCGGCGGCTGTTCCAGCGCAACCTCGAGACGGTGTACGCAAACGCTGGGACAAGCGTCAGGACGTAGCCGGCGACCAGCCACCAGCGCAGCGCTGCCGGAACGGCCAGCAGCCCGGCTGCCGCCAGGACGGCCACCGGTGCGAGGCCGTACTCGGGATAGCGCTCGGCTTCACCCAGAAAGCGAAAGTCGCGCAGGGAACTCAGCAGGAAGGGTGCGACCGGCGCTACCGCCCACGCAATCAGCGCGACCTGCCACCCACGCACCGCCCCGCTCCACGCCGGAAAGACCGACAGCGCGAGCAGGGCAAGCACGCCGCACCAGAGCACGTTGCGCAGCAGGAACTGCAGGAAGGTGTGTCCTTCCGCCAGCCGAATCAGCGCGATACGCGCCTCCCGGTCCGCCGGGTGCCGAAGCACGCGGCCGGCCGCGCGAACCAGGTCCCGACCCCGATTGCGGGTGCTCAGGACCGGATGCTCGTACTGCAGCCGCTGCCGGTAAAAGCGGAGATGCGCCAGCTGCGCCCGCATCACCCACCAGTAGCCGCCGCCGGACATCACCAGCGCCGCGCCCATGGCCAGCGGCAACAACAGCAGCAGGCGGGCGTCGCCCATGATCAGCGAGATGATCGGCGTGCAGAAGAGCAGCACCTGCGCGGCAAACTTGCTGGAGAGCAGCAGCAGCCCGCCAACCAGCACCGCGGCGACTGCGGCCGCCACATGGCCATCCTGGAGATACCAGAGCGACGACGCCATGGCGGCGGCGTAGAGCATCTCACCGAATGGGCGGGGAGTCACTTCATATGCCCTGGGCCCGAATCCCACCACCAGCAGTGCCGGCGCGGTCGCCACCAGCAGCCCGGCCACGAGCGCCGTGGCCCCGGGGTCGAGCCCCGGCAGGATGCGTGGGGCGAGCCACGCGGCCAGCAGGGCCACGACCAGGACGTGCAGCGAGTCGCTGATGGCCGAGGCGAGCGGTGGACAGCGCCGCAGCCATGGTTCGGGCAACAGTGCGAGGAACCAGTGAAATCCCCACGGGTAGGTGTGCCGCTCATCCAGCAGCAAGGGCCAGCCTCGCATCGACAAGCGCATTCCGTGCTTCCGGATCTGCCGGCGGATCAGCAGATGAGCCCCGGCGTCCATGCCCCTGAAGCGCCAGGCGAGCCCCGGGATGATGCGCAGGGCGGCGGTGACCAGCACCACGATGGGCAGGGTCAGGGCGAGCGTCATGGGCTGGCGCTTGACGGCATGGTGTGGTGCGGCAACGTTTCGCTGCCAACATGCCTACCACTCCCGAGCCTGCTCCCGTCGCTCCACGCACTCCGCACCGTGCGGGCGACGACGACATCGCCACGCTGGTCGACGTGGCCTCCGCGATCCTTGCCCGCTGGAAGCTGATCCTGCTGCTGGCGTGCATTGGTGCGGCCATCGCGGCCATCTGGTCGCTGGTGGCGACGCCGCGATATCGCTCGACGCTCAAGTTCGCGCTGGACGAGCAATCGGCCTCCCCGTCGCTGGGTGGACTCGCGGCGCTGGCCGGACAGTTTCGCCTCGGCACGGGCGGGCCGCGCTCGCTCGAGTTCTACGCCGAAGTACTGACCGGAAGGGACCTGCTCGAGCAGCTGGCACGCGATTCCTTCCCCTCGCCGGCCGCCGGGGAAACCCGGGAGCCATTGATGACCATCCTCGGCTTTGACGGCAGCGATTCCGCCCTGGTCGTGGCGGACGCCTATGCCTACCTGCTCGACGAGGCCGTCGCGACCTCGATCAACACCCAGACCGGTACGATCACGCTGGACGTAAGCCTTCCGGATCCCGATCTCGCGGCGCAGGCGGCCACCCGCCTGTTCGAGCACCTGGGACAGTTCAACGTGGAAACCCGCCGCAGCGCAGCAACCGAGCGGCGACGCTTCACCGAGCGGGAGCTGGCGCGCGCCCGGCAGGAATTGGAGGCGGCGGAAGGGGCGTTGCGGGACTTCCTCGAAGCCAACCGGGGCGGACTCGAATCGCCTCGCCTGGCGGTGCGGCGCCAGCAGTTCCAGCGGCGGGTTTCGGTCCTGGAGGAAGTCTTCAGCGAGCTGTCGCGCGAGGCGCAGAGTGCCCGCATCGATGAGGTGCGCGATACGCCGGTCTTCACCCTGGTCCAGGCACCGGATGCGCCGATCTACCGCGAGTACCCCCTGCGCACCCGCATGACGCTGGTGGGCGGCCTGCTGGGAGCGACGGTCGCGATCGGGTGGATAGCCCTGGCCACGAGCCTGGCAGGCGCGCGCCGCACCGGCCAGCAGTACTGATTTCCTCAAGCCGACCCGTCCCCGGCCGCGACGCCCGGCGCCGCGGCCGCGACAATCAGCAGGGTGACCAGCACCGCCGTCACATCGGGCTGTTCGAAATAGCTGTCAAAGATCCCCAGGAAAAGCAGCAGCGGCACGCCGAAGCCTGCCGCGGCGCCGGCCGCCCGCCATGCCGCGGGCAGCGCCGCAGCCCGCCATGAGCTGAACGCAAGCCGGGACGCCGCAGCCAGCAGCGCCAGCACCGCCGCAGTGCCGATGATACCGAACTCCGCCACGATTCCCACCACGCTGCTGAACGGATTGGTAAGGGCACCGCTGCGGTAGCCGGTGGTAAGCGCGATCTCGCTGGTGTAGAGGTCGTGTGCGACTTCCCGGTACGAATCGCCGGTGTGTGGCGGGACGAACGTCGCCGCCTCGCCCTTCTTGTAGAGCACCTCGCTAGCCCGGATCGTCGCGGCACGCGAGGCGAAACTCCCCGGACCGTAGCCGACCCAGGTCTGCAGGTTCCCCTCCGCCATCCGGCTGGCGGTCCGCATCATCAGCTGCGCCTTGGGATTGATCGTCGCCAGGGTCACGTACGGCCGCCAGAGCCCGCTGACCACAAGATTCGCTATACGGGCGCCGGCGCCGACGACGACCACGGTACCGACGACGATGCCGGCAGCGGCAAGCCGCCGGCGCCAGCCCACATCCAGCATGGGCCACAGCACCACGGCCCCGTACCACGCGGCCGGCAACAGGGCCGCAAGGATCGCGTGCTTGGAATCGGTCATGAGGAAGACGAAGAGGCTGAGCACCGCGCCCCAGCACCACCGGGGCCGGCGCGCGGCCACCGCCAGCGCCACCAGGAACGCCGTGAGCAGGAGCATCGCGACGCCGAGGTGATGCGCACTCCGGGTGGAGCCGAAGGTCAGGTCGGCGGCGTTCCCGGCCGAGAGAACATCGAGCACCGCGAAGCGGGCAACTTCCAGCAGTAACAGCGGCACCGCGTAGGCTTCCGGGGTGCCCAGCACCAGCGGCTTTACCAGCGCCACGACGACCTGGCTCAGCGCCAGCGCCAGCCATGCTCCTGCGAGGAGCTCGAGGTCTCGCCGGGTCCACTCCAGCGCCCGCGCAAGGAAGAACAGGAGCCAGGGCGTCAGGAACGTGAGGATGAACACCGGCAGCGACCAGACATCGGTCTCCGGGCCAAGGTTGGCGAGCCAGCTCACGAACGCCAGCAGCAACATGGCGAGCAGGGCCCAGTCCAGCGCGTCGAGCGGCCGCGCCAGCCGACGCGCGGCGGCGAGCGGGAGCAGGACGGCCAGTGCTATCAGGTAGGATACGAAGCCGATCTGTTGCGACGGCAGGTAGGCGGTCACCAGCGGCACCAGTACGATGAGCCTGGGGCGACGGAAAAGGAGCACTGCGGCGGTACCGGCCAGTGCCATCACCAGCGCCGGCCCGAGCGCCATGGTCCCGAGGTGGACGTTGGGATACAGGGCGATGCCGATGACCAGCGCCGCCAGCGTGCTCCCGGCGGCCCAGCGCCGCCAGCGCGTGTCGAGGCCATCTGTCCACAACGCGATGGCAGCTTGCATGACGGTCAGCCGTGCCCGGCGGTTGCCAGCTGGGTCGTGGCCTCGGCGATCCGGATCGCAGCGTCCCCGCGGCCGTAGGCGGTCCGATCCCACGGCGCTGCGGCGATGGCGTCAGCCAGCCGAGCCGCGAGTAGATCGGGCGCTTCCTCCGGCGCCAGCAGTCGGTTGGCCCCCACTTCGACGGTCTCTTCCCATTCAGTCTCTCGCCGGAGTGTGACACACGGCACCCCGAGCCAGAAGGCCTCGCGCTGTACGCCTCCCGAGTCGGTCACGACCGCGGTGGCACCGTGAGCGAGCGCGAGGCTCTCCAGGTAGCCAACCGCCGGCAAGACGGTGAGCCCTCCCCGCGACTCGACCGTCGCTCCCGAAACCTCGAGGGCCGCCCGGGTCCGTGGATGCATGGCAAGTATGACCGAATGCTCCAGCGTGGACAGGGTCGTGAGCACCGCCCGCAACAAGGACACATTGTCGGTGAGTTCGGCTCGGTGGAGCGTGGCATACACGTAGGGACGGCCGTCCTGCGGACGCAGCTGTGCCACCGCCGGCAGCCGGTCGAGCTGCGCCTGCAGCACGTCGAGCGCGACGTCTCCGGTCTCGACCACGGCAGCGTCGGCGTGGGCCGCCCTCATCCGGGCCGTGGCCCGCGCGGACGGAGTGCACAACACCCGGGCAATGGCATCGGTGGCCCGCCGGTTGAGTTCCTCCGCCATGAGGTAGTCTGACGCGGCGAGACCCGCCTCGACGTGCACCACGGGAATGCGCAGCTTGGCCGCCGCCAGGGCCGAGCCCAGGGTGGAGTTGGTGTCACCGATGACGACAACCGCCTGCGGCCGCTGCTCGCTGAGGAGTGCCTCGCACCGCACCATGACGGCTGCGGTCTGGGTGGCATGCGAACCGGAGCCGGTGCCGAGATAGCAGTCCGGCGGCGCCACCCCAAGCTGCTGATAGAGAAGTTCGTTGAGCTCGAAGTCGTAATGTTGCCCGGTGTCGACCGCGAGCACCTCATGCCGGGCCGCCAGCGCCCGCCGCACTGCGCTCGCCTTGATGACCTGGGGGCGCGTTCCATAGCAGAGTGCGATGCGTCCCGCCTTCTCGGCACCCGTCATGCGGGGATCATCGCCTGGTACACCTCCAGCAACCGCCGCGCGATGGCCGCCTGGTCGAGGTGCGGCAGCACCGCTGACGCGTCGATGCGTCGCCGTTGCTCGAGCACCGCCACGATGGCACCGGCGAGGGCCGCCGGATCGTCCTCGACGATCTCGCAGCCCGGCACGGGATCAAGCCAGCGCCGCACATCGCCCACGTCCACGCTCACCACGGGCAGAGCACACGCAATCGCTTCCTTGACGGCATTGGGTGAACCCTCCGAGCGCGAGGTGAGTATCAGGCAATCCGCAGCGCGATAGTAGTCCGGCATGCGGTTGTGCGGCACACCGGAGACTTCCGCCAGCGACGCATCCGGCAGGGTTGCTTGCACGATCTCCACCGCGGTCCGGGCCAATGCAACCCGCTTGTTGGACGACTG
This sequence comes from Gemmatimonadales bacterium, assembly GCA_035759745.1. GTDB lineage: Bacteria > Gemmatimonadota > Gemmatimonadetes > Gemmatimonadales > GWC2-71-9 > CAMLHP01. The sequence continues at coordinate 9,243 of DASTUF010000040.1, forward strand.
CGCGCTGTAGGGAAACAGCACCAGTGGCGCACCTTCCCGCAGCCCGAGCCGACGCCGGGCGGCGGCCTGATCGCCGGGCGAGAAGTGCCGAAGGTCGACGCCATTGGGGATGACGAGGGCGCGCTCCCGGTCGCGCGGCTCGCGAAGCGCCTGGCGCAGGTTCTCGGACTTGCAGATGATGGTGTCGGCGTGGGCCGCGGCGAGCTGGCTCAGTGCCATCGCCATTCGCGACTTGACCGTGGTGGCTCCCGACGGCGCGGGGGCACCCAGCAGATCCGTGCCGCAGAAGGAGACGACCATGGGCCGCGGCTGCCACGACGCAGTCCAGCCGGCCAGTCCATAGTGCGCATGCACTATGTCGGCGCGCATGGCCCGGGCACGCTGCCGCACGCGGGCGATGCTTGTGAGGTAGGTAGCCGGGTTCCGGTCCCCCCGAATGACCAGCACCTCCAGTTCGAGGCCGGCTGCACGAAGCGAATCCACCTGCGCCGCCACGAAGGTGCCGTAGGACGGGCGCTCGGGTGTGGGCCACATGTTGGTGACGACGAGCACCCTCGGCGCCCTGGCCGATTCCCCCCGCGCCCTTGCTTCCCCGCCCTCCGGCGCCACCTTTGATGCCGTCATCGACCTCGGGAGCAGGAGATTTCCACTCGACGCACGCGCAAGCCTTTCGATATCGTCCACATCTGCCAGACCCCGTTCCCGGATGACGCCCGTCCCCGGCGCGAAGCGCTGGTGGCGGCGGAACGGGGCGAACGTGTGGCGGTCATCGCGCTGCGTGACGGCCTGCATTCCACACCTGTCGGCCATTTCGGTCCGCTGCGGATCGTCCGGCTTCGGGGCCGGAAGCGGCGCGGCTCGCTGGGGAAGTACGTCGTGGAATATATGGACTTCCTGCTGCGCGCGTACCGCCTGATGCAGCGGGATCCGCGGTTCCGCCAGGCCCGGGTGGTCCATGTGCACTCGCTCCCCGATTTCCTGGTGGCGGCAGCACTCCCCGCCCGGCGGCGCGGCGCCCGCGTGATCCTCGACCTGCACGAGATCCTTCCGGAGTTCACCCGCACCAAGTTCCAGGGCTGGCTGGGTGAGGCCGGCGAGCGCATGGCCCGCCACGTCGAGCGCTGGTCCCGGCGCCAGGCGGATGTCACCGTGACCGTGAACCGGGCCGTAGGCAGCCTGCTCCGCTCCCGCCCCGCCTCGCCGGACGAGCGGGTGAGCGTGGTTCACAACATCACCAGCCCGGACGACTTCGGCCCCTCGCAACTGACCACCGCCCAGGGCACGGCGCCCTGGCGGCTGGCGTACCACGGCACCCTGACGCCGCTCTACGGCCTGGACCTCGCCCTGGAGGCGCTGGCCCTCGCGCGCCGGCGCGGGCACGCGTTCCGCTACGACATCTTCGGGTCGGGTCCCCATGCTGCGGCGCTGCGGCAGGACGCCGAGCGCCTGCGGCTCACCGACGTGGTGCGGTTCCACGGCGCGGTCTCGCATCACGCCCTCCGGCAGCAGCTCCCGGGCATGGACGCCGGCTTCCTGGCCACCCGCCTGGATGCGATGACGCGCTACTCGCTCTCGACCAAGCTGCTCGAGTATGTCCACATGGGTGTCCCGGTCATTGCGCCCCGGATCCCCACTTACCTCGAGTATTTCCCGGAACACGTGTTCTTCTACTATAGGCCGGATGACGCCGACGACGCGGCCCGAGCGCTGGCGGCGTTCGCGGCGAGCGCGCCAGCCGAGCGAATCGCCCGGGCGACGGCGGCACAGGCGGCAACCCGGGAACTGGTCTGGAGTAGGGAGGCACGACGACTGCGGCAGATCTACGACGAACTGCTGGCTGGCGCCGGCACCAGCCGCAACGGCCTAGACCGCCCGGCCTGAATTGAAGAGCACCACCGGGATGGTACGGAGGAGGATCCGGAGGTCGAACCACACCGACCACCGCCGCACGTAGTCGAGGTCCAGCTCGCACATCTGGCGATACGAGAGCCGGCTGCGGCCACTCACCTGCCAGAGCCCGGTAATCCCCGGCCGCACCTGCATCCGGTCGTACTGCCAGTGGTCGTACGCATCGAACTCGTACGGCACCGGTGGCCTCGGCCCCACCAGACTCATGTCGCCCTTGAGCACGTTGATGAATTGCGGCAGCTCGTCCAGTGACGCGCGGCGGAGGAATCGCCCGACCCGGGTGACCCGCGGGTCGTCCACCATCTTGAAGATGGGCCGCCCGTTGGCGTCGGTGCGCAGGGTGGCGCTCTCGTCGCCCTGCAGCATCTCGGTCATGTACTCGCGATGGAGCGTGTCCGGGGCGTTGTGGGTCATGGTCCGGAACTTCCAGACCTTGAACCGCTTGCCACCCACCCCCACGCGCACCTGGCGGAAGAACACCGGTCCGGCTGAGTCAACGGTGATCGCGATGGCCACGGCCAGCATCAGCGGCGCCGTGACGACCGCGCCCAGCCCTGCACCCAGCAGGTCGATCACCCGCTTGAGCGCCCGCTGCTGGCTCCGAAGCGCCGGCGCGGTCAGCTCCATCAGCGGCACCCCATGCGACCAGATGACCGACGGATGCACGCCTGCCACTTCGATGGCGCGCGGTACCGTCAACAGGTGGCAGCCGGCGGCGAGCGCGACGTTGACCACACCCTGCAGTTCATGATCGGGGATGAAGCCGCAGACCACGACTGTTTCCACCCGAAGGTCGTGCAAGGTGCGCGCAAGATCGTCCACGCTGCCGAGCGCGTCCGGCGCGGCGGGCCGCCGGAGATCGAGGAAGCCGAGGCGAGCGAACTCCGAGTCGACATCCAGCGCCGGATAGGCCGCCGCCTCGCGGCACATGTCGGCGGGTCCCACGAAAATCGTGCGGGCTGCATGCCGCTCCGGCGGCGAGAACAGCGCGACCAGCCGGTCAACCGTGAGGCGCTCGACCAGCAGGATGCCCCACACCGCCCATGCCGAAACGAAGAGCTTGAGCACGCCGGGGCTGAAGCCCTGGCTCCACACCACGGTCCACACCTCCAGCAGCGACCCGAGAAACACGCCGAAGAGCAGCAGGTGCGCGCTGCGGCGGGAATCGCCGCTGGAGTAGTTGCCGGTGACGTAGAGCCCGACGCCGAGCGCGACGAGGAAGCGGGGAGTGGCGATGGGAAGGCGGAGCGCGTCGTTCAGGAAAGTCGCGCCGCTGAACACCAGCGTGCGCAGCAGCAGGTCGAGGCCGACCACGGCCAGCAGGTCCGCGATCGCCAGCACCGACACGCGCCGGAACAGGCGGGTAAAGTGCCGCCGCATGTTGGAGGAGGCACGCCGCTGGAGGCCAAGTCGCACCGCCAGCAGTTGCTCATCGTCAGTTCGCGGCGCTACCGAGTCCCCCGGCGGGATCTCCTCCACCAGTGTCGTCATCGGCTCGTCGAGCTCGAGCTGACGCGCTGTTGCTGCCTCAGTTGACTGACTCATCGACCTCCACCGACCTCACGTGTCCTCCCAGCGGGGCAATATAGCGGCTCATGCTGCGCCAAATGGGGTCCAGCCTGTCTGGACGTGCTGGTAGAGCGCGACGTGCCGCTCCGCCATGAGCGCCCGGGTGAAATGTTCCTGAACCCGGGCCCGGCCGGCCTCGCCCATGGCCCGTCGCCGGGCCGGATCCTCCGAAAGCAGTCGCAATGCCCGGGCCAAGGCGGGAACGTCCCGGATCGGTACCTCCAGCCCGGTGACGTCCGACACATTTACGTCCCGCACGGCGCTCGGCACCGCCGTGGTCACGACCGGCCGGCCCGCCGCCATGGCTTCCAGAACCACCAGGCCGAACATCTCCTCGGTGGTCACCGAGGGCAGCACCAGGAAGTGGGCATCGGCCATCCTCCGGGGCAGGTCCTCGTCGGGGTACTCCCCGAACCAGCGGATCCGGTCGCTCACAGCCAGCGCCTGCGCCAGGGTGCGGAGGCGGGGACCCTCGGGCCCCGAGCCGACTATGTCGAGCGAGAGGTCGGGCACGTCCGGCAGGGCCCGGATCAGGATGTCGAGCCCCTTGTAGGCGGCGAGCCGGCCGATGAACAGCGCCCGAACCGGCCCGTCCTCCGGCGGCGCCGGCACCGCTGCCCAGCGCGAGTCGTCGATCCCGAACGGGATCACTTCCACCTTGGGCTCGAACCCCTGCAGCTCGCTGGACATGGCGACGTGCGCCCGGCTCGGCACCACGATCGCCCTCGCACGTCGCAAGACCAGCCGCGAGACCGGGCGGTAGGCGCCCCGCCGCTGGTCGGCGTGCTGGGTGACGACGACGGGCGTCCGGCCTGCACGGAGCAGGACCGCGAGGTCCGCCAGCGAGTGGGGATGATGGACGTGGATCACATCGGCCCTTCGCCAGGCAGCTGCGATGTAGCCGGGAGCTATTTCCTGGGAACCAAGCGCGCCGAAGGAGAAGGTGCGCGTCACCGCCTTGCGCGGACGACGGACGCCTTCCCCGAAACTTCGGACGGCAACGACCTCGACCTCATGCCCGAGCGCAGTGGCGCCGTCGGCGAGATCGGCCACCACCCGTTCCATGCCGCCGGAGCGTGGCCAGTAGTACTTGGCGAGATGCAGAATGCGCATGTCGACGCCGGTCGAGGGGGGCCATCAGGAACAGCCGGGTCGTGCCGAAAGTGGCAGCATACCGCGACCACTGTCAACGCCCGGGCTTGGAGTGGGGCCACGCTCAAGGCATCTTTTGCCACGTGCGAACCGCATTTCTTTCCCGCAACACCCTGTCCTCGGCGACTCGGGCCCAGCTGCGCGCGTTCGCGGCGCTGGGTGTCGAGGTGACTGCCATCATTCCCGCCCGCGACGCTGGCGGCACCACCCAGCAATACCAACTCGACGGCACGCTCCGGGTTGTTCCCGTCTCGACGATCGGCGAGCCGTCGGACCATGCGCGCCATCGCTGGAAGCGGGGTGCGCTCCGGCGCGCGCTGCAGGCAGCGGCACCAGACGTGGTGCACGTGGATGTCGAGCCGCACTGGCCGCTGGCGAGCACGGCGCTGGCCGAGGCCCGGCGACTCGGGATCGCGGCCACGGTGGCGACCGCCCTCGAGAGCGAGCGGTCCCTGGCCTGGCGCGACCGGCGACGCCGCGGTCGCAGTCTGCGCGAGGCGCGGGGAATCCATGCAGCGACTCCGGGGGCCGCGACACTTGCCGGCGAGAAGCGTGACACGCCACTGCTCATGGCCCCTCGCATAGGTGTGGTCACGCCCTCCGAGATTGCTCCCTTCGACCCGGACGGCCTCACCATGGCGTTCAGCGGGCGCCTGGTGCCGGCGCGGGGGCTTGACCAGCTGTTTCGCGCTGCGGTGGGCATCATGGGGTCATGGCAGCTGCTGGTGGCGGGCGGCGGCCCCGCGCAGCCGGAGCTCGAGACCCTCGCCGAGCGGCTGGGCATCTCGGGACGCGTGGCCTGGCTGGGCGCGCTCCCGGCCGACGAGCGCGCCCAGCTCTGGAGCAGGGCTGACTGCGCGGTGGTGCCGGCGAGCGACGTGGATGCGCCGGTGGACCAGGCGTGCACCGGTGTCCTGCAGGCGATGGCGGCGGGCCGGCCGGTCGTCGCCACGCGGAGTGGGGCGCTGCCGGAGTTTCTCGGCGACACTGGCATCCTGGTGAATGCCGACGACCCGCCGGCGCTGACCGCGGCACTGCAGCGATTGCAGGATGATCCGGCCCTTCGCCAGTCACTGGGCGCAGCGGCGCGACGCCGGGTCCTCGAGCGGTACTCCACCCAGGCAGTGGCACAGCGCTCCGTGGAGCTGTGGCGGCAGATCGTGGACGGCGTTTGACTCCCCAATCGTCGTCCCTCATCTTCTCGACCATGCCGAGACTCGCCTCGATCCTCCTGGCCACGACGCTCCTCGCGCTGGCCAGCTCTCCCGTGCATGCACAGGATCCTTTGTCCGACCCCCGCCTGGCACAGGAGGCGCTGCAGAGCAATCCGGAGATGCAGCGGCGCCTGGCCGAGGCGATCGCCAACTCCGGCCTCAGCCAGGAGCAGTTGCGGTCCCGCCTGCGCGCGGCTGGGTATGACGAGTCGCTGCTGGACAGCTACATGGCCATGCCGGGCCAGGCCCAGCGCGGCGGGCTGGGGTTGCCGGGGCTCCGGGGAGAGATCGACGCGGTGCGGGAGCTGGGCCTGGTCGCCGAGACCGAGGCGGACTCGCTGCTCGCGCTGATCGACTCGGTGCAGCTGCAACAGCCGGTGGCAGCGCTCGACTCCTCCCAGTTCATGATCGACAGCCTGGTGATCTTCGGGATGGATGTGTTCGCCGCCCGGTCCACCCGATTCATGCCTGATCGCGCCAGCCCGGTGCCCGACACCTATCGCCTCGGCCCGGGCGACCGTCTGGCACTGATACTCGCCGGGGATGTCGAGGAGGCCCACAGCCTCGACGTTTCTCGCGACGGCTTCATCGTCGTGCCGTCCGTGGGCACGGTGCACGTGGCCGGGCTCAACCTGACCGAAGTGCGAGAGCTGCTGTTCCAGCGGCTCTCGCGAGTCTATTCCGGGATCCAGCGGAGCGGCGGGAGCACGCGCTTCGATGTGAGCGTCAGCCGCCAGCGCTCGGTGCAGATCTACGTGGCAGGCGAGGCGCGGCGGCCGGGAGCATATGTACTGTCGGCGAGCAGCACGCCGCTCATGGCGCTGTACGCTGCCGGCGGCCCGACCCGCAATGGCTCGCTCCGCCGACTCGAGGTGCGGCGCAACGGCGCGCTGGTGGACTCGGTGGACGTCTACGGCTACCTGTTGCGCGGGATCGACCACTCCGACCTCACACTCCAGAGTGGTGACGTCATCTTCATCCCGGTGCAGCAGGGGCGAGTCGAGGTCACGGGCGAGGTAGTGCGGCCGGCGGTGTTCGAGGTGCAGGAAGGCGAGACGCTGCGTGATGTCATCGGCTTTGCCGGCGGGTTCGATGCCGATGCCCTGCGGCGACGGGTGCAGGTGCACCGCATTCTGCCGGCCATGCCGGGCGACTCCAGTTACGGCCGGGGGCGGGTGGTGGTGGACGTCGGCCCCGAGCAGCTGGCGCAGGCGGTACCGTCGCTGGTGATGCTGCCGGGCGACTCGGTGACGGTGTTCCCGGTGGCGGCGCGCTTGCGTGGCTTCGTCACCGTCGAAGGCAACGTCTGGCTTCCGGGCCAGGTGGGCTTCACTCCTGGCATGCAGCTGTCACAGGCGCTCAACCTCGCGGGCGGACCCAAGCCGGACGTGTACCTGGGCCAGGTGCTCGTCTCACGGCTCAGGAGCGATTCCACCCGGGCGCAACTTCGGACGTCGTTTGCCGACACCACCGGGCGGCTGAGCAACGACCTCGTGCTGCAGGAGGACGACGTGGTCCGGGTGTTCTCGCGGACCACCTTCCGGCCCGAGCGTTACGTGGTCATCACCGGTGCGGTGCGCCAGCCGGGTCGGATCGAGTTTCGCGAGGGAATGACGGTCCGGGACGCGATCCTGCTGGCCGACGGCCTCGCGCCCGACGCGTACCTGGTCGAGGCCGAGATTGCGCGGGTGCCCGACACGCGATCGCAGGGCCAGGTGGCCACGACCATTCGGGTGCCGCTCGACTCCACCTACCTCTTTGCCCGGGGCGCGCCGGGCGAGTACCAGGGTCCTCCGGGCCCCGCGGCGCCACGCTCGGGTTCGCCCGAAGTCGTGCTGCAACCGTATGACAACCTGCTGATCCTGCGGCAGCCGGAGTGGGAGCTGGTGCGGACGGTGACCATCACCGGACAGGTGAAGTATCCTGGCCCCTACGCACTCCGCACCAAGACCGAGCGCCTGCTGGATGTGATCCAGCGCGCCGGCGGGCTGACCAGTGCCGCCTATGCCGATGGCATCGAGTTCTACCGGCGGCAGGACAGCGCCGGACGGGTCGGCATCGACCTCAAGGCGGTGCTGCGGGATGGTGATCACCGCGACAACCTGATCCTGGCCGCGGGCGACTCGATGCACATCCCGGAGTTCGACCCGATCGTCATGGTACGGGGCGCGGTCAATTCGCCGGGGGCGGTGGCGTTCGAGCCCGGGCGGGACCTCGACTTCTACGTGCGGGCGGCTGGTGGTTACTCGAAGGAAGGCGACAAGCGGCGGGCGTTCGTGACCCAGCCCAACGGCGACAAGCAGAGTGTCGAGCGCCGGTTCCTGCTGCCCGACAGCCGGCCCGCTCCGCGACCTGGCGCCGAAGTGATGGTGCCGGTGCGGGACCCGGCGGAGCGCGGGCCCGGCATCGCGTCGGTGCTGGGCGTGGCCGCCCAGCTGCTGGCCAGCGTGGTCACGGTGATCGTGGTAGCACGGAATTAACCGGCGCGCCGCTCCACCAGTGCCGGCGGCGGGGCGACCTCGACGCCGGCGTCGCGCAACCGATCGGCCTGCCACTGCTCCAGTCGCACCAGCACGTCGGTGACCGCACCATCCACGGTCGCCGAAATCACCTCACCCACCCGATAGAGCTCCGCCAGCCTGGCGCCGTCACTCGCCGGTAGCCGCACCCGTACCGTGAGCCGCCCGGCGCGTTCCACGCTCCGCAGGCGGGCCTTGAGCGCGTCGAGTCCATCGATGCGCTGAGTGGTGGCCAGAATCGCCTCGGGATGGAGTTCTCGTACCCGCGCCGTGAATGCGGCCGCATCGGGCACCACGTCCATCTTGTTGAACACCACCAGCACCGGCCGCTCCGCCATCCCCAGCTCGTTGAGCACCTTCTCGACCACCCGCATCTGGCCTTCCCAGTCGGGATGCGATGCATCCACCACATGCACCAGCACGTCGGCGGCGCGCGCTTCCTCGAGGGTGGCGCGGAAGCTGGCCACGAGGTGGTGCGGCAGCTTGCGGATGAATCCCACGGTGTCGGTGACCCGGGCGCGTACACCCTCGCCCAGGTCCACTTCCCGGGTGAGGGTGTCGAGCGTCGCGAAGAGCCGGTCCTCGACGAAAATGCCGTGCTCGCCCGAAAGCATCCGCAGCATGCTGGACTTGCCGGCGTTGGTATAGCCAACCAGCGCCGCGGTGAGCAGCGGGTCGCGCCCGGCGCGCAGGTTCTCCCGGTGCTTCTCGACGTCCTGCAGTTTCTGTCGCAGGACCCCGATCTTCCGGCGAATCATCCGGCGGTCGGTTTCGAGCTGGGTCTCACCCGGGCCCCGAAGGCCAATGCCGCCGCGGATACGGGAGAGGTGGGTCCACATCCGGGTGAGCCGCGGGAGCAGGTACTGCAGCTGGGCCAGCTCGACCTGCAGCTTGGCCTCGTGCGACCGGGCGCGGGTGGAGAAAATGTCGAGGATGACCTCGGGCCGGTCCATGACCCGCATGCCCAGCTCGCGCTCGAGGTTGGCGCCCTGCACCGGGGTGAGTTCCTCGTCGAAGATCACCAGCGTGGCGCCAGTCTCGCCGACCAGGGCCCGCAACTCCTCGACCTTGCCCTCGCCTATGTGGGTGGCCGGATTGGGAGAGGCCACGTACTGCGACAGCCGGCCCACCACGTCCGCCCCGGCCGTGTCCACCAGCCGGGTGAGTTCCTCGAGATGCTCGTCCAGGTGTTCCGCGTCCTTCGAGCCCTTGCGCGGCGCTGCCACCAGCACCGCGCGCTCGATCGGATCGCGAACGTCAATCATTGAGCGAATGAATTCACCGCCTTGCGTTGATGAGGGTCAGCCGCCGCGTGAGAGCGGCGCCCGGCCGGACCGGGTGAAGGGCACCACCCGGCCACCGATGGGCGTGTCCAGCTGCACCTGGCCCTTCATGGTGTAGGGAATCTCGCCGCGGCTGAGCGCCGCGCGAGCGGCCGCGTTGGCCCCGGTCCAGGTGAACCGAAGCGGCAGCACCACGCGCGTGGTATCGCCGTCGGTGACATTGAAGTCGTCGTCCAGCGCGATGTCGCCGACATGCGAGCCGTCGACATCGAATCCCAGTTCCAGGCGGGTGCCGCGGAGGTCAAAGCGGTTGGGATTGTACACGTCGAGGTGCAGGTCGAGCGTACCGCCGGTGAGGTCGAGCGAGCGAACGCCCACCGCCCGCAACTGTACCTGGGGATCGATGAAGCTCCGCGGGATCGCGGCGCAGCCCAGCAGCAACCCTGCGACAGCCGACGACACAACCACAAACTTCATCTCCAAATCCTCGTTGAGCCGAGTCCGTCGTTGCGTTGACCACGAAGACACGAAGGACGCCAAGGGATCGCGTCAACCACTGAGCCACAGAGCGCACAGAGAAAAGCGGTTGACATGGGTGCCAGGACGACCGGCGCCGCACTTCAGCAGAGCACCCACAACGAGCCGCAGTCCTCCGTGAATCTCTGCGCGCTCCGTGGCTCTGTGGTGAATGCACTTCCGGCCTGGAGGAATATAGCGAAGGTGCGGCGCGCATTCGTCACTTCCCCTCCCCGGAGTCGCCCGTCTCGCGTTGCGACGCCCACCACGCCAGCCGCTCCGCGATGCGCCGCTCGAGGCCGAACGGCCCCGGCTGGTAGAACTCCCGCCCTGCCAGCCCATCGGGCAGGTAATCCTGCGGGATGTAGGCGGCAGGTGCGTTGTGGGCGTACTGATATTCGCGCCCATATCCCAGCTCCTTCATCAGGCCGGTGGGTGCGTTGCGGAGGTGGAGTGGCACCGGAGCGGCCGGCGTGGCCCGCGCTGCCTCGAGCGCGGAATCGAGCGCGACCTTGGCGCTGTTCGACTTGGGCGCCGTGGCGAGGTAGATCGTCATCTCGGCCAGCGGGAGGTAGCCCTCCGGAGCGCCCAGCACGTGAAACGCCTGGCGCGCCGCCACCGCGACCGACAGCGCGTTGGGATCGGCCAGCCCGATGTCCTCCGCCGCCATGGCGATGGCCCGGCGAAAGAGCACCATCGGGTCCTCGCCGCCGTCGAGCATCCGCGCCATCCAGTACAGCGCACCCTGCGGATCGCTGCCGCGCAACGACTTGTGATAGGCGCTCAGCAGGTTGAAGTGCTCCTCGCCTGACTTGTCATAGCGCGCGAACCGCATCTGCATAGCCTCGCGCGCCACCTCAACCGTCACATGGCCACCGCTCCCCGCATGCGCCGCCGCGGCTTCCAGCACAGTCAGCGCCCTCCGCGCGTCGCCATCGGCCTCGGCGGCGATCAGTTCGAGCGCGTCGGTATCGGCGACCAGGTTCTCGCCCGCGAGGCCGCGTTCGCGGTCGGCCAGCGCGCGGTCGAGCAGCACCCGGATGTCCGGCGCGGCCAGCGGCTGCAGCACGAACACCCGCGAGCGGGACAGCAGGGCGCCGTTGATCTCGAAACTGGGGTTCTCGGTGGTGGCGCCGACGAGCGCGACGGTGCCGTCCTCGGTGGGAGGCAGCAGGCTGTCCTGCTGCGCCTTGTTGAGCCGATGGATCTCGTCCACGAACAGCACGGTGCCGGCACCGCCAGCGTCCAGCCGACCGCGGGCCAGCTGCACGATCTCGCGGATGCGGGGCACACCTTCGGTCACCGCGCTGAACGGCTCGAAGACCCGTTGCGATGCACCGGCCATGAGGCGGGCGATCGTGGTCTTGCCGCTACCAGGAGGGCCCCAGAGGATGATGGACCCGGGCGCTCCACGTTCGACCGCTTCGCGCAGCGGGCGGTCAGTGCCAAGCAGGTGCTGCTGTCCCACCACCTCGTCGAGGGTGACGGGACGCATCCGGGCCGCGAGCGGCTGCTGGTCGGGCCGGGCGAAGAGCGATGCTTCTCGGGCCATCACTGGGCGAGGCCCGCCAGTGGTGCCAGCACCATGCGAGCGAGGACAAAGAGCACGACGCCGCCGAGAAATGCGCCCGCGGTGTCCCAGCCACGCTTGGCCTGGAACTCCGGCACCAGGTTGGAGGCGGCCACATAGAGTGTGACGCCCGCCGACAGCGCCAGCCCGCGCGCGGCGAGCGGCGCCACCGACTCGGTGACCAACACGCCCAGCACCGTGGCGGCGCCCAGTGCCGTAGCAGCCAGCAGCGCCTTCCGCCTGCCCTGCCCGCCCGCGAGCATCACGCTGGCCATCGTGACTCCTTCGGGCACCTTGTGCAGCAGCACCGCCAGGAAGAGCAGGATGCCGAGCCGGGGCGAAACCAGGAATCCACTGGCGATCGCCACCCCGTCGAAGAATGTGTGCAGGGTCAAGCCGACCAGCGCCGACATGCCGGCCGAGGCGGAAATGCGGTGGGTTTCCTCGCCGAAGTGGAAGTGCGGGGTGAGCACGTGCTGGGAGATGTGCACCGCCAGGAAGCCTGCCAGCACCCAGGGCGCCGCGCCCGCCACCTCGAACGCCTCGGGCAGCATCGAGAGCACCACCGCCGAGATCATGAACCCCGCGCCGAAGGCGACGAAGTGCTCCACCAGGCGGAGACCCTGCCGGCGCACCACGACCAGCGCGCCCGCGACGTTGGCCAGCCCCGCGCAGACCGCGAGCGCAAGTGCGGTCATGCCAGCTCGCGCGCAAGCGCGAGGAGGGTATCACGGCGATTGAGCGCCGGGTCGTCGAGAGTGCGATCCAGCAGGCGGTCGAGCACCCGTCCGACCGCGGGTCCGGTGAGTCCCAGGGCCAGGAGGTCGCCACCGTTGATGGCGAGATCGCCGCGGCGCACCGCGTCACCTCGCTCGCGAATGCGTTCGACATCGGCCAGCCAGCCGGCGGGCTTCCCGGTGCGCAACTGTTCCGCCCGGAGTGCATCGTCGGTGGCGGCGGCCGCGCCGGACAGCCAGCGGCGCACCGCACGCTCGTCGCCGGGCGGAGGCCCCGCAGGAACGCGCGCAAGAACCTCCGCGCGGCTGATCTCGGCGTTGGATGCCTTGAGACGGCGCAACACTGCAGCTGGACTGTTGGTGAGCACCGCGGTCAGCAGGACCGCGTCACGCGGCGCGGTGTCGGCCGACGACGGAATGGGCCCGGGGTTCAATTCGGGCAGCCAGACCGCTGCCGCTCCGGACGCGTGCCAGAGACGAACCAGCAGGTCCAGGGTTCGCGCAGTCTCCAGTCCCTTGAACCATTCGTCGCGCACGCGCTCTGCCGACAGCCGGCCGAGGCCTGGCGCCAGCTCACGCATCGCCGTCCAGGTAGACGGATCGATGGCGAAGTCGAACCGGGCCGCGAAACGAATGGCACGAAGCAGGCGAAGATAGTCTTCGCGGATGCGGTCGGCCGGTTCACCCACCGCGCGGACGATGCCGCGGGCCAGATCATCGGCCCCGTGGAAGGGATCGCGCCATTCATGAGTCAGCGGGTGGTGCGCGAGGGCGTTGATGGTGAAGTCCCGCCGCGCGAGGTCTTCCTCGAGCGAGGCGCCGAATTCGACTTCCGCATGGCGGCCGTCGGTGCGCACGTCGTGACGGAAGGTGGTGACTTCGTGCAGGACCCCTCCACGATCGAGCACGCCCACGGTGCCGAAACGCTCGCCGACCGGCACGGTGCGACGGAACAGTTTCCGGACCTGATCCGGTGGGGCCGAGGTGGCGACGTCGAAATCGGCGTGGGGCACCCGGAGCACGGCATCGCGCAGCGCGCCGCCCACGCACCAGGCGGCGTGCCCGGCCTCCTCCAGCGTCCGGACGATCTCGATCACCGGCTCGGGAACGTCGAGCCGAGCCGGCAGCGCGGGAAGCACGGTCGGTGCGTCAGCCACAGAGCACACTCCCGCCGTTGACGTTGATCACCTCGCCAGTGAGATGCCGCGCCAGCGGGCTGGCAAGGAACAGGATGGGACCGGCGATGTCCTCGGCAGTGGCGATGCGCTGCAGCGGGATGCCGGCGGCCACGCGGGCCCGTCCGCCATCGGCATACGCGGTGGCACTCATGTCGGTGTCCACCCAGCCGGGGGCGACGCAGTTGACGGTAATCCCTGGGGCGCACTCGATGGCAAGCGACTTGGTAAGCGAGATGATGGCGCCCTTGGTGGCGGCGTAGTCGGCGTGGAACGCTTCACCCCGCTGGCCGGCCGTGCTCGACACCAGGATGACCGTGCCGCCCCCGCCCATCAGGCCGAGCGCTGCCCTGGTCCCGAGAAAGACGGCGTCGAGGTTGGCGGCCATGGTGTGGCGCCAGCGCTCCGCGTCCATGCGGGCCAGCGGCACGTCGTCGGGCGGCCAGACGCCGGCATTGGCGACGAAGATGTCGAGGCCGCCAAACTCGCGGCGCAGCAGCTCGGTCAGCTGGTCCACCACCGCGGGGTCGGAGAGGTCACCACCGTGGATGAGAGCGCGCCGCCCAAGCCCGCGCACCTCACGGAGCACCGCGTTGGCGGCGTCCGCACTGGTGTGGTAGGTCAGCGCGACATCGGCACCCGCGGAGGCGAGGAGCCGCGCGGTTGCCGCGCCGATGCCTCGCGAGCCACCCGTCACCAGCGCCCGCTTGCCGGCCAGGTCGATCATGTTCCACTTCCTCCGAGCATGCGACGAAGCCGCCATGCGAACGGTGCGGTCAGGGGTACGGCAGGTACCGCCTGGGCGGCGCCGTCATCGAGAATGGCACGGGGATTGGTGACGGTGAGCAGCTCCGCTGCCACATCGCCCCCCGCCGCGACCAGGAACTGATAGGCCGCGTGCAGCGTCCGGTCATCGCCATGATTGTCGGCCGCGAGCACGTCGGCCAGCCCCGCCGATACCAGCGCCCGCGCGCGATCACCCCGTTCCGACGGCTGCAGCAGGGTGTTGGCATCCACCTGCATCAGCGCCCCGGTCTCGCGCCAGTGCCTCACCACCATCGGCGAGCACGAACTGTAGCGCTCGGGATGTGCCAGCAGCGGCGTGAGCCCCAGGCCCGCCACCTGCTTCAGGGCCGTGTGCACTGTGTCACGCGGCACCAGGCGCGGGAACTCCACCAACATGAAGTGGCTGCCCCCGAGTGTCACCCCCGCGGCCACCGCCCGGTCCGCCGCCGCTGGAGTCAGGGGCCGATCCAGCATCACCTCGGCCCCGCGATGGAGCCGGGGCGCCTCGGGCGCCGCGGCGAGCAGCTCATCAAACGCACGGTGATGCGCCTGGGGCAGGCCCCGTTCGGCGGCTGAGGCATTGAAGTGAGGAGTGAGGCAGAGGTCGGTGATTCCGGCGGCGGCGAGGTCTCGCAGCACCGCGACCGACTGACGCACGCTTCTGGAGCCGTCATCCACTCCAGGCAGCAGATGGGAGTGCAGATCGATCACACCGCGCCGTGCTGGGTGGCGAGACGGCGGGCCAGCTCCGCCAGTTCGGACGGCCCGTGCTCGGCCTGGTGCAGCAAGGCCAGGGTGATGAGCCCGTCCGCCGCGAGCAGGTCGAGCGCCACTTCACGGCCACCCTGCCGGGACAGCACCCGCCGCAGCGCCCGCTCCCCCGCCGCGGCGAGCAGCTGCGGCGCGCTGCCCGTGTCAGGAGTGGCTTGCACGTGTTGATGAAGGCAGGCCCGCAAGGCCGCCGGGGCGGCTGCGGTGTGCCGCTCGAGCCAGTGACCGAGCTGGGTCATCGCGCCGCGCCGAGCCATTCGGCAACGATACCCGGAGCGGCCTCACGAGCAGCGTCGAGCCGTTCGGGATCGCCGGCGCCGGCCGAGGCGAACTGGGGGCGCCCACCCCCCTTCCCGCCACTCACTGCCGCGATGCGGTTCACGAGGTCGCCGGCGCGGAGGCCGCGCTGCACCAGGTCGTCGGTGACCGCCACGTGCACCGCTCCCCGCCCGGTGCTGCCGAACAGCACCAGCACCGCCTGCTTCCTCTCGCCCCGGAACGCATCGGCAATCTGCCCGACCTCATCGCGGCTCTCGCTGCTGGTGTCACCCAGCGTCACGGCGACATTCCCAACCTCGATGGTCCGGCCAGTATTGGCTCCGCCGCCCTGCTTCAGCGCCTCGGCCAGCCGCTCCTCGAGTTTGTGCTTCTCCTCGAGCAGCTGCTCCACCCGGCGCACCGCCTGGTCCGGCTGGGACCGCAACGCTCCCGCTATGCGGGCAAGCCGATCCTCCAGCTCCGCCACACCACGAAGCGCTGCGGTGCCGCTGACCGCCTCGATCCGGCGCACGCCGGCGGCAACTCCGCCCTGCGACGCAAACCGGAAGAGCCCCACCTGCCCGGTGGAACGGACATGGGTGCCGCCACAAAGTTCGATGGACGGCCCCATCTGCACCACGCGCACCCGGTCGCCGTACTTGTCGGCAAAGAACGCCATCGCACCAAGTGCCAGCGCATCGCGGTAGGGCATCTCGTCGGTGGTTACCGGGGCGTTGTCGAGCACCAGCTGGTTGACCATCGCCTCGATTTCGGCCAGCACGGCGGGGTCGATCGGGCCGTGGTGGGAGAAGTCGAATCGCAGCCGACCCGGCTCGACCAGGGAGCCCTGCTGGCGCACGTGGGTCCCGAGCACGGTGCGCAGCGCGTGATGCACCAGGTGGGTCGCACTGTGGTGACGCTCGATCTCCCTGCGGCGAGGGGCTTCGACCCGGGCGCGAACCGCCCCACCGGTGAATCCGGCCGGTGCGGGCCCGGCCACCACGACGCCGTCGTCGGTGCGGAACACCGCGTCCACGGCCAGGCGCCAGTCGCCCGCCTCCACCAGGCCGGTGTCGCTCACCTGGCCACCCGACTCGGCGTAGAAGGGATTCTCCCGCAGCAGCAGCCCGACGCGTCCATGGCCCACATCGCTGATGGCAAGCACGTCGGTCTCCGCCTCGGTCACCTCGTAGCCCACGAAATCCTGGGAGCCCTCGGCGATGCGCTGCCAGCCGTCACTCGTGACCACTGAAGCTCCGAGGGTGCGCTGCCGGGACTTGCGGTCGTCGCGCGAGCGCACGCGCTGCTCCTCGAGCGCGCGCTCGAACCCGGCGAGATCGACGGTCACGCCATGCTCTCCCGCGATCAGCTGGGTCAAGTCAACCGGAAAGCCGAACGTGTCGTGCAGCCGGAAGGCCTCCTCACCATCGATGGCGGTGGCGCCGCCGGCGAAGATCTCGTCCAGCCGGCCCAGTCCGCCCTCGATGGTTTCGAGGAAGCGTTCCTCTTCGCTGCGGGTCGCGTCGCTGATGAAGCCGGCACGTTCCACCAGTTCGGGATAGGCACCGCCCATCTCGCGAATCACCACCTCGGTGAGCGGCGCGAGGGTCGGCTCCCGCCGGCCCAGCAGCCAGGCATGGCGCACTGCGCGCCGGAGGATGCGGCGAAGCACGAACCCCCTGCCCTCGTTGGAGGGATAGACACCGTCGGCCAGCAGGAAGCTCACTGCGCGCGCGTGGTCGGCGAGCACCCGGTAGCTGACCCGGTCCTCCCGCGCGGGATCGTAGGGCCGACCCACCAGGGCGCCGGCATGCTCCAGCAAGGGGACGAAGAGATCGGTGTGAAAGTTGTCGTCCTTGCCCTGGAGCACCGATGCAATTCGCTCCAGGCCCGCGCCGGTGTCCACGCTCGGCTTGGGTAGCGGCGTGAGGGTGCCGTCCGCCGAGCGGTCGAACTGCATGAAGACCAGGTTCCAGATCTCGAGGAAGCGGCCCGCTTCGGCTTCCCGCTCGAAGGCCGCCTGATCGAACACCTCCTGGGGCGAGGCATCATCGTGCGCCCGCGCGAGGTCCACGAAGATTTCGCTGCAGGGGCCGCAGGGACCGGTATCGCCCATCTGCCAGAAGTTGTCGGCGTCGCCCAGGCCGTAGATGCGGTCATCCGACAGCCCGGTAATTTCGCTCCAGAGCCGGCGCGCCTCGTCGTCGGTGTGATGCACCGTGACCCGCAGCCGGTGCGCCGGAATCCCGAGAAATTCGGGGCTGGTGACGAACTCCCAGGCGAAGGCGATCGCATCGCGCTTGAAGTAGTCGCCAAACGAGAAGTTCCCCAGCATCTCGAAGAAGGTATGGTGACGGCGGGTCAGCCCTACCTGCTCGAGGTCGTTGTGCTTGCCTCCGGCCCGGACGCACTTCTGGCAGGTGGTGGCGCGGCGATAGTCCCGGTGCTCCTGCCCCAGGAAGACCCGCTTGAACTGCACCATGCCGGCGTTGGTGAACAGCAGCGTAGGGTCGTCGACTGGCACCAGCGACGACGACGGGACCACGTGGTGGCCCCGGTCGCGGAAGTACTCGAGGAAGAGCTGTCGGATGCGGGCGGATTGCATGGGCGGAATATACGGCGGTAAGGCGGTAAGGCGGTAAGGCGGTAAGGCGGGGCGTAGGGCATAGGGCATAGGGCGTAGGGTAGAGGTCGTCGCGCCCCATGCCTTACGCCCTATGCCCTACGCCCTTGGTCAGGGCCGCCATGCCGGGCTGGTGCCGTTGGCAATGATCCGGCCGCGTTGCATCCCGTCCACACTGACCCATTCGATCGAATTGCCGGAGGTGAACGCGATGGTCTGGCCGTCAGGCGACCAGGCCGGGGCCGTATACCCGCTCGCCGCGGCCAGCCGCACGAGGCCGGACCCGTCCGAGTTCATCACTGCGATCGCGCTGGAGCTGCAAAAGTTGAAGGCCCAGGGGCACTCCACGAGAGCGATTTTTTGGCCGTCCGGCGACCAGGCCGGCTGCCACTGCTCTTCCGGATTGGGCGTGGTGGACGTGTGGTTTCGTAGCACGACGGGCTGGGTCCCGTCTGAATTGACTAGCCAAATGTCGAACCAGAAGTCGAACATGTTCCAGTCGCTGACAAAGGCGATGCGAGTGCCGTCGGGCGACCACGCTGGTTGCACAACCCAGCCCTGGCGGGAGAAGAGCGTGACTGGCGCAGAACCGTCGCCATCGGCCGCCACCTTGCAGATGGCCTCCGATGCGCCATTCCTGCAAGCGAACGCAACCCATTGGCCGTCGGGCGACCAGGTAGGATCGTACGTGCCTGAGGCTGCACGGCGGACCGGGTTTTCCCCGTCAGCGGTCATGATGAAGAGCCCACCCGCCTCGCCAGCACGAATGAAGGCGAGGCGACTTCCGTCGGGGGACCAGGCCGGCGAATGGTCGGCGGGACCGGCAGACAGCGGGACCAGGCCGGTTCCATCAGCATTCGAACGGTAGATCTTGCCGTCCCGCACGAAGGCGAGCTGCCCGACCTGCGGCGGCGGGACATCCGGGATGCCCGGGTTGGACGCCTTGGTGTAGACCCCTTCTTCCATCCCGGCCATGATAAGGTCGTAGCAGTAGGAGACCCCCAGCTCCCCATCCAGAAGGAAGACGCCGAATCCCTCGCCGCCGCAGCCTGGCGCGTCGCTGAAGTCATTGAAGTTCAGCAGGATCGCCCTGCCGGCCTCCATCGGCCACCCAAACCAGGACGTCGCGAAGGTCCATCGACCGCTGAAGGCCCGCTGGCCGGAGGCTTCGTCCTCGATGTAGTCAAACGTCCCATCCGGGCGGATCTCGTAGCGAGAGGTGCGGCCGGAAACGCTGTGGGGTGCCTGCCGCCCGTAAGTACCGCTCACGTCCGGCGCGGCACCCAGCGTTGCGTCCACCGGCTTTGTGGCGTTCGCCGCGGCACCGCGGTTGTCGGTGACGGTGAGCACCACCGAGAACTGCCCTCCCGGGGCTGCGTACGAGTGATACGGGTTCTGGTCGGAACTTGTCGTTCCGTCACCGAAATCCCAGGCGCGAGACACCAACGAGTCACCGACATCGGGATCGGTGCTCTCATCTTTGAAGGCGCAGGCCAGACCCATGCAGGTGACAGAAAAGGCGGCCACCGGGGGCCGGTTGTCGTTGGCTGGGGGGAGGTCGTCGCCGGGGGCCACGGTCACCTGCCGGGAGGTGATCGTCGCCGCGCCATCGTCGTCGGTCACGGACACGGTCACAGTGAATGCTCCGCCCGGGGCGGCATAACTGTGGGTCGGGCTCGAGTCGGCGCTGGTACCGCCGTCGCCGAAGTCCCAGGCGTAGGCGGCGAGGGTGCCGTCCTCGTCGGTGCTGGCGTTCTCGAACGCGCACTCGAGCTGGCCGCAGCGGGCCGTGAAGGCGGCGACCGGCGGTGAGTTCGATGGCTCGGTGCCGCCGCAGCCGGCTGCCAAAGCGAGAGCGACGCAGGTCGCGACGAGCGCACGGGAGGACGTCATCGGTCAGGATCCGTCGGTAGTGGCTTGGGGCGTGAGGCGTGGGGCGCAAGGGGAGTTGCCCTATGCCCTACGCCTTACGCCTTACGCCTTACGCCCAGGGTCAGGGCAGTCCGCAATCGGTAAAGTCCGTCGGCTCGAACACTGTTGGTGCCGCGCCGACTGGAAGCAGCAGCGTGCCTCGAAGCACCAGGTCGTGCCCGCTTTCGTTCCACGCCGAGTGGACCATGTCCCCTTCCACGAAGGCATCGCCCGGTGAATACACGTTCTGTTCGCACGAGCCGGCGTGATGGATCGTCACCGCGCCGCCCGCGTCGCCCGTCACCACCACGATTGCGGGGCCAGGATGGGTGTGCCAGCGCAGGCCGGCGGGAGCAGGGCTGCCATTGACCAGGCCGTCGCCGTCGCCGTCCAGCTTGATCACCACCGACACGACGTCAATTGGCCGATTCGGGTGAGTCTGGATCCTCGCTCCAGGATCCAGGTTGCCGCGAGCGGCGGCGTCCACGGGAATGATGGCGGCTTCCAGGGCCACAGCGTCGAGGCTGGCACCTCGCCCGCCCGACGCCGTCTCGGGTCCGACGCCCTCGTTGCACGCGATGGCAACGGCGCCAGCGAGCAGGACGACAACTCCGGTGAGCCACTTGACCTTCAACATCTGGGACCTCCTCTGCAGGATGGGGGTACTCCACAGGGCGCCGTCAGCGGCGCCAGGTTGGGTTGCGTGCGTCGTTGACGAGGGTGGACTGCCGGCTCCCGTCGAGCGACACGAATCTGACGGACGTCTCGGCGCATTCGAGTGATGAGCAGCTGTACGAGTAGGCGATGCCAGTGCCATCGGGAGACCAGGCCAGCGACCCTGGAGTGGGCGCATCGCTGCGGGACCCTGCCAACGCGAGATCCTTGAGGAAGTCGCCGTCCGCGGTCATTACAGCCACCCGAGATGGCGTGTCAAGTCCGGAAACTTCGTCGCGGTAGACAAACGCTATCATTGTGCCGTCGGGTGACCAGACGGGATGCCGGAAATCCCTCACAGGTCCCGGCCCGGCATCTCCATCGGTCAACGGAGTTGGTGCGCTGCCGTCAGCGTTCGCGATGAAAATGTCGGCGGCGCCACCGAATGCGGAACCACGCACGAACGCGATCTTCTGACCATCCGGCGACCACGACGGCTGGGAGCTGGGCCCCTCGACCAGCAGCGTGACTCGGCCGTCGGTTGTGCTGAGAGAAGAGAGGCCACCATTTCCCGAGTACGCGATCGCCGTGCCATCGGGCGACCATGCTGGCCACTGACCGGACCCTTCGATCATCCACGTCACGTTCGCACCGTCGGCGGTCATGAATCCGAGCCGTGTGGGCGAAAAGTTGTCGTCCCCCAAGGCGGTGAAGCCTGTGACAGCAATCAGGCTGCCGTCGGGCGACCACGTCAGGCCATATGGGAAGAAGGGCGTCGGCAGCGCCGTGAAGCCGGTGCCATCCGCATTGACGACGGCAAGGTTGAGGAACTCGTCGTCAACCGATATGAACGCGATCTGTCCCTGAAGCTCGCCAGGAGGTTCCACGGCATATGCCCGGAACCCGGCCCGGGCAGCGCCCGATGTAGCGGTGACCTGCTGAACGCCGGCCTCGGCGCCGAGCCTCCACTGCTCCGCGGTGGCCCTGCCAGCGGAATCAGTGACGACCGCACCACCATCGATGCTGCCTCCACCTTCGGTCACCGTGAACACAACCGGGATGCCTGCCACCGGATTGCCGAAGGCGTCGGCCGCGAGCGCCACGAGCGGAAGCTCAAGCCCCTGGCCGACGCCAGCGAGCTGATTGCTCCCACTCGCCGGCGTGATCTGAGCGACCGGACCCGCGGCCGCCACCGCAGTGAACACCACGTCGGCGCCTCCACCCGCGCCCGCCGTCAAGGTCTGGATACCGACGGTCGGTCCCAGGGTCCATTTAGGCAGGGTCGCCGAACCGTCCGCCCCGGTTGTCACCGGGCCGGCGCTTGCGGCGCCTCCCCCGGTTGCCACCTTGAAGGTGATGGCGACCCCGGCCAGCGGTCGGTCGTTCTCATCGGTGGCGCGCACCGAGGGGGCCGGCTGGACTTCGGCACCGACCGTCCCGGTGAGCGCGGTGGGCGTGGTGGCTGTGATCTGCACCACGTGCTCGGGCTCGGTGGCATCGCTGCAACTCGCGAACGAGCCGGCGATGACGGTGGCAAGGACGACGGGCACGATGGACAAACGGCGCATGGGCATGGTTCCGGACTCGAAAGCGAGTGCGACTCTTGAGTATGCTGGACGTCCCCGATAGTCTCGTCCTGTATCCCATCACACCGAACCCGCCCGACAGGGGCCACCGAGGAGGCACCGACGGTGACAACCGATGTCTCGGCCCTGGTCGAGGCCGTCGCGGCCGGCGACCGCGAGGCCCTGGACACCCTGTTTCCGCTGGTCTATGAGGAGTTGAGCCGGCTGGCGCACCGGCAGCGCCGCCGGTGGGATGGCAACCTCACGCTCACCACCACGGCGCTGGTCCACGAGGCGTACCTGAAGCTGGCCGGCCAGCGGCAGTTGCCGACCGAGAATCGCGCCCACTTCCTCGCGATCGCCGCCCGGGCGATGCGCCATATCCTGTGCAACCACGCACGCGACCGGCGCCGGCAGAAGCGCGGCGGTGGCCGGCCCCACCTGGCTTTCGACGAGGCGGAGCACGCGGACCGGGCTGGGCTCGACCTGTCCGACGATCAGACGGAGCGGCTGGCCGGACTCGACGAGGCGCTACGCCGCTTCGAGGGCATCGCCGAGCGGCAATGCCGGGTGGTGGAGTGCCGCTTCTTCGGCGGCATGAGCGTCGAGGAGACCGCCGCCGCGCTCGGCGTGTCTCCTCGCAGCGTCAAGCGGGACTGGGCCTACGCTCGAGCCTGGCTGCTCCGGGAAATGCAGCTCACGCTGGCTGACGGCAACTGAGGAATTGCAGCCTCGCGTTTCACGGGTGCCACACGGTGCTGTGGCCACCAGGCACCATGAGGATCGGCAGGATGATGGGGCCGTCGGTCGGGACCCAGACGATCCCGCCAGCTGGGGTAAAGGCGATCCGGCTCCCGTCCGGTGACCATGCCGGACTGAACGAGTTCGCATGACTCAGCACGGTCAAGCCAGTCCATGAGCAGTGGCGCCCTCGTCACCGTGCACCAGCGTCGTAACCGCTGAGCTCAAGGCATAAGCCCCAGCACCGGCTCCTCGGGCGGCTCGGGCTCCACCGAGTCGCATCCGATGAGCAGCAGGGTGATCGCACCCGCCCTCGCCACTCTCCAGCACGTCTGCCAGTCGATGCTGCGCATACACCCTCCCGAGTGGGTTCCATAACCGCCCCGGCGCAGCCGCACCCTCTTGAGGATTGTCGGTCGCCGCTGTAGCGTCGTCATTCACCCCATATCACACCGAAACCCCTCAACCGGGTCCAGGCCGATGGAGTTGACTCGGGCGGAACGAGTGGCGGCAATTTTCGACCAGGCCCTCGCCGTGCCGCGGCCGGAGCGGGCGGCCTTCGTGCGGACCGCGTGTGGTGAGGATGATGAGCTCAAGCGCGAGCTGACTTCCTTGCTGGCGGCGCACGAGTCTGCCGACGAGTTCTTCGACGGCCTGGCGGAAGCGGTGATCGCGCCCGCCGCAGCGGCCGTCGTCGCGCGCGGCCGGTCCGACAGCTCGATGGAGCTGGCATCCGCCCTGGAAGGCCAATATCGGATCGAGCGGGAGCTTGCCGGCGGGTCGGTGAGCCGGGTTTTCCTGGCGGAGGAGCTGGGCCTCGAGCGGCAGGTGGTGATCAAGCTGCTGCCGCCCGAGCTGGCGGCGACCATGAGTGGCGAGCGGTTCCGGCGCGAAATCCAGCTGGCGGCCCAGCTGCAGCACCCGCACATCGTGCCGCTCCTCAGTGCCGCGGCTGGCGATCGGCTGCTCTACTACATCATGCCGTTCGTCGCTGGAGAGTCGCTCCAAGCGCGGCTCGGGCGCGAAGGCGCGCTTCCGATCGGGGAGGCAGCACGAATCTGGCGGGACCTGCTCGACGCCCTGGCCCATGCGCACGCCCAGGGCGTGGTCCATCGGGACGTCAAGCCGGGCAATATTCTCCTGAGCGGCCGCAACGCCTTGATCGCTGATTTCGGCATCGCCCGCGCGATCGAGGCCGCCGGACACGCGGACGTCACCGCCCCCGGTCTCGCGATGGGCACGCCGGCCTACATGGCGCCCGAGCAGATCGAGGGAGCCGCCGCGGCCGACCACCGGGTGGACTTGTACGCCTCGGCGCTGGTGATGTACGAAATGCTGGAGGGGCAACTGCCGTTCGCCGGAGACTCGCCTCGGGAAGTGGCACGAGCACGACTCATCGACGCCCCTCCCTCCATCGGTCGGGCGGACTGCCCGCCCGAACTCGCCGGCATCGTGCTTCAGTGCCTGGCCAGGAATCCGGGGGACCGCCCCGGCAGCGCCGAGGCGGTCCTGGCCCTGCTCGATCGGCTCACCGACAAGCCGGCTGCCAGCGCGGGGCGGAAGTCCCGACGGCGCCTGGTCGCTGCCGGGCTCGCCGCGGTGCTCGTGTCGGGAGCGGCGCTGAGTGCGGGGTACGTGGGACGGCATCGGAGCGGTGCCACGACCGGCGGTGCCGCCACAGGCGGCACCTCTGCCTCCATCGCGGTCCTGCCATTGGCGAATCTCAGCCCCGAAGCCGGCGACGCCGCGCTGGCTGACGGCATGACCGAGGAGTTGATCGCCATCCTGAGCCAGGGCGGCACGCTCCGCGTCGTCGCCAGCACCTCGGTGCGTGCCCTCAAGGACCGGCAGCTCGAGGTGCGGCAGATCGCCGAGAGTCTGCACGTATCACATGTGCTGGAAGGCGCGGTACAGAAGATCGGGCCGAAGTTGCGCATGCAGGTGCGGCTGGTGGACGCCCACGATGGTTCCACCCGCTGGTCGGAGACATACGACCGGGAGATCGGCGACATCTTCGCCATGCAGGACGACATCGCCCGCGCCGTGGCGGACGAGCTGGACGTCCGGCTGGCTCTCGACGGTGGTCCACGATCGGCGCCCCGGCGCCACACCCCCAGCGTCGCCGCCTACGAGTGGTACCTTCGCGGGAAGGAGAATGCGCTGTTGCGGACGACGGAGGGTCGCCGCCAGGGCATGGACTATCTCCAGCGGGCCATCGCCATCGATTCCAGTTTCGCGGCCGCCCACGCCGCACTGGTGTGGTTGTTCCTCAATGAGGCGGGCAGCGAGCCCGGCAATCACCTTGTCTGGATCAGGCGGGCGGAGGCGGAGGCGCTCACGGCCATCGAGCTGGACGACATGCTGGCCGATGGCCACTCCGCCCTGGGATGGGCCCGCCTCCTGCTGGATTTGCCCGCTGCCGAGGTGGCGCTCGAGCGGGCGGTCGCCATCGACCCGGCGGCCCACCGTGGGTACGAAGGGCTGGCGCGGCTCTACATGCTCAGCCGGCGCCCAGCCGAACAGCTGGCCGCCGCCCACCGTGGACTGGCGCTCGACCCGTACTCGGTGGCGGCCATCCGCGAGATGGCGCTCGCGCTCAGCGCCAACGGCCGCTGCAACGAGGCGCTCACGCTGCTCCGCCCGCTCAAGGACCTGACCCCGCCCGCTGCCGTGGCCGGCGTCATCCGGGGTCAATGTTATGCCAGAAAGGAAATGTGGCCTGAGGCCCTCGCCGAGCTGCGATGGGCCGGCGGGGTGGGCGCCCGCGCCGCGCTCGGCCTGGAGGGCTACGTTCTGGCCCGGGGTGGCCGGAGCGAGGAGGCGCGGGCCATTCTCTCAGACCTCGAGACGGGGCGGAGGCAGAGCCATGGGGCGTTCGGCGTCGGCCTCATTTACGCCGGTCTCCACGACTACGACCGCGCGTTCGCATGGCTCGAGAAAGCATCGCAGGAAGGGTCCATCCGGGTGTATATCATGGATCCGCTCTTCGAAGACCTCCAGCGGGATCCGCGCTTCCATCGCCTGCTGCCCGCCAGTGCCGCTCCCTGATTGACGGCGGATTCAGAACCGGTAGCGCGCCGCCACCTGCAGCTGGAACGCCGACTCAGCTGGGAGCGTCTCCCACCTCGCAAAGGCGGGATCGAAGCGGAAGATGGGTTGCGAGCCTCCCTCCGAATCCGTCCCCTGACCGACGTGGTCCAGGATGCCCGGCCGCGCCACCTGGTAGCGACCCCATCCATCGCTGAGCAGGTTGAGCAGATTGAAGGCATCCAGCTCCAGCTCCAGCACTTGACGCCCGATGGGAATGTCCTGCCTGACCGAGGCGATGGTCGTGTGGGTCCACGGCTCGCGGCAGCTGTTGCGCGCCACGATCCGCCCGCGCTGACGCCGCAGGCACGGGGCCTCTTCGAGGAAGCGATCGAAAGCGGCGGCCTGCTGGGCCTCGCTGACGGTTTCGACGGCACCCGACTCCTCCCGGGTGAAGGACTCGAACCGGATCTCACTGGTGTCGAAGGCGCTTCGCGGCACGTAGATCGGATCGTTGGCGTTGGAACCGTCGGCGTTGAGGTCGCCGCGCCGGGAGGTGCCGGTCGCGACGTAGGTGAAGGGACTTCCTGACTCGCCCACATAGAAGAACGCGAACCGGGTCGGCCACCGCCGCCACGGCGCTGTCCAGGTGAGCGCCGCGACGATGCGGTGGGGGAGATCATTGAGCGAGATCCCGAGGGTCGAGTCGTCGTGCCGGCCCGAGACAGTCCGGGCGTCTGCCCACATCCTTATGCCGGTGGTGTTGACCCGGCTGGGCGACTGCACATCGCGGGTCCGCGAATACGTGTACGCCACGCTGGCACCGATCCCGTCGGCAAATCGCCGCTCGACCCGGCCCGCCAGCTGGTACGAGTAGTTCCTTGCGGTGTTCTGCAGGTCGATCACTTCGGCATAGCCGGAGCGGAGCGCGGGCGCTGCGACGCCGTTGGCGTCGATCGTGCCGTAGAGCACGCGGCCAAAGCGATCCACCGCCTGAGGGCCTCGGAGGTTGAGGTTAACCCACATGAAATCCGAGAGCTGGCGGCTCACGAGGAGTTCGGCGCTGGCCAGCAGTCCTCCCGGAAGCTCGCGTTCGTAGCCCAGCGACGTGCGGAGCGTGCGTGCCATGCGCAGGCCGGGATCGAGCAGGTCGACGTCGCCGAACGGGCGCGCCGCCAGCGGAGCCCCCGTGGCGCACCGGTCAGGAGCCGCCTCGTAGTCGGGCACGAAGGCAGGCGGCAGGCCGGCGTCGGAGGGCTGAAACCCGCAGGTCAGGACACCGATCCCTTCGCCGTGATTTGCCAGCGCGGGCACGTACCACGCCAGTGGCGGGCGCCCCGTAAACAGCCCTATGCCACCACGGACCCGTTCGTGCCGCACTGCCGAGAGATCCCAGGTGACTCCGAGGCGCGGCGAGAGTTCTACCCGACGGCGCGGCATGAGGTCGGTTCGTCGGCCGAACAGAGAGTCGATGGCCGGGTTGTACGGGGCAGTCCCGTCGATCGTGAGGAGTTCGGCCCGAACACCGGTCGTGATCGCGAGCCGTTCGGCCGGAAGCCACTCGTCGCCGAGGTAGGCGGTGTACTGGCCTCCCCGGAGCGGCCGGCTCTCACTGCCGAAATCCTTGCGGAGCTCGAATCGTATGGGCGTGCCGGCCTCAAACGCATCCAGGCTGCCGAAGGTCCAGGTGCCGTATCCGCCCGGGACGCCGCCCCGCAGGACCCGAAACCGCTCCAGCTGAACTCCCGCCACCAGCAGATGATTCCTCGCCCATGGAAGACTGAGCTCGTCCCGGATGGTGAAGGCACGGCCCCGGCCGAAGCGCCCTTGTGCCGGCTGAGCACTGCCGGCGACCGCCAGCACCGAACCTCCCCGGGTCCCGGGCAGCAACACCCGCACCAGCGGCTGTCGGACCTCGGGCACCTGGTCAGTGTGATCCCAGCTCAGCGAGGCGAGCAGTTCGTTATGGCCGCCTCGCTCGCGCTTCAGGTCGGTATGCAGCTGCAGGGCCGCGACGTCGACACCCCCCTCGATCGCCAACCGGTAGCTGGACAAGGCGAAGGTATCGGTGGAGGCGCGGGAGAACCGCTGGTCCCTGATGCGTGCGGACGTGGCGAACGCCATGACGCGACTGTTCCATGCGGGGATCGCGGCATCCATCCGGGCAAAGAGGTTGACCAGGGGCGTGCCATTCTCCATGTATCGCGCGGAGCCCGGGGTCAATCCGTAACCATCCTGCATGATGCTCTGCAGCCTGGTAAGGTCGGCTTCACGTACGGGGACCTGTGGCAGCTGCCCGGGTGGCTGGCCCAGGTACGGGCCGGAGGCAGGCCGGGAGAGACGCTGGATCTCGGAAGCGACGAAGAAATGCACCCGGTCCTCGACGATGGGCCCGCCGAGCGAGAAGCCGAGCTGCAGCCGGTCGTAGGGGCTTGGCACCGCATCGATACCGTCGCGCGCCAGCCGGTCGTTGCGCCAGTACCCGAATGCGGAGCCGCGGAAGTCATTGGTGCCTGACTGGGTAACGGTATTGACCAGGACGCCGGCAAAGCTTCCGTAGCGCACGTCGTACGGCGCCACGAGCACCTGATACTCCTTCACCGCATCAAGCGGGATGGACTTCCCGACGTTCGACGCCGCCGAGACGCTCCCGTTCACGAAGCGCTCGGAGGCGCCGTTGACGAGAAAGCTGTTGAACCGGAGATTGGCGCCCGCGCCGGAGACGCCGGTTCGCCCGTCGCCGACCTTGGTTGATACGTAGGGCGCGAGGGTAACGAAGTCCTGGAAGTTCCGGTTCAGGGTGGGTAGGCGCTGCACCATCGCTTCAGAGACGGTGGTGCCCGAGCTCCCTGACGGAGTTGGTACGGAGCTATGGACCTCGATTGGTTCGAGCTGGATGGCGGCTGGCTGAAGCACGAAGGCGATACTGAGCTGCTCGCCCAGCCTGAGCCGGAGGGGCGGGCTCTGCTGCGGGAGAAACCCGATGCGCCGCACCTCGACGACGTACGGACCGCCGGGCTCGAGCCCCTGGACCAGGAAGCGGCCGTCCACCACCTGGGCACGGACGGAGAATCCGCTGGCGGTGTTGACCACCCGGACGGCCGCGCCATCGAGGCCCCGCCCGTCGGGGCTCCGTACACTGCCGCGCACCCCGCCGGTCGTCAGGCCCTGTGCGGTCGCGGACGATCCCAGGGGAATGAACGAGAGCAGGAACAGCAATGCGATCGCGCTCGCGCGCGACTGCATGCAGCCGGCCAACGCCTCGCGCCGCGCCGAATCGGGATCGACCATGGGTCTCGAAAGGGAGTACCGACCCAAGATATGCCCCGCCTCTGGGGAAGGCGAGGCTGGGCGGCTCGGCGGCTCGGCGCGTCCCGAGCGAAGCGAAGGGACGCCGTGCCGAGCCGCGAGTTTACTCGCGACAAATCGCCGAGCCGCAAGTTCAGTCGCGACGAGGCATGGACGTCGCGTTCAGGCAGGCGTGGCAGAGCCAGCCAGAGCGCTGCGCACCGCATCGAGCGCGGCCCTCCCGCTGAAGCCCCGGCGTGCAAGAAAGGCCAGCAGTCGCCTGCGCTGGACCGGGCGCTCGAGGTGGGCCAGCTGGGGCGCCCGCTTCAGGGCCAGCTGCAGCGCGGCCTCGGCGGGGCCCTCCTCGTCGGGCCAGTGGGCCGCAATTGCGGCCGAGGCGATCTCGGGATCCACGCCGAGCAATCGGAGGTCGCGCAGCAGCCGGGCCGGACCCCGCCCTCGGTCCGAGCGGGTCTCGACGTAGTTGGCCGCGAAGGTGGCGTCGTCCAGCAGGCCAAGGGTGGTGAGCCGGGCCAGCGCGTACTTCACCGCCGCGGGCGGATGCCCCGACCGCACCAGCCGGCGCCCCAGGTCAGCGGTGGCGCGAGGCCGATGGCCCAGCGCGGTGAGCCCTGCGCGAAACGCTGCCTCGTCGTCGGTGAGGCGGCTCAGCTGGGCCAGCCGCTCCGGGGTGAGTTCGTCGCCCTGGGAGATGCCGAGCGCCGCGACCGCATCAGCCGCCGCCACCCCGAACGGCCGGCCATCCACTGCGAGTCGGACGCAGTTGGGCCGGCGCGGATCGGGGGTGACGCCGGTCAGGCGGGGGGCGAGTTCGTCAGTCATTCTCCGCAGCGTTGGCTGCGCCGGCGGCGCCGGCCGGGACGGCCGCGCCGTTCTTGATGCCCAGCGTTTCCTTCACCTTGCCCTCGACCTCGGTCAGCAGCGCCGGGTTGTCGCGCAGGAAGAGCTTGGCGTTCTCGCGGCCCTGGCCGATGCGCTGGTCGCCGTAGGAGTACCACGCCCCCGACTTCTGGATGATGCCGGCTTCGGACGCGAGGTCCACCAGCAGGGCAATGTGGCTGATGCCCTCGTCGAACAGCACGTCGAACTCGGCCTGGCGGAA
The DNA here is from genome assembly GCA_035759745.1 of Gemmatimonadales bacterium. GTDB lineage: Bacteria > Gemmatimonadota > Gemmatimonadetes > Gemmatimonadales > GWC2-71-9 > CAMLHP01. The sequence continues at coordinate 39,633 of DASTUF010000040.1, forward strand.
AGGCGGTGCGACCTTGTTCTTGACCACCTTGACCCGCACGTGGTTGCCGATGACCGCCTCGCGCTCCTTGACCGGGCCGATGCGCCGGATGTCGAGCCGGAGCGAGGCGTAGAACTTGAGCGCCTTGCCGCCGGTGGTGGTCTCGGGGTTGCCGAACATGACGCCGATCTTTTCGCGGAGCTGGTTGATGAACACCACCGCGCAATTGGAGCGGTTGATGGCGCCGGCCAGCTTGCGCAGCGCCTGGCTCATGAGCCGGGCCTGGAGGCCCATGTGGCTGTCGCCCATCTCGCCTTCGATTTCGGCCTTGGGCACCAGCGCGGCCACCGAGTCGATCACGACCAGGTCAACGGCGCCGGACCGGACCAGGATCTCGACTATCTCGAGGGCCTGCTCGCCGGTGTCGGGCTGGGAGACCAGAAGGTCCTCGATGTTGACGCCCAGCTTCCGGGCGTACTCGACGTCGAGCGCGTGCTCGGCGTCGACGTACGCGGCGACGCCGCCAGCTCGCTGGACATTGGCCACGAGGTGGAGGCACAAGGTGGTCTTGCCGGAGGATTCCGGGCCGTAGATCTCGGTGATCCGGCCGCGGGGCACGCCGCCAATGCCGATGGCGGCGTCGAGGTTGATGGCGCCGGTAGGGATGGCGCCGACCTTGTCCTGGGGACTGTCGGTACCGAGGCGCATGATGGAGCCCTTGCCCAGTTGCTTTTCGATCTGGGAGATGGCGAGGGAAAGTGCCTTGCGGCGATCGGCAGTCTGGCTATCGGAAGGCATGGAAGGCCTCGAGAGTGGTTGTGGCTGATTTTGCATCACCTAATTGCCTGCGCCCAACATAATACCGAACAGGAGCCGAATCAATAGTCAGATTGTGGTTTATTTTGCTCCACAATCTATATCAAGCTCTCTGAAGGCCGGAACGCGTCGGGGTAGTGCTCGAACTCCCACCCGGCGCCGGCCCGGCGGACGTCCATGACATCGAACCGGTACTCGTCACCAGCCTGGCCATGGCGCATTACCCAGAGCGCGGCGACCCGGGCGATGATGCGCTGCTTGCGCCAGCGGACGGCTTCTACCCCGGCGCCGAAGGTGGAGGAGTTGCGGGTCTTCACCTCGACGAACGCGACGGTGTGGCCCCGCCGGATGACCAGGTCGACGTCGTGGCGGCCCAGCTTGAAGCGGTGGGCCTCGACCTGCCAGCCGCCGGCGATCAGCCAGGCCATGGCTTCAAGCTCGCCCTGGAGCCCGACCCGGTGGCGAGCGTCCTGCCACTCGCGAGTGGGGATGAAGGTCCGGTGCATGGGCCACGATACTGCCCGACCCGTGCTCGCCCAAACCCGGGGAGTGCAAGCCAGCGCATGAAATCGCGCATGCAGGAACTGTCAACTCTCGCGGGGAATTTGAACTGCTGATTGAGGGGATTCTGACTCGCAGATTTCGCAGATTCTGGAACTGCGATTTTGAGGAGGGCTCCCAGGATGAATTCCCTCCGCGTGCCAAGCTGGCCAAGGCGCTGTTGTTTTTTTGGGGAGAGTCTCCGGGTCCCGGCGCGTGGAACTGGCCAAGGGCGCGGGACCGATGCGGACGGCCTTGGTTCGATCTCTATCCCCAAAATCGCAGTACTAAAATCTGCGAAATCTGCGAGTCAGAATCCCCTCAATCGCAGATCAGAAATCTGTGAGGCAGGATCCCCATTATCGGGGACGGCGCTACTTCCCGGCGTACTCGTCCAGCTGGTCGAAACCAATCAGCACTTCCCTCGGCTTGCTGCCATCGGGCGGCCCGAGAATCCCGGCGAAGTGCAGCTGGTCGATGATCCGCGCGGCGCGGCCGTATCCGATTCGCAGCCGGCGCTGGAGCAGCGAGGTCGACCCGCCCTGATTCTGGACGCATGCTTCGGCCGCCTCACGGAAGAGTGCGTCGCGGTCACCCTCGGCGTTGGCGCCCGGGGCCCCGCCGTCGGCCTCGGCCTCGCGCTCCTTCACGAACTGCAGGATGTCGGTCTCCGCCTCCGCCGCTGCGGCTCGGCGCGCCTCACGCCTGGCGGTGTACCACTCCATGATCCGCTCGGTCTCGTCGGTGCCGATATACGCGCCCTGCAACCGCTGGGGCTCGTTCTTCCCCGGCGGCAGGAAGAGCATGTCGCCATTCCCCAGCAGCGCCTCCGCCCCGTTGCCGTCGAGAATGGTGCGGCTGTCCACCTTGGACGCGACCTTGAAGGCCATGCGGCTGGGGAAGTTGGCCTTGATGAGGCCGGTGATCACGTTGACGCTGGGACGCTGGGTCGCAAGGATCAGGTGAATGCCGATCGCTCGCGCCTTCTGTGCCAGCATCGCGAGCGGCGTCTCCACTTCCGCCTGCACCGTCATCATCAGGTCCGCCAGCTCGTCCACCACCAGCACGATGTATGGCAGCGTCCCGTCGGTGTATTGCTCCGGGGTCTCCGGCTCCGGCGGCGTATCCGGCTCCTCGGCGGCGATGGTCATCAGCGTGATCGCGGGCCGGGGCGGATTCCGGAGCGGCTTGCCGTCGGCCACCTTGCGATTGAAGTCACCGACGTTCCGGGCCCCGTTGGCCTGGAGCAGCTCATAGCGCCGGTTCATCTCGTATACCGCCCACTTCAGCACGCTGGCGGCATCGTGGTTGTTGGTGACCACCTTGTGCCGCAGGTGCGGCAGCGCGTTGTACACCGACAACTCGACCATCTTGGGATCGATCATCAGCAGCCGCAGTTCCCTCGGCGGATAGCGGTAGATGAGGCTGGTGATGATGGTGTTGATGGCGACGGACTTGCCCGACCCGGTCGCGCCGGCGATCAGCAGGTGCGGCATCTTGCTCAGGTCGGCGATGACCGCACGCCCTTCGAGGTCGCGTCCCAATGCGACGGGGAGCGTGCCCCTGCCCCGCTCCCACTCGCCGCTCTCCAGCAGCTCGCGCAGCGTCACGATGCGCGCGGTCGGGTTCGGCACTTCGACGCCGACGGCGCCCTTGCCCGGGATGGGCGCCACCCGGATCGAGGTGGCGCGCATGGTGATGGCGAGGTCGTCCGCCAGCGAGATGATGCGGCCCGCCTTGACGCCTGGGGCCGGGACCACCTCGAACTGGGTCACCACCGGCCCGGTAGTGCGACCGGCGATCGAGCCTTCCACCTTGAAGGTGCGGAGCGTCTCGAGCAGCAACTGTCCCAGCCGGTCCAGCTGCGCCTCACCGGCGTCGACGTCGCGCCGAGGTGGCTCCTCCAGCAGCGTGATGGGAGGCAGCCCCGCCTCCTCGTCGGCAGCGGGTCGAAGCTTTTTCCGCTCGGGCTCCTTCGCACCACCCTTGCCCTTGAGCAGTGACAGCTTCGGCGCCGAGGCGACTGGCTCCGGCGGCGGCGCAATGACCGGCGCGTCATCTGCTTCGTCCGCCGGTACCGCACGGCGACGCCTGGCTCGCTCGGCTCTGGTGTCGGCGACCGTGCGATAGGGATCGGCCTCCGGCTCATCCCGGCGCTCGAGCCGCTGGAAGGGGTGCCAGCCGAAGGTGTAGATGGTGAGTGCGGACAGGGCGAGGGCACCGACGAGGAAGGCACCGATGGAGCCGACCAGGCTCCGGATAGCCACCGCGAGGAAGCCGGGCACCACACCCGTAGCCCGGGCGGCGAGGGTGCGATCGGCCACCGCGGGCAGCAGGTCCAGCCGTTCGACGCCGCTCAGCACGGCCACGAAATACGGCACCAGCAGCGCCAGGCCGCCCATCAGGATGGCGGCGTGCTTCATGTCCAGCCGGGGGATCCGGTCAAAGCCGGCGAGCCCGAGCCCCAGACCGAGAAGTGGCAGGCCTACCGCCCCGGCGCCGAGCAGGTGCCATAGGCCGTGGCCCAGGGTTCGGCCCACCGGACCGGTGAGCGGAATGGGCAGGAGGGCGAGACCGGCAAAGATCCCCGCCAGGAGTGCCGCTATGGCACCGATCCGCCGACGCTCGCTCATGCGGCAGTCACCACAGCGGGCGTGGTCAGCATGCCGTCGCCGAACCTTGGCAGCACTGGCCAGGCATCCACGGCCGCCGCCGCGGCAAGGTCGTCGGCATGCCCCTGGGCCAGCAGCTGCCGACCAGCGCCGGAGCGGCGCAGTGGACGCCGGAAATCGGAGCCGTAGCGTCGCACGAGGTCGAGACTGGCCACAGCGGCATCGTTAAGCCCCCGGACCGAGCGCCGGTCACCGACCGCGGCGTGCAGCAGCCTGCCCGCAGTGTAGGCATCGTCCAGCCCGAACCCACCAGCGCGCCCGGCGCACAGCAGCAGCAGGCCGCGCCCATCCTCCACCGCCTCACGCGCCCGCGCCGCCGCGACCGTGAGGTTGACCGCGGCAGCAGCATAGACCTCGGCGGCACCATGCGCGGCCAGCATCGCCGCGGTCCCGTTGGTGGTGCCCATCACGACCAGCCTGCCGGCCACCGCGGCCGCCGTCATGTCGGCCGGACTGTTGCCCAGCGCGAAGCCGGGAATCCGCTCGCAGTTGCGCTCGCCCGCGAGCATGGCATCATCGCCGAGGCTCCGCGCCAGCCGCACCGCTTCGTCGGGGGTGGCGGCCGGCACGATGCCCCGCGCGCCATTGGCGAGCGCAGTGATCATCGACGTGGTGGCGCGAAGGATGTCGATCACGAAGACGGTGCGGCCGGCGACCTCGCCGGGCACGAGATCGCGGGGGGTGAACACGACATCGAGCGTCATGCCGGCGGCTGCAGCAGCTGCGACTCGCGCTCGAGGAAGCGGGTGTCCACCTTGCCGGCCTCGAAATCGGGGTGCCGGATCACCCGCGCGAGAAACCCGATCGTGGTGGTGACGCCTTCCACGATGAAGCTGTCCAGCGCCTGGCCCATGCGGGCCAGCGCCTCGGCGCGGTCGTTGCCGTGGACGATCACCTTGGCCAGCAGCGAGTCATAGTAGGGCGGCACGTGATAGCCGGCGTACACGTGACTGTCCACCCGCACCCCGGGTCCACCCGGCGGGTGATAGGCGGTGATGGTGCCGGGGCTGGGCTGGAAGTTCCGGTACGGGTCCTCGGCGTTGATGCGGCACTCGATAGCGTGCCCGCGCAGGCGCCTGCCGTCGCCCAGGAAGCTCACCGGCGCTCCGGCGGCGACCCGGATCTGCTCCTTGACCAGGTCGAAGCTGGTCACCATCTCGGTGACCGGATGCTCCACCTGGATCCGGGTGTTCATCTCCATGAAGTAGAAGTTGCCGTCGATGTCGAGCAGGAACTCCACGGTGCCAGCCCCGACATATCCGATGCGCGCGGCCAGTGCGACGGCGGCGTCTCCCATTTGCGCGCGGAGCTCCGGCGTCAGCGCGGGACTGGGACTCTCCTCGATGAGCTTCTGGTGGCGCCGCTGCACCGAGCAGTCGCGCTCGCCCAGGTGCACCACCTTGCCGTGGCTGTCGCCCATCACCTGGATCTCGACGTGGCGCGGCTGCTCGAGGTACTTCTCGACATACACCGCGCCATTGCCGAAGGCCGAGAGCGCCTCGTTCTGGGCCAGGTTGAAGAGCTGGACGAACTGGTCCGCCTGCCGGCAGATGCGCATCCCCTTCCCACCGCCACCGGCGGTGGCCTTGATGATCACAGGGAAGCCGATGGTCTCGGCGAAGGCCATCGCCTCGTCCGCGCTCTCGATGGTCCCGGGCGAGCCGGGCACGGTAGGCACGCCCGCCTCGGCGGCGAGCCGTCGCGCGGTGGCCTTGTCGCCCATCGAGCGAATCTGGTCGGCCGTGGGCCCGATGAACGCGATGTTGGACGCCTTGCAGGTGTCGGCGAACTCGGCGTTTTCGGCCAGGAATCCGTAGCCCGGATGGATCGCATCGGCCCCGGTGATCTCGGCCGCGGCGATGATGTGGGGAATGCGCAAGTAGGAGAGCCGGCTCGGCGGCGGCCCGATGCAGACGTCATCGTCGGCGAACCGGACGTGCAGCGACTCCCGGTCGGCCTCGCTGTAGACCGCGACCGTTTCCACACCAAGCTCGCGGCAGGCCCGAATGACCCGCAGCGCGATTTCACCCCGGTTGGCGATCAGCACCTTCTTGAACATGCGTCGTCAGCCAGCCCGGTCGTGCGAGCCCGACTCGCCCGTCACATCGGAGAACGTCCGGTCCGACGACGAGTCGATGCCCGACGCTCTCAGGGCGAACTCGCTCGGGTTGCTGGAGAAGAAGAGCGCGTTCTCGTAGGTGACGAGGCCCTCCTTGTACCACTTCATCAGCGACTGGTCGAACGACTGCATGCCGTACGAGACGTGTCCCTCGGCGATCAGGTCGGGAATGTTGAGCGCCTTCTCGATGTCGCGGATGTTGTCGGCGACGGCGGCCGAATTGATCAGCACCTCGCATGCCGGCACCCGGCCCCGCCCATCCGCGCGGGGCACCAGGCGGAGGCAGACCACCGCCTGCAGCGCGGTCGCCAGCAGCGACCGGATTTCCTGGTGCTGGTGCGGCGGATAGAACGAGATGACCCGGTTGATGGTCTGGGTCGCATCGGTGGTATGCAGGGTAGAGAACACCAGGTGACCGGTGTCGGCCGCCTTGAGCGCGGTGTCCAGCGTCTCCATGTCGCGGATCTCGCCGATCAGGATCACGTCCGGGTCCTGTCGCAGCACGTGCCGCAGGGCGGACGGGAACGAGAGCGTGTCGGTGCCCACCTCGCGCTGCGAGATGTTGGCCTGCTGATCGCGATGGAGGAACTCGATCGGGTCCTCGATCGTGATGATGTTGACCCGCCGGTGCTGGTTGATGTGGTTGATGAGCGCGGCGAGCGCCGTGCTCTTGCCCGATCCGGTGATGCCCGTGACCAGCACCAGCCCGCGCGGCTTGTCCGCGATGCTCTCCAGCACCACCGGCAGGTTGAGCTCGGTGACGGTCTTGACCTCGTAGGGGATGGCCCGGAAGGCGAAGGCAAGGGTGCCGCGCTGCTGGTAGATGTTGGTGCGGAACCGGCCGACGCCGGGGACGCCGATGGCGAAGTCTGCCTCCTTCCGCTCGGCGAACTCCTTGACCTGGCGGGGCGTCATGATCTGCTCGGCCAGGGTCTTGAGGTCCTCGGGCTTGAGCGGCGCCATCTCGAGGGCGTTCAGCTCGCCGTTGAGGCGCACGGTGGGGGCGCGGCCCACCTTGAGCAGGAGGTCCGAGCCGTTGCGCTGGACCAGGTAGGAGATGGCCTGCTTGAAGTTGAACGGGGCGCCGGCAGCGGGCTCAGCCATTGGGATCAATCCGGAAAAGCACCTGGCCGAATTCGACCGGTTGGGTATCGTCGACGCCGACTTCCCTGACCACGCCTGCGATGTCCGCCTCGATCTCGTTCATGATCTTCATCGCCTCGATGATGCACACCGTCTGTCCCTGCGTCACCCGGCTGCCGACCTTGACATAGGGCTCCGCGCCCGGCTCGGGCGCCCGGTAGAACGTGCCCACCATGGGCGAGGTGATGTCCTTGAGATGCGACGGCGCTGACGCGGCGGGGGCCACGGCGGCCGGCGATGCCGAAGGTGCCGGCGTGGCCGGTGGAGATGCGGCCGTCGCCCAGCCCGGCGCCGAGAGCGCAACGCCCGACTGATTGGTGCGCGAGATGACGATGCCGGTGCCGAAGAAGCCCTTGACCTCGATCGATCCGATCTCGGGCGATTCCCGCAGCAGGTCGGCGAGGCGCTTCACGTCCTTCAGCTCGATCGACTTGATGCCCGGCATGTTGGAGAGCAGCTTGGCCAGCTGCTGCATTTCATCGGGTTTCATGGATCGGTCGCACCCTCGTGGCTGTATGTATGCGTCCCCGCTGCGGCGATTGCCACCGGGGTCCACCGGGTCAGACGAGTTCGACGAGTTCAGTCCGCTGGTCGGAGAGACAGACAGGGCCATCCGGGCCGAGATACACGTCGTCCTCCAGACGGACGCCTCCCCACCCCGGAAGATAGATTCCCGGTTCGACGGTGACCACCGCGCCGGCCGGCAGCGGCGCATCCGCGGTGGGCGCCAGCCGGGGGGCTTCATGCACCTCGAGCCCCAGGCCGTGCCCGAGCGAGTGGCCGAAGGCCTCCCCAAATCCATGCCCGGCAATGACGTCCCGCGCCAGCGCATCGGCCTCGCGACCCGTCATCCCCGCGCGGATGTGTTCGATGGCGCGGGCCTGGGCCTGGCGAACCGTTTCATACACATCGCGCTGGCGGGAATCGGCCGTCCGGCCCACCACTATCGTACGGGTCAGGTCGGCGCAGTATCCGTCCACCTGGGCGCCGAAGTCAAGCAAGAGCCAGTCTCCCGGAGCGATGAGGCGCTCGGTCGAGCGAGCATGGGGCAAGGCCGAACGGGGCCCCGACGCGACGATGGTCGGGAACGGGTGCCACTCGCTGCCCCGCTGGCGAAGGGCGGCCTCGAGCCGCGCGGCGACGTCGAGTTCGCGATCGCCCGGGTGCACGGTGGGGAGCACGGCGGCCAGCGCGCCCTGCGCGACATCGATGGCCCGGACGATCGCCGCCACCTCACCCGGCGACTTGCTGGCCCGAAGGCCCTCCACCAGATCGTCCACCGGCTCCAGCGTGAACCGCCCCAGCTCGGCCAGCCGACGGGCATCCCGCAACGTCAGGTGCATGCCCTCCACGCCCAACCGGCTGATCGAAGACCCGGCCAGCTCGCGCCCGAGGCGATCCCACACGTTGATGCGCTCGATGACGGTGCGAGCGGCATCGCCCACTTCCGCCGGGGCCTGGCTGGCATAGCGGAAATCGGTGACCAGGGCCGCGTCGTTGGGCGTGAGCAGCAGCATGCCGGCGCTGCCGCTGAAGCCGCAGAGATACCGAATGTTGGGCGCCGAGGTGATCAGCAGGGCGTCGAATTCGCGCTCCTGGAGGGCGGCCCGCACCGCCAGCTGCCGCGACTGGACCTGCTCATCCACCACGCAAGTGCCCCACCAGCCCGTCGACCGCTACCTCGTACCCTCGGGGACCGAGCCCCGCGATGACGGCAAGCGCCAGGTCCGCGAGCAGCGAGTGTCGCCGCACTTCGTCCCGCGCGAAGATGTTGGACAAGTGCACTTCGATGAACGGCACCCGCACGGCCAGCAGGGCATCCCGCACGGCAAGGCTGGTGTGGCTGTACGCGGCGGCGTTGATGATGGCGCCGTCGGCGCTGCCGGGAAGCTGCTGGATGGCATCGACGAGGTCGCCCTCGGCATTGCTCTGGAACCACGTCAGCTCCGCACCCGCGCGCCGAGCCGCCTCCCGCACCCGCGCCTCCAGCTCGGCGAACGTCAGACTGCCGTAGATGTCGGGTTCGCGGGTGCCCAGCAGGTTCAGGTTGGGGCCGTTCAGGACGGCAATCCGCATCAGCGCTTCAGATTCTGCAACCAGGAATGGAACTGGTCGAGATCCTCGTCATCGCGAGAGGGTGAACGACTGGATGCGGGAGCTGGAGTTCCGGTGTCACCGAAGAACGCGTCGAAGGACACGCCGGAGGCGGCGCTCTCTTCGGCGGCCGGCACCGCTGGTGGCACGGGTGAGGTATCGTCACCGAAGACGTCGCTCAGCGACAGGTGGTCTTCGGCAGGGCGCGTGGGCGAGCCCTCACCCGCGCTGTCCGGTGACGCCAGACCCTCGGCATGCGCTGTCTCGGCCGGCCAGCTCTCCTGCGTTCCAGCGGGACGGGCCCGAAGCAGCGTTCGCAGGAGCGCACCAACCGACCGCGCCGGATCAGATGCGGTCAGCTGCTCCAGCGGCGGGCGGGAGGAGTCGTCGGCGGCCGCCTCGGTCTCCAGCTCGTCCAGCTTTTCCCGGAGCCGCAGGTCGTCGGGGTGCCGCTGGTAGAGGAGGCGGTACACCGCAAGCGCTTCGGTGTGATGCCCCTGGCGGCGGTAGAGCTCCGCCATGGACTCGGTCACGACCAATTCCGGCTCGGGCGGAGCGTACAGCGCGTCCTGCTCGGCGGTGGCCGGCTTCGCCAGATACCCGGGACGGGGGGCTTCCGCCTCCTCCGGCTCCTGCTCCTCCTCGGTGAATTCGTCGCCCCAGCCGGGCTCTTCGGGGCCGTCGAGCGCGTCGAGCGAACCGGGCACGTCTGCGTCGGTGGGCGTCAGCGCCTCGGCACCAAAGCTTGACGCCACCGTGTCGAGCGGCGGCGGCGCCTCGGCAGCAGCGGCGGCGTCAGGATTGCTGTCCCACGCGTCGTGTTCATCCTCGCGCGTGGACGCCATCAAGGACTCGGCGTCGCTGGCCACCTGGAACTCATTGGCGTCCGACGGCGTCAATTCGAGCTCTTCCGACTTGACTACCTCGGCCCCAAAGTCAATCTCGGCGTCAGCCTCGATACCAGTCCGAGCTTCGGCGGCATCGGCGGCATCGTGTTCAACATCCGCGTCATCTGTGGAGCCGACCGGTTCGAAGTCGTCCACGTCATCCTCGCCCATGCTCACCGTGCCCGGCGTCAGGTCGGAGAGCGGCGAGACGCCCTGGCTGTGTTCGTCGAAGTCCTGGCCCACCAGTCCGGACATGGCGGTGGCGTCCGCACTGGCGTCGGAAATGACGGGCACGTCGTCCACTTCGAGCCCGCCCACCGCCTCGACATCGGCCGGCGGGTCCAGATGGTCCTGCAGCACGATCGACGGGTCGGGCTCGATGTCGGCGTCGGCCTCCGGCGCATCGCCCAGCCATTCGACGCCGCTCATGGTCGAGAGCGACTGGTCATCGGGCGCCGCGTCGACCGACTCATCGGATGCAGCGACAGGTTCGGCCATTGCACCGGGCGCTTCGGGTGCGGCCGTGGGGGTCGCATCCCCCTCGGCAATCCGGGTCTCGAGGCGAGCGAGGTGGAAGCGGGCGTCGTCGTTGCTGCGGTCGACCTCGAGCAGGCCACGGAGATGGTCTGCCGCGTCGGCGAGGTGGCCCTGCCGCTCGCTGATCTCGGCCAGCGCCTTCAAGGCGATCACGTTTTCGCTGTCGAGCTCGAGAACGTGCTGGAAGGCGAGCTGGGCCTGGGCGTCGTCACCCAGGTCGAGGTGGCAGCGGCCCAGCACGATGCTGGCCGGGATGTAGTCCGGTCGCTGGGCCATTCCCTCCGCCAGAATCTCGAGCGCGCGGGTGGTGTCCTTCATCTTGCGGTAGGCTTCGGCCAGCGGGGCGAACGTGAACCCCTGCCGGTTTTCCCGCCAGAGACGTTCGAGCTTGGCGATCTCGCTGGTGGACATTCCGTACCCGTTGGGGACGAGGTGGAGCTGCGGTGCGGGGCCGTAAGTCGTTGCGGGACTTCACGACACGTTAGTAAGGGAGCGCGCGGGTGTCAACTGCGCAGGGACCCGCCAGCGCTTCACTTTTGCCGGGCCGGGGCTTATCCTTCGCTCTCTTTTTCCGCCTCGTTCCGGAGCCAGTCGCCGTCCCATGATCCAGCTCTTCCGCAGCCGCATCGCCAAGCAGATCGCGGTGATCGTCTTCGCCGCACTGATGGTCATCTTCCTGCTCACCAGCGTGGACCTGAGCGCCTTCTTCGGCGGTGGCTCGGTCGGCTCGATCAACGGCCGCACGGTGGATGCCCGGAACTACGAGGCCCTGGTCTCGCAGCAGACCCAGGTGGCCCAGCAGAACTCGCCCACGCCGCTTTCTCTCGAGGACGTGACCGAGATCCGCAACCAGGTCTGGGATCAACTGGTGCAGCAGTCGATGCTGGAGGAGGAGTACCGGCGCTACGGACTGACGGCAACCGACGCCGAGGTCGCGGCCGTGCTGCAGCAGAACCCGCCGCAGGACGTCGTGCGGTCGCCCGAGTTCCTGACCGACGGGCAGTTCGACCTCGCCAAGTACCAGCGGTGGCTGACGGCGCCCACGTCGGCACCATACGTTGAAATGCTGGCAACCCAGATCCGCGAGCAGATCAAGCGCAACAAGCTGCTCACGCTGGTGACGGCTGACGTGTACGTGTCGGATCCGGCGCTGTGGGAGCGGTTCCGTGACCAGAACGAAACTGTCCGCGCCACGCTGACCGCCATCGTTCCCCGCAATGTGGTGCCGGACTCAGCGGTGAGCTTCACGCCGGCGGACGTGGAAGCCTACTTCCGGGAGCATCAGGAGGAGTTCTCGCGGGAACGGGTGGCCTACCTCAGTGCGGTCACCATTCCCCGGGTGATCAGCGCGGCGGACTCGGCAGCGGTGCGCCGGCGCGCCGAGGAGGCGCGGCAGGAAATCACCGGCGGGGTTCCATTCGAGGAAGTAGCGCGGCGGGAGTCCGCCGACCCCGTATCCGCGGAACGGGGTGGCGACCTGGGCCAGTGGATCCGGGGCATGTTCGACCCCGCATTCGACAGCGTGGCGTTCCGGATTCCGCTCAACACCGTGTCGGAGCCGGTGCTGTCGTCGTTCGGCTACCACCTGATCGAGGTGACCGCCCGCAATGGCGACACCGCGAGCGGTCGGCACATTCTCTATCCGATCGAACTCTCCGGCGACCGCCGGGATGCCCTGGACCGGCGGCTGGATACGCTCGACCGGATCGCCGCGGGGCAGGTCAACCCGGAAGCGCTTGACAGCGTCGCCGGGTTGCTGGGGCTCGAGATCGTCGCCGCGGAACCGCTGCAGTACGGTGGGCGGGCGCTGGTCGGCAACCAGCTGGTGCCGGATGCGGGCGTGTGGGCGTTCATGTCCGAGGTTGGCGAGATCAGTGACGTGATCGAGACGCCGGATGCGTTCTACCTGTTCCGGCTCGACAGCCTGCACGACCAGCGCACGCCGACGCTGGCCCAGGTGCGGAGCGCGGTGGAGGCGGCGGTGCGAAACGAGAAGCGCTTCGAGGTGGCGCAGGGCATCGCCCGGAACTTCCTCCAGCGAGTGCAGGAAGGCAGCACACCGGCGCAGGCCGCGAGTGCGCTGGGCGTCGCCAATACCACAGTCGGGCCGTTCACGCGGGTCAGCCCGCCGCTGGACATTCCGGAAGTGGTCGGTGCCGCGTTCGGCGTGCCGGTGGGCGAGCGCAGCGACGTCATCACCACTGACGAAGGGCTGTACGTCATCGGGGTGCTGGAGCGGACGCCCGCCGACTCGGCGCAGTTCGTGCGCGAGCTGGAGGAGCTGCGCGGGCGCGCCGTGATGGAGGTGCGCCAGGCACGGGTGCGGAACTTCCTCACCAGCCTGAGCGAGCGAGCCGAGGTGGAGGACCGCCGCGAGGAGTTCATGCGGCGCCAGACGCAGCTGAGCGCACAGGCGCTGGGTACCTGAGCCTGCGAGCACGCAAAAGGGGCGCCCTCCCGATGGAGGGCGCCCCTTTGTGCGTCCGCGTGTGGAGCCGGGCCGGTGACTACTGCGACAACCGCTTCGGCTCGCCGCCAGACTGGGGAGTGCTGCCGGGCGCGTCCATGCGCCGTGGCGGCAGGCTCGAGGTGCGATCGGGGTCGTCGTGCATGATGGCGTCCTGGGTGTCCTTCAGGCTGTTCTTGAACTCCCGGATGCCCTTGCCGATCGACGCGCCCACTTCCGGCAACCGCTTGGCGCCGAACAGCAGGAGGACCACAATCGCGATCCCGATGATCTCCCACATGCCGATGTTACCCACAATGCCTCCTAGAAGAGGGAGCGCGCGATCAGGTACGCAATCAGCACCCCGAGAAGGCTGAGCACCGACACATGCAGCCCGATGGGCCCCAGTGTGAAGTCTAGCACCAGGAGGTTGGCAGAGACAGGGCCAAACGTGGGGGTCACCGCCCAGGTGAGAATCTCCTTGGGTGCCCCCTCCGGCAGCCAACGCTTCAGGAACCCCGCCAGAAAGCCCCCCAGCACGAAGCCGGTGAGCAGCACACCAAGGTAGAACACCGGTCGCCGCGGTCCTGTGGCCATCAGCTCCTCCGCTCCAGCACGTAAGCCACGCTGGCATGCAGCGCGTCGCGCGCCGGCGATGGCGCCAGGTGGTCGAGTTCGGCTTCGGCGCGCTGAGCCCACGCCTGGGCACGGGTGCGGGCATACTCCAGGCCGCCGGCGTCGGTGACCAGCGAGATGACCCGCGCGATCTGCGCATCATCGGGCGTCTCGGTGGCCATCAGCTGGCTCACTTCCCTGCGCCCCGATTCCGGCATCTTCGGCAGGGCGGCGATCAGCGGCAGCGTCACCTTGTGCTCTCGCAGGTCGAGCCCGGTGGGCTTGCCGGTGGTGGCGGCATCCGCGGTGTAGTCAAGCAGGTCGTCCACGATCTGGAAGATCATGCCAAGCGCATCACCAAACCGCGACAGTGCCGCGCGCTCACCAGGCGGCGCGCCCAGCCCGCCGACTTCGCACGCACCCGAGATCAGCGAGGCGGTCTTGGACCGGATCAGCAGGTCGTAGGCCGCCTCGTCGAACGCGAGCCGGTCGTGCGACAGCAGCTGGCGCATCTCGCCCACGGTCATCTCGTTGGTGACCCGGCCCAGCACCCGCAGGGGCTCGAGATCGTCCAGCCGCACCAGCTCGATCACCGCCCGGGAGTACAGGTAGTCGCCCATGATCACGCTGACCTGGTGGCTGAACAGCGAGTTGATCGTGGGCATGCCGCGGCGCAGCACCGAATGATCCACCGAATCATCGTGGACCAGCGTGGCGAGATGGATCAGTTCCACCACCGCCGCCAGGGTGATGGCGCGGCGATCGGGTCCGCCGGTGGCCTCGTCCGACAGCAGGAGGAGCGTGGGACGGAAGAGCTTCCCCTGCATCCGGAAGAGGTGGGAGTTCACCTCGGCGATGTAGGCGAAGTCGGCGGCGACCACTCGCCGCAGCTCCGCCTGCACCGCAGCCAGGCGCTCGCGCAGCGGATCCTGCAGCTCGGACAGTGTCGCGGGAATGGTCGAGCCTGAAGTCATGCCGAGTGCCCCGCCGACAGCTTGTGAATTCGGTCGCTCAGATCCATGAAGCGGATATCCACCGCGAGCGCTCGCTCGTATGCCGAGCGTGCCTCGGGCAGCTTGCGCTGTGCCTCGCAGGCGCGGCCCAGCCAGTAGAGCAGGCCGATCTTGTCGTCGTCCCCACCCTCCAGCGCCTCGACCGCGCGGTGCAGGATGGTCTCGGCAATGGCGTACTGCTGCTTTTCGAAGAACGTCACGCCCAGCGCTTCCGAGGTGCGGAGGCGCCCGTTGGGTGCCCGCAGCGCCTTCTGGAATTCAGCGATGGCTTCGTCCAGCAGGCCCATCTCCTTGAACGCGACGCCCAGATCGTAGTGGGCCTCGTAGTCCTCGGACCCGAGGTTGGCCTCGATGCCCTTCTTGAACTGGGCCAGCGTCTCCAGGAAATCCTTCTGCTCGTCGCCGGTGGGATCTTCCTTGTCCACCCGCATCCGGGTGTCCCGGGGCCCTTCCTCGTCGATGACCATCGCCCCGAAGTCCACGAAGCCCTCCGGTGGCGGCGGAAGATTGGCGGGCGGCGCGGCAACTGGCGGCGCGGCGGCTGCCGGCGCCGCGGGGGGTGGCTCGACGGCCGGTTCGGAGGGCTGGGAAAGCCATTCGATCGCGTCGCGCGCCGTCGCGTTGCCCGGATCGTGCTCCAGGACCCGCTGGTACACCGCCGCCGCCTTGACCGATTCGCCGCTCCGGACCAGGGCATCGGCAAGTCCGAGGTACGCGGTCATCAACCGCTTCCGGTCGCCACTGCGATACGCCAGCTCCACTCGCTTCTGCTGATGGCCGATCTCGTCCGGTTCCAGCGCCAGCAAGCGGTCGGACGCGTCCAGCGCCGCGTCCCACTCCTGGCGGGCCTCGAAGGCCTGCACTGCGATCACGAATTCCTCGGCGGCGCGGCTGCTGTCCCCCTGGGCGGAGAGCAACATGCCCAGTTCGAGGTGCGGACCCGGATCGTCGGGGTCGTCGAGAATACGGTCTTCCAGCGCCTCGATGGACGGCGGTTCGTCGCCGGCCACGAGGTCAGGCTCAACCACCGTCGCCGCATCGAACACCGGCTCCGGCACGGTGTCGATTTCTGCCTCGGGTTCGGCGGCGAGGTCGGCGGCGGGTTCGGCCTCGGTGCCGCCAACGTCGTCACCCACATCGAAATCGTCGAGGTAGCGCACCTGGCCGCCGGTGAAGCCATCCAGCAGGCCCTCGGTGTCGGGTTCCTCGGTGGGCAGCGAGATGGTATACGCCGAGCTGTCCTCGACCAGCCCGACATCAAAGTCGAGCGATTCGTCCGCGGGCATGGCGCGTTCCTGTGGCATCGACTCGAGCGGCATCTCGAGCGCCGCGTCCATGCTCATGGGCGGCTCCTCCGGCGGCACGTCGTCATCACCGGCCGCGGAGAGACTCTCCACCTCGAGTCCACTTTCGTCCCGCGCATCCACCGACAGCTCGCTCGCGCCATCCAGCACCAGTCCGTCGAGCGGTTCTGCCGGCACCGGCTCGGCGTCAGGCACAATGAACTCGGCGCTCTCGAGGTCGGCCAGGGCCTCGCTGCCGGCGCTTTCCTCAGGCAGGACCGGCGGCTCGAAGGTGTCGAGACCTGCCACCGGCGCCTCGTCGACCGAGGCGGCATCGGCTTCGGCTCCTCCGACGGTCTCGAAGCCGGCCACGGGCTCGGCGGGCTGGGGTGCTGGTTCCGGCTCGGGCGGGGCGGCGTGAGCCGGCGCGCGGGACGGCTTGGCAAAGACCGGCGGCTCGTATCCGGTCTCGAGAAACACCAGACCTCCCGGCGCGGACGGCATAGCAGCACCGCCGTTGTCGCTGTCGCCCTCGGCCTCGTCCGCGCTCTGGGCGTGCAAGCGCTCGCGGGTACGGCGAGCCCCTGCCCGATCGCCCCTCGCTTCGAGTTCGGTGGCGATCTTCTCCAGCTGGGTCTCGGCCTCCTTGTTCCGCGACGCGGCCCGAAGCAGGTCCACCAGCATCAGGCGAATGTCCTGGTTGCCGGCGTGCTGATCCGCGAAGACCTGCACCTGGCGAAAGGCGTCGTCCAGCTTGCCCAGCGTGTTCATCCGCTCGATGTACTCGAGCAGGTTCCGCTTGGATTCGGAAGCGACGTTCTTGCGGGCATGCAGGTGGGCGAGGCGAAGGTACACCTCAACCCTTCCGGGATTGACCCGGAGCACCTTGCCAGCCAGTGCGATGGCGTTGTTGAGAAAGCCCTGTTCGGCGTAGAGTTCCGCGGCTCGCTCATAGGCATCGACCGCGGCGGCGGGATCGTTCAGCTTGAGGTAAAGATCCCCGACTCGATTGTAGATGGCGAGATCGGCATCGGCGTCCCTGCCGGTCTCGAACTGCTGGATAGCCCGCTGGTAGACGTCAATCGCCTTGCGCCAGTCCTCCCTCTGCTCGTGCTTCCGTGCCGTATCCTTGAGCTTCTCGAGATTCATTCGGCCGGATGGGAAGGGGAAAAATCCGATGGCGCTCGGGGTTGCGAAAGATAGGATTGGGGCGTGGAGGGAACAAGCGCGGGGTTACAGG
Source organism: Gemmatimonadales bacterium (assembly GCA_035759745.1). Lineage (GTDB taxonomy): Bacteria > Gemmatimonadota > Gemmatimonadetes > Gemmatimonadales > GWC2-71-9 > CAMLHP01. Next base: position 57,017 of record DASTUF010000040.1, read on the forward strand.
GGTGACAGGGCCCCGGCGGTGACCGCGGCGGCTAGCCGTTCCAGGTCCGGAGCGGGGGGCCGATCCTCGACCAGAGGCGCAATCCCGGCCTCCTCGGCCCGAAGGAGCCGATGGAGCCGCTCGACGCCCCGACCGGGGCGCAGCGGGAGCAGCAGGTCCAGCCCCTGGGCCCCGCAGAGCAGCTCCGCGGCCACCACCATCTGGCCATTGGCGAGGATCCGGCGGCACTTGAACGCCGCAGCCATGCCCATGGGCACGAAGTCTTCCTGGTTCGCGTCGGTCGGGATCGAGCCGATGCTGGCCGGCATCGCGAGCGCACGGGATTCGGCCACCAGCGCCGCCGCCGTGATCTGGACCATCATGAACCCGGATGAAATGCCCGGCGTGGCCGTGAGGAATGCCGGCAGCCCGTGCGAGAGATCGGGATTCACCAGCCGCTCGGTGCGGCGCTCGCTGATGGCCTGCAGGGTGGTGAGCGTCATGGCCAGCACGTCCAGGGCCTGCGCCACCGGCTGGCCATGAAAGTTGCCGCCCGAAATCACTTCGCCAGTGTCGAACACCAGCGGGTTGTCGGTGCTGGCGTTGAGTTCGATGGACGCGGTGTCGCGGGCAAACCGGATGGCATCGGCCACCGCGCCCAGGACCTGGGGAGTGCAGCGCAGGCTGTAGGCGTCCTGCACCCGCGAGTCGTTCTCGCGGTGCGACTCGCGAATCTCACTGTCGACCAGCAGTTGCCGCAGCAGCTCCGCGCAGGCGACCTGCCCCGGGTGGGGACGATTGGCGTGGATCCGCGGGTCGAAGGGCGCCGGCGTCCCGCGAAGCGCCTCGAGGCTCATCGCCGCCGCACCCACCGACGTCCGCCATAACACTTCGGCGTCGTGCACCAGCAGCGCCAGCAGCGCAGTCTGGGCCTGGGTGCCGTTGATGAACGAGATGCCTTCCTTGGGGCCAAACCTCCACGGCTCAATCCCGGCGGCCGCCAGCGCTGGTCCCGCGGGCAGGCGGGCGCCGTCGGCGCCCAGCACTTCGCCCTCACCCATCACCACCATGGCCACGTGGGCCAGCGGCGCGAGATCGCCGCTCGCGCCGACGCTTCCCTGCTCCGGGACCCACGGCACCACACCGGCATTGAGCAGCTGGATCAGCGCTGACACCAGGCCCGGCCGGACGCCACTGGTGGGGCGCGTGAGCACGTTGGCCCGGAGCAGCATCAGCGCGCGCACGGCTTCGGCGGGCAGTGGTGCCCCGACGCCGGCCGCGTGGCTCCGCAACAGGTTGACCTGCAGCTGATCGAGATCGGCGGGGTCGATGCGCACATTGGCCAGCTTGCCGAACCCGGTATTGATGCCGTACATGGTCCGCCCACCGGCGACCGCGGCATCCACCAGGGCGCGACTGGCCTCGAGGCGGCGCTCCGCCTCAGGCGCGAGTGCGATCTGCACACCCGGATCGCGGGCAGCGCGCACCACGGATTCGATGGTCAGCGAGGCGCCGTCGATTGTCAGCGTATGCATGCCCCGAACCTACCGAGGGATGGGTAAAGTGAGAAGTGAGAAGTGACAAGTGAGAAGGCCACCCAGGCCCCGCCCCTTCTCACTTCTCACTTCTCACTTCTCACTTCTCACTTCCGCCCCACCAGCAACTCGGGGTTCCCCGGATCGGTCTGGAAGGCCCAGTCGAGAATCAGGAAGGTCCGGCCCACGTGGGTGACGCGGACAGCGCCATAGCGGAAGAAGGCGTCGTCGGCGGTCATCTCGAAGACGTAGCCCCAGCCGGGCAGCGCTTCGATGGCGGTGACATCGAATCCGGTATTGGGCGCGATGTCGATGCTGGTGAGGTCTTCCACCGGAGTCGTCCCGTAGAGCGCCACCTCGGTGCCGGCTCGCACCGGCTGGAGGAACAGGACGTCGTCGAGATCCCGCTCGACCGTAAAGTCGGCATTGATATCGGTCCCGCTGGTGACAAGGCCGAGCTCGGCGTTCTGCGACTGGCCATCACCATTGACATCCTGCCAGAAGCGGAAGCCACTCTCGGCATCCTGCTCCTGCCGGGCGAAGACCACCACGTTCCGGGCATCGGGCCTGGGGGTGTCGTTGCGACTGACTGACGCGTCGCTCTCGAATTGGTCCACGCTGATGGCCGTCACGAAGAAGCAGCGCGGCACGCCGTTGACCAGGGCGCCGGCGATGAACTCGGGCGCCACGGTGGTGCCTTCCAGCTGGGCGCTGGTGCTGCAGACGTCCTGGTCGAGATCATAGGACGAGCTGTACACCGCGTAGCTCTGGAAGTTGGCGGGATCGGACGCGTAGGAGTTGTCCGGCCAGACCAGAGCCACGGCTCCGTCAAGCGAAGTGGTGGTGAGCCCCGAGGGAGGCGGCGGCGCGAACCCGTCGCTGGGCCCGTTGTTGTCGGAGCTGCAGGCCCCGAGCAGCCCGACGGCGAGCAGCGCGCTCAGCGAGGACCACGAACGGCGGATCATGTTGGCTCCAGAGAAGGAATGATTCGGTCAAGGGAAGCAGGGGCCGTGCCAATCGGCAACAATCCCGGATCCGGCCGGCAGTGAGGGTCCTGCGCCCAACTGTCCCCTGCCTGTGACGTCAGTTTCCCAGGGTGGACTGGTTGAAGTCCAGCTTCAGCTCGGGGAGGTCGGTCAGGTACACCGAGAAGTACACCGCCACATTGCCGTTGGCGTTGCGCACGAAGTTGAACGCAGCCCGCCAGTCGTGCAGGTCACGCTCCAGCCGCACCACGTGCGATTCGAAGCGCTTCTCGGTGACGTTGTACTGGGTCTGCCATGACACGGCCCAGAGCGGCGTGGGCGCGAAGATGGTGGCCACGTTGAGGTTCTGCTGGGCCCGCTGCGACTCCGGCGGCAGCGACGGAATCGGACGCCGGCGCGACAGGCTGTACGTGACGTTGGCGGTGAATCCGCGGCCGGCGCCGGTCATCGGGATCTGGTCATTGGAATAGAACGAGCCCGGGCTGTCCGGTCGATTCATGCGGCCCGGTCCACCAAAGGGGCCGCCGTACTGGTCGTCATACGACCCGCCGGTGAACGGCGTACCGGCGTCATCCATCTCGGACGGCTCGCGCGGGCGACCGAGCCCGAAGAACCCGCCGATCGACCGGATCGTCCGCCCCGACAGCGAGAAACTGGCGCTCACGTTCTGCAGGAAGGGCGAGAACTCCGACGTGTCGACGCCGGCGCGTCCTCGCCAGAGATCGTGCGTCACCGACAGGTTGAAACCGGGCAGCAGGTCGCTGAGGGCCGTATTGGTGATCGACTGGGTCACCCAGCCGGTGGCGCCGGGTTCCTTGGCCTGCTCGAAGTCGTACACCAGCGGCGTGGTGGACAAGCTCAGCAGCCGGAACTTGCGCGCCGAGGTGCCGGCGGTGTCGCCCGGCTCCGGGCGACCCTTGCCCTCGAGGTTCTGGGTGAGCGCGAGGCTGAGGGTGTGCCGAGCGTCGCTCTGCAGCACGGGCTCCTGACCGGGCCGCGTCACCGCCCGCGCAAAGGCCTCGTTCACGCTGGCCGACGGCGCGTATTCCCAGCGGACCAGGGGCGAGAAGCTGTGACGGAACCGCGTCACCGGCCCGATACCTCCACTGGTGAGGCCGAAGAACGTGGGCGAGAGTGACGCACTGAACAGCGGCCGCTTGTTCTGGAAGACCCACGCGCCGCCGGTGGCACGGTTGCGCACCCCGAAGAAGGGGCTCTGGGTCGACGCATTGGTGACGCCGATGGTGGGCTGCAGCTTCCAGGTGCTCCGCGCCAGCAACGGGAGGTTGATGCCGGTCTCCCAGTTGAGGCCGGTCTGGAAGGAGCCGGGCGTGGCCGAATACACCAGCACCGAGTCGTTGGGATCGGGGGTCGAGAAGTCGGGCTGCAGCAGCGAATCGACCTCCCGCCCGGTGGTGCGCGTGTCCTGCATGGTGAGGGCGTTGCGCCAGTTGAAGGCGCCAATGCGGATCGGAGTGTCGAAGTTGAAGGAGGTGACCCGCGAGTTCTGGACCTGGGCGAGCGTGTCCACGCCACCATCGGGGCGAAGCGTCAGGAGCGGTGCCAGGGGCCGGTTGCGGTCCTCGGTGCGGACCAGGCTCAGCCCGGGCGACCAGGTGATCGAGCGGCCGATATCCAGCGGCTTGGGCGAGATCGTGAGTGACGGCAGCTGGGTAGTCGAGGTGCTGTCCGACAGGTTCTGGCGGCGATTGCCCCCGAGCGCGAGCGACCCCCACCCGAAGCGGCGGGTAAAGTTGACGCTGCTGGTGATCTGCTGGGTGTTGAGCAGCGGATCGAGTGCGTTCTGCTCGACGATCGTGGAGTTGCTGAGGTAGTTGATGTCGAGGTTGAGGTTGGTCGAGATGTTGAATGCCTGGCGATGCGACCAGCGCAACCCGAAGCCGCGACCGCCGCCGGACTCAAACTGGCGGTTGACCCCGAACGAGCCCTCCAGAAACCGGTCCAGCAGCTTGTACTGGCTCTCGACGCCGACCTGCACGTACCGGCCCGAGTACCAGTCCATGCGCGCGGTGAAATCCACGTACTCGCTGGGCGCCCAGTAGTAACCCAGGTTGGTGATCTGCCGGTTGTACGTGTCGGACGTGCGCACCAGGTCGTTGATGCCGATCTTGGGGACCAGGATCCCCGAGTGGCGGTTGGGACGGGTGTCCTGGAAGATGAATGGCAGCCAGAGCACCGGGATGTCGCGGATGTAGAGCACCACCGGCCGGGCCACGATCACCGACTGCGACACCCACTTGATCTTGCCGGCGGCAAAGTGATAGTGGGCCGAAGGCAGGTCGCAGGAGGTGATCTCGCTGGCGCCCGCAAAGATCCGGGTAGAACTCGAATCCTTCGAAACATTGCCGCGGAGGAACCAGACGGTGCCGCCTTCGTTGAACGACGTCTCGCCACCCCGGACCATGCCGCGCCTGCGGCAGGTGTCATAACGGATTCCTTCGCCCTCGAGCGGGGGGCGCCCGCCCTCCGTCAGCACCGGATCACCGCTGGCCGTGAGCAGGCATTCACCCTCGTCGTAGCCGATGCGCCCGGCGCGCAGGGTCATGCCCTCGCGTTCGGCGAAGGCGCTGCCCTCGAGCTGCATTCGCTGGTCAGCGGCCCAGAGGGTGGCGCTGTCGGAGCGGAACCGGGTGAAGACGTAGCCACTCCGGCGCAGCAACGCCTCGAGCACCGAGTCGCCGCTCTGGCCAGCGACGCGCGCCGCCCCAGGCACGAGCGAATCACCTGGCAGCAGCGAGTCCGGGCGGGGCTGTGTATCCGCCGGCACCGGCCGCGCCGGCTTCGCGACATCCTGGGCCTCGAGCCTGCCGCCGCCAGCCAGGGCCAGGAACAGCACCGCCGCCGCGGCCGCCGCCTTCCGGGCCCGGAGCCGCGCGATGATCGCCGAGCCGGCGTAGCCGATCTCGTACAGGATGAGCAGCGGGATGGTGAACATGATCATCGTGAGCACGTCGGCGCCGGGCGACAGGAAGGCGCCGGCGATGCAGGCGAGCACGATGGCGTAACGGCGGAAATAGTTGAGCCTCGCCGGCGTGGCGACCCCCAGCAGCGCGAGGATGATGATCAGCAGCGGCAGCTCGAACGAGATCCCCAGTGCCAGCAGCACGCGGAGCAGGAACGAGAAGTAGCCGTCATAGGTGATCATCGGCTGCAGCGACTCGTTCTGGAAACTGAAGAGCACGCGGAGCGTCTGGGGGACCACGAAGAGCCAGCCGAGGACCGCTCCCAGCAGGAAGAGGAGGCTGCCCACGAACAACGCGGGCACGATGACTTTCTTCTCGCGACCGTAGAGCGCGGGCGCCAGGAAGGCCCAGGTCTGCCACAGGACCACCGGCGTGGCGATCACCAGTCCGACCACCATGCTCAGCTTGAAGACGATCATCACCGGCTCGGTGGGGGTGAGCACGGTGAGCTTGCCGCCGGCGCCGAGATAGGGCTGGATGGGGCGGGAGATAAGGCCCACCAGCTCGAACCGCTGGACCACCATGAACCCGACCACGCAGCCAGCGACAACGGCCAGCAGCGAGCGGATGAGGCGCGCGCGCAATTCCTCGAGGTGATCGAGGAACGGCATTTCGGCGCCGGGGCCGGTCATGCGAGCCGCGAGGCGCCCGGGTTCAGGACCCGAGCGCGTCCAGCCGGTCCCGGGCGAGCTGGGCCTCGTCCGAGTCGGGGTACGAAGAAACCACCCGTTCGTAGGCGGTACGGGCGGCGGCGCGGTCGCCGGCCCGCTCGCGGGTGAGGCCCACGTGGTACAGTGCCGAGGCCGAACGCGGCGAAGTCGGATACTCGCGGATCACCCGCTCGTAGTACGCGAGCGCCGAGTCCGCGTTCTCGGTGGCGAAGCTCTGTCCGATGTGGTACAGCGCGTCCGGCACCTTGTCGCTGGTGGGGTGGGCCCGCAGGAGTTCGCGGAACCCGGTGCGTGCCGTGCCGGCACTGCCGGCCCGCAGCTGCCCCAGCGAGGTCTGGTAGATCTGGTCCGCCGACGGGGCGCCGGGCACCGCGGCCGGGGCCGTGGTGTCACCCGGCATCGGCGCCGGGACGACGTCCTGGCGTTCGATCTGGGTGCGCAGCTCGCTGATCCGGCGCTGGCTCTGGCCGGTCAGCTCCTGCATCTGGCGAAGCTGCTGCTGCACGCTGTAGAGATCGTTGGCGGCGTCCCCCCGGAGCTGCGTGACCGCAGCCCGGGTGGACTGGAGCGAGTCCAGCAATGCCTGCTGCAGGCGCACGATTTCGGCCAGCTGGCGGGTCCGCTCAGCGTCGCGGCGGTCCTCCAGTTCGCGGAGTTCGTCCACCTGCAGCTGCACCTTGGTGACGTCGCTCTTGAGGGCGCAGCCGCCCAGCGCCACCAGGCCCAGCGCGAGCAGGGCCTGCCGAATCACTGGGGCGCGGCGAGGTTGTCGCCGCCGGCGGTGACTTCGAACTCGGCCCGCCGGTTCTGGGCCCACGCGGCTTCACCGCCACCCATCGCGAGCGGCCGCTCCTCCCCATACGAGATCACGTCGATTCGGCCGCCGTCGATGCCGCGGTTGGCCAGGTAACGCTTGGCCGACGCCGCCCGGCGATTGCCCAGCGCCAGGTTGTACTCGTCGGACCCGCGATCGTCGGCGTGGCCGCTGACCCGCATCCGCAGCGCCGGATTGGCCTGCATGATGGACGCCTTGCGATCGAGCACCGCCTGATCCTGGGGCCGGATGTCGGCCACGTTGTAATCGAAGTGGATCATCGACGCGAGATCGGTGCGCAGCGCCTCGGCGGCCGCGCGAGCTGCCTGCTCGGCGGCGGCCCGGGCCGCGGCTTCTTCGGCCGCGCGACGCGCGGCATCGATCGAGTCCTGCCGCGCCCGCTCACGAATGGCCGTGCTGTCCACTGCCGGCATCGGCGCAGGCTGCTCAGGCTCGGGCTGGCCGCCGCACGCTGCGGCCACTGCCGCCACCGTCACCAGCGCGAGGAAGGAAAGGGTCCGCATGATCACTCCAGGTTCAAGGTCTCAGGGATTCGGGGCGGAAGCGCCACCCAGCCGGCGTGACCACGCCGGCAGGCGGGCCTGCCCCGCGGTATTCAGTTGCCGAACGCGCCCCGTCTCGGTGTCGACGACCCAGACCTGGCGCCGTCCCGTGCGATCGGAAACGAAGGCGATATGACGACCATCGGGCGCCCAGGTCGCGTCTTCGTTGCGCCCCACCGACGTCAGCTGCTTCACCCGGCTCGACGCGACGTCGTGGATGAAAATCTGCGGGCTGCGCGACACTTCGCGATGGAACACCACACTGGCGCCATCGGGCGACCATTCCGGGGCGAAGGACGGGCCGGTGGCGCCAAAATCGAACGTGGTGAAGAGCTCCTGGTCGGTGCCGTCGGCGCTCATGACGTAGATCTGTGGCGGACCCGCGCGGGTGGAGACGAACGCGAGGCGACGACCGTCCGGAGCGTACGTGGGACTCAAGTTGTCCGAGAAGCCACGGGCGGTCAAGCGCTGCAGGCAACATCCCGACGCGACGTCGACCGTGAAGATGTTGGTGCTGCCACTCTCCTCGGCCCGGGCGAACGCGAGCATCCGTCCATCGGCCGAGAACGAAGGCGCGAAATTGAGGTCGCGCTCGGTGCCCGTCACCGTCGAGGTGCGTCCGGTCGCGAGGTCGAGCAGCACGAGGCTTCCCCGCCCCGCATCGAACCGGGTGTAGGCGATCCGCCGCCCATCCGGCGCCCAGACACTCGACAACGCCTTCTCTCCGGCCGGGGACACCGGTGCGGCGTCGGCGCCATCGCTGTCGATCCGCCAGAGCCGGTCGCCCAGGAGATACACCAGCCGGCTGGCGGCGTAACCAGGCGTGCCATCCGCCCAGCGGGTGATCTCGTCGCTCATCCGATGGACCGCCATCCGGAAATCGGAAGCCGACGGCGACGGCAGCGGGAAGACGTCCTCGTTCCGCACGCTCCCGGTGGCGAGGTCATGCAGCCGCGCGCGCACCGCGCCACCCGCCAGCGCCACCAGTTCCACCGCATGGTCGGCGCCGAACTGGTTGCGATACAGCGCGGCGTTCACCGCGCCCGCGGCACCGATGGTGGGCACCTGGATCAGCTGGAACCGGTCGCTGTAGTCGAGGTCGCGCTTCACGATCGCGCGGACCGAATCGAGGCCGGGTCCCGGCACCACCACCAGCCCGGGCCGGTCGCCCGGACGATAGGTGATCCCGATCCGGATCGCGTCCTGCGCCCGCTCCTGGTCCTGGGCCAGCAGGGGCGCGGCGAGGCCGGCCATCAGCGCCAGCGTCACGGCCAATCGTCGCATCAGTTGGGCCTGGGTTCGAAGTAGAAGCTGATCGGCAGCACATCGTTGGTCCATCCGTCGGGAAGGACCCCAAACGCCTTCGCGTTGCCGGCGGCCTCGATGGCGCCCTGCGCCTCGAGATCGTAGGAAAAGCTGCCGGAGCGCTGCACGAATCGCACGTCGGTCACACTGCCATCCCGGTGAATCAGAAAGAAGATTTCGGCCCGCAGCCGAGCGTTGCCCCCGGGACGCCGCCAGCGCCGGTAGATCTGGTTGGCGACGTTGCGCAGATACTCCGGAAACGGGAAGTCGAGCCCGGGAGTCTTGACGGTCGTCGCGTCCCGGCCGGTGCTGGGCGTCTCACCCGGTGCCGGCGTCTCCGGCACCGCGGTCGGCGGCGAGGGATCGCGCTGCTCCGACGGCGTCGTGACTGGCGGCCGTTCGCGCGGCGGCTCCGGCTCGGGCTCCTCCGGCACCGGTACCGTCTCCTCGGCCGGTTCAGGCTCGGCGGTCTCCACCGGTGCGGGCGGCTCGGGCTCCGGCTGGGCGGCCGCCGGCATTGCCTCCGGCGCCACCCGCCGGTTGGGCGAAGGCAGTGGAGCGGCCACCAGTTCGATGGCGTAGACCGGCGGCGACGCCGCCGGCGGCTCCACAAAGGCGAACAGGAAGAGCACGGCGGCGCCATGCACCAGCGCGGTGCAGGCCGCGCCGGTGGCGGTGCCCTCGGGCCGCTGCTGTCCTACCCTGCCCTTCACCGATTTACGTCCTCCTCCTGCGCCACCAGGCCGACGTTGGTCACGCCGGCAGTCCGGATCAGCGCGAGCACCCGCAACACGTCCCCATAAGCGGCACCCCTGTCACCTCGCACATACACCCCGGTCGGCTTCTGGGCCGCGACCAGTGACGGGAAGGTGATCCGGAAATCGTCGTAGCTCAGCTGGGTGTCGTCGCCTATGAAGATCTCGCCCTCACGGTTGACCGTGATGACCATGCCCTCGTTGGCCTCGAGCGGGCGGGCCTCGGCGCGGGGCAGGTCCACCTCGACGCCCCCCTGCATGATCGGCGCCGTGATCATGAAGATGATCAGCAGGACGAAGGCGACGTCCACCAGTGACGTCACGTTGATGTCGGCCATGGGCGTCAGGTCGCCGCTGCTTCCGCCGAGGCCTCCACCCAGGCCACCGCCGAGTCCGGCCATGCTAGACCAGCCCCTCGCGCGCCATGGTGCCGATCAGCTCGCTGCCGAAGCCATCGAGTTCCCCGGCAAAGAGCCGCACCCGGTTGACGAACAGGTTATAGGCGATCACGGCCGGGATGGCGGCCGCGAGACCGGCCACCGTCGTGATCAGCGCCTCGGCGACGCCAGGGGCCACCGCGCTGATGTTGCCCGACCCGCCGGCGGCGATTCCCAGGAACGCATCCATGACGCCTAGCACGGTCCCGAGCAGTCCCAGCAGGGGTCCCACAGCGCCGATGGTGGCGAGCCAGGGCACGTAGTGGCCCAGCAGATCGCGCTCGGCGGACACTTCCTTGGCCAGCACCATCTTCATCGCCTCGAGCTGGGTGCTCGAAAGGGTCTCGTGCTCGGTGTCCGGCTCGCGGCGGAGGGCGCCGGGCCGGATCTCGTTGTAGAAATGCACACCCTCACGGAAGAGTCGCGTGTAGGGGGAGGGCGGAAGCTTCATGACGGCGTGGTACGCCTCGTCGAGGCGGGAGCTCCGCTCCATCTCGGCGAAGAAGCGCTCGGCCTGGCGATTGATCCGGCGGAACTGCCACCACTTGAGTCCGATGATGAACCAGCCCACCAGCGAGAACACCGCCGTGATGACCAGGACAACGATCGTCTCGGCGCTGGACGCCCGCACCAGTTCCCACGGCGTGGTGGGCATCGCCCCCGTCTGCAACAGCAGCAGCATCACTGCCCCTCCGCACGGTACCACCGCACCAGCTCGGCGAGTCCGTCCTCGAATGTGAATGCCGGCGCCCAGCCGAGCGCCGACTGTGCGCGGCCGGCATCGAGCGCGCTGCGAGCGAGCTCGCCGGCCCGCGGCGGATCGAAGTTCACCTGCGCCTGCTTGCCGATGACCCCGCCCATGATGTCGGCGAGCTGCTTGACCGTGATCTCGCGGCCGGTGCCGACGTTGAAGGCGCGGCTGTCGTGATCCCCGGCGGGCGGTAGCGTCGCGGAGGCGGCACGCAGGTTGGCCTGGGCCACGTCGCGCACGAACACATAGTCGCGGGTCTGGGTGCCGTCGCCGAAGACCACGAGCGGCTGGCCGCCTTCCAGCCGATCGAGAAAGATCGACACCACGCCCGCCTCACCCTTGGGGTCCTGCCGGGGGCCGAAGACGTTGGCGTAGCGGAGCGCCACATGCTCGAATCCGTGGAGCAGCGCCAGGCAGCGAAGGTAGTGCTCGCCCGCGAGCTTGCTCACGCCATAGGGCGAAACCGGCTGTTTGGCGGCGGTCTCGCTGGTGGGCACGGTGTCGGCCTCGCCGTAGAGCACCCCGCCGCTGCTGGCAAAGACCACCCGCTTCACCCCACCTTCCGCCGCACCGCCCAGCAGGTTCACCAGCCCGAACAGGTTGATGTCGGCATCATGTGCCGGGTCGGCGACCGAATGGCGGACATCAATCTGGGCCGCCTGCAGGTTGAGCAGGTCGAATCCGCCGGTGGCCACCAGCTTCCGGGCTTCGGCAGAGCGCACGTCGCCTTCCACGAACGTGGCGGCGGCGGGAACGTTGCTGCGCTTGCCGCGCGACAGGTCGTCGAGCACGGTGACCTCCCAGCCGTCGTCGAGCAGGGCCTCGGCGACGTGGGAACCGATGAACCCGGCACCGCCGGTAACCAGGGCGCGTCGCGCCATGCAGGCATCTCCACGGGAAGTGACACGGCGCGCCCTCCGTGGGCGCGGGACGCAGGGAATATAGATGGGTGCCCGATGGGTGGAACCGCGTACACAACGAACGCGGCGCATCAGTCAGACTGATACGCCGCGCTCGGGCAGGGCGGAGGCCTGGACGAACTCCGCTACTACGACGGCAAGCGCGCCACCTGCCGGCCTTCGGTGCCGACGGCAATCGACGGTGAAATCACGCGGAGGACGCGGGCCGTGGCGGTCCGTTCACCCACGCGCACTACCTGGAGCACCGCCATCACGTCGGGCGCCGAGACCACGTCATCGTCGCGCCGCTCCTGCGAGCGCCGGATCTCGAAGATATCCCCCGGCGCCACGCCGTCCGCGCGTCCCTTGTCGAGGAACATCACATCCTGGGGGCTGTACAGCGTCTGGGGCCGCGGCGATCCCAGCACCCGGGCAGCGACGCCATCGGCCACCGGAATGGCCTGCCGGTTGCCCGCCGCCTGGAACTTCTCGGCCGGCATCACCCGCTGTCCCTGCACCACGTCAGCATAGAGCGTGATGACCTCGGCCACGGTCCGCCCCGGTGCCACCTCGGTCACCCGAAGCAGGCCGGTGGGGACCACCATGTCGCCGTAGCCGCCGACGCCATCCTTCAGCTCCACGGTCATCAGGGAATCTCCCTGGGTCCAGACGGTGCCCTTGGGCGGTGTCACGTAGACCCGCTGGAAGAGCTGCATCGTCTCGCGGGTCGCGCGGGCCGGGATCTGCACCGACGTGACCCGGCCATTCAGCCGGCCCCAGTCGATGTCGCGGCCTTCGGTCAGGAACCCGGACGAATGGAACTCCGAGGGACGAAGCGGACGATAGGTGCGGGGGTCGAGCCCGGCGATTGCGTTCTGCATCCGATCGTCGCGGCTGATGAAAAAGCGCTTCCAGTCATCACCGCCGGGCGGGAGGGTATCGCCCTCCGCCAGCGGCGCGGGCGGCGGGGTATCCTCCAGCGGGACCGAGGTCACGTCACCGGCAGCAGCAAGCCGCAGCACTTCGTCGGGGTAGATCCAATGCGGATCTTCCACCACGTCGGTGTTGAGGCGGTAGATAGCGGGCCAGAGGAACGGGTCGCCCAGGTAGCGGCGGGCGAGATCCCAGAGGGTATCCCCCGACTTCACTGTGTGGGTCGACTGCCGGGCCTCCTGCGCCATCAGGCTGGTGGCGGAGCCGGCGAGCACGGCGAGCACCAGGCTCAGCCGGGCGAGAGACGAACGCGGCATGGAACTCTCCAGACTACGGGGACCGGAGTGAGGCGGCCACAGGAGGCGCGCCACCGGGAGGGGGAGCAAGGGGAGGGCCAACGGCAAGCGGTTCTCCAGTGCGGTTTCTAAATGGCGTAGGGCGTTAGGCTTAGGGCGTAGGGCTCAACTACTATATCAAGTCGTTCTCCGGCGTGGGTTCGCGCAATTCCCGGCCGTTCTTGCCAAACGACACAGGGCCTGTGGAGCCCGCGGCCTTCGGCTGTGGGCGGCCCTCCGCCTTGTCAGTGGGCGGCCTTCCGGCCGCCCCTGATGGGGCCTGGACCTGACCCCATCGGGAGCCATCGTGCGCGAGGAGTGGCTCCGGCGCAGGGTGCGCAGGCATGGAGGGAAGATTGCGACGACTGCGCCGGGCGCATAACCAGAACCACGCGCGCCTGACCTGTTAGAGCGCGACCGGCCTGCGGCCGTGTCGCGCAGCTTTCGCCGATCAGTTCTCGTCGACCTCGGGCAGCCGACGCCGCCGCAGGCGCTCCAGTTCCTGTTGGTCGGTGACCGCCGTGAAAAGCAGCCCCCGGCTACAGCCCACCATCCGCTCGCCGAGTTCCAGGCGCATTACCGCCAGCGGCTCGCCGGTCGATTTCAACAGCAGGATGCTGGGCGCCGACCCGATGCTTGTCGACACAGGTGCGATGAGCAGTTCGGAATCCTGGCACCACGACAGCTGCCCCGTGAAGGGAGGCAACACGTCCGGCCATTGCAGGTCCTGCCTGAGCTCCTCAGGGATCCGGGCCGAATCTCGATCAGCCTGCGAAAGTGCGCCTGGAGGCACCGCCAGCACCGGGCCGAGTTCGCTCGACCCGGAGGCGGACACAAGCTCGAGCCGCGGTCCGCTGCCTCGCAGCGCGGCGAGGCGTCCGTCCGGCGCGGCTGCCCATAGATCCTGCGCCGCATACGGCACCGCGAAGAGCATCGTGTTGCGGCTGGTGCCTCTGACGAGTTCGATGCTTCGCATCGGCGGGCTCAGCACCCGACCAATTGTGTCCGCACCGGAGCCCGGCTGCCAGCGAAGCAGGTACGCCGAATCCGGCACGGCTGCGCGGCGGATCCCCCGCCACTCGAAATAGTACCGGCCCGCCTGGTCAGCGCCGCGCAGCTCGACACCGAGCGGCAGGCTGTCCATTCGAAGCTCTTCGGCGACGCTGCCGTCGGATCGGAAGTGCATCAATTGCCGCTGCCGATGGTCGAGCATCGCGGCGCCGCCGGGAACCGCGACCAGCGCCGACAGGCCGCCTACCTCACCAGGACCGGCTCCGTCGCGCACCAGATCGGTCAGCGTTCCGTCGGTCCAGTCGACCAGGACCAGGCGCCGAGACGTGGCATCGGCGACAAGTCCTGTCGAATCACTGGTGGCCACGTAGCTGGAGATTCGGTCGAAGCCCAGCGGAAAGGCAATCGGCTTGCCGGCTGTGACGGCGTCCGGCCATTCGGCGCGAATGGTCGTGCTACCTGCGTCACACCCGGCGAGCGCGATGACGGCCGCGATCAACGCGGCCGCCCCCCGGGACGACACAGGGCCGCCCTTCCACCGGACGGCCCTGCTCCCTGCCCGCAATTGCGCCATCAGAACGGGAGGTCGTCGTCCTCGGCGTCCAGCGCCTCGGGCACTTCCTCGAAGGACGCCGGCGTCTTGGCCGCGGCACCGACCCGGGCCGGCATGCTGCCGCCCTCGCTGTCCTCACCCGGCCCGCCCCGGCCGCCCAGCAGCAGGATTTCGCGGGCGTTGATCTCGGTGGTGTAGCGGGTCTGCCCTTCGCGGTCCTGCCACGAGCGGTATTCGATGCTGCCTTCGACGTAGACCTTGTCGCCCTTCTTGCAGAACCGTTCCACCACGTCGGCCAGCGTGGAGCCCTTGTTGTTCCACGCCACGATGCGGTGCCATTCGGTCTTCTCCTGCTGCTCGCCGTTCTGGCCCTTCCAGCGCCGGCTGGTGGCGAGGGAGAAGTTGGCGACCCGGGACCCGCTGCTGGTGCTGCGCACTTCAGGATCCTGGCCCAGGTTGCCGATCAGTATTGCCTTGTTGAGACTCCGGCTCACAATTGCCTCCTGCGTTCGAACTATGTGGATGCGTGGCCTACCCCGAGGGTCACCCACACGGTAGCACACGTCCCGAAAAATCCCGCACCAAAACTACGCTGATGTCACCCTATTCGCTCGCCGGTGCCCACCGCGGCCCGGAGCACCAGGGCGTCCTCGCGGGGCTCGCGGTAATAGTGCCGCCGGCGCCCGGTCGGCTCGAAGCCCATCGACTGGTACAACTCGAGGGCCGCGGCGTTGGAGGCGCGTACCTCCAGGAACACCTCGTGGCCGCCCCGGGCCACGATTTCCTCGATGGCCCGTTCCAGCAACGCCCGCCCCAGCCCCTGCCGACGCCGCTCCGGTGCCACCGCGAGGTTGAGCACCTCGCCGGTGCCGAGGATCTCCCGCCCCAGCAGGTAGCCGGTGACCTCGCCGTCATCCTCGCGCACCAGGGCGACAACGCCGGGCGATCCCAGAGCTTCGCGGAACGAGTCCGTGCTCCAGGGATCGGGGAAGCAGCGCCGCTCGAGCGCCGCCAGTACCGGGGCGTCAGCCGGCCAGGCTCGGCGGATGCGCGAGTGCGCGTCCATGGGTCCGTTCCCACTGGGCCTGGGCCTCCGCCGGCCGGCCATACTCCGGCGCCCACGCCGCCACATTCTTGATCAGGTCCAGCCCATCGGTCCAGCCGACCAGTTGAATCAGGCGACGCGCGTCGGCGGGCGTCACCTCGAGTTCCACCGCACCTTCCCAGAGGGATGTGGCATCGGCCTGGCGCACGACCGAGGGCGCGTGGAGGATCTGGACCGCCCCATCCCCAAATCCGTACACCGCGGCATAGACATCGCCCCGGAGCGCATTGCTGGTGACCAGCACCGCCTTGCCCAGTTCCGCTCCCGCCAGCGCGCATCCCAGCAGCGACGGCGCGGTGAACAGTGACAAGCCCACGGCATCGTGCAGCGCCTTGGCCACCGAGGCACCCACTCGCAGCCCGGTGAAACTCCCCGGACCGTCAGCGACGATGACCCCGTCCAGATCGGCCAGCGATTTGCCCGCCTCCCGCAGCAGCTCGTCGATCATGGGCAGGAGCTGGCGGGCATGGCCGCGGGCGCCATCGGCGTGACGCTCGATGGCGGCGCCCCCGGTGCCCAGGGCCACCGACGCGCGATCAGTCGCGGTGTCGAATGCCAGCCAGCTCATGCTGCCTCCCAGCTCCTGAGGTCGTCCTGCTCCGGCACCCGCGCCAGCCGAACCCGATGGGTGGGCCGGGGCGCCCATGCTCCGGCGTGCTCGGGCCATTCCAGCAGCAGCGCCCGCGCCGACTCGAGCGTGGCCCAGTCGAGGTCGGCGGCGTCATCGGGCGAGCGGAGCCGATAGCAGTCGACATGATACACCGGCCCGCCTGGCGTCTCGTGATGATGCACCAGCGCATAGGTCGGGCTCGACGTCTGTTCCGTCACGCCGAGGCCCCGTGCGATGGCCCGCGCGAGGGTGGTCTTGCCGGCACCGAGATCGCCCTCGAGGAACACCACCGCACCTTGCGGAAGCCGCTTGCCCAGCGATTCGCCCTCCCGCTCCAGCTGTTCCCGGGTGAGGAGACGCGGTTCAGGCACGCCGCCGCACGCGCTCGCTACCGCGGCCGCCACGCCGCACGTCGGGGGCACCCACCGCACGGAGTTCGTTGAGCTCGTCGCGGATGATGGCAGCGCGCTCGAACTCAAGGTTGGCCGCGGCTTCCTTCATGAGCCGCTCCAGCTTGGCTATATGGGCGGCGCGCGCCTCCGGATTGTGGAGGTCGGGCGCTTCGGCGCCCTTCTTCTTCGGCTCCGGCCGCTCGGTGCGCGCATCGGCCACGTGGGTGGAGAGCCGCACTTCCGCCAGCGACTTCACGATCGACACGGGTGTGATCCCGTGCTCGACATTGTGCTCCCGCTGGATGGTGCGACGCCGGTCCATTTCGGCGAGGGCGCGCTCCATCGACCCGGTCATCCGGTCGGCGTAGAGTATCGCACGGCCGTGGACATTGCGGGCCGCGCGACCGATGGTCTGCACCAGGGAGCGGTCGCTCCGGAGGAAACCTTCCTGGTCGGCGTCGAGGATCGCGACCAGTGACACCTCGGGAAGGTCGAGCCCTTCGCGCAGCAGGTTGATCCCGACCAGCACATCGAAGTCGCCCAGCCGGAGGCCGCGCAGGATCTCCATTCGCTCGATGGCATCGATGTCGGAGTGGAGATAGCGCACCCGTACGCCCGCCTGCTGCAGGTAGTCGGTGAGGTCCTCGGACATCCGCTTGGTGAGCGTGGTGACCAGCACTCGCTCGCCCCGGACTTCGCGTTCGCGGATCTCGGCCAGCAGATCGTCCACCTGGCCCCGTACCGGCCGAATATCGACCTCAGGATCGACCAGGCCGGTGGGCCGGATGATCTGCTCGATTACCCTGCCGTCGGACAGCTGCAGCTCGAGGTCGCCTGGCGTGGCCGAGACCGTCACCATTTGCGGTGTGAGCGCCATGAACTCGTCGAACCGGAGCGGGCGGTTGTCCAGCGCCGACGGGAGCCGGAAGCCGTACTCGACGAGAGTGAGCTTCCGGGCGCGGTCGCCATTGAACATCCCGCCGATCTGCGGGAGCGATACGTGCGACTCATCGACCACTACCAGGAAGTCGGCCGGGAAGTAATCGAAGAGGCAGGCGGGGCGCTCGCCCTCGCGGCGACCGGTGAGGTGCCGGGAGTAGTTCTCGATGCCGGCGCAGGTGCCGACTTCCAGCAGCATCTCGATATCGAAGCCGGTGCGCGATTCGAGCCGCTGGGCCTCGAGCAGCTTGCCGGCGGTGCGAAGCTCGGTCAGCCGCTCCGCCAGCTCGGCCCGGATGGCACCCACGGCGCGCTCGATGGTGGCGCGCTGGGTGACGAAGTGCTTGGCGGGATAGATGACCGCGCGATCGAGCGCGGCGATGGTGTCCCCGGTGAGCGGATGGATCTTGGAGATCCGCTCGACTTCGTCGCCCCAGAGTTCCACCCGGATGGCCTGCTCGGCGTAGGCCGGGAAGATCTCGATGGAATCGCCCCGCACCCGGAAGGTGCCCTGCTCGAAGGACGTGTCGTTGCGCGAGTACTGGATCCGCACCAGCTCGGCCAGGATGCCGTCGCGACCCCGCTCCTCGCCCTTCTCGATGTTGACCAGCAGCCTGCGATACTCGACCGGATCACCGAGCCCGTAAATGGCGCTCACGGTGGCGACGATGACCACGTCGTCGCGCTCCATCAGGCTGGAGGTGGCCCGGAGCCGGAGGCTCTCGATATCGGCATTGATGGAGGCGTCCTTCTCGATGTAGACGTCGGTCGAGGGGACGTAGGCCTCGGGCTGGTAGTAGTCGTAGTAGGAGACGAAGTACTCGACCGCGTTCTTCGGGAGGAATTGGCGCAGCTCACCGTACAGCTGGGCCGCGAGGGTCTTGTTGTGGGACAGGACCAGCGTCGGCTTGCCGTAATTGGCGATAGTGTGCGCCAGGGTCATGGTCTTGCCCGACCCGGTGACGCCGAGGAGGGTCTGGAACTTGTCGCCGCGCACGAGCCCGGACGTCAGCTGGGCGATGGCCCTGGGCTGGTCTCCGGCCGGCGCGAACGGCGCCACCACCTCGAATGCGGGGCTGGGCATGGCGCCAAATCTAGTAGTTTCGGTTTATGTTCGGTAGTGGGGAGTGGGTAGTGGATGTCAGACCACGCCGAGTTCCTTGAGCACTTTTCGCTGGGCCGGCGTAACGGGCATGGTCGACAACCTGGAGATCCGCACCAGCGCGAAGTCGGCCAGGTCTGTCCGGGCCTTGATGGCGGCGAGGGGCACCGGCTCGGCCAGTGGCTTGACCGGCGCCACATCCACCACCGCCAGCTTCGGGTCGTCACGCTTCGGGTCCTGGTAGGCGCCCTTCACTATCTTCGCGATGCCCACGATGGCGCGTTCGCCACCCGAATGATAGATGAGCGCCTCGTCGCCCTGCTTCATCTGGCGAATGGCGATCAGCGCTGCGGCATTGGTGATGCCGTCCCACACGGTGCGCTTCTCGCGGACGAGGTCCTGCCACGAGTAGGTCGATGGTTCGGTCTTGAGCAGCCAGCATGCAGCCACGGAAGTTCTCCCGGTGATCCGTCAGTTTCCGGTGGCGACGTCGCGCCGCTCGATCTCGGCGACGCCCTTCACCCGCCGCACCGCCTTGAGCACCTTGGCGAGATGGGTCAGGTTGTCCACCTCGACGAAGATATTGCCGAACACGGTGCCGTCCTTGGAATGCAGGTCGGCGCCCCGGATGTTGGTGCCGGTCTGGCTGATCGCCTCCATGATGTCGGCGTAGAGCCCCCGGCGGTCGTCACCCGACACGATCAGCCGCACCGCGAAGGTCTCGCCGGCGTTCTCGTGCCAGTCGATGTCCACCCGCCGCTCGATGGTGGAGAGGGTGAGCAGGTTGGGACAGTCGGCCCGATGGATCGAGATGCCCCGGCCCTGGGTGACATACCCCACGACCTTGTCACCCGGCACCGGCTGGCAGCACTGGGCATAGCGGACCATCAGCCCGTCCGCGCCCTGGATCTTGATGCCCTTCCCCAGCCGCAAGCGGTCGATGACCCGGCCAAACATCGTGGGCTTGGGGTCCGGCAGCTCGGCGGTCGCGATCTCGGGGTAGAGCGCGCGGATCACGTTCTTGATCGCGACGTCACCTCGGCCCAGCCCGACTTCCAGCGCCTTGCCGTCGGCCAGTGACAGCGTTGCGGCCGCTCGCTGCAGCCGCGCGTCGTCGGGCGGATCCAGCCGTCGGCGGCGTACCTCGCGAACCAGGAGCTCGCGCCCCAGTGCGAGACTGACGGTCTCCTCTTCATGCCGGACCCACTGCTTGATCTTCTGCCGGGCGCGGCCGGTCCGCACGTGCGCCAGCCAGTCCCGGCTGGGGCGGGCGCCGGCGCCGGTGAGGATCTCGACGGTGTCGCCGTTCTTGAGCTCGCGGTGCAGCGGGGCGATCCTGCCGTTCACCTTGGCGCCCTGACACTTCTGCCCCACCTCGCTGTGCACCGCGAAGGCGAAGTCGATCGGGGTGGATCCCTTGGGCAGCCGCTTCACGTCGCCCTGAGGCGTGAAGACGAAGATCTCGTCCTGGTAGAGGTTGATCTTGAGGAACTCGAGGAACTCCTCGGGGCTGTGGGTGTCCTGCTGCAGTTCCAGCAGTTGGCGGAACCATCCGAGCTGCTGGTCCAGTTCGTCCTGGCGGGAGGGATCCTTGTAGAGCCAGTGCGCCGCTATACCGTACTCGGCGGTCCGATGCATCTCGAGGGTGCGGATCTGCACTTCGAACAGCTGCCCACCGGGTCCGAAGATGGTAGTGTGCAGCGACTGGTAGGCGTTGGACTTGGGGCTGGCGATGTAGTCCTTGATCCGCTCCTGCAACGGCGTCCACTTGTGGTGGATCACGCCCAGCACGTGGTAGCAGTCGGGCACAGTCTTCACCAGCACCCGGACCGCCATCAGGTCGTAGATCTCATCGAAGGCCTTGGTCCGCTTCTTCATCTTCTGGAAGATGGACCAGAGGTGCTTGGGCCTGCCGGTCACCTCGAACCAGTCGATGCCCGCGCGCCTGAGCTCTTCCTCGAGCGGCACCCGCAACCGCTCGATCATCGCCGAGCGCTCGTCCCGGCGCGAGACCACCTGCTCCACCAGCTCCCTGTAGTCCTCGGGCTCGAGGAACTTGAACGCGAGGTCCTCGAGCTCGGCCTTCACGCCGGCCATGCCGAAGCGGTGCGCCAGCGGTGCGTAGATCTCGCGGGTCTCCAGCGCGATACGGGAGCGGCGGTCCTCGGGCAGGTGCCCGAGCGTGCGCATGTTGTGGAGCCGGTCGGCCAGCTTGATGATGATCACCCGCGCGTCTCGCGCGATCGACAGCAGCAGCTTGCGGTAGTTCTCGACCTGCTCCTCGGCGGAGGAGCGGAAGGTCAGGTGCGCGATCTTGGTCAGCCCGTCCACAATGCCGGCGATCTCGGAGCCGAACTCGGCCTCGATGTCGCTGGTACTGACGTCGGAATCCTCGACCACGTCATGCAGCAGCGCGGCCGCGATCGAGGTCGAGTCGAGCAGCTGGTCGGCCAGGATGCTGGCGACCGCGACACTGTGGGAGATGAAGTCGTCGCCGGACATCCGCTTCTGGCCCCGGTGGGCGGAGGCGCTGAAGCGGAGCGCCCGGTCGATCAGCGGGAGGTCCAGCCGGTCGGCGTGGCGCAGCAGGGCGGCACGGAATTCGGCGGTCCCGTCCTCGAAGAGGGACGGGGCCGCCGAAGCGGCGGCGGAGGTGTCCGGATGCGCCATGCCGTAGGATGCGGGGCTTCCGGCGGCGGGGCAAGGAGGCTGGGCGCAGGACGTGGGGCGTGGGGCGTGGGGCGTGGGGCGTGGGGTGCGGGGCGCAGAGCGGTTACAGCATCCCACTCCCCGCCAGGCTTACGAATCGGTCACCCGCGATGATGACGTGGTCATACAGCGGGAGGTCCAGCAGCTGGCCTGCGGCGACCAGCTGACGGGTGACCTGGCGGTCTTCGGCCGAGGGTGTGGGATCGCCACTGGGATGGTTGTGCACGACGATGATGCCGGCGGCTGCTTCGGCGATGGCGGGCCGGAACACTTCGCGGGGATGCACCAGCGAACTGTTGAGCAGCCCCCGGGTGACCAGCACCTCACGCAGCACCCGGCTCTGGCTGTCGAGCGCCAGCAAGTGGAACTCTTCCACCGTGAGGTCGCGCAGCCGAGGGGAGAACAGCCGCACGACATCTTCGGGTTCGCGGATGCGGGGGAGCGCCGGACGGGACTCGCGTGTAAGCCGGTTGGCCAGTTCGAAGGCGGCGAGCAGCCGGGCCGCCTTGGAGGGACCCACGCCCGGGGTGCGCAGGAGCTCGGCTGGCGGCCGCGCCGCCAGGCGGCGGAGTGATCCGTCCTGGGCCGCGATCAGGCTTGACGCGACGTCCAGCACTCGGGTGCCGACGCCGCCGGTGCCGAGCAGAATCGCGAGCAGCTCGGCGACGGTGAGCGACGCGGTGCCGAGCGCCCACAGGCGCTCACGGGGCAACTCTGCGGGTGCAGCGGCAACAGGTGCGGACATGGCCAACGATACCGTCCAGCAGGCCCTCGTGTGTCACCCCAGTCGCTCGCTAGTGTGACTTCTTAACGCGAGACAACGGCGCACCGAAGTCCACTTCTCACTTCTCACTTCTCACTTCTCACTTCCCACTTCAGTCAGTGCCCCGGTCGTCCACTGGCGTGGTATCGGGTGTAGAGGTCGCCGTGCCGAGCCGGGGCGTAGGTGAGGAACAGCGCCGTCCGGCTGGCCTCGGAAGTGTTGGCTGCGCTGCGATGCGGTGTCAGGCTGTGGAACACAAGCAGGTCGCCGGCAGCCAGGCCCGGAATGGAGCCGGCGGCCAGATCCATCACCTGCTCATCGATGTCGCGGGGATCGTCGGGCGATGGCTGGAGCCTTTCGTGATGGAGGCCGGGGAACACCTCCAGACCTCCGTTCGTCGCGTCGGAAGGGTCAATCGCCACCATCACGCTCACCATCTCCTCTGCCGGGACGCCGAGCCAGGCCCAGTAGGGAAAGTCCTGGTGCAATCCGTAGCCGGCGGTACCGGGCCGCTTCACGATCAGCTTGGCCTTGAGCAGCGCCGGCGCCTCGCCCAGGAGTTCGCCCACGGGCGCGAGAATCCGGTCATCGGCGGTGAGCCCCGCAAAGACTGGCGACACATCGCACACCGGATCGATACGGTCCGTGACCATGGCGCCACCGACGGTCCGACGTCGCTGGTATCGCTCCGCGGTGGCGTGAGCGAAACCCGCCGTCAGCCGGTCACGTTCGTCACGCCAGGCGGCGATTTCCTCGGGGGAGAAGCGGCCATGGAGGGACACGAAGCCGCGGGACCTGTAATCCTGCTGCCGCGAGGACGGCGCAATAATCGTAGCGGTCATGAGGCAGCCATTGCCTGGATACGTTGGGGGGCCGTCAGCGCGGCCACGGGAATGGTCCATTCGAACTGGCGCATGACCGGCGTGAAGCCGGCGCGAAGGTACATGGCCTTGCCGGGGCCGGACTCAAGCGCAAAGACTCCCGCGGCGGCAGCGCCCGCCTGCCGGGCCTGATCCAGTGCAGCCTGCGTCAGAAGGGCGCCGTGGCCCTGCCCCCGGCAATCGGGGCGAAGCACCAGGTTCTTGAGCCGGGCAAACGCGCCCTGGGAATGGAGCGCGAACGTGCCGCACGGTTCTGCGTCCCGCCAGAGCAAGTACGGGTGCATGTAGCCGGCAGCGGTCCGGGTGCGCTCCATCGCCACCCACAGAGCGGCGGGGGCCTCATGCCCGTCAGGGCCGGTGGTGCATGCCCGATGCAACTCCAGCTTCGCGGCCCAGTCTTCGGCGGTGCGCACCGGCCGCACATCGAAGGGGGACGCCGTACGCTGGTCCTGCCGGGAAAGCATCCGCACCAGCCCGGTCTCGACCGACCGGGCTGCACCCAACGCCACCAGCGCGTCGGCGATGGGGTTGTGGGCCTCCTCGAGGTACATTCGCAGGAAGCGCCCTCCTCGGTCCTCCACTGCCCCACCGATGGCGGCAAGCCATTGCCGCGGCCGCTCGACCTCCGCCGGGCGAACCCGCTGGACCACCAGCGACGCGGCCAGTGTCGCGCTCCCAGGCAACCATGCCACGTCGGCCCCGGTAACCACGTCCACCACGGCGCCCGCTTCGAAGTACCGGCGGTCGCTCTCCAGCAGCAAGGCTGCGAACGCTGCCGCACGAGATTGCATACACGCTCCAGGCCGGGTTCGAGGCGAGGGAGCCGTAGCGAAAGCGCTACACAGGGGGGCCCCCGACGGACTTCGGCGTGCCCGGCGAGGAAAGAAGCGCCCCCCACAACCGATCCGCCGGTCGCGAGGGGCAAGGGATATGCCGGGAGCCGGGCCTGCTAGGCGTTGGCTCCGTGACACTTCTTGTACTTCCTGCCCGAGCCGCACGGGCACGGGTCGTTGCGTCCGACTTCGGGCACTGTCCCCTGGGCGGGCGCGAGGCGGCCGACCGAGCTGCGCACCGGTGGGGCGACGCCGGCGGGGGCTGGCGCGCTGGGCCGGCCTCCCATGAACAGGTCGTCGGCGGTGCCGGACGCCGGGGTCGGCGTCGGTGGCGGCGGTGGGGCGCGGCGCGGCGCGGGCGCGTCGGCGCTCACCTGGACCCGGAGGTAGCGCTCGGAGAAGGTCCCCTGGATGTCGCGCATCAGGTCCTCGAACATCTCGTACGCTTCCTTCTTGTACTCGATGAGCGGGTCCCGCTGGCCGTAGCTCCGATAATGAATCGAGCCACGCAGCTGGTCGAGGTCGTAGAGATGATCCTTCCACTTCTCGTCCAGCACCGACAGCATCACCTGGGACAGCACCTGGGCATC
>DASTUF010000041.1:0-69705 GCA_035759745.1 Gemmatimonadales bacterium
GCGATGAGTTCGCCCACGGTCTGGCTCTGCTTGCCCTTCGACGGGCGTCCCAGGCGAGAATGGTCCACGGACGCGATCGTGTCCAGCAGCGCCTCGTGCGCGACCCGCAGCACTTCGATATCGGCGGCCCATGACTCGTCGGTGCGCTCGGCCGGTGGGGAGGGAAAATTGGGAGGGGTCCGGGGGAACGCCGGGAGGCGGCCGCCCTCCAGACGCTGGCGGACGACGTGCTTCCAGTACGCGATGTGCAGCGTCAGGTCCCAGATGCTGTTGCGGCCGCGACCCGGCTTCCAGGCCGCCATCGCCGCATCCACCTCCCGAAGCGCGCCGAGGGGAGTGGGCGCCCCGTGCCACGCGTAGCCGCGCTTCGGCTGGATGGTGTCGACGACTTCGTCGAACATCACGTCCCTCGCCATGCTGCCCTCCCTCACTCGCCCGGCGGCACCGCGCTGAAGCGCGCCACCGTGCCGCTGTCGCCCATGAGTTCCAGCCCCGCTGCCGACAGCCGGAAGGTCCTGGCCACCTCCAGTGCCGCCGAATACTGCTGCTCCAGCTGCATTCCGTCCGGGCAGGCCATGCGGGTCATCGCCATCGGGCCGAAGCTGAGGCTGTCGCCGGCATGATGGTACGTGCCGGTCATCCTGTTGCAGCCGGAGAATCCCGACGCGCGCTGGTCCGCCGGCTCCAGGAGCAGGGTGGCGGACCTGCCGCCGGCGCCCGCTGGCGGTGCCTGACCGTTGAGCTCAACCAGGTTCCAGGTGATGTCGAAGAGCGACGGCATCGTGCCCCCCGATGCGGCCAGCGTATCAAGCGTGGTCGAGTCAGCCGCAACTTCCTCACCGCCCCGCTGACTGGTGCAACCGGTTGCCATGGCGCCGAGCAGCAGGAGCGCCGGAATGCGAATGGACATGGGATACTCCAGTGGATGATGAAGCTCGAAGCTCACGCCTGCAAGCTCGCGGCTCGAGCCTCGAATCGGAGTCGGTCAATCATGATGAGCACCGCTCCCAGCGCCACAAATCCGACCAGCATGGCGACGGCATTGAACAGTACCCTGCCGGGACCGAGGCTGGCGACATCGATGAAGGGATAGGGGTAGACACCGGTGAGGCTGCCACGGGTCACAGCGCACGCAAAGTACGCCACGGGGTAGACCAGCCAGCGTGGAATGTCCCGCCACTCCAGCCCGGCGCCGCGCACCGCCAGCAGCCAGAAGCCCGCGTACACCACCGGCATGATGTCGTGAAGCACGAGGTCGGCAGCCAGTTGCCACCCGCGCGGCTCCCAGAGCCCGCGCAACAACAGGTTGTAGACGATGCCGACGACGAGCATGCTGAGCGCGATCCCGGAGCGCACCGATGCCCGCCGGAAGAATCCCCTGGCCCCGGCCGGCGCCGGACGGGCAGCGACCGAAAGCGTGATGGCAGCAAGAATGTTGGTGAGGATGGTGAAAAACGCGAGATAGGTCGCGACGCCGTCGAGCATGCTTCCGCCACCCGCCACGGTACGCCGCATGGTGAGCCAGAACTGCAGCAGCAGCGCGGCCCAGCCGAGCATCGCTCCCACGGCGGCTACCCGCCGGAGGCTCCTCCGGGTGCGGTCCGCCGAGTCCCTGATGGAACGGCTAAATTTGGGCATGCACCTCTCGATTCGCCGGGTCGCCCTGCTGTTCTGGCGTGCGCTCCGCCGCCGGTGCCCCAACTGCGGTGGCGGCGGGCTCTTTGCCTCATGGCTCAAGTTCAACCAGCGTTGTCCTGCCTGCGGCCTCGCCCTGGAACGCGGCGAGGACGGATACCAGGTGGGATCCTACATGTTCAATATCGTCGCGTCCGAACTGGTCTTCGCCGCGATTTTCATCACGGTCCTTGTCGCCACCTGGCCCAGCCCGCCGTGGGACCTGCTGCTGTGGGGTGGTGGCGCACTGATGCTGGTGATGCCCTTCGTGCTGTATCCCTTCACCAAGACCGTGTTCCTCGCCTTCGATCTCATGTTTCGCCCCGCCACGCATGACGAACTCCGGACCGGGGCCATCGGTCAGCGCTGACTGGCTGATCCCTGATCCCTGACCTCTGATCCCTGCCACTTGATCGCACGCGCGAATAGCGCCGACGGCAGCCCTACCCCGAACATGTGAATCAGCACCCCGTTCAGCAGCACTGGCAAGGGTGGCAGCGGCTGCTGGCCGAACCGGAGGGTGATGACCACCTCGTTCATGAACAGGTAGGCCACGATTCCGTAAAGGGGGCCCCAAAGCAGGACCCGGCTCCGAAGCATTGGCAGCTTCCGGCTCGCCAGGCAATACACCGCCACGATGACGGTAGCGATCATGAAATGGATGGCGACTCCGAGCAGCACCGTGGCGATCCCGCCCTGCCGCGCCGAGGGCCCCACCAATCCGGCGGCGATGCCCTGGAAGATGCGCTGGGCGGAGACGCCGCGGAAACCAAAGAAGATGATCGCGTCGAGCGCATCCAGGGTCCCCACCGTGAGCCCGCCCAGCGCCATCGCGCGAGCCGGACTCACCCCTCCACCGTCCTGCTCCGGGCAATCCCGGTCATCGCCTCCCCTTCGGCCTGTGTATTGCACATGCAGCATCTACCTCCATTTCAGGGACGTCAAGATGTCGCGCAAACTGGCCTCCATGGTCGCGATCTGCGGCGCCATTGTCCTCTCGGCGTGCTCCGCGAAGTACGCGCAAGTTCCTGCACGCCTGGATCTCCACCGTTACGGCCGAGTGGCGGTGGTGACGTTCGATGCCCATGCCGCCGACACGGCGCTGGCCACGCTGGCGACTCGGCAGTTGACTGAAACGGTGCTGGCCCATCAGCTGGGCGTCGAAGTGATCGAGCTCGGCCCCGCTGACACATCGCTGGACGCGCTCGCCCGGCGAGGCGTGCCGGTGGCGTTCCTGGGCGAGATCGCTGTCTCGGAGCTGAAGCCCAGCGGCAGCCTCAGCCCGAGCCGGGCCTCCCTGCGCACGGGCATCACGGTGGAACTCTCAATGAAGCTGGTATCCACCGAGAGCGGCGGGACCCTGTGGCGCTCCAGCGCCGCCGCCGATCGCACCACCGGGCGTGTGACCCTGACCGGCGGCGGACCCAGCATTTCCATGCGCGACCGCGAGGCGGCCTACGACGACGCGGTGGTCTCGGCCGTCAGCGTCGCCACCACCGACCTGCGCCCCACCTGGGTCCGGCAATGATTGGAACGGACGCATTGCATGCGCCCTACCAATCGGTTGGCCTGTAGTCCTTGAGGAACTGTCCCCAGATGTGCTCGCCGGTGTTGAACCCGGCGATGATGGGATCGACAATCCGCGCGGCGCCGTCGACGATATCGAGCGGTGGGTGGAACCGGTGCTCGATGACCTTGCGCTCGGCCAGCGCCGCCGGATCCTCGTCGGTCACCCAGCCGGTGTCCACGCTGTTCATGTGGATCCCGTCACCGTGGTAGTCGGTGGCCGACGTGCGGGTCATCATGTTGAGGGCGGCCTTGGCCATGTTGGTATGGGGATGCCGCGTGGTCTTGAAGTTCCGGTAGAACTGCCCTTCCATCGCTGACACGTTGACGATGTGCTTGTCCCGCTCGGGTGTACGCAGCATGAGCGGCTTGAGCCGGGCGTTGATGATGAATGGTGCCACCGCGTTGACCAGCTGCACTTCCAGCAACTCGACCGACGACACTTCCGCCAGCAGCAGCCGCCAGGAGTTCCTGCCCCGCAGGTCCACCTGCTGCAGGTCCTGGTCCAGCCGACCCTCGGGGAACAGGTCTTTCTGTGCCTGCCGCTCCTCTGGCAGCAGCGCGACCTGGGAGAGCTGCGCGGCGTGGGTGAGACCCGTGGCGCCGCCGATCGCGGCACGCGATATAGCCTCGCTCGCATCAGCCACTTCCTGCGCCTCGGGCAGCAGGTGGTATCCTCGCAGCCCCTCGTACTCGCCCAGCAGCCTGCGCTGGGTCGCCGGCATCGCCGAGAGCGACGACGTCTCCTGCTCCATCATGTGCTCGTAGAAGGCCGGTGGGCGGCGCACCGTCTGGCAGGCATTGTTGATGATGAAGTCGAGCCGGTCCCGGCTGTCGAGCAGCACCCGGCAGAACGCTTCGACGCTGGGTGTGTGACGCAGGTCCAGCCCGTAGATGTGGAGCCGGTCGCTCCACTCGCCGAAGTCCGGCTCCTGGGCGTAGCGCGCCGCCGAATCCCGCGGGAATCGCGTCGTCACGATGAGCTCGGCCCCGCAGCGAAGCAGCTTGAGCCCCGCCTGGTAGCCGATCTTCACCCGGCCGCCAGTCAGCAGCGCCACCCGCCCGCGCAGGTCCGCCAGCTCGGTGCGCTTGGCAAAGTTGAACGCCGCACAGGACGGACAGAGCTGGTCGTAGAAGTGGTGCAGCTCGATGAAGTCCTGCTTGCAGACGTAGCAGTGCTGCCGCTCGAGCTGGGGAGACTGGTCGTCGGTGGGCGGAATGTCGCCTGGTGAGAAGTCCTCGGGCGGGAAGACGTTGGGCGTGGTGAAGACCGCCTGCCGCCGCAGAGAGCGGATTCCCGTGGCCGAGCGCACCTGCTCCTCCCGCTGCACCCGCTCGGCCTTGCGCAGGCGGATCGTGGCCTTCACCAGCTGCCGGCGGGCGGCGGCATCGGGGTGGTAGACCAGCGCCGCCGCGTCCAGCAGCTGCTTGCGGTCGTTGGGCTCCAGCTGGGCCAGCAGTCCGCGATCGGCGACGATCTCCTCGAGCAGGACCGTCGCCGAGCGAACACGGTCCACAAATGGGTTGGTCATGTCCGCAAAATAAGCGAAGGGCGGCCCCGAGACCGCCCTTCTCACTTCTCACTTCTCACTTGCTGATCACCGCCGGCACGACGCATCCTGGCGCCGCACCACGTCGAGCGGCGCAGGGTACCAGTCGCCCTCCTCGGCAGGATCCAGATTGACGACGACGCCTTCCCACATGCGGCGATCCACTTCGATGGCACTGACTGCCTTCACGAAGGCGTACTGCGTTCGGCCAGCCGCATCGGTCCGCTCGAGCTGGAAGAGCATGCATGGCGTGTCTGACGCGGTCCGGGCGACCCGCGCCCGGATCCAGCCGGTGCCGAACCGGGGCACACGGACGCGTACCGCGACTCCCTGGTGCAGCACGAGCGGCGTTGTGGGGTCGGGGTAGGAGACACGTTCCCCGGCCGCGTCGGACGGCGCTGGTCCCTGCCGGGGGTCGGACGACGAAGCCAGCGCCATCGGAGCGTCGTCGAGCAACTCCGGCATCTGCCGGTCCGCGAACGCCCGGGATGGAAACATGGTGAACACAATGCGGTCGTTGCTGGTGGCAACCAGGTGGAAATGCTGTCCGGCCCCACTATCCTGCGCCACGAACTGGCGGACAATGCCGGTGTCGGCCGGCGAAATCTCGCTTGCGGTCCAGCCATCGGGCAGCCAATGCTCGATCAACTCCGACAACTCGTCAAATCGGTTGGACACCCGGCCGTGGGTACGGGCAGCAAACACGACACAACGGACTTCCCGCTCCTGACGAATCTCGCAGTCGTAGGTGCCCGGCAGGTCCACTTCGGTCTCGAAAACACCAGAGTTTTGTCCCGGCAGCGGCACCGACTGTCCCTCGATGGCGACGAACCCTGCTTCGCTGGCCTGGAGCATTGTGTCTAGCGCAGCCGCCCAGGCCTCTCGATCGGTCTTGAGCTCGAGGCAGGTGGTGAGGCTGCGGGTGCGCTCGGCGCCGCTCAGGTGGATGTCGTCGCCCCAGGAGCGGCTCGTCTCCTGCTCCAGCAGTCGGAGGTGCCGGCCCTGGATCATGCCGCTTTCCCACATCAGCTGCACTGCCCAGCAGTCGGCTTCCAGCTCCCAGCGTGCCCCGCGTGACTTGTTGAGGTGCCCGAGGGCATGGTGGGCGCATTCATGCAGGTAGAGGAAGATCTGGGAGGTGCGTGACGCCTGGTTGTTGCGGGCATTCCAGTAGATGACCGATTCGCCATTGACCCGGGTGGCAGTGCCTCCCCACACGAGATCGCCCCGGACAATGCCGCGGACCGGCTTGTTCCACCGGTCCACGCAACCCTCGAACGGAACCTGCGCCGCAAGCGGCGCTGCCCAGACGAGCAGCGCCACCACCACGAAGAGGCGCGGCAGGTCTACATCCCTCGCCGGCTCGACGGCGGCACGATGCCGTTGAGCCGGAGATACACGACCATGTTGCCGTAGTGCTCGCCATTGTGGTTGCTGTTGATGACGAGCGCCCCCATCCGGGTGTTCTGCTGGCCGAAGATCTCGACCGGCTGCGCCAGCTGGTCTTCCGACAGGGCATAGGCCCTGTTGCAGTATTCCGTGGACGCCTTCAGCGCCGCCACCAGGTCGGCCTTGGACTTGGCCGACCCTTCCACCGCGCCCTCGTCGGGAACCTCTTCGCCCAGCGCGATGGCGCAGAACATGTACTGTGCCCCAGCCACGTGACCCACCAGCTCGCCGAAGCTGCGAACGCCCTCCACTGGACGGAAGGCGTAAAGCGAGTCGGAGCCTTCCTCGGCGGCGGTGGTGAAGTGGCCGGTCATCGCCTTCCACAGGGCCGTGGACGCGGCGAAGGCGGGGCTGGTCGTGGGTGCGGCCGCCTGGCTCTGCGCGCACGCAGGAGCCACCAGCACGGCCGCGGCTGTCATCGATGCAAGGATCGCTCTCATGGTGCTGCTCCGGCGCAGGAAGTAATGGAAGGGACGGGAGCGTAACAGCCCAATTCTACCCGCCGAACCGGTCCCGGCAAGCGGGGCAGCCTCAGGCCGCCTCAGCGACACCGACGGTGCCGCTCGCTTGCCGATGAAGGAACTGCCAGGTGTCCCACGAACATGAGCGCCTCCGGCCGGAGCTCAGCGCCGGGATTTCAGGTACTCGACGAGCGCAGTCGCATTGTTGAGACGGGCCTCGCGTGAGCCGAAGAGAAGTGTCACGGTGCCCTTGCCCATCCGGGAACGGAGTTCGGCCACGGCTTCCCCGTTGTCATCCAGTTCGGCGAAGTAGCGCCGCCGGAACTCGTCCCACTTTTCGGGATCGTGGCTGTACCACTTGCGCAGTTCGTTGGACGGGGCGATGTCCCTGGCCCAGAAGTCGATGGCCACCTTCTCCTTCGACATGCCACGTGGCCATAGCCGGTCCACCAGGATCCGGCGACCGTCGGACTTTTCGGGCTTCTCGCGAATCGACCTGGTATGGATGGTCATGCGGTCAGTCACTTCCGGGAGCGAAGTCGATCCGATAAAGGGCATGAGGGCCGATCACGTGATGCACCTGCCGCTCGAAGCGCAGCCCGGCCTTCTCGAGCACCCGTCGGGAGGCGGAATTCCCAAGCGCCGTCAGGGCCACGACCGACCTCAGGCCCACGTCATCGCGTGCGATCCGCAGGCAGGCGTTGGCCATCTCGGTTGCGAGCCCTTTCCCCCAGTATTCCGGCAGGAAACCGTATCCCACCTCGACCTCGTCCGCCCCATCCACGTCCACATGGCGCAGCACCGCTCGCCCCGCGAAGGCTCCGCTCTCGATCGAATGGAGCACCCACACCCCATATCCGAACCGGTCCCAGTGAGCCAGGTTGCGCTCGAGGTACGCCTCCAGCCCTGCATCGTCCCGCACGCCGCCGAGCCAGGTCATCACCTGCGGGTCGCGGTCCATTTGCTGCAGCTGTGGCAAATGCTCGGCCGAGAGCCGCTCGGCCCGGAGCCGCGCCGTCTGAAACCGCTCCAGGCTCAAGGGGCTCAGCCGGCCATCACGCCGAGGCCTCGCGCCATCGCGGCCGCGAGTCCCACCATGAGCAGCACCAGGAGCAGCTGGACATCGCTGATGATGGCGAGGCGACTGGCGGCGGATGTGTCGGGTGCGGCGCCGCCCGCCAGGCTCTTGCGCCACTTGACCAGCGCAATCACGGCGATCACCTCCAGCACCAGCAACACCGCCAGCAGTCCCATCTTGGCGAGGAACAGATGGTTGTGGAAGTAGTACGAGGTGTCCTTCTCGGTGCCCATGAACAAGCGGGCGAGGCCGGTGCTGATCCAGAGGAAGCCGGCGAGACCCCACCAGGAATCCGCCCTGAGCACCCGGCGGACTCCATCGGCATCCAGCGGTTTGCGAAACCCGCGCGCACGGGCGTACACGGCACCCATTCCCACGCCGAGCGCGAGCAGGTGCAGGATGGCGAGAATCAGGCGAATTGTCATGCTGGATATTAATCAGGGGTGGCTGGCAGGCCGCGCGCTGACGCATTGCTCAGCAGGGCAACCTGCTCCTGCAGCACCCGCAGCGCCAGGTCCACGGTCCGCAGGTGAGTGCGGAAGGAGAGGATCGCGAGCCGCATCGTGTAACGGCCGTCGAGCATCGTGGACGAGATGAACACTCGGCCGTCCCGCCGCACCGCGTCCACGATTCGCTGATTGAGCTCGTCGAGCCCCTGCGGATCCACGCCGGCCGGCGCCCACCGGAAGGTGACAACCGACAGGTCCGGCGCCGGTCCCACCTCGAACCCAAGTCCCTTCAGCTGCTCGGCGGCGTAGCGCGCCAGCCGCAGCTTTTCGTCGAGCGCGGCGCGAAATGGTGCGACACCGAGCACCACCAGCGGGAGCCACATGCGAAGCGCGCGGAAGTGCTTGGTCAGTTCTGGTGAGACTTCGGCTGGCGACAGGTCGGTCACATCGCGATTCGCGTCCTGCATGTAGTGGCCGGTATGGCCGTGGGTCCGGGCCAGCAGCCGCGCGTCTCTCGCCACCAGCATGCCGCAGCCATAGGGCAGGAAAAGCCCCTTGTGCGGATCGAGCACCACCGAATCGGCTCTGGCAATGCCCGCCAGCGCGGTGCGTCCATGTTCGGTCAGCAGGAAAAAGCCGCCATAAGCTGCGTCCACATGCAACCAGCACCCTTCGCGTTGGGCCACCTCGGCAATCTGGTCGAGCGGATCGACCGCGCCGGCGTCGGTGGTGCCGGCCGCTGCGACGATCAGCCAGGGCCTGGCACCGCGCGCCCGGTCCTCGGCGATGGCGCGTCCCAGCGCGTCCGGGCGCATCCGGTGCCCCTCGTCCATCGGGACCAGATGCCGCTGCACCTCGCGCAACCCGACGAGATCCAGCGCCTTCTCCACGCTGTGGTGCGCCTGCGAAGTGAGGTACACCACCGTCGCGGCGTAGTCCGCGCCAAGGAGCCCGTGCGCATCACGCGCTGTCGCGAGGGCGGAGAGGTTCGCGATGCTGCCGCCCGACAGGATCGAGCCGCCAGCCTCCGGGCCGAATCCGATCAGGTCGGCGGTCCAGCGCACCAGCATGTTCTCCATCTGCACTGCGCCGGGCCCGACGAAGAACACGCTGGCGTACTTGTTGGTCACCGCCGCGAGGTAGTCGGCCAGTGACGAGTGGTAAATGCCCCCGCCGGGGATGTACCCCAGGTGACCGCCCGACGCGGGGTTGAGTCCCGGTGCGATCACTTCCCGTTCCAGCAACGCGATCGCCTTTTCCAGCGGGATGCCTCGCTCCGCCACCGGAAGGTCCAGCAGCCCTGACGCGTTCTCCTCCGGCTCCTCCCACGCCTTCGCGGTGCCGATGCGCCGCAGAAATCGCTCGCCCGAGGCGG
The DNA here is from genome assembly GCA_035759745.1 of Gemmatimonadales bacterium. Taxonomy (GTDB): domain Bacteria; phylum Gemmatimonadota; class Gemmatimonadetes; order Gemmatimonadales; family GWC2-71-9; genus CAMLHP01. The sequence continues at coordinate 9,603 of DASTUF010000041.1, forward strand.
CAATTGCGTTGCGAAGTGCCTTGCGCCTGGACGTGCCCGGTTCCAGCGCGCGGGCGGCACGTTCGAGGGCGAGGATGTCGGCGCGCGATGGCTCGCTCACAGACACTCATCCGGCCAGGCAGGCGTGAACCGCGCGAAGGTGATCGCCTCGTACTCGCCCCGCTCATACAGGATGCCGACGTCGCCGCCGGGCAACGCCACCAGGGTGGAGTAGCCGGCGGGGCCTGATTCAATAACCCGACCGGGCAACCAGGTCTCGCCATCATCGCACGACAGTTGCACCACAAGGTTCCTGCGTTCGGTGGGATGCGCCGTATGGCTGATCAGCAGGCGACCCGCATCAGTTCGAATGATGGCGCCGTTGTTCGCCGGATCCACCAGCTGACTGTCGGCGCGGAGGCCAGCATAGTGAATGCCGCCATCATCGGACCACGCGACCAATCGGTGAGGTTTCGCCCGGCTGTTGAGCATCACCCGTCTGTCGGAAAGTTCCACCGTCTTGTTCTCATCCATTCCGGGCCCCGTCAACGCGCCCATCTGCCACGTAACACCGTGGTCATCGCTGTAGGCGCTGCCGGCAAAATTCTTCCCGTCGTGGCGGATGACGTACTGCTGCAGCAGGCGGCCCGCATGCGCGCCGTGCTGGAGCTGGATCCCCTGCCCCGACGCGGCGAATATGCCACCCCATGCAGGATCCTTGATGGCCGCGGTGATGCGTCGGTGGATCCAGGTCACGCCGTCATCGTCCGACCAGCTGAGATCCGCCTGCAGGACATCGGGGTCGTCCTCACGGTTGCCGGCGGCCGATCCGCCGAAACCCTGCCGCATGGATGCAACGTGAAAGAGGAAAATGCGTCCGGTGACGCGATCGACCAGGAGACTCGGATCACCGTAGCCCGCCGGTGCCGGACCGGCCCGCACCACCTGGCGCGGCAGCCAGGTGCGGCCGCCGTCCGTGCTCCGACGTACCAACAGCGCGATTGGGCCGGGAACATCCGCCATTGACGGACGGCCGTCATACGCGGCGATAAGGGTGCCGGCGTTGCTCAGCGTGAGGGCCGGAATCCGATATACCGGATAATCAACACCGCTTCGTTCGATATCGAGCTGGACGTACGCGGGAGCAGGCAGCGGCCGCGACAGTACACCGGTGCAGCCGGATGCCGCGAGCACTCCGGCCATCGCGCACGACAGCAGGCGACCATGCATGTCCGGCACGCTATTTCGGCCGCTCGGGCCAGTGCTTGTCGGGGCTGGCTGGCGGTGCCTGCTCGGTGCCCAGGCGGGCGCTGTCGATTCGGGCATGAATGAAGTTCTCGGGCGGGACCGGGGCGTCGGCCAGCCGCCGGAGCATGGCCAGCTGGCCCACGTGAGTCATCGCGTCGGCGAACGGCCCCTGCAGCAACTGCTCCGGCGAGAGCTCCGTGAACTCGGCTGCTTCCAGCTCGGCGCCGACTTCCTGCAGCAGCTGATGAAACCGTTCGACCTCGGCCTCGAACGTGGGCAGCGGTTCCGGATGCATCGGATACGACCCGCCCCGAAAGAAGGTGCAGGTGTAGCCCATGAGGCTGGCCATGTGACGCACCAGCTCGACCGGCGTGCGTGCCTGATGGCCGGCACTGAAATCGGGATAGTGGGCCGGGGCACCGCGAACGGCTTTCTGGAAGCGATAGGCAATAGCTGCCAGGAAATGCCGGAGCAGCTCGCGGTCCCGGTCCATTTGGGCTTTCTTAGGAGTCAATCACCTACCCCGTTCCCGCAACTAGTCCAATCGCATGGTGCGAAGCCACTTGCTGAATCGCGGGTCACCGCGCAGTGGATCGAGCATCGGCTCCACCCGCAGGTATGCCAGCCAGCCCCGCCGCTCGGCGTGCGCCCGGCCAATCCATTCGAACGCTTCGTCGTGGTCGCCGAGGCCGATCGCCAGCCGTGCGAAGTCGACCGGAGACACATACGAGTTCTGCGCGATCTGTTTCAGCCGCACCATTCGCGCTTCGGCCTCCGCCATGTTGCCCCGGCGCGCGGCCAGCCGGCCCAGCGACGCATATGCGTGATAGTTGGCGACGGTGAGCGCTTCCGATTCGCGCAGCACGCGCTCGGACTCGTTGAATTGCCCCAGCTCCATCAGCGACACGCCCAGGGCCCAGAGGGTCTCGTCCTGCCCCGGGTTGAGCTGCACTGCATAGCGAAGCTGCGCTACCGACTCCTCCCAGCGGCGGGCGTACTGGAGCAGCCAGCCGACGGAACGCCGGATCGACATGCTGGTAGGGTCGAGTTCCTGGGCCAGCCGCGATTCGCTGATCGCCTCGTCGATCCGTCCCATGGCCATGAGGTACCATGCGTGCCACTGGCGGGCTGAGGCGTAGCGGGGATTGAGCTCTATGGCACGAGCGAACTGCCGCCCCGCGGCCTCCCAGTCCCAGTCATGGATGAACGTGACCCAGGCCAGCGAGGTGTGCGCTTCAGCCAGGCTGTCATCCAGCGCCAGGGCCCGGAGTGCCTCCTCCTTCGCGCGGCGCAATCCTTCGGTGACCGGCGCTCCGCGATAGTCCACTTCCAGCGCGTAACTGTCGGACAAGCCGGTGTAGGCGAGGGCGTAATCCGGATCGCGCGCAATGGCGGCCTCGAAGTGCCGGATCGCTTCAGCCGTGCCTTCCGGGGTCCGCTTGTTCCACGCGAACCGGCCCATCAGGTAGAGGTTGTACGCGTCGACATCGTCGGTGTAGCGCTTCGGCACCGGATCCGTCAGCTCGCCAAGGAACCGGATTCGCAGCACCGCGACGATCGTGCGCGCCAGCTCCTCCTCCAGCGCAAAGATGTCGCCCATCTCGCGATCGAACCGCTCGGACCAGACCAGCCGCCCGTCGTGGACGTCGGTCAGCTGCACCGTGATGCGGAGGCGCCCCCCGGCCCGGCGCACCGATCCGTCGAGCACGCTCTCCACGCCCAGCCGGGCCCCGATCACCCGCCCGCCTTCGGTGCTGCCCTTGAACGGAAAGACCGCCGTCCGGGGCGCCACCTGCAGCCGGCCGATGTTCGCCAGGGCGTTGATCAGTTCCTCCGTGATGCCATCGCTCAGGTACTCGGTGTCGGACTCCGCACTGGCGTTCACGAAGGGCAGCACCGCCAGCGAGCGGATGTCGGGAGGCGCGCTCGCCAGCGGCGAGGTCGGGGCAGCCAGGGCCTCGGCCAGCTCCGCGGCGGTGGCAAAGCGGTCGGCAGGATTCTTCGCCAGGGCCCGGAGTACGGCGCGCTCCACCGACGGCGGCACCGTGGGCCGCGTCGCGCGCAGCGGTGCCACGGCATCGGCCAGGTGGCGATAGGTCACCGGCCGGACGCTGGGGCCGGCGAATGGAGGAGCGCCGGCCAGCATCTCGTAGAGCACGCAGCCCAGCGCGTAAATGTCGCTCCGCCCGTCCAGGTCGCGCTCGGCGCCGATCTGCTCCGGGCTCATGTAGGCCGGCGTTCCCATCGCGAGGCCCCGCTCGGTCACGTTATCGCTGGCCGCCTCGGTGATCGCCCGGGCGATGCCGAAGTCGGCGACCACCGCCTGCCCTTCATGCAGCAGGATGTTCTCCGGCTTGATGTCGCGATGCACCACGTTCTGGCGGTGGGCGTAGTCCAGCGCCCGTGCCACCGCGATGCCGATCCGGACGGCCTGGTCGGTCGGAAGCCGCTGCTCGCGCTGCAGCCGCGCGCGCAGTGATTCGCCCCGGACGTAGGGCATCACGAACCAGAGAGTGCCGTCGATTTCGCCGGAATCGTGCAGCGGCAGGATGGAGGGATGGCTGAGCTGGGCGGCGATGCGGATCTCCCGCAGGAAGCGGGTCGTCTCGCCACCACCATGAATCAGGTCGGGGCGGAGCATCTTGAGCGCCACCTGGCGCTGGTGCTTGAGGTCTTCGGCCAGGTACACCGTGGCCATCCCGCCGTGACCCAGCTCCTCCCCGATCCGGTAACGGTCGGTCAGGGACGTGCGCAGCCGCTCCAGGCTGGTGCTGGTGTCGTGCAGGGTCGGACTCAACGCGGCGCTCCGATCAGCCTCCCGGGCGCATGGATCCGTCGGGCGCGTGGCAGTGGTCGGCTCCGGGCGGGTCGGGCGCGCCATACCTCGCGCGCAGGAATCGCCACGGCGCATCCGGGGCCGGACGCTCGAGAACCAGCAGCGTGGAATACTCCAGCTCGCACAGGTCCGCCAGCGTCGGCCCACCCAGGGCGGCGACGATCGGAGCGAGGGTATTGCTATGGCCCACCACCAGCACGGCCGAGCCCGGGGCGAGCGCATTGATCGCGCGAGCCACATCCGCTGCGTGCGCCGGGACGCGGCCGCTACCATCGACGATCATCGGCTCGAGCGCAGTCTGCCCTGCGGTCGGCGCCGCTGTCTGGCGCGTGCGCGTGTACTGGGTGCTGATGATGGCATCGAGCCGCGTCCCCGCGAGCACCTTCGCCAGGTCGGTTGCGCGCCGCTGGCCCACGGGTGTGAGGCTCGCGGTGTCGGTCAGGCCACTCTTCTCCGCGTGGCGCGCCAGCACGACGTAGCCTGCCTGGGCGTGCGCGACTTCAGCACCCGGGGCCAGGAGCAGCAGCGACAGCATCCAGCGAAGGACGGACTTCATGGACGTGACTCCTGGGCGAGGCGCGACGTTTCCCGGTCCAGCCGAGCACGAAGCGCCGCCAGCAACGGGTCTGCCGACGTGAACCGCTGGCCGTACTCCAGATTGAACGCGTAGTCGAAATGCTCGGGATTCATTCCCTGGGTGTGCTGCAGGATGGTTTCCAGCTTGTCGAGACCCTTGGCGGCGCGCGCCTCAGGCGACTCGGCCGCTTCGTACTCGTCCCACAACCCGACGATCTCGAGCCGCTGCCGTTCCGGCAAGGGCGCCACCAGGGCCAGCAGATCGGCGCGTTCGGCGTCAAACTTTCCGCCCGGGACCTGTTCCGGCGCGGGAATGTCGCCCCGGAGCGTTTCGCCCAGGTCGTGTATGAGACACATCCGGAGCAGCCGGCCCAGATCGACCTCGGGATCGTCTGCATAGCACACCATCGCCATCAGGCAGAGACGCCAGGTGTGCTCGGCCACACTCTCGCGCCGGCCAGCCGATGTCCAGGCACTCCGGGTGGCCGACTTGAGCCCTTCGGCGGCCCTCAGAAAATCGAGAATGCCGTCGAGGTCGTTCAAGCGCGAACGATGTGCAGGCGAGACTCGCCCTCGAACCGGAAATCGGGCATGATGCGTTCGAAGTACTGGTCCACCGCCCGCCGGCATCCCGACCACGTGTGGTAGTCGTCGATCACCAGCCTGCCGCCCCGCACCAGCCGGGGCACGATCCGCTGGAGGCAGGTCATCACCGACTCGTACCAGTCCCCATCCAGGTGCGCCAGGGCCACGGGACCCGCGGGCTTGAGCGTATCCTGGAACAACCCCTCCACCAGCTCGACGTGGTTCTCCTCGATCGGATAACCGAGCCGCTGAAAGTTGCCGGTCACGCGTTGGCGGAGGTCCTCCTCATATCCGTAATAGCGGCCCCCATCGATGCCGTCCGATTGCCCGCTCTGTATCACCTCGTAACGCCGGTGCACGTCCTCGCCATCGAGCTCCGACGGCGGCGGGATCATGCCGAAGACATCAAAAACGTGCATCGCGCGGTCTGGTGACTTGGCTGCGGCCATGACGATGGCAGAGCCTCCGAGGGCGCATCCAGCCTCGATCAATATCCCTTCAAGCCCGGCCTCCTCGATCCACCGGACTTCCCGTTGCAGCTCCGTGAGCGCCTCCACGTTGAGGTAGGTCAGCCCCTCGGCGCGCACTTTCCGTACGATGGCTGGAACTCGGGGCCTTCCGGCCAGCGCCCGCGCCCACTCGCGCAATGTGCCTCGCATGTCAGCCCTCCTTCGCCCGGAATATCCCCGCAGGGGCGGGGCAGCGCCACCCGGAGCCGCCCCAGCCGCCTGGCGCAGTCAGCCGGATGACTCCTGGCCCGGTCGGCTGCGGGTGTTCAGCCAGTAGTAGAACGGCAGGCCGAAGCCCAGGCCTCCCAGCAACGAGAGGACGACGAACCACGTCCAGCGGATCGGGCCCGGCGGACGCTGGGCGAAGTGGACCGCAAGCAGCACCAGCAGAAGCATCGCCTCCAGCATGAATGCGAGGGCGAGCCGATTGGCCAGCATGGCACCGATTCCGTCAAACTCGGTAACGAGCCATGCGACGAAGAGGCCGTTGGGCACCACCAACCCGAAGAGCGCTACCAGAAGAAGCCACATGGGATTGCCTTCCGCTCGAGGTCGATCAGGTCGCCGCGTCATTCCAGGCACACCGTCAGCAGCATCTCGGACTCCACCCGGGCCTCGACAGCATGGGGAACCCCCGGCTCCAGCACCACCATCATGCGTTCGCCCAGTTCGTGCCGAGCCCCGCCAGCGTCCACCGTGATGCTTCCCCGGAGGCACTCGATCAGCACCTGACCCGGCGCCTTGTGCTCCGGCAGGCGCCCGCCGGCCTCGAACGCGAACAGGACCAGGCGCAGCGGACCGCGGTGGATGAGACCCACCTGCCGGTGGCCGTCCCTGGCAGCATGAGGCTCGGACCTGAGGCGCTGGGCGAACGCGGGCAGGTCGAGCACTTCAGCCGGACCGGAGAGCCGGGTGGCAGGATGGGGGCGAAGTCGTTCGTCAGGTGACGTCATGAAGATCTCCCGGAATCGCAGGAATGCCTGCCCGAAGTAGACACCGCCCGCTGGCGAGCGCAACTTCATGGCTCACCTGGAGGATACCGTGCTCGCCAACTGGATCACGCTGTCGCGGTTCCCGCTGCTGGTGCTGATCATCGTGATCCTGTACCACGGATCTCCGCCGATGCGGCTGCTGGGGACGGGCATCCTGTTTGTGGGGCTGATGCTGGACACTGTGGACGGTGTGGTGGCGCGGCGCACCGGCCAGACCAGCCTGTTCGGCAGCGTGCTGGACATCGCCGCAGACCGGACCTACGAGCTGGTGCTCTGGGTCTGCTTCGCGGACCTGCGCCTGATCCCGGCGATAATTCCCATCGTTGTCATCGCGCGCACCACCCTGACCGACGCATTCCGGAGCATCGGCGTCGCCCAGGGCATTCCCCCGTTCGACCAGCACCGTACCGCGCTCAGCAAGTTCCTGGTGGGATCTCCCTTCATGCGCACTGGCTACGCGGTCACCAAGGTGGTGACGTTCTGCGGACTGGCGCTCACGCTCGCCTTCTCCGGCTTCGCCCCGGATTCCTTCCCGGGTCAGTCCGCGCCGGCGATGCTGCGATTCTTCCAGGTGATTGCGTGGGTGGCGCTGGGCTTCTGCGTCTTCCGCGGGCTGCCGGTGATCATCAGTGCACTGAAGCGCTACTGGGGCACCCCGGCGCCCTCGTAAAGCGCGTTCGGATCCGCCGCCGCCAGCTCCACCAGGAACTGGCTCATCCGGTCCACCACCGCGCGCATGAATCGTTCGCCCTGCTCGGGTGTCGCTGCCGCCGGGTCGCCGACCCCGGTGTCATCGGTGACGTCGACCCAGCGCCGCGGCGTCCAGGCCCAGCCCTCGCGCAAGGCGGTGATGCTGAACGGCCGCGCGGTGCCGGGGCCGGCCGACGACAGCGGCTGCACCAGCGACGGCGCCATGTGCAGCATCAAGCTGGTTTCCAGCTCGCCGGCGTGGTCACCCGGGTCGTCGAAGTACTCGCGTGCCGGAACCACCGTGTACCAGTTGACCTGGCACAGCACCATGCCGGAATCCGGCTGCAGCTCCCGGATCATCTGCTTGAAGTCGTTGCCGCCGTGTCCGTTGAGAATCACCAGCTTGCGCACGCCGTGCGCCCGGAGGCCCGGCAGCAGGTCACGCAGCACGGCGAGCTGGGTACTGGGGTTCAGGTTGAGGCAGAGCGGCACCTCCCGCTGTCCGGTCTGCACCCCGAACGGCACGGCGGGCAGCACCACCACCCGGGCGCCGCGCTCCCACGCGGCCGCCGCAGCGGCCATGGCCATCGCGTCGCTCTGGATCGTGTCGGTGGCGTACGGCAGGTGCCGGTTATGGGCCTCGGTCGCGCCCCACGGCAGGATGGCCACTTCGTACCGGGTGGTACGGACTGCGTCCCAGGTGGCTTCGGCCAGTAGGTAGGGGCGCGCGGTCATGCCGCGGACGTGTCGGACGAGTAGTACAGCACCTCGGAGTGATGGACGCGGGGCTCGCGTTCCAGCAGGAAGTCATCGTCCTCGTCGTAGTACCGCGCCACTTCGTAGTCATCGCCGGCGAACTTCTTGATCGCGTCTACCGAGTCCCACAGCGTGGTGATGAGGAAATGGGCGGCGTCGCCCTCAACCCAGCGTTCCACCAGCACGGCCCGGTTGCCGGGCGTGGCCTGGTAATCGGCAAGCCCGGTGCTATTCAGGTAATCGAAATATTCATCTGCACGGGCGGCGGGAACCCGCCCGTGCCAGCTGCGTGCGATCATGATGAATTCCCCTCGGAAAGACCTACAGCTTCTCGAGAATGGCCTTGAAGCGGGGGTCGCCCCGCACCGGAGCGAAATCGGGGTCGTTTTCGATCCACTCCCGCATGCCGAAGCCGAATCGCACCGCCTGCTCCAGAATCTTCAGCGCCTCGTCGTACTCGCCCCGGACCGCGTGGATGCACGCGCTGTTGTACAGGATCCCCGAATCTTCCGGGTCGATCTCCAGCGCCCTGCGGGACCAGTCCATGCTGCGTTCCGGCTGCCCCGCCTCGTAGAGGCATTGGGCCCCCAGGATCAACGCCCGCGCATCGTCGGGGTGCAGCTCAACATGCTGCACCACCCGATCCATGCCCATCGCGAACGCCGCCTTGGCTTCATCATGCGCACCGGTGGCCTCGAGCGCCGTCGCGAGGAACACTGGAGAATTGTAGTCCTCCGGCCGCAGCCGGCTGGCCTCACGGAAGCGGTCAATCGACGCCTCGACCTGCCCCTGCTGCATCAGCGCGCGCCCATAGAAATAGTGGGCCTCGTAGAGCAGCGGATCCAGCCGCAGTGCGGTCTCGAACGCCGTCTTCGCTTCGGCGAATCGCTGGGCGAACGCCAGCGCCATGCCGCGCGAGGTGTGGGTTTCGGCTCGCAGCGGGTCCAGTTCGATGGCCCGGCGGCTGGCGCTGTCGGCCCGTTCGAGGTTGCCCTTGCTGCCGTCCCAGTAGATGTAGAGGAAGGAGCAGCAGTCGGCGATCCCGGCGTGCGCCAGGGCGTAGTCGGGGTCAATCTCGGCCGCGCGCTCGAACATCCGGCGGGCGTACTCGATCTCCCGCTTGCGCCACAGGTGGAAGTACTGGCGGCCCCGCAGGTAGAACTCGTAGGCCACCACGTTCTCGGTGGGCGCCCGGCCGAGGTTCCGCTTCTCGTCCTCGCTCAGCACCACGCGCAGCGCCTTCACGATGTTGGCCGATATCTCGTCCTGGATCTCGAAGATGTCCTCCAGCTCCCGGTCATAACGCTCGGACCAGAGCTGGTAGCCATCGTGCACACTGATCAGCTGCGCCGTGATCCGGAGCTTCTTCCCGCCCTTCCGCACGCTTCCCTCGAGCACCGTGCCCACGCCCAGCTGCTCGCCGATGGTCCGGATGTCGAGGTTCTTGCCCTTGAACGCGAAGGCCGACGTGCGCGACGCCACCTGGAGCGACTGCACCTTCATCAGCGCGTTGATGATCTCCTCGGCCATGCCGTCGGTGAAGTACTCGTTTTCGGGATCGGCGCTCATGTTGGCGAAGGGCAGCACCGCGATCGACGTCCGTACGGCGACGGCCGGGGTGGCGAGCGGGGTGGCATTGGGCGGGGTGACGACCCGGGGGGATCCCAGCGCCTGCGCGACCAGGTCCGCCGACTGGAACCGGTCACCCGGATCCTTGGCCAGGCTTTTCGTCACCACCCGCTCCAGCTCAGCGGAGACGAAGGCCCCGCTCGCCCGCACCGACGGCACCGGATCGGTGAAGCGCTTCATGATCACCGCCTGCATGGTCGAGCCGGTGAACGGGGCCGAGCCGGTCAGCATCTCGAAGAGGACGCACCCCAGGCTGTAGATGTCGGTGCGCCCGTCCAGCTCGCCCTCGCCCGACGCCTGCTCCGGACTCATGTAGGCGGGTGTGCCCACCGCCATGCCCGCCTGCGTGAGGCTGTCACCGCTGGCAACGCTCACCGCCTTGGCGATGCCGAAGTCGGTGACCACCGCTTCGCCTTCATGCACCATGACGTTTTCGGGCTTGATATCGCGGTGCACCACCCCGCTGCGATGGGCGTAGTCGAGCGCGACTGCCATGTCGCGCCCGATCTTCACCGAGTCTTCCACCGAGAGTTGCTTCTCCCGGGTCAGCCGGTCGCGCAGCGACTGCCCCTCCACGAACGGCATCACGAAATAGAGCATCGGCTGGCCACCGTCGGCACCGCTGGCGCTGCCCGAGTCGTACAGTGGCAGGATATGCGGGTGCTGGAGCCTCGCGGCAATCTGGATCTCGCGCAGGAAGCGCTCGGAACCCAGCGAAGCGGCCAGTTCCGGGTGCAGCACCTTGAGCGCCACCTGGCGGCCATGCTTGAGGTCCTGGGCCCGGAAGACCGTGGCCATGCCGCCCCGGCCAACTTCGCGGTCGATGGTGTACCGGCCGGCCAGCGCCTGCTGCAAGCGTTCTTTCAGCGGGGTGGGGGACGTGGCCGTCATCAGCGCGCCGCCAGCAGCGCCTGGAACCGGGGCAGGCCACGGACCGGATCCAGGTCGGAGTCGTGTTCCAGCCACTCCCAATGCCCGAACCCGTTCTGGATTGCCCGCTCGACGGTGGAGATTGCTTCGTCATGCATGTCGGCCGCGGCGTAGGCGCACGCCACGTTGTACAGCACGCCGGAGTCGTCGGGATCGAGCAGCAGGGTCTGCCGGATCAACTCCAGGCCTCGTTCGACGTCGCCGAACCGGCAATGGATCACCGCCCCCAGCACCAGCGCTCTCGATTCGTCCGGATTGAGCGCCAGCCGGGCATCGATCAGCTTCAGTGCCCGCTGGGCCGCGGCCGCCGCATCCAGGGGCCGCCCCAGCGACCGGTACACTTCCTCTGCCAGCGACGGGGCCTGGAAGTCCTCCGGCCGCACCGCGGACGCCTGTTCGAACAACTCGGCGGATTGCTGGTACTTGCCCTGGGCCAGGCAGGCGCGCGCAAAGAAGAAGTAGGCCTCGAAACTCTTCGGATTGAGCCGGATGGCTTCGTTGAATTCCAGCTCCGCCTCGGAGTGCTTCCCGCGCAACGTCAGCGCCTGCCCCCGTGCGGTATGCGCCTCGGCCAGGTCGGGACCGAGTTCGAGGGCCCGGCGGCTGTACGTGTCCGCCCCTTCGAGGTTGGACTTGCTTGCATCCCACCAGGTGTAGAGCGCACAGCAGCAGTCCGCCGCACCTGCGTGCGCCAGGGCATAATCCGGATCGATCTCCAGCGCCCGCTCGAACATCCGGCGGGCGTACTCGATGCCTCGCTTGCGCCACTGGTGGAAGTACTGCCGCCCGCGAAGGTAGAAATCGTAGGCCTGTACGTTGGCGGTGGGCGCCTTCTCCACCGCCCGCTTCTCCTTCTCGGTCAGCACCACCCTGAGCGCCTTGACGATGCTCTCGGCGATCTCGTCCTGGATCGCGAAGACATCCTCGAGCTCACGGTCGTATCGATCGGACCAGAGCTGGTACCCGTCCGCGACTTTCACCAGCTGAGCCGAGATCCGGAGCCGGTTGCCGGACTTGCGCACACTTCCCTCGAGCACGGTGCCGGCGCCCAGCTGCTCACCCACCTTGCGCACGTCCTGGTGCCCCTTGAAAGCGAATGCCGACGACCGGGACGCCACGTTCAGCGCGTCGATCTTGCTCAGGAAGTTGATGATCTCTTCCGCGATGCCTTCGCAGAAATAGTCCTGGTCCTTCTGGGGACTCATGTCGGCGAACGGCAGCACCGCGATCGACGTCCTGGCCGGTGCGCTCGGCACCGCCAGCGGCGTGGCGTTGGGCGGTGTCACCATCTTCGGCGACCCCAGCGCGCTCACCACCTGGTCGGCGCGCTGGTACCGGTCAGCCGGATCCTTGGCCAGGCTGCGAGCCACCACCAGCTGCAGCTCGGAGGTAACGTCACGCCGGCTGGCCTGGGCCGACGGCACCGGCTCGGTGAACCGCTTCATGATGACCGCCTGGACGGTCGGGCCAGTGAAGGGAGCGACGCCGGTCAGCATCTCGTAGAGCACGCAGCCGAGACTGTAGATGTCGGTGCGGCCATCGGGATCCGGCTCGCCCGAGGCCTGCTCCGGGCTCATGTAGGCCGGCGTGCCCACCGCCGTGCCGGTCTGGGTCAGGTTCTCGTTTCCCGCGGCGCTCACCGCCTTGGCGATGCCGAAATCGGTGACAATCGCCTCGCCCTCGTGCAGCATCACGTTCTCGGGCTTGATGTCGCGATGAACCACACCCTGCCTATGCGCGTAGTCCAGGGCCGAGGCAATGTCCCGGGCAATCCGGACCGCATCCTCGATCGGCAACTGGTGTTCCCGGCTCAGCCGGTCGCGCAGCGACTGCCCCTCGATGAAGGGCATGACGTAATACAGGATGGACGCGTCGTCGCCTTCCACCTGGCCTGAGTCGTAGAGCGGGAGGATGTGTGGATGCTGTAGCCGGGCGGCGATCTGGATCTCACGCAGGAACCGCTCCGCCCCGAGTGAGGCGGCCAGTTCGGGATGCAGCACCTTGAGCGCCACCTGCCGGCCGTGCTTGGCGTCCTCGGCCAGGTAGACGGTGGCCATGCCGCCGCGCCCGACTTCGCGCTCGACGGAGTAGCGCCCCGCGAGTCCCGTTCCGAGATGATCGACTAGCCGGGTCATTGCGTGACCGGACAAGGCGCTCGAGGAGCGGTCGCTGGCATGAAGTTCCTGATGGAAGGGCAAGTGCGGAATCTACGCCCAGCGGCGCTCCGCAGCCAGCCTGAAGAAAGCCGCCGGTCCGGAAAGTTTTCCGAGCCGGCGGCCCCCTATGCCCTACGCCCTACGCCCGTTTAGAAGTTTGCGGTTACTCCGCCAAGTAACCGCCGCCCCAGTACCGAGCCGCCGTAGATCTGGAAGCGCTCCTGGTCCAGCAAGTTGGTGGCCGTGGCATGGACCCGGAGGTAGTTGTTGATCCGGTAGCCTGCGCCGAGGCTCAGCAGCTCCGCAGCCGGCACGTAGCCCTGGAAGACGCCGGCCGCCCAGGGGTAGCCATCGATCAGCCGGAGGCCGACATTGGCATCGAAGCCCTGCGCGCCCATGTACGAGACCATGAACGACGCCTTCTTGCTGGGCGTGTTGGGCACCAGCTGGTCGCCGGTGGCCTGCGACTTCACCTCGAAGTCGAACCCGGTGAACGAGGCGTCCACCCGGAACTCGTTGGTAACGTTGTATCCCACGCCGATCTCGATGCCGCGCTCACGCACTTCACCGGCATTGGCGTACGACACCACAATGGCGGTGTTGCCATTCACCCGCGAGAGACCGGCCGCCGCCACCGGCTGGCCGGCGGCTGCCAATTGGTCCCGGGTGGCCTGCTCGACCGCGGGCCGGAACTGCTCCGGCACCGCTTCCGGCGCGGTCCAGGCGCCATAAGCCGGGTTGACGCCCGGCAGCAGGTCGGTGACGAAGTTCTCGAGGTCATTCAGGTACACGTCGATCGTCACGAATGCACGGTCGCCGAGATTGGCCTTGTAGCCGGCTTCCCAGCCGTTCACGTGCTCCACTTCCAGCGCCGAGTTGCCCAGCGCAAGCACCGGGACCGCCGCCGAGTTGGTGTACAGCTCGCCCACCGGCACCCCCGCCAGCGCCGGCCCCAGGGGCGAAGCCCGCAACCCGGCCTCGAGCAGCGTGAAGTTGGCCGGCGCGCCAGCTGGCGCCCGGAGGAAGAACTCGGAGTAGTTGGGGGTCTGGAACGCGCGATTGTAGGTGAACCGGAAGGAATGGTTCTCGTTGGGGCTGACCACCACGGCGGCCTTGGGCGAGAACTGGGCGTCGTACAGGTCGCCGTCGTCGAACCGCGCGGCACCCACGATCTTTACCTGCGGAATGACCTCGTACTCGACCTGGCCGAACACCGAGTAGGTGTTGTCGCTCCGGTCGTCATTGGCCGGGTCCATCAGGCTTCCGTGCGTGTTGGTGTTGGTGTTCCGGACCGAGCTGCCCACCACCACCCGCGCCGGGCCGAAGGTCTGGTTGGCCTGGGCCTCGAGGTGAAAGATGTCCGAGTCCTCGAGAATATCGAGGCCCGAGGCCAGCGACCTCTGCGGCTCCAGCGTGCTGCGGCTGTTCCAGTAGCCCATCACGTTGAAGCGCTCCTCCGCCCACGCCACCCGGGCATACGGCTTGACCGCCTTGAGCACCTGCACCCGGCCGATGCCGGTCACCAGAATCTCGTTCTCGACCCGTGCGGCGCCTGCCTCCGCCGTGATCATCCCACCGTTGTCGCGGTAGACATCAAAGCGCGCCGTCCCATACATGTTCTGCAGCGGATCGCGGTCTCCCAGCGCCTCACGCGTCACCGGGTCCAGCGTCTGCCCGGAAATCGGGATCGCTTCCGGCGTGATCGCAGGCGGTACCGGCTCGTCGGTCGCCGGTTCGTACTCCTCGGCCAGGTCACCGGGGTTGGTGCGCGAGCGGGACCACGTGTCGCTCCGGTTGTAACCCACGTTGAGCCGGTAGCCGAATCGTCCGCTGCTGGCCACGCCTGCGTGGCGCAGGTCGCCCCGGAACGTTTCCAGCTCGCCGCCGGCCAGCGTCACTTTGGTGCCGACCACTTCGCGCGCCGCCTGCGACGTCATGTTCACCACGCCGCTGAAGGCATTGGCGCCGTAGAGCGCAGAGCCGGGGCCCCGCACCACCTCGATGCCGCGCAGGTCTTCCAGCGGCACCGTCATGCCGTTCCACTCCTGGGCGCCGAGGAAGGCGATGGCCAGGTCCCGTCCGTCCTCGAGCACCAGCACCCGGCGATTGAGCGTCGAATTGAATCCCCGGGCATTGACGCTGAAGTCGTTGACGCCGCTTTGGGCCACATCGAGGCCCGGCACCGTCGCGAGCGCGGCGGGGACCTGCCCGGTGATGGACGTGTTGTCGAGGATCTGGGTCGGAACGGTCGATACCGCGGCAGGTGCTTCGACCACCCGTTCGGGCGCGCGCGAGGCACTGCTCACCACGATGTCACCCAGCAGCACGGGGGCAGCCACCATCACGGCATCGGCTGTGACGCTTCCGCCGCTCGTCACTGTCACTTGCTGCTCCATGGGTCGGAAACCGAGCCAGCGAAAGACGATCGTCTGCGCGCCCGCAGGAACCCGCGGCAGGGTGTACCGGCCATCGCTTCCGGTGACCGCCGAACGGCCGGACTCGCGAGCCACGATCGAGACACCTGCCAGCGGCTCGCCCGATCCGTCACGGGTAACGGTGCCGGTGATGGTACCTGTGCCTTGCGCCGCCAGCATGGCACCAGGCAGGACGACGAGCGCGAGCAGCACGCTCAAGGGAAGCAGCACGCGTCGGGACACGTACACTGGCAATGCCATGGCCAGCCTCCGCAGGGACGTAGGAGTGGTGCAGTGATTGTCAAGGAAGGATGCACCCGACCCGCGTCGAGTGGAAGAGCGGCGGCCGAATGCCGACAATCACAATCCGGCTTCGAGCCCCGCGTAGACGCTCCGCCCCGCCGCCGGCTCCACCACCCTTCCGCCGAACCCGTTGATGGCAACCGAGCCGGCATGGCTGGAGTTCCAGAGGTTGCTGACGCCCACGAAGGGCGAGAACCACAGCTGTCCCGCGTCAAGATCCAGGCCGCCTCGCAGGTCGGTGGCATGCCAGCCATCGATGCGAATGGTGTTGGCGTCGTCGGCCCAGAGCGATCCCGACATCGTGTGGTCCGCGGCCAGCCAGGCACGGCCGATATCAGCCCGCACGCCAACGCGAGCGAACGCGGCCGGCACACCAGCCAGCCGGTTCTCATCCAGTCTGGCCGTGTCCGCGCCCGATACCAGCATGTAATCGGTGAAACGGTAATCCGCCGCCGTCAGCGCCCCCCACACCGACCAGCCTTCCCGCACCACTGCCTCCACGCCCAGCTCCACGCCGCGATTGCGGATCCTGCCGGCGTTGGTGTAGTACGAACGGCCGTCGACCTGCTCGAAGGGAATGATGGCCTCGCGGATCTGTACCTGGAACAGTGCCGCCGACCACCGCACTCCAGCTGATTCCCCTCGCGCGCCGACTTCCAGTGTCACGGCCCGCTGGGGACCGAGGTCGGGATTGAATCCCCCGCCCTCCTGCTGCACCGCCAGCTCGGTGGTGGTCGGGGTATCGAACGAGGTCGATGCATTCACGTACGGCGTCACCGTTCCTGCACCGATGAAACTTGCGCCGCCACTCACGCTCCACGCGCCCATCGAGCGCTCGCCCGAATCGTCTGAGTCATCATCCAGCCGGTCTCGCACCGAGAAGTGAATCTGGTCTCGGCGGACGCCGCCCTCGAACCGCCACATCGGCGCCGGCTGCCACACGGTGCGGAGGAACGGCCCGATGGCCCGGACGTGCTCCAGTTGATTCACTGTCGTGTCCGGTGCCGCCACGTGGTTGGGCGTCAGGTTGGCGCGCTCGTCGCGCATCCACTGGGCGTCCACTCCCGCCGTGACCACCGGGTGCGAGGGATCGCGCCCGAGGCGGCGCACCGTACTCGCCCGGACGCCGCCGGCCCGCCGCAGGATCCGGATCGTGGTATTGGTGGCGATGGGATTGTCGAGGTCGCGCCGCAGCCCGAAGAGCGCCAAGGTATAGCGGCTGCCGTCGGCGGCGGCGTGATCCAGCTGCACGGCGAGTTGCTGCTGGCTGACCGCCTTGCCCGCGTTGCGGGCCACGTTGTTCGGGGCCGCGAGGCGAGGCGTCACTGCAAACTCCTCCGGCGTAAGTGCTCCTGGATTCTCCGCCAGGGGATCATCCGCCGCCTTGAATCCCACTCGCACGGTGGTGCCACCGGCGCGATACCCCAGCTCGAGACCCAGCCGCCGAAGATCCGCTGCGCTGTGAGCGCGATGTCCGTCGACCACAGCGCGCGAGAGCGAAGCGACCGCGCTGAATGGCCCCGCCCTGCCGCTGGCCCGGCCGTGCCACTTGAACAGCCCGTCGGCGCCACCTTCCACCCGGATCCTTCCCGCCGCGGGTGCGCCGGCCGCGGGCGCGGAGATCAGGTTCACCACGCCACCCGCGCCGTTGCCATAGAGCACCGACGTCGACCCCCGCAGCACTTCGACCCGGGCGATGTCGGCCAGCTCCACGTTGGTGAACTGGCTCTGGCCGTCGGGGAGCGTCTGGGGAATCCCGTCGAGCAGGACCACGACGCCCCGGGTCCCGAAGGAGGAGCGGCTGCCGAACCCGCGCAGCGAAATCCGCTGGTCCAGCGCGAAGGTGCCGCGGTCGGACACGTACGTACCGGGAAGGTCGGTCAACGCTTCAGCCAGTCCCAGGGTCCGGCGGCCCCGCCGCAGGGAGGTAGAATCCAGCACGCCCACGGCGGCTGGCACCTGCTGGAGCGACGTCGGCGCGCGCGTCACCACCACGATCGGTGGCAGCACGTGCACCGAATCCGCCAGCGTGGTATCCCGCTCCTGCGCCATCACGCGCCCGAGCGGAAGCAGGACCAGCAGGGCCAGCAGTGCCATGCGCATTACGGAATCTATCCAGGGCTTCGGCCAACCACGGAGCCACGGAGACCACAGAGACTGCGGTTCTTCGTGCCCTTCGTGTCCTTCGTGGTTAAGCCTCCGTGGCCTCTGTGGCTCTGTGGTGAATTCCCCCGTCGAATAGCTCAGCCAGTGACTATCTTTCCCGCCCGATGATTTCCGCTTCCGACCTCTCCAAGTCGTTCGGCGCACGCACGCTGTTCCAGGACGTCGCGCTCCAGCTCAATGCCGGCGAGCGCTACGGCCTGGTCGGCGCCAACGGCTCGGGCAAGACCACCCTCCTCGGCATCCTCGCCGGTCACGTCGAGGCCACCACCGGCACCGTCGCCCTTCCCAGGAAGGCACGCCTCGGCGTGCTGCGTCAGGACCAGTTCCTGCACGAGCAGCGGCAGATCATCCAGGTCGCGCTGATGGGCAACCCGGAACTCTGGAGCGCGATAGCCGCGAAGGAGGAGCTCTTCGCCGCCGGCGAGGAGCACTTCGACGTCGACAAGTTCTCCGAACTGGAAGACATCGTCCTCCGGCACGATGGCTACAACGCCGAGGCCCGCGCCGCCGAGATCCTCGAGGGGCTGGGCATCACGGGCGACGTCCATCACCAGCCGCTGTCGACGCTGTCGGGAGGCTTCAAGTTCCGGGTGCTGCTGGCCCAGGTGCTGGCCGCCGCGCCCGACGCGCTGCTGCTGGACGAGCCCACCAACCACCTCGACATCCTCTCGATCCGGTGGCTCGAGAAGTTCCTCCGCGACTTCCGGGGTCCGGTCGTCGTCATCTCGCACGACCATCGCTTCCTCGACAACGTCGCGACCCAGATCCTCGACGTCGACTACCAGACCGTCACCGCCTATCGGGGCAACTACACCGCCTTCCAGGAAGCCAAGGTCACCGAGCGTGAACGGCGCGAGAAGGACATCGCCGAGCGTGAGAAGGAGATCGCGCATCATCAGCTGTTCGTGGACCGCTTCAAGGCCAAGGCAAGCAAGGCCCGCCAGGCGCAAAGCAAGATGAAGCTGATCGAGAAGAAGGCCGAGTCGCTGGGGGCCTTGCCCCAGAGTTCCCGTCGCTATCCGGCGTTCCGCTTCGTGCTGCGGCGCCCCAGTGGCCGCGAGGTGCTCAAGGTGCGCGGCATCCGGAAGTCGTTCGGCAGCAAGGAGGTGCTGCATGGGGTGGATCTCGAAGTCCGCCGGGGAGATCGGGTGGCGGTGATCGGGCCCAACGGCATCGGCAAGTCCACCCTGCTCAAGATCCTGGTGGGTGACCTGACCGCCGACGCCGGCCAGGTCGAGTGGGGCTACGAGGCCCAGCCGGGCTACTTCGCCCAGGACCATCGTGAAAAGCTGGGCAACCCCGACTGGACCGCCCAGGAGTGGCTCGCCGGGTTCTGCCCCGGCAAGACCGTCGGATTCGTCCGGGGCGAACTGGGGCGCGTCCTGTTCACGGGTGACGACGCCGAGAAGCGGCTGGGTTCGCTGTCGGGCGGCGAGGCCGCGCGGCTGGTCTTTGCCCGGCTGGGCGTGGAGCAACCCAACGTGCTGCTGCTCGACGAGCCAACCAACCATCTCGACCTTGAGTCCATCGAAGCTTTGGTGGAGAGCCTCCAGGCTTATCAGGGCACGCTGGTGCTGGTCTCCCACGACCGGTGGTTCGTGTCCCGACTCGCCACGCGAGTAGTCGAGATCCGCCCCGGTGGGATGCGTGACTATGCTGGCACCTACGACGAGTACGTCCATGCCTGCGGCGATGACCACCTCGACGTGGACGAAGTTGTCCTCCGGGCCAAACGCGAAAAGCCCCCGTCCCGTGCGACCGCCCGGCCGGCGAAGGCGACTCCCAAGGCACCTGCCGAGGCGAGCGTCCGCGAGCTCGAGCATCGGCGGGACGCTTCGACCGTCCGAATCAGCGCCGTCGAGTCCCGGGTGGCCGCCATCGACGCCCGATTTGCAGATCCGGCGTTCTATCAGGAGACGTCCCACAGGGAGGTCCGTGCGCTCGAGGAAGAGCGTGCCCGGCTGCGGACCGAACTGGACGGCCTGCTGGCGGAGTGGGAGTCGGTCGAGGAGCGCCTGGCCGGGCGGGCCGGGCGGGGCAACTGAGTTCGGGAAATGGTGCTATAATTGAAGATTGAGGAGCACATAGCAGGTTCGGGACCCCCCACCGGACCCTTGGGAGAGAATATTTGAGGATGTCATCCAAGACCCGTCTTGCCTCCGCGCCGCTGCTGCTTGCGCTGGGACTGACGGCCTGCAGTGCAGGTCAGACTCCATCCACCGGTCCGGCACCCCAACAGGCCGAGTACAGCGAGAGCGACCTCCGGGCCATCGAGGAGGCCCGGGCCGACAGCGCCCGGCTGCCCTATACCGCCGCCGACATCCACTTCATGTCAGGCATGATAGGCCACCACTCCCAGGCCATCACCATGGCCGGCTGGGTGCCGACCCACGATGCCAGCCCCGCGATCCAGCGGCTGGCGGAGCGCATCGTGAACGGCCAGAGCGACGAGATCGTCACCATGCAGACCTGGTTGAAGGACCGCCTCCAGCCGGTGCCGGAGCCGGATTCCGGTGGGATGACGATGATGCATGGCCACGAGATGACCATGCCGGGCATGCTGACCCACGCGCAGATGCAGCAGCTGGACCAGGCGCGGGGGGCGGAATTCGACCGGCTCTTCCTGACCTTCATGATCCAGCACCACAAGGGCGCCCTCACCATGGTGAAGGAGCTGTTCGGCTCCTATGGCGCCGGTCAGGATGAAATCGTCTTCAAGTTCGCGTCCGATGTGAACGTCGATCAGATCACCGAGATCGCTCGCATGGAGAGCATGCTGGACCAGATGGCGCCGGAGGGCGCCTCCCGATGAATCTCCCGCAGTGGAACGCCCGTAGGCCTCATTCTGCCCCATCAGAGGAAACTGTCATGGCATCAGTGCCCAGCGTCAGCCGCATGTCCCTGGTCTTCGCGACCGGCCTCCTGGCCCTCGGGGCGTGCTCCCAATCCACCTACGAATCCGGCACCAACGGCCCCGCGCCGTCCGCGTCAGCCGGCATGTCGACTGCGGCGCCCAGCCCCGACCCGCGCGTCGGGCTCCGGGCCGGCCAGATGGATGCCGAGCAGGCGGCCTGGAACATGACCCTGATCTCGAATTCGCCGCCATCGGCCGAGTTCGTGGGCGAGACCAACTCCGACCTCGCCTTCAAGGGCAAGTATGCCATCCAGGGCAACTACAACGGCTGGCAGATCTGGGACATCTCCAATCCCGCGAAGCCGGTGCTCACCACCGCGTACGTCTGCCCCGCGTCGCAGAGCGACGTGTCGGTGTATGGCAACCTGCTGTTCATCTCGGGTGAAGGCCTGTCAGGCCGGATCGACTGCGGCACCCAGGGTGTCCAGGACACGGTGAGCGACGTTCGCCTTCGGGGCGTGCGGATCTTCGACATCAGCGACATCACCAAGCCGGTCAACGTCGGCAACGTGCAGACCTGCCGTGGTTCCCACACCCACTCGGTGCTGGTGGATCCCGACGACAAGGAGAACGTGTACGTGTACATCTCCGGGTCGGCCGGCGTGCGCTCGCCCAGCGAGCTGCCCGGCTGCAGCGACATGACGCCCACGGAAGATCCCAACTCGGCGCTGTTCCGGATCGAGGTCATCAAGGTGCCGCTGGCGCACCCCGAGCAGGCCGCGATCGTGAGCTCACCCCGGATCTTCAATGACCTGGTGGCCCCGCCGGAGCATGGCGAAGCCCCGGAGGACATCGCCGCCCAGAAGCGCCGGCTGGATGAGGCCCGGGCGCGGGGCGCATTCATCGCCAAGTTCGAGGACCGCGAGTTCATCCTCTCGGACCGCATGACCGGGCCGATGCTCGACAGCATTGTGAAGGCGCGAAACGGCACCGGAGCTGCCACCGCGGCCGACAGCGCTGCGCTGCGGGCCGGCATCGACAACATGATTGCCCGCATGTTCGGCGCCCGCCGGCAGGACCAGGGCGACGGCCCCCGGCCCGGCCCGACCCAGTGCCACGACATCACGCTGTACCCGGCCATTGGCCTGGCCGGCGGTGCCTGCGGCGGCTACGGCCTGCTGCTCGATATCAGCGACCCGGTCAACCCGAAGCGCATTGATGCCGTGGCCGACTCGAATTTCTCCTACTGGCACTCGGCGACGTTCAACAACGACGGCACCAAGGTCCTGTTCTCGGATGAGTGGGGTGGTGGCGGCCAGCCCAAGTGCCGCGCCACCGACAAGAAGGAATGGGGCGCTGACGCCATCTTCACGCTGGACAACCGGAAGATGACGTTCCACAGCTACTACAAGATGCCGGCCGCCCAGACCTCCTTCGAGAACTGCGTGGCCCACAATGGATCGCTGATTCCGATTCCGGGGCGCGACGTGATGGTGCAGGCATGGTACCAGGGTGGCCTCTCGGTCTTCGACTGGACCGACCCGGCCCACCCGAAGGAGATCGCCTTCTTCGACCGCGGCCCGGTGGACTCGACCCGCATGGGCAGCGGCGGTTCGTGGTCGGTGTACTGGTACAACGGGGTGATGGTGAGCTCCGAAATCTCGCGCGGCCTCGACATCCTCCAGCTCAAGCCGAGCGCGTTCATCTCCCAGAACGAGATTGACGCCGCTCGCTCGGTGAAGCTGGACTACCTCAATGCCCAGGGCCAGCCGCAGTTCGTGTGGCCTGCCACGTTCTCGCTGTCGCGGGCGTACCTCGACCAGCTCGAGCGGTCGAAGGGGCTCGATGCCGGCACGATCTCCAGCACCCGCGCGGCGCTGACCGCCGCCGAGAAGGCTTCGGGCTCGGCGCGGAGCAGCGCGCTCACCGAGCTGGCCTCGGAGCTCGAGGGCAAGGGCTCTGATCCCGCCAAGGTGAAGAAGCTGGTTGATTCGGTGAGAGAGCTGGCGAAGTAGGACAGCTGGCAAAGTAGGACAGCTGGCAAACTAGGACAGCTGGAGAGGTGAGAAGTGAGAATCGGGGGCAAGGCGCCCTTCTCACTTCTCACTTTTCACTTTTCACGCTTCCACGATTGTCTTGAAGCCGCCATACAGGAACCGCTTCATGTCGAACGGCATCGACTTTCCTGCTTCCATCATCTTGTCCATCCTCGGATCCTTCATCACCCGCTTGTTGACCTGGTCGCGGCTCGACTTCGACTTGTAGTAGATCCACGAGAATACGACCGTCTCTCCCCGCTTGAGCTTGAGCACCTTGGGGAAGGTAGCGCCCATGCCGGTGGGCTTGAGGTCGTCCCCCACGCATTCGATGTATTCGAGCGCGCCGTGGTCCATCCACACCTTGGCGCCCATGCGCGCCATGCGGCGATACTCGCCAAGCAGTCGCTTCGGTACCACAATCACGAAGCCATCAACGTATGCCATGTGTCCTCCGAGGCTGAAACTGCGAGAGAAACGTGCCCCGGGAATATTGCATCATCCTCCCACGCATTGCCACACCGCCACCTGGGCGGCGTAGCCGATGCGCGGCAGCAGCTGCTCGGCCGCGAGCACGATCCCCCAGAACGCCAGGACGAGCGCCGCCACATGAGCCACCGGACGGCGCATGCGCCATGCGTCGATCATGAGCCACCCGGCAGTGAGCATGATCATCCCGACGGCACCAAGATACCCCGCGAGGGGCCAGTCGCAGTCGAAGCGGTAGGGCCACTGCGTCATCATCGCGCCCAGCCCCGAGACGAGCAGCAGCCGGAGCCAGAGCATGGCCCCCTCTCGCCGGGCGGACCCGGGCGGCCCACTGACGCGTGATGGTGCGGAAGCTCGAAGTGATCCGCCGTTCTTCACGGCCGCACGCCGCGACCCGCTGTGCTCATGCCCGATCTGGGCCAGCAGGCGGTCCACTTCCAGTGCCATCGGATCAGGATCGGGATTGCGAGGTGGCTTGGCCATGTCACGCCCTGGGCAGGATGCAGAAGGGATGAGCCTGCCCGGCGCGCGCATTTGGCATGCCAGCATGGAGTTGCACCACTTGTTGCGACCTGCGCTGCATCGACGCCGACCGAGCCCCGGGAACTGCAGGGCCTCGCATATCATCATGCGGGGCCACCGGCAGCGTGCGTCAGGCTTTCAGGAACGTTCCCATCAGCTCGGCGGTCGCGAGCACATGCCCCGCTGTGGCCCGCTCGAACTCGCGCCGGTCCGCATCCGGCCCCAGATCCGGCAGCATCGTGTCGAGCGCGAAGAGCCGAAAGAAATAGCGGTGCGTCCCCACCGGCGGGCAGGGCCCGTGATATCCGGTCGAGCCTGCATCGGTCCGCGCGTCGAGCGAGCCGTCCTCGGGCGGCGCGTTACCAGCACCTTCCGGCAGTGACTCCCGCCGCGGCGGGATGTTGTAGCGGATCCAGTGAACCCATACGCGCGTGGGCGCAGCCGGGTCGGGCGCATCGGGATCGTCCACCAGCAGGGCGAGCGATCGAGTGCCGTCCGGGGGCTTGGTCCAGGCCAGTTCGGGTGAGCGATCAATCCCGGTGCAGGTGTGTTCGGCCGGAATGGCTTCGCCCTGGCCGAACGCAGGTGAGGACACCTTCCACATGTTCAGACTCCTTCCTTGCCTCCGACATGGGCCCAGAGCGCCCGCTCCGCCATCACCGGAGTCCAGTCTTCGCCGAGTTGCGCGACTCGCTTCCGCAGCGCATCCGCGTATCGAGCGTAGTAACCCAGGGTCCACGCGACGACACCGAGGTCCGGCACCTGGGCCGCCACCAGCTCGTCGAAGAATGGATACGTGTCCGGTGCGTGTGCCGCGGCTACGGCAGATGCCGTGGCGGGACCCACTCCTCCGAGTTTCACCAGGGCCGAGATCGGCGCGGTGGGATGCGGGACCGCCGCGAGTGCTGCCGCGCTGGCGTCCACCACGGCGGTGGGAGCATTGCCCTTCACCAGCACCAGGTTCCGCGCCCGCCATACGCCGCGCGCCATCTTCCATTCGGTCAGGCGGACCAGCTCGTCGAGCCGCACATGCGGTGGGTGACGCGAGGCCATCTGCCCTGGCAACTCGCCGCGGTACCACGTGTCCAGCTCCTCCAGGCGAGTCACGCCCTGCCGAGCCACCACGTCGGGATAACGGTCAAGCGCGTCGCGCCAGGCCGCGGGCGACGCTTCCGCCCACAGCCCATTCATTCGACGCTGGCCCGATAATCGGGCATCGTCTCGAAGTACATGCGGTTATCTTTGATGCAGGAGCCCATGCGCACTCGCTCGGCTCTTCTTCCCGTCACCTGGCAGGTTCGCATGACCAGTCCTCGCCCCATCATCGACCGGGTTCATGACCGTGTCGCCGCAGCGGCGGCTTCCATTGCCGGGCCGGCCGCCCGGAGCCGGTCGCGCCGCAAGCCGGTGCCCTTCGCCACCGAAAGTCCGCGCGAGGTGCGAGCCATGAAGCTGGTGTTCCGGGAGATGGGTCGCACCCAGCGCGCCACCCGCCAGGAGCGCGGCCAGGAGCCGTCACCGGCGGTACGCGAAGCCGCACTCGCCTTCCGGCGCTCTCCCAGCATGCCCGCGCTGGTGCAGGTGGCCTCATCCCTCGACGAGGTGGGTCTCCTGGCCTGGTAGCACGCCCGGTAAGCTACTCGCAAAGCGCCCCACGCTATGGCGTGGGGCGCTTTTGCCTTGCTGCTTCCACTGTACTGAACTGCTGCTGCTCCACTGGCGTCGCCACAAACGTGACCACCTCGCCGGTCTCGTTCAGCATGACGCGCCCCGTCACCTGCCCCCGGTCATTGATGTCCTGCGCCGACTGAAAGACACCAGGGAAGCCACCTACCAGGTCATTGAAGTCATGGATCGCGCCGTCGGCCCACAGGAAGGCGCGTGAACCACTGGCGCCCCCGAACGAAACACCCACGACCACACCGCTGTCGTTGACGGCGTGGGCCTGGCTGAAGAGGTCGCCCTCGAGCGTGCCCAGCGGAGTGGTCCCGCCCTGCGGTGACCACAGGAAGGCCTGGGCGATGAACTCACCTTCCGGATCTCCGGGACCTGCCGGGTTGGAGAACCCCACCACGTCGCCGTGCTCGTTGATGTCCATCGGCGTGTGCCACGTGGTGCCGCCCAGATTGCCGATCTCGGTGACTTCTCCCTGATCCCACAGCACGGCGTGCCGCGCGCTGAACCGCCCCACTGCGATATCGCACTCCCCTGAAATGCCGACCACCTGCCCCCGCTGATTGATGGCGGTGGCAGCCGACGTGGAGTCACCCGGAAGTGGCGGAAGTTGCTGCAGCGCGCCGTTCCTGGGCTCCCACAGCACCGCGCGGAACTGCAGCACCTGTGATTCGCGGCAGGTCGGATCATGCACCGCCGTCTCGGCCCACCCCACTACCTGGCCCCGGTTGTTGACGCCAGTGGCGAAGCTGTGGGTGCCGCCGAGCGTTGGCATGGCGCTCATGATGTCATCGGCATGCACGAACCCGCGACAGACCCGGTCGCTCTCGCCCAGGAATGCCTCGCAGCTCCACGCCTCGCCCAGCGAATCCTCCTCGGCGGTTTCCGAAATGCCCGCGACCATGCCGGTGTTGTTGATCCCGGGCCACTGCACCATGCTCGCGGCGCCGCCCAGCGTACCCAGGTCGTCGGGAGTGCCGGAGCGCCAGAGCGTGGCGTGACGGCTGCCGTCCTCCAGCAGGGACCAGCCCGCGACCCACCCCTGGTTGCTGATGGCGTTGCCCCGGCTGGCGGTGCCTCCAAGCGACGCGAAGGTTTCGATATTGAACGCGGGGCCATCACCAGGCTGGGCCGCCAGTGCCGTGGGTCGGGTTGTCGCCGCGTCCCCACCGCAGCCGGCTGCGGCAATGCCGATCAGTGACGCACAAATCGAGTTTCGCATGCTCGCCTCCGTGTACAGTCCAGTAGTTCCCCACCCTACCGTATCCGTCGCACGGGTGCGCGCCGATATCGGCCCTGTAATGGGCGCCATGCCTGGATGCCGCTGACTCAGTCGAGGCTGTCGAGAAACTCCACCGCGCCGGACTCCACGTCGTACTCCGCACCAACAACGCGCAGGCCTTCCTGCTGACCCAGCTGCTCCAGCACGCCGGATCCGTGGCGCAGGTGGTCCACCGAGGCGCGAATGTTGAGCTGGATGGCCTGGCGGGAGAGCGCGCCGAGATCGTTCCCCAGCTCGGTGCTCATGAGCGCCTGCACCGACGGCTTCACCCGGTCGACGATGGAGCTGAGGTTGCGGGAGCGATTGGCGGCAGGCCGCTGCAGTTCCTCGATTGTCGCCGCGATCGCTCCACACTGGGTGTGACCCAGCACCACCACCAGCCGTGTGCCGAACCGCTCGGCGGCAAACTCCACGCTGCCCACCTGCGACGGTGCCACGATGTTGCCGGCCACCCGGATGACGAACAGGTCGCCCAGCCCCTGGTCAAAGACGAGCTCGGCCGGCACCCGTGCGTCGGAGCAGCCCAGGATGATGGCGATCGGCTCCTGGCCGGTGGTCAGCACCGGCCGGGACGCCATGGCGGCCCCACCCTGCACGCAGGCCACGAAACGACGGTTGCCATCCCGCAACCTCGCTAGAGCATCAACTGCAGAAAGCATCCGGCTCCCCAGGTGGAAGATTCGCTCGACTCTCGACTTTCGACTCACAACTATAATTGATCACCCATGTGGCTCCTCCCAGCTTTTGCTCCCCTGGCCCGCCTCTGCGCGTTCGGGTATTACCGGATGCGCTATACCGGAGCCCCCGTGCCGGCCGAGGGCCCGGTGCTGTTGGTGGCGAACCATCCCAACTCCCTGCTCGACCCGATGCTGGTCGTGGCCGCTGCCCGGCGGCAGGTGCGGTTCCTCGCCAAGGCGCCGCTGTTCACTGACCGGAAGATCGGCTGGCTGATCCGCGCATCGGGCGCCATCCCGGTCTACCGCCGCAGCGACGACCCGTCGCAGATGAACCGCAACGAAGAGATGTTTCGGGCGGTGCACGCGGCCCTCGCCGCGGGCGACGTCGTCGGCATATTTCCGGAAGGCATCTCGCATACGTCGCCGTCGCTGGCTCCGCTCCGGACCGGTGCTGCCCGGATAGCGCTGGGAGCGGCGGCGCAGCTCGGCGGTGCCTTCCCGGTAGTCCCGATCGGGCTGGTGTTCCGCAACAAGGATGTGTTCCGCTCCGATGCGCTGGTGGTGCGGGCATCACCGGTGCAATGGGATGACCTGGCCGGCCTGCCGGAGTCCGACACCGCGGCGGTGGCCGCCCTCACCGAGCGCATCGGCGACGCGCTGGAGCAGGTGACGCTCAACCTGGCGCAGTGGCGGGATGAGCGGCTGGTCGCCGCTGCACTCGGCATCTGGCAGGCGGAGAACCACGCCCCGCCTGGCAGAACCGACGACATATTCTCGCTCACCGCCACCACTCGCCTTCTGGGCAGGGTGCGCGCCACCAGCGACACCGAAGGTCTGGCGCTGGCGGAGGATGTGGACGCACACGCCCGCAAGCTGGGTCGGCTCAAGCTTCGGCCCTCTGACCTGCACCTCGACACCGGGACCGGCAGCGCACTGACCTGGGCAGCAGCCCGGGTGCCGCTGGTGATGCCGCTCGCCGCCATCGTCGCCCTCGCCGGGTGGATCATCTTCCTGGTGCCTTACCAGCTCACCGGAGTTATCGTGGACCGGCTCAAGCTCGAGCCCGACACCCGCTCGACCTGGAAGCTGCTCGTGGGCCTCGCGGTGTATATCCTGTGGCTGGTGGCGCTGATCTCGGTTGTGTGGGCCGTGGGCGGCATCGTGATGGCCGTAGTCGCGCTGGTATCGCTTCCGGCGGTGGGCATGCTGGGGCTGCTGGTGCGCGAGAGCTGGCGCGGATCATGGAAGGACGCGCGGCGCTGGTTCCGGCTGCGCTCACGCAAGGACGTGATGGATGCGCTTCGTGCCGACCAGGCCGCATTGGGCCGCCGGTTGAGCGCGTTGCAGCAGCGCCTCACTACCACCAAGGGAGCCGCATGACCACCGCCCCTGCCGCAGCCGATGCCCTTCCTGCGCGTGACCGCCCCCGTGTCGTCTGGTCGTGGGCACTTTACGACTGGGCCAATTCGGCGTTCACCACCCTGGTGGTCACGTTCATCTATGCCACCTACTTCACCCGGTCGTTCGGCAGCGATCCGATTGCGACCTCCAGTTGGTGGGGCCGAGCCGTCTCAATCTCTGCGGTGCTCATCGCGGTGCTGTCGCCCATCCTGGGTGCGGCCGCCGACCGGGCCGGTGCCCGGAAGCACTTCCTCGCAGTGTCCGCCACCCTCTGCATCCTGGGCACCATCACCCTCGCATTCGTCCGCCCCGATACCCCCAACGCAGTCATGCTCGCGCTCACCGCGTTCGTGGTGGCCAATGTGGCGTTCGAGATCGGCAACGTCTTCTACAACTCGTTCCTGCCCGTCATTACCTCACCCGCGCGGCTCGGGCGGGTCTCGGGGTACGGCTGGGCGCTGGGCTATGCCGGCGGGCTGGTGTGCATGGCAGTCGCGCTGGTGGGGTTCGTGCAGCCGGACGTGCCGTGGTTCGGGATGTCGAAGGAGGGCGGCTGGAACATCCGCGCCACCAACCTGCTGGTGGCGGGCTGGTTCCTGGTGTTCGCGCTGCCGCTGTTCCTCAACGTACCCGAGCGCCGGCGCGACCGAGTCCGCTTCGATCCCGTGGCCGCGTTCCGCCAGCTGGGCCAGACCTTTCGGGACGTACGCCGGTACAGGGAGATCTTCAAGTTCCTGATTGCCCGGCTGATCTACAACGACGGGCTGGTGACGATCTTCGCGTTCGGTGCGATCTATGCCGGCAACACTTTCGGCATGTCGTTTGCCCAGGTGCTGCTCTTCGGGGTGGCGCTGAACGTGGCCGCCGGAAGTGGCGCCTTCCTGTTCGGGTTCGTGGATGACCGCCTCGGCGGCAAGCGCACGATCATGCTGAGCCTCGCTGCCCTGATCGTCGCCACCCTGATCGCAGTCTGGGCGCCAACCTCCGCCTGGCTCTGGGTGGCGGGCATCCTGATCGGGCTCTTCATCGGCCCCAACCAGTCGGGCTCACGCTCGCTGATGGCGCGTTTCGTACCCGAGAAGCACCAGGCCGAGTTCTTCGGCTTCTTCGCGTTCTCGGGCAAGGCCACGTCGTTCCTGGCGCCGCTGCTTTATGGCGAGGCATCGCGAGCCTTCGGTTCGCTGCGGGCCGGGGTCGCCAGCATCCTGATCTTCTTCGTCGTGGGTGCCATCCTGCTTTGGCGGGTGGACGAACAGGCAGGCATCGCGGCGGCTGCGGAGGCATGACATGACGATCCGCGTCGAGTTGCTCGCCTTGCTGGTGGCTGCGTCGCTGGGAGCAGCATGCGCATCAGCAGGGACCATGAGTGACGGAGCGCAGTCCTTTGATTCGCTGCGCGTGATGTCGTTCAACATCCGGTATGGCACCGCGGATGACGGCGCCAACTCGTGGACTCAGCGACGTGAGCTGACGCTGGGCGTGATCCGGGACGACGGGCCGTCCGTGATTGGAGTGCAGGAGGCGCTCAAGTTTCAGCTGGACGAGATCCGTCAGGCGCTCCCCTGGCTCGGTCAGGTAGGAGTGGGCCGGGAAGACGGCGTGGAAGCGGGAGAATACTCGGCCATCCTGTACGACCATCGCAGGCTGTCAGTGCAGGACAGCGGCACCTTCTGGCTCTCGGAGACGCCCGAGGTGCCCGGATCGAAGTCGTGGGGCAACAACATCACCCGCATAGCCACCTGGGCCCGCTTTCGCGAAAGCGGTAGCGGCCGGGAGTTCGTGGTGCTCAACACCCACTGGGACCATGAGTCCCAGAACGCGCGGGAGAAGAGCGCCGCGCAGATCGTCGTGTGGCTCGAGGGCCATGCCGCGTCGCACCCGGTCATCGTGATGGGCGATTTCAACTCGGGCGAGCAGAACCCCGCCTTCCAGGCGTTGATTGCACCCGGCGATCGCGAGGTGCCGCTCAAGGACACCTTTCGGGCCGCGCATCCCGATGCCACCGTGGTAGGCACCTTCCACGCGTTCAGCGGCAAGCGCGACGGCGACAAGATCGACGCCGTGCTGGTATCGCCCGAGTGGCGGGTGCTGAGCGCGGCCATCGTCACCACCAATGACAACGGACGCTACCCCTCCGATCACTTCCCGGTGACGGCCACGCTGGGGTTCTGAGGGGGGAAAGGAACCTGCATGAACAAGCCGGAAGCACGCGATGGCGCCAGGGTGCGCTTCCCCCCGCCGCTGCTGCCGCTCGCGGCCGTCCTGCTCGGCGTCGCTCTGCAGCGCTGGCTGCCGATCAATGTCGGATTTCAGCTGCCGAAGGCGGTACGCTACATCGTCGGTGGGCTGGTGGTGCTGGTGCCGATCCTGGGCCTGGGGGTGACGGGAGTGCTTGCACTGCGGCGCACCGGGCAGAGCGAGCTCCCCTGGACTCCGACCACCGAGATCGTGCAGGGCGGCCCGTTCCGCTACTCCCGCAATCCCATGTATCTCCACATGGTGTTGCTCTGCGTGGGCTTCGCGATCCTGCTCTTCAATCCGTGGATCCTGCTGCTCACCCCGCTCGTGGCCTGGGGACTGTACCAGTTCGCCATCCGACCGGAAGAGGAATATCTCGAGGGCAAATTCGGCGCCGAGTACCTGGGCTACAAGCAACGGGTGCGGCGGTGGATCTGATCAGGGGCGGCCGGCAGGCCGCCCGAGCAACTCCAGGATCAGCGCCCGCACCCTGCGATCGTTCATCATGAAGGTGTGACTCACGTGGAGCGTCCGGATGTCGGCGCGCTCCCCGGGTGCCGGCGCCGCCTCATCCACCGCCACGATGCCGTCGTTGGGCACACCATCGAACAGCATCCCCACGCGCTCCCAGCCGCGCGTTCCCGCAATCACGGTGCTCGGAACCACGTTGCTGGGCAACGCCGAGAAGAAGGTGGACCGGGCCAGCAGCTGGCCTGACTGGCCATTGATCCAGCGATAGGGGATGTGGCGGTGGAGGCGCCGGGCCAGCCGAGGCGCCCGGCTGGGTGTGCCCAGAAGAATCAGGCGCTGAGGCAGCGGCGTCCCCTCGGGCCATCCTGCCAGTGCCGCGCGCAGCAGGATGCCGCCCAGCGAATGCCCGATGGCGGCGTACGGCTGTCCGGCGGCGGCCGCCTGCAGCAACCGCTGGCGCACCCGCGAGCGAATGCGCGGGAAAGACTCCACTCCCGGCACATACCCCACCAATTCGGTCTCATGGCCAGCGCGCCTGAGCGCGCGAGCGAGGGGCATCATGGAGACGGGCGTGCGGCCCATGCCGTGGACGAGGACTACTCGAGTCAAGAGTCGCGAGTCACGAGGCTATTGCACAAACACCAGCAGCACCCCCGACGGATCTACTACATGCAGCACCATCCAGGTGTCGTCCACCAGCTCCGGTGCCTTGATCCGGACACCGGGAAACTCGCCGCCTTCTGTCACTTGTCGGGCCAGCAGGTGCCACGCCTCGACGTCATCCACGCCCATGACCATCATGAAGTTGTTGGCCCAGTCCTTCACGTAGTAGTCCTGCAGCCGGAAGGCGTGGCCACCGAGCTCGAAGTCCGCGGTCCCACCCCAGCCCTCGGACATCGTGAAGCCGAGTGCCGAGTAGAACCGCTTCGACATCTCGAAGTTCTTCGCGGGCACATAGGGCTTGAAGCTGTTTATGCTGGGCGACATGAAGCTCCTCCGGGTGGTTCACTTCCTCCAGCGATACCCGAAGCCCTGGCTGCGGGCAAGCCACCCCGCGACCGTGGCGCCTTTCGGGGCCGGAATCCGATACCAGTATATAACCGGACATCGTTGAGGGAGGGTCCCATGCGTGGGCCAGGCATTGGCGTGTCGCTTTGTGCGTTGCTCGCTTTCGGATGGCTTTGCCCCGGCACCGCGGAGGCGCAGGAACGCCAGCTGCAACCCGTGGGTTTCTGGGGATCGCTGGCGTTGGGACCGGCCGCACCATACGGATTTGGCGGCGCCGTGGGTGCCGCGGTGCGATACCAGAATGTCGTGCTGCGAGTCCGCGCCGCCGCGTCCGCGGAGCTCCTGGGCGACGGCGTGGACGACTGGGGAGTGCTGGCCGGCGGCGCGATCGAGTTGAGCCCCGCGCGCAGCATGGTGACTCTCACAGCGGGCATCGGCCGGGCGACCAGTTCGCGCGGCTGCGTATTGTGCACGTCCAGCTCGGAATCCCGGATGGCGATGCTCGTCGACGCCGAAGCGCGCCTGGCCGTGACGTCGTTCTTCGGCATCTCGGCCAACGCCTTCGTTGACATCAACGGCGAAGAATCCTTCGGCGGCCTGGGCGTCGGCATCTTTCTCGGCCGGCTGTGATCGCCGGCGTGTGGGCCGCTACCTCCAGCGGTACCCGAAGCCGAGGCTGCTCACCAGTGCTGCGTCCTGACTGGACCAGCCGGCGCCGATGTCGATCATCGCGGTGAACCCGCCCGCTGCCAGGTAACGATAGCCCACGCTCAGTGCGGGACCATACAACACCCGCTGCTCGGCGACGGTCCACTGCTGAAGGACCGGCATCACGCCCGCCTGGCCAAACAGGGCGTGTCTCCCCCGGCCGCTATAGACGCGAACCAAAGCGGCTGCGCCGAAGGCACGGTCGAACACGTCGTGCGGCGGCATCACGCCAAGACCCGTGCTCACGCCTACCA
Organism: Gemmatimonadales bacterium; assembly: GCA_035759745.1. GTDB lineage: Bacteria > Gemmatimonadota > Gemmatimonadetes > Gemmatimonadales > GWC2-71-9 > CAMLHP01. The sequence goes on from DASTUF010000041.1 coordinate 42,986, forward strand.
GACCATTCGCGACGTGGTATTCTGCGGCGAACCCGACACCGCCGAACGCATTCCCCAGGCCGGCCATGACCGCGAACCTTTGAGGCCCGGGAACGGCGCGTTGGGCGCTGACGGCAGTGGCGGACGCAGCCAGCAGCAGCGTCGCAAGAAGGGATGTCGCAAGCGATCGGGGGAAATGCATGCGCGCCTCCGGTTTGATCGGTATCTCCCAGCATACGCTCCGGTACTCGAGAGCGCCACCGTCATTCCGGGGCATCGTGAACCTCCCGGCCCTCGCTCAGCCCCCGGCTGATCCGCAACACGTGCCCAGCCCCACTTCTCGAACCACGCCCCTGCTCAGAATGTCCCCTTCTCACTTCTCACTTGCGACTCGGTAGACGACCTTCCCAGTCGCACCGTCACCCCTCAGCCAGCCATCGAACGTCGCGCCGATCTTCTCGGCGGCACGTCGAGAGCGGGTGTTGGTCTCTCCGATCACGAGTGTGACACTGTCCACGTAGCGGAAAGCGTGCTCCAGCATGAGTCGCTTCAGTTCGCCGTTGTAGCGCCCGCCCCAGCATGCACGAGCCAGAAAGGTCCAGCCGATCTCCACCTCGCGCTCCGACTCGCGAAAGCCATGGTAGCGCGACGACCCGATCACCACCCCCGTCGCGGCGTCAATGATCAGCAGGGCGCCTCCGGACATCATGGCGCCCCGGAAGAACTCCCGGAACACATCGACCTCATGCCGGTCGGAGTTCGGGTGCTGCTCCCAGATGAGCGGATCCGACGCCACCGCGTAGAGCGCGTCGAAGTCGTCCTCGCGCAACGGGCGGAGGTGGAGCAGCTCGCCCTCGAGGGTTGGCTGGGCATCGAATGACATGCGTCGCTTTAGGCGATAGCTTGCCTGCTCGTCGCCCACTTTCCGCCGATCCAGGCCATCGGGATGTAGGCGACCACGAGGTCGAGCACGTTGAACCACATGGGCGCGGGGAGCATCATCACGGCTGAGATTCCAGCCGCCAGGAAGCACACGCCCACGATCAGCGCCATTACCATCTTCCGGCTGGCGGCGAGCCGGGCCGCGAGGAAGGCGCCGACAAGCGTGCCCAGCGCGTGTGCCAGGAAGGGAAAGATGAAGTGCCTGGGCTGGAACAGGTGCATGCCAGCCTTGAGCGCCTCCATGTTGGTCACGTCGACCCCGGCGGGCGGCGGTATCACCTTGCCGCTGATCGTGATCAGCCCCATGTTGACGATGCTGCCGATCACCACCCCCGCGATCACTGCCAGTATGTTGCGAAGCACCGGGTTCACGCGCCCCATCCTTCCGCTCAGGGTGGCACCGCCGAGTGACGTATTCAGCCCAGAAGAGGATACCTGCCGATGTCAGCCCGCGCCACCATCCTTGCCACCACTGCCCTGCTCCTCTTTCCGGCGGCTGTCGCCCCCGATCCCGTCTTCGTTGACTGGGCGATGGTGGCCCGGATCCGGGAGGAGGGATTGCAGCGATCACAGGTCATGGAGTTCGAGGGGTACATGACCGACGTGCTCGGCGCGCGGCTCACCCTGTCGGAGGGAATGACCCGGGCACAGGCGTGGGTCATGGACCAGATGAAGTCGATGGGCCTGGTGAATGTGGCCGCGGAGCCGTTCATGGATTTCGGCGTGAGCTGGGACATCGAGTTCGTTTCACTCCACATGCTGGAGCCGGACTACGCCCCGATGGTGGGCTATCCCCTCTCCCACACCCCCGGCACCAACGGGCCGGTCGAGGCGGAGGCGGTGATCGTGGACCTGCAGCTGCGCTCGGACCTGGAGCGCTATCGTGGCAAGCTTCGAGGCAAGGCGGTGCTGGCGACGCCCCCGGCCCCGATCGACTTGAGGCCACTCATCAACGGTGTACCGCCCCGCACCCAGGCCGAGCTCGATTCCCTTGAGCATGTGGTGATCGCACCCCAGCGGGCGCCTCGGCCCCGAAGCGTCCGGCACCCGGACGCGCTCAGCGCCGAGGAGAAGCTGGCGTTCTTCAAGGCGGAAGGCGTGGCGGCGGTGCTCGAGTGTCCCAGCGGGTGGCTGGGCGCGGTGCGCGGATTCTCCCGGCCGGGCGCACGGGGCGACGGATATTCTCGGGCGGGGATCCTGGCCTCACCGGTGGTGGTGGTCATCACGCCGGAGCATTACAACCGGCTGTACCGCAACGCGGAGCGCGAGATCCCGGTGAAGGTCCGGGTCGAAGTGCGAAACCGGATCGGACAGCAGGCGGATTCGGCCGAGAACATCGTGGGCGAGATTGCCGGCAGCGACCTCAAGGACGAGGTGGTGATGATCGGGGCCCACTTCGACACCTGGCATGCCAGTCCCAACGCCAGCGACAACACGTCGGGCGTGGCGGTGGCGCTGGAGGCGATGCGGATCCTCAAGGCGGTGGGGGCCAAGCCGAGGCGGACCATCCGGGTGGCGCTGTGGAGCGGCGAGGAGCAGGGACTGCTGGGGTCGAGGGCGTACGTGCGGAAGCATTTCGGCGACCCGCGCGACTCGACACTTGGCACGAAGCCGGCCTACGAGAAGCTCTCGGTGTATTTCAATCAGGATTACGGCCCGGGGCTGTATCGCGGCATCTACCTGCAGGGCAACGAGGCGGCGCGGTCGCTGCTGGCGGGGTGGATGGAGCCGTTCAGGGACTTCGGGATGACGGCGGTGTCAAACCAGGGCGTGGGCAGCACCGACCACGTGTCGTTTGACGAGGTGGGGCTGCCGGGCTTCCAGTTCCTGCAGGATCGGGTACCCGGGACGGGTGGGCACACCAACCTCGACTTCTACGACACCATCCAGGGCGACGACCTGATGAGAAACGCGGTGGTGATGGCGTCGTACGCCTGGCACGCCGCGAACACCGATGAGCGGATGCCGAGGAAGGTGAGGCGGTAGGAGGCGGGCACGCGCGGGACGAACCGGCTATACTTCGGTGCCGCTCCTCAGGACCGATCGCAGGCGCCGACCGATTCCTGTCGAGGCCGATCCACGGCTTCGCCTCGTTGGCGTATCTCCGGCCCTTTGTTTCTGCCGGTCGTCGTCCCGCCAGTGCCAGCAGGTTGCCTCTCTTGACTCTCGCATTTCCGCACGCCCGTCCCTCAGTGCCACCCGCGTGGTCGAGAGGGCGGAATGACGATCATACGCCGGTTCCGCAGGCCCTGACGCGGGTTGCCCTCCTGGGCAACCACCTCCCGCGCCAGTGCGGCATTGCGACGTTCACCACCGACCTGGGCGCGGCCATCACCGCCGAGTTCCAGTCCCTGGATTGCTTCGTCGTGGCCATGAACGACGGCGGCCCGCGCCATCACTACCCGCCGGCGGTGCGCTTCGAGATCGAGGAGAACGACGTCGCGTCGTACCGCCGGGCCGTGGACTTCCTCAATGTGTCGATGGTGGACGCCGTCTCGTTGCAGCACGAGTACGGCATCTTCGGCGGCAAGGCGGGCCAGTCGATCCTCCCGCTCCTGCGGGAGCTCCGGATGCCCATCGTCACGACACTGCACACCATCCTCGCCGATCCGGAGCCGCCTCAGCGACGGGTGCTGGACGAGATCGTGCGCCTGTCGGAACGACTGGTGGTGATGAGCGCCCACGGTGCGGCCCTGCTCCAGCAGGTCCACGGAGTCAGTCCCGACAAGATTGACCTGATCCCGCACGGAATTCCGGAGGCGATGTTCGCCAGCGGCAACAAGGACCGGCTTGGCGTCGAGGGCAAGTCCGTGATCCTCACGTTCGGCCTCCTGTCGCCGGACAAGGGCGTGGAGTACGTGGTCGATGCGCTGCCCACGATCCTGGACGCGTATCCGGACACCGTATACATCGTGCTCGGCGCCACCCACCCGCACGTGCTGGAGCAGTCCGGCGAAACCTACCGGCTGATGCTCGAGGCCAGGGCCCAGCGCCTGGGCGTGGATGCCAGCATCATCTTCCACAACCGTTTCGTGAGCCAGGCCGAACTGGGTGAATTCCTCTCCGCGGCCGATATCTATGTCACCCCCTATCTCAACCCGGAACAGAGCACCTCGGGCACGCTGGCTTATGCCGTGGGCGCCGGCAAGGCGGTGATCTCCACGCCCTACCGATACGCCGGAGAACTGCTCGCCGATGGCCGGGGGATCCTGGTGCCCTGGCGGGATGCCGAAGGAATAGCCCGTGAGGTGGTCGGACTGCTGTCCGATGAGGCGCGGGCGGATGCGATGCGCGAGCGCGCGGCGAAGTATGGCCGCGGAATGGCCTGGACCGCGGTGGCGCAGCGCCACGTGGCGAGCCTGGGCCGGGCCGTGATCGAGCATGCCGATCGGCGGCGGAGCGCATTTCACGCGCGGACGCTCGCGCAGCGCCCGGCAAGCCTGCCCGAGCTGAACCTGGACCATCTCCAGTCCATGACCGACGGCACCGGCATCCTCCAGCACGCGTCCTTCGTCGTGCCGCGCTATGCTGAGGGCTACTGCCTCGACGACAACGCCAGGGCGCTCATGCTCATGGCCCTGCTGGAGGAAGACGGCGGCGTGGAGCGCGGGCTGGTTCGCACCCTGGCCTCACGCTACCTGGCGTTCGTCAGTCATGCCTTTCACCCCGCCTCCGGCCGGTTCCGCAACTTCCTGACCTACCAGCGTACGTGGGAGGAAGCCCGGGGCTCCGAGGACAGTCACGGCCGCGCCCTCTGGGCGCTGGGGACCGTGGTGGGCCACGCCAGCCATCCAGGCCGGCGGAGCTTGAGCCACGACCTTTTTCACGCGGCCTTGCCGGCGCTCACCCAGCTCTCGAGTCCGCGCGCCTGGGCCTATGCACTGCTGGGCATCGACGAGTATCTCCGCGTGTTCCGGGGCGATTCCACCGTCCAGTCGACCCGCGCGCTGCTCACGGAGCGGCTCCTGGAGTTGTTCGCGAGGGCCAGTGCCAGGAACTGGCCCTGGTTCGAGGATCGGGTGACCTACTGCAATGCCCGACTGCCCCAGGCCCTTATCATCTCTGGCACAGCCATGGGGCGCGAGGACATGGTGGCCATCGGGACCCGGGCGCTCGACTGGCTGGGTGCGCTGCAGCACACGCCCGATGGCTGCTTCGCCCCCGTGGGCTCCAACGGCTTCTACGTGCGGGGAACCACGCCGGCGCGCTTCGATCAGCAGCCGGTTGAGGCATGCGGCATGGTGTCGGCAGCGCTGGACGCCGGCCGCGCCACCGCCGACGCGCGCTGGTCCCGCTACGCCACGTCCGCCTTCAGCTGGTTCCTGGGCCAGAACCACTTGCAGCAGGACCTGTATGATGGCTCGACCGGCGGCTGCCGTGACGGGCTCCACGCGGATCGCGTGAACGAGAACCAGGGAGCGGAGTCGACCATCTCGTTCCTCCTTGCCCTGCGGGACATGCGCTCCGCCGAGCCGGCACACCTCACCTGAAATGGATTGGCGGCCTGATCAGCGATGACTGAACGGCGACATTACGAAGTCCTGTTCCAGCGGCACCCGGCCAACCCGATCCTGACCGCGGCCGACTGGCCCTATCCGGCGCACAGCGTCTTCAATGCCGGCGCGACCCGCCTCGGCGACGGCACTACGCTGCTGCTCTGCCGGGTGGAGGATCGCCGGGGGCACTCCCATCTCTGCGCCGCACGGTCGGCCAACGGCGTCGATGGCTGGATCATCGATCAGGCCCCGACGTTCCGGGCCGATCCCGAACGCTATCCCGAGGAGATGTGGGGCGTCGAGGACCCGCGGATCACCTATATGGAAGAGCTGGGCCGCTACGCCGTCGCATACACCGCATACGGCCGGGCCGGGCCGGGCGTGGCGCTCGCGCTGACCGAAGACTTTCGCGAGTTCGAGCGCTGTGGCCTGGTGATGCAGCCGGACGACAAGGACGCGGCCCTGCTCCCCCGGCGAATCGACGGAAGCTTTGTCCTGCTGCACCGGCCCATGCACCATTCCGGCGCCCATGTCTGGATGTCCTACTCGCCGGACTTGCTCAACTGGGGTGGCCACAAGCTGGTGCTGCCGGCGCGCCGAGGGGCGTGGTGGGATGCCAACAAGGTGGGGCTGTCGCCACCGCTGATCGAGACACCGCGCGGCTGGCTCATGGTGTATCACGGTGTCCGGCAGACCGTGGCGGGGGGAATCTATCGGCTGGGGCTTGCCCTGCTCGACCTCGAGCACCCGGAACACTGCCTGCTGCGGGGCGACATGTGGGTGTTCGGGCCGGAGACGCCGTACGAGCGCGAAGGTGACGTGGGCAACGTGGCCTTTCCGTGCGGCTACACCATCGGGGACGACGGTGATACGATCTTTCTTTACTACGGCGCGGCCGATACCAGCATGGCGCTCGCCACGGGGAGCATCCGGCAGCTGCTCCACTGGCTGGACGAGCATGGCAGAGCGGTCGGTACTCTCGACCCGCTGGCGGCGGCGCTCGGTCCGGGATTCCCGCTCCGGGCGGAGGAGCCGCCGCCGCCGCGCCCGCTGACCCAGGTCACGCCCGGCAGCTAGGCCAGCGGGCCGGTGCCGGTGAAGCGTACCAGGGTCGCCTGCGGCGCCCGGCTGTTGAACTGCGTCTCGCTGACAAGGGCAACGCCCTTCTCGCCGGTGTCCAGGGTCAGCGTGAGCCGCTCGTTCGGCAGGATCCCGTCCGTGCTGCGCGACATGAACTCGCCGCTCCAGGACTGGCGGGCTGCCGTGGGCTCGGCGATCGTCATCTGCACCTCTACCTGATCAAGATCCTTCCGGTTCGACCGCTCAACTGATGCCATGTGCGAAGTCATGCGAAGGCCAGCTTTCGTGCTGCGGGTGGTATGGCGGCGGAGCTTGTGGAGGTACGACTCCGTCCCAGGAACGATAGTGCCGCAGCGACTTTGCCGCTGGCGTCCGCGCAGTCCCCCGCACATTCGCCTTGAGTTCTTCGTGCATTCGTTGTATATTGGGAGTTGCGACAGTCGCGCTCACATGGCGCGATACTATTCCAAGGAGCTGCAGGGGTCCCGGGAGTTTCGCCGGGGCCCCTTTTTCATGCTACCTGAACGGTCGCGGGCCCAGCGTGAGGGGATACTCACGGCAATACACAGAGGAACACGACAATGCGCGCGACCGGTACCGTGAAATGGTTCAACGACGCCAAGGGTTTCGGATTCATCACCCCCGAAAACGGCGCCAAGGATTGCTTCGTTCATCATTCGGCGATTCAGGCCGAGGGCTTCAAGAGCCTCGCCGAAGGTGAGCGGGTGGAGTTCGACATCGTGGAGGGCCAGAAGGGCCCCGCGGCGGAGAACGTAGCCAAGCTCGCCGTCTAGGCGGCAAGCAGCAACGACAAGCCCGGCAGGTGCGCAAGCGCCTGCCGGGCTTGTTGCTGTGCGCCAGCGGCCTTCAGATCCGCTCCAGCTGGTGGCGGGTGAACTCGGTCTCGACGTCACCGGTGTGCCTGGTGGCGCGGGGCTCGAGCAGCATCAGCTGGACCTCCTCCCGAGCCACGGGACGGTGCTCAATGCCCTTCGGAATCACTACCATCTCGCCCGGCCCCAGCGTCACTGACCCGTCCCGCAGCTCGATGACCAGCTCGCCCTGGATGACCAGGAACATCTCGTCCTCATCGGCGTGGCTGTGCCAGACGAACTCGCCCTGCACCTTGGCCAGCTTGACCTGGTGGTCATTGAGGTCCGCGATGATGCGGGGGTGCCAGTGGTCGTTGAAACGGCCAAGCTTCTCAGCCAGATTGATACAGGTCAGCATTCGGCCCTCGAGAGGGTGTTAGCAGGGAGAATCGGCATGAACAGTGAGCCCCGCAAGCGCGTCGTGCGACGCATTCTTGCGTCATTCGCGCTCGTGCTGGCCGCCGCTTGCGGCGACTCCGTGGCGGGACCGGAACATCTCGTGGGGACTTACACCCTGGTCGAGGAGAACGGCGATCCGCTTCCGTCGGATCCGAGCGCGCCGTTCGGATGCTGCCTGACCCTCAGCGGCTCCCTCGTCCTGACCGCCACTACGTATGATCTCGGCCTCGAGTATCGCAACAAGAACAACGGGATCGAGTTCGGAAACTCGGAACAGGGAACCTGGTCTCGTGACGGCAGCACCCTCACCTTCGTCCGCACTGGCGGCGGGGGTGAAGGATTCCCCTTCCTGCTCGGGCCGGGCACCATTTCAGGTGACGGCCGTACACTACAGCTCCTCTACGGCGACGAAGGCCCCGGATCTGACCAGACACGAGGTTCGTTCCGGCGGAATTCTCCGCCCTGACGCGGCTCAAACGGCCCCTTGAACAGTATGACTCCGTACACGATGGCCATCACTACATGCGGCGCCGCCACCCACCACAGCGCCGGGGACGCCGCCGGGTCCCGCAACGCCCGCAGCAGCACCATCGTACCGATGAAATAGAGAATGAGGTTGGCCAGCACCAGCGGCCGGCCGTAGATCCCGCCGATCAGGGTGCTCTTGTTCAACCAGTTGAGCGCCGCCACCGCCAGCCACCCCGCCCCCACCAGCTGACCCAGCCAGGTGGCGTGCTCCGGAAACCCCGGCGCCAGCGCAGCCATGATGGAATCAGGCAGGAAGAGAAACGCGATCCCGCCAGCTGCGAGCAGCGCCGCGCTGGTTCGGGTAATCAGCGACGAAGTCACCTTGTTGCGCTCATGATTGGGCTCCCATCACCTTGGCTCGGCGCCGCTCCAGATACCGTCGCTCCGCCGGGCTGGTCGTGAGCGAGATGGCCCGCTCGAATGCTGCCGCCGCGTCAGCCGCCTCCCCCGCCTCCGCCAGCAGGTGTGCCCGCGTGGCCCACGCCGGCTGGAAGCGCTGCAGCGCCTTGTCGGGTATGGCGTCGAGCGCCGAGAGTCCGGTCCGCGCGCCGTCAGCCTGCCCCACCGCTGCCGCATGCGCTACCCGCGCCCCCAGTGTCGGCGCCACCTCCAGCAACGCCGAGTGGAGCAGCTTGAGCGCCTGCCAGTCGGTCACACCCGACGTCGCGCGCGCGCAATGCACCGACTGCAGTGCCGCTTCCAGCTGGAAGCGCCCCACCCGCCCCAGCGGCTGGGCCCTCCGCAGGTACGCCTCGCCCAGCGCGATCAGCTCCCGGTCCCAGCGGGCCACGTCCTGCTCGCCCAGCGGCACGAACTCGTCGTCGGCACTGCGCGCGGGGCGCCGGGCCAGCGACAACGAGAGCAGCGCCGCCAGGCCCAGCACTTCGGGCTCGTCCGGCAGGAGATCGGCGAGTGTAGCTGCAAGGTACTGCGATTCTGCGGCCAGCGACTCCCGCGCCGCCATGCCGGCCACCAGCGGAAAGTCGATGGCATAGGCGCCGTAGATCGCCTCCAGCACCGGCACGAGCCGCGGCTCCATCTGGCTTCGCTCCGGCACCACAAAGGGAATCCGCGCCTCCCGGATCCGCCGCTTGGCCCGCACCAGCCGCTGAGCCATCGCCGAAGGCGGCATCGCAAACGCCTGCGCAATCTGCCTGGCCTCGAAGCCCAGCACCGCCTGCAGCATCAGCGGCGTGCGCACCGCCGGGTCGATCGCGGGGTGGGCACACACAAAGAGCAGTGCCAGCCGCCGGTCGGGAATCGCCTCGGGATCGAGTTCCTCCAGCGCCGCCAGTTCACGTGCGCCCTCGACGGCACCCAGGCTCTCCGCCCTTCGATACGCCGCTGACCGGTGCCGGTCGCGCTGGCGATTGCGCGCCACGGTGAGGAGCCAGCCCTCCGGATTGTCGGGAACCCCGGCGCTGGGCCAGGTCCGGAGCGCCTGCGCGAACGCGTCGGCCAGGCAGTCCTCGGCCGACGCGATGTCGCTGTCCCGTGCAGCCAGAATGGCAAGGAGCCGGCCGTACACTGTACGCGCCAGCTCCTCCGCCCGGGCGTGAGCGCCCGAACGTGAATCCATCGGCTCAGGAGACCATGGCCCAGGCACCATCTACGAACTGGACCTTTGAGGGACGGATCTCCACCGTGCCCCACTGCGCCGCGGGGCACTTCTCGGCCCACGCCAGCGCCGCATCGAGATCGGGCACGTCCACGACGAAGATCCCGGCGAACGCCTCCCGGGTGTCGGCGAACGGACCATCCTGCACCTGGAGCTTGCCCTGGCGCACCGAGACGCTGGTGGCGGTGGCGATGGTTTCGAGTACCTCGGCCGACTGGAGCACCCCGGCGTCGGACAGTGCTGTTGCGTACGCCTGGAAGGCCGCCATGCCTTCCTTGATCTCGGCGTCGGTGAGGTTTGAAACAGCCGGCTGCGGGTAGTGGATCAGCAGTGCGTAACGCATGGTAGACTCTCCCGTCTGGGGTGAAGAATGCGGCACTTCACCCCAATGACGGAAGAGCTACCAGCCAATCGACACCTGCGGTTGCGGTTATTGCACCGTCACTGTTCCCGACATCGCCGCCCCGTGCACCGCACACTGATACGTATACACCCCCGGCGTGTCGAACTGGAAGCTGTACGTCGATCCGTTGCCGGTGAGGATCGCGCTGCTGGTGAACGACGGCGATCCCGTCGACGCAACCGAGTGCGAGATGCCCCCGGTGTTGGTCCAGGTCCAGGTGACCTCGGTGCCGGCCGCCACAACGGCGTTGTCAGGGTCAAAGAAGTCGTTGCCCACTTCGATCGCCGATGTCGGGGTCGGCACGTTCAACTCGCCGGTCGCCGTGAAGGTCACCGGCGAGCCGGTCAATCCCGCCGAGGTGGCGGTGGCGGTGTTGGCACCCTCGTCCGGCCCCAGCGTGAACGTCGCTGACGCGATACCATCGGCCGCTGTGGTGGACGCGGGCGGTGCCACACTCCCTCCGCCGGCGGTCACCGCCCAGTCCACCGAAACTCCCGCCACCGGGTTGCCGAACTGGTCCTCCGCCCGCACTTGCAGCGCCACCGGGAGTGCTGCGTCGACGTCGCCCGTCTGGCTATTGCCTGCCGCCAGTTCGAGACTTGCCGCTGCTGCGGCCGCCGCTGCTGCATTGAAGGTGACTGGCGAGCCATTGGCACCGCTCACCGTGGCGGTGAGAGTGGCGGCGCCCACGGCGGTCGGTAAAGTCCAGGCAGTCCCAGCGATCCCATCCGCTCCGGTTGCCGCTGACGCCGGTGTCGCGGCAGCGCCGGTGCCGGCTGCGGCCCAGGTGACCGTGACTCCAGCTTCCGGCTCGCCGCCGCGGGTCACCCGTACCCGCACTTCCTCAGCGAGCACGATTCCCACGACGCCGGTCTGTCCGTCTCCGTTGGGCGCCGGCGCCTTCGCGAGAACCAGCGGGTCCGGCCCGGGACCGGGCCCATTGGGGCCGTTCTCTTCCCCGCCGCACCCCGTAATCGTTACCGCCGCCACAGCCAGCCCCACCCCGAGACGATACAGCATGTGACTCATAACCCACCCGCTTTCGCCGATCTGGTGTAGGATTGATGACGGGCCCCGTGCAACAGCGCCCGCCGGCTTCGTCTTTACCTGCAGTCCCGGCTGTAGAGGCCCCATGGCTGATCGCACAACCCAACCCGATGTCTACCAGCCGCTTCGCGCCCGTGCGGTCGGCGGCGTGCGCCTGACCGAAGGGCTGCATGCGCTGGGCGGCGTCATCCCCTGGCATACCCACGAAGGCCCCACCATGTGCATGGTGCTCCGGGGCGCGTTCATGGAGTACAGCGCGGGCCGGGTGACCGACTGCTTCCCATCCACGCTCAAGTTCACGCCCGCCGCCGAGCGCCACTGGAATCGCTTCCATGTGAGCGATGTTCGCGGCTTCATGGCTGAATTCGATCCTGCCATGGTCACCGCCGATCCCGGCGTGAGCGCGGCGCTGGCCCGGCAGGCGCAGTACGTCGGCGGCCCCGAGCTCCAGCTCGCCAGCCGCATCTACGCCGAGTTCCGCATCGCTGATTCTGCCGCGCCGCTCGCCATCGAAGGGCTCACGCTCGAGCTGCTCGCGCTGCTGGCACGGAAGGCCGCTGTCGCCGGCGCCAGCCGTGCGCCGGGATGGACGCGCCGGGCCCATGAGCTGGTGCATGCGTTCGTGGCCAGGCCCCTGACGCTCAGCGCCATCGCCGACGAAGTCGGTGTCCATCCCGCCACACTGGCCCGCGGGTTCCGCCGCGCCTACGGCTGCACCATCGGCGAACTGCAGCGGACACTCCGGCTCCAGCACAGCATGGTCGAGCTGCTCGAGGGGCGGTACACCCTCGCCGAGGTCGCGCACCGCGCGGGCTTCTACGACCAAAGCCATTTCACCAACGCCTTCCAGCGCGCCTACGGCACCACGCCGGCGCGCTATCGCGCGGCCGCCACCACCTGACCTCGCATGAACGGATGGAGGGTGCAGCTGTATTCGGCAGCACCTTCTTCCGCCTCGAACGCGAAGCTCTCGCCCGGCGCCAGCGATCCTGAGTCCCACGAGTCATTGTCGGCCGTCGCCGTGTGCGCCGTCACTCCGTCGTCCTCGCAGTTCACCCACACCACCGTTGTGCCAACATCCACGCCGGCAAGCGTGGGAACGAACGTGAAATCCCGGATGGCGATGATCACGGAATCCGGCCCCGCCGGCCGGTCCGCGCGCTCGCATGTCACCCCCGCCCCGCCCAGGTTCGGCTCGTGGCTGGAGAAGCAGGCTGCCACCGCCAACGCGCCCATCGCAGTGACAGCCAGGCGCCTCACGATCCCTCCCGAACCACCACGGTGCCCTTCATGAAGGGATGCGGTTCGCAGCTGTAGTCGTGGCGCCCCACTTCGGTGAACCGGTGGCGAAAGGTGCGACCCGGCTGGATCTGACCCGACTGGAACGACGTGTCCGCCGCGGTCACGGTGTGCGCCAGCGGATCATCATTCACCCACTCGACGGTGGCGCCGGCCTCAATTTCCACCGTCTCGCCGAACTTGAGGTTGGCGATGTGGATCACCACCACGCTGTCACCTGGTGCGGGCGCCGCACGCCGGACCTCTTCCGGTGCATCGCCACCGCCGCCGTCACCGCTCCCGAAGTAGCGCGCCAGGGTGAACGGAATGGTGAACTCGAAGCCCGCCCGCGTCGCCGAACCGCCCCGCGACGCCGATTGCATAGTGGTGCCGCTAGTATTGCTCACATGCAGCGACAGTGTGTGCGGCGACGACGGGATCGCCAGGTGCAGTCCTGCGCTCCATGCCACCCGCTCGCTCGGGTCGCGCTCGAAGAGCGTGAACACGTCGCCAGCCAGCGCCACATGCCGGGTCAGCCGCAGCACCGCACCGCCACCAATTCCGCCATCGGCGCCAGTGGCGTCGGGATCAGCCAGGATCCGGCCAACCGCAAGCAGCCGCACCGGGCCTGTATCCCGCGCCAGCGATAGTTCACCGGCGGGCCCGCGTGCGGCGAGGTTCCAGCTGGCCGCCACACCTACATCGAGCGGCGCGCCACCGGCGTGCACCAGCGGTTGCACCCGCCCGAAGAACTCCCATTCGTTGGGGAAGGACACGGCGACTGTGCTGTTGGTGGCGTACTGGAGTCCGGCGGTCGCCCGGCTCGGCAGCCCCGCGGCGAGCGTGAACGTCGGAAAGCCGACGACCTTGCGCTCAGGCGCCGGCCCCCGGCTGAACCGGTGCGAGAAGTTGAACTGCACCACACCCATCGGCACCCACCACGGCCCACTCACGTTGGGGCCGCGTTCCAGCAGCGATTGTGCCCGCGCCAACGCGGGCGCCCCGGCCACCAGCAGGAGTGCCAGCACTGCTCGCCCCATCGTGATCATTCGCGCTACGGTGCGACGACCTGCACCGAGCCGCTCATCCCGGGATGGATGGTGCATACGTACGGAAACGTCCCGGCGGCAGCGAAGGTGCGGGAAATGCTTACGTCGGCGTTGCTCCCGCCGATATCGGCCGGAGCCCCCGCCACCGCGTCGAAGGTCACGTTGTGGCCGGTGGCCTCGAACTCCCAGGTCACCTCACCCCCGGTCGCGACCTGGACCGAGGCAGGATTGAAGGTGAGCCCGTTCGTGGCCGTCACGTCAGCTGACGCGGGCGGCGGGTTGGGCTCGTTGGGATCGTCATCAGAGCAACCGGAAGCCAGGCCAGCCGCGAGCAGTGCCGCGACGGCAAGCGCCGGCATGAAGTATCGGGTGGTCATACCGCCCTCCTTAAGTACTCCCAAGTTGGCTGGTGCCTGCCGGGCGGTCTTGGACGGGATTGGTGCCGGTTGGAAGGGATTGACCTAGTATTAGCCCGATGCGCTTTCCATCACTGTCGGTCCTCGCCGAGCGCGCCACCGGGGTGCTCCGCCGGTTCCCCTGGGCCATGGCCGTGGCATGCGCCGCGGCGGCCGCTGCCATCAGCATGGTCCACGGCAGCGACGCTGAAGCTGCCGCGCGCCTGGCCATGGTCGCCATGCTCGGCATTCCCCTCAGCGTGGCGCTCACGCTCTGGGCGGAAGAGCACGCCCGGTCGGCGATCTGGGGCCACGTCCTCAATGCAGCGGGTATGGTGCTGCTGGCCGGGTTCTATTTTGCCTGGCCCGGGCCGGAGCAGAAGCACGAGCTCATCCGGTACGGCCAGCTCAGCGCCGCCCTCCACCTTGGCGTGGCCTGCGCCCCGTTTCTCGGCATACCGGAGACGGGCGCGTTCTGGCAGTACAACCGGCGCCTGTTTCTCGGCATCCTCCGCGCCGCGATCTTCTCCGTCGTGCTGTACCTGGGCCTGGCCATCGCGCTGGTCGCGCTCGACCGGTTGTTCGGGATGGATGTTCCGTACGAGGCCTATGGCGATCTGCTCGCCATCACGGCGCTGGTGTTCAACACCTGGATCTTCCTGGCCACCGTCCCGCGGGGCCTGAGCCACCTCGCCGAAGACGCCGAATACCCCAGGGTGCTCAAGGTCTTCTCCCAGTACATCCTGACTCCGCTGGTCTTCGTGTACCTGGTGATCCTGCTTGCGTACCTGGTGAAGATCCTGGTGGGCGGCGAGTGGCCCAGCGGGTGGATCGGGTGGCTGGTGACCAGCGTGGCCGTGGCGGGGTTGCTCGGTTTCCTGCTGGTGCACCCGCTGCGGGACGACGAGGGCGAGGGATGGATCCGGGTGTACGCCCGCTGGCTCTTCATCGGGCTGATCCCGGCGGCCATCGTGCTGCTGGTGGCGTTCTGGAAGCGGATCGTGCCGTACGGTCTCACCGAGCCGCGCGTGCTCGGCGTGCTGCTGGGATGCTGGTTGCTGGTGATGGCAGTGGTCTACACGGCCCGGTCGAGGGCCGGCATCAAGCTGATTCCGGTGAGCCTGGTGGTATTGCTGCTGGCGGTGCTCTACGGGCCGGTGAGCGCGACGCGCCTCTCGCTGGGCAGCCAGCGGCAACGGTTGTCACGCCTGGTCGGAGACGTCAACGCGCCAGACCGCGGCCGGGAAGCCAGCGCCGCGCTCCAGTTTCTCATGGACCATCACGCCGAAGACGTCATCGCCACCGCCATGGGTATTGAATTGCCGGCGGTGGACTGGGATTCGTTGCCCAACAGGTACGAACGGCAGGACTCGGTTGCGTCGCGCATCCTGGCGGGCGCCGGGATCCGCTACGAATCGCGGTATGCCTTCAATCAGTCAGAAGGCCCGTTCTACATCAGCGCCAGAGGCGAGGATGTGACCGAGGTCGCTGGCTACCAGTGGCTGATTCCTCTCACATCGGTTGATTCCCAGCCGCGCTACCTGCACGACGACACCCTGCGAGCGGTCTTCGATAACGAGACCGGAATGCTCGAGGTGCGTACCACCCGCGGAGGGCTGCGCTTCGACATCCGGGGGCTGGTGCACGACATCTCGCTCGATACGGTGAACATCCGTGGGACCGTCCCGGCCGAGCTGCTGCGGGTGGAGTCCGAGACCCGCGACCGGGGTGGCTCGCTCCTGCTGCGGCACGTCAACGGTGAGCGCCGGGGAGACTCGCTCACCATTGGCCACTGGTCAGGCGACCTGCTCGTGGCCCCGGCGCCGTGATGGCGGCGCCGTGACGGTCGCGCTATTCCGCGAACATCCCCTTCGCGACCTCGCCCTTGAGGAAGGGTTCGATGAAGGAGTGCAGCATGTCGACCTGGGTGATCACCGCCGTGTGCGAGGTGGCGGGCATCACGGCCAGGCGTGAGGCCGGCAATGGCTGCCCCATGTCTCCCATCACCCCGCCGCCGAGCAGCCTGAACAGCGCAGTGTTGTGCTCCAGCGTGGACACATCGGCATCGCCGGCGATGACCAGCACCGGCATCTTCAGCTGCTTCACATCCGCTTCCCACGCCATCGGCTCCTTCTCGAGCTGGATCAGCTTCTCGATCAGCGCCGGAAAGCCCGGTTTGCGCTCCGCCTGCTCCTTGAAGAACGGCATCCGGAGCATGCCCTCGACTGACATCTGCGGGATGAACTCGGTGTAGACGGGCTGCCACCCGCGCAGATCATAGGCCACAGCGGCCGCGACCAGCTTGTTTACCCGTGCCGGGTGCCGAATGGCGAGTTGCAGGCCCGCTTGCCCTCCCATCGAGTAGCCGAACACATCGGCCTTCTCCAGTCCCACCGCATCCATGAACGCCGCCACATCGTCCGCGAGGTTCTGGTAGGTGATGGGCCGGTCGATGTCGGTGGTCCGGCCATGGCCCTGCAACTCGAGCGCGTATACCCGGTGGGTCAGGGCCAGCCGCGGGATGATGCCGCCCATGGATGGAATGTCCATGTAGGCCCCGTGCAGGACGATCAGCGGCTCGCCCGCGCCGGAGACCTCGTAGTAGAGCTGCATTCCATTGACCGAAACGCGCTTTCCCGTCTCCTGCGCCGCGAGACTGGTGGTGCCGGCGACCATGAGCGCCGTGGCAATGATTATCGGGCGGAACATGCTGTCAGTCCCCTCGGCGCGCCGCCTCGATGGCGGCGATGTCGATCTTTCGCATGTCCATCATCGCATCGAACGCGCGCTTGGCGGCAGCACGATCGGGATCGGTGATGGCCTCGGACAGTGCAATTGGCGTGATCTGCCAGGACAAGCCCCACTTGTCCTTGCACCAGCCGCAAGCGCTCTCCTGGCCGCCGTTGCTCACGATTGCGTTCCAGTACTTGTCTGTTTCGGCCTGGTCAGCGGTTGCGACCTGGAAGGAGAATGCTTCGGTGTGCGTGAAGGTGGGCCCGCCATTGAGCCCGAGGCAGGGAAGCCCAAGGACAGTGAACTCGACCGTCAATACATCGCCTTCCTTGCCGGATGGATAGTCCCCTGGCGCACGATGCACCGCGTCAACCGATGAATCGGGGAACGTCTCGGCGTAGAAACGTGCTGCTGCCTCAGCGTCGCGATCGTACCATAGGCAGATGGTGTTCTTTGCCTGCTTCGTCATGTCAGTTCTCCGTAGCAATGAGCCGGCCGAAGCCGGGCCAAAGTTGCCCGCCTCGACAATCGCAGGATACCGCGGCCCGAGTGGCCCGGCAGACCTGCTGCTCCTACGACGAACCGTTCAGCTCCGATTCGACATTCCGGCCCACGACATCTGGACACGATCCATTTCGCAACACTTGGCGTCGGTGTATCAGGGCCAGGCACGCAGTAGATCGCATCTCGCTCTTGCTGGGAAAGCTGTACTGCTCGTAGAAGGGCGAGCTGTCTGGACCCTTGCCCTCCCTCCGCGCTTTCATAAGGTCGGGTTCAGGCAGCGCCTAGCGGTACTGCTTGCGCCGAATGCGCCATGCAAGCAGCAAGCACGCGGGCGGACCCAGCAGAACCAGGACGATTAGCGCAAGACCGCCTGGCTGCATACTGATGCCCGCCAGGCCGCTATCGTCAGGTGGCAGCGGCAGGGATCGCAGGCCCACAATGGCCGTGGCGATGAGCGCGCCCGCCGCGAGGACGACCCAGGTCAGACTGAGCCAGATAATCCGACTCCTCGGCCACGCTCCGATGTTTGTCATAATCGACCTCCGAGCAAGGGCGGCTGTCCAACGAGTATTGAACTCTCCCAACGTACCGCTCGCCACCGAATCCGGACAGGCTGCAAAGCCGGGGTCGGCCGGGAATCCTGGCTCCGTCTCCCGGAGCCGCCGCCCTGCCTCAAGCGCCTGCCCACGATAGGTTTGGGGCATGATCCGCATCGCAACACCGGGCGTCATCGCGCTGATCGTGGCCTGCGCCCCTGCCACCCCGTCCGGGGGCGGGCCACTGGCCCCGCAGCCCGCACCGGCCATGGCGACGATACTCGTCACCCGCGCGGACGACAGTCTGGCCTTCAATGACTCGACTCGAGTGGCGCTGCTGCCTGCCGCCACCGCTATCCGCTGGCGCATCGAGCCCGCCGGACTTGGCGCCCTCACGGCCCTCGGCGATTCGCTGCTGGTCTCCCGTGATCCCTACGCAATCGGCTTCGCCAGTGCCAGCGAACGCTTCATTCTGACGCCGCTCCGCTGGGACCTGACCTACGTGCTGGTCGCGCGCGCGCCGACCGACGTGCTGCCCGCCGAGAGTTCCGGGGTTGACCACATCCGCCGAGACCTCGCCAGTTGGGCCGTGCAAATCGCCGCCCGGCCGGCGGCACCGCTGTACTGGTGGGAAGATCGAGTACCGTGCAACTCGTCGATCGCCCCCGCTACCCGCGTCCGGCCGGCCATCGGTTACCCGGCCGATGATCCCACCGCAGCACAGATCGCATCGCGCCTGGCCGCGATATCGTCGAGCGGCGCTGATCGGATGACTGCGGATCCCCTTGCAGTGCGCGAGCTGGGGTTCGCGCTGGCCGATGGACGGCTCGCCGGTATTGTGCTCCCAATCGGGACGACGCCGGGCAGCCCGCTTCCCTCATCCTTGGTGTGCGGGGCGAGCCTCACGCCGCTCATCGACGTCCGGGCTCACTTGATCCACCGCGTCCTGCCGTGACGTTGCGTTCCCGCCTCGCGCTGACGCTCCTTCTCTCGGCGCTGCTCCCTCTGGGTGCGTTCGCGCTGCTGGTGCATCGCGACATCGCCGGCGTAGTGGAGCATGAGCAGCAGCTCGCGGGCGCGGGGGACTCAACCGCCGTGGCACGTGAGCTTCGAAACGTGCGCGATGACGTGGCCAGCCGGCTTCGCGGCCCGGCTGAGACGCTGCGCTCCGATCCCCGGCTCGGCCTCGCGCTGCTCGCGGGCGACAGTACTTCGCGCGCGTGGCTCACCAACTGGGCCGGCACTGCCATGAGACTTGCCGGCCTCGATGCCCTGGTGCTTCAGGACAGTGCCGGCGCTGTGCTGAGCTCCGGACATTTCCGGAATTCGTATGGCCAGGAACTGCCGGTGCCAGTCGCCCCGACGCCGGAGACCGATGCACCCTGGCTGGCGCGGGTGCAGGCGCCGTCGGGGAGCTTCACCGTGATCGGCCTCATCGACAGCATTCGGGTGCGTGACAGGCTGCTGACCCTGCTTGCCGGCCGAGAGCTTGGGCCCGGCGTGCTCCCCCGGCTCGCGCCGCGTCCCGGCGTCGAGGTGCGCCTCATCGAAGCAGATGCCGCAGCGAACATCGCATCGGACTCGGTCGCAGCACCAGGCAGGGTGCCGATTCCGTTGGTGGATCTCACCGGAGCCGCGGCGGTCCCGGGCGTCGCTGCGCTGCAGCTCACGTCGAGCGCGCAGCCGCTGGGCGGCCTGATGGCGGCTTTCACCCGGGGCTGGCAGGTCGCAGCGGCGCTCGCTGTGGTTCTCGCACTGGTGCTGGCCGCGTGGTTCGCCAACCGGGTATCGCGGCCGCTGCGCGAACTGGCCGGCCGGGTGGCGACCGCCGACCTGGATCAGCTGAATGGCGGCAGCGCCAGCGAGCGTTCGGACGAGGTCGGTGCGCTCGCCCGCACCATCGATGGCCTGTCCACCCGGCTCCGCGCCCGCGCCGACGAGCTGCGCGACGCCGAGCGCCGGGCGGTCACGGGGGAGCTGGCGCGTCAGGTGAACCACGACATCAAGAACGGCCTCACTCCCATTCGCAACGTGCTGCGCCACTTTTCGGAAGTGGCGGCGACCGAGCCTTCCTCGCTCGCGAAGATCTACGATGAGCGAAAGGGCACGCTCGAGGCCAGCGTGACCCATCTCGATGCCCTGGCGCGGACCTATGCCCAGCTCACGCCCGCCATCGCGCGCACTGCCACCGACGTGAATGCACTGCTGGCAGAGCTGGCCTCCTACGCGTCCGATCCTCGGGTGCAGAGCAGTACGCCTCCGGGCAAGCTCCTGGTCAGGACCGACGCTGTGACCCTCAGGCGTATCGTCGAGAACCTGATGATGAACGCGGTGGAAAGCCTTCCCGCAGATGGCGGTAGCGTGCTGCTCTCGTCCGAAGCGCTGGCGGATGGACAGGTGCGGATCAGGGTGCAGGACACCGGGCGAGGCATGACGGGGGGTGAAGTGAATCGTGCCTTCGACGAGTTTCACACCACCAAGCCGGGTGGCACCGGCCTGGGGCTCTCGGTAGTGCGCAGCCTGGTGCTGGATCTGGGCGGCGCGCTTCGGGTGGCGAGCGAGCGGGGTCAGGGCACGCTCTTCGAGATCGACTTGCCGCAGGGGAAGCCCGAGGGGGACGAGACGTGACGCTGATTCTGGTGGTGGACGATGCGCCGGCAATGGCGGAGCAGTACGCCTACGACCTGCACCGCCTGGGCGGGCACGACGTGCTGACCGCGCGGAACGGCGAAGAAGCGCTCGCGGTGCTGGAGGGCGAGCCGGTGGATTGCGTCATCCTCGATCTCGAGATGCCGGTGATGGACGGGTTCGCCACGCTCCGGGCGCTGGCCCGTCGGGGGAACGACGTGCCGGTCATCGTCTACACCGGCACTGGTGACTTCGACGAGTGCGTCCAGGCAGTACGAATGGGGGCGGCCGGGTTCATCGACAAGGCCGAGCCGATGGCGCGGGTGCTCCAGGAGGTGGACGCGGCCATTGAGCGCGCCCGGCTCCGGCGGGAAGTGGCTGCGCTCCAGACACGGCTGGGCGATTCATCGCTGCTGGGAAGCAGCAAGGCGATGCGGGCGCTGCGGGAGCAGATCGGCCGCCTGGCCGCGATCCCGAGCTCCGTGCTCATCACCGGCGAGAGCGGCACCGGCAAGGAGCTGGTAGCGCGCGATCTCCATCGGCTGGCGCCTAACGCCTCGGCGCCGTTCATTGCGCTGAATGCCGCGGCGTTGCCGGACCAACTGGTGGAGAGCGAGCTGTTCGGCCACGAGCGCGGCGCGTTCACCGGCGCTGTCACCACCCGCAAGGGCGCCTTCGAGGCGGCGGGGCGCGGGACCGTGATGCTCGACGAGATTGGTGAGCTGCCGCTGCCGGCCCAGGCGAAGCTGCTCCGGGTGCTGGAGGCGCGAGAGGTGACCCGCGTCGGCGCCAACGCCACCATCAAGGTGGAGGCCAGGGTGCTCGCCGCCACCAACCGCGACCTCGATGTGGAAGTCCGCGAGGGCCGCTTCCGCGAAGATCTCCTGTATCGCCTCAACGTGCACCAGCTGAGGGTGCCATCGCTGCGCGAGCGGCGGGAAGACGTGCCCCGGCTGGCGGAGCATTTCGTGCGCGCGGTGTGCGAGCGATTCGGGATCCTGCCTCGGCGGATCGCACCCGAGGCGATGGAGCAGCTGGTGGCGTGGGATTGGGGCCGGAACAACGTGCGCGAGCTCCGGAACACCATCGAGCGAATGGTGGTGGCGTCCGACGGCGAGATCATCCGGGCCGAGCATGTCCCTCCGGAGATCCGCGGTGAACCGGCGCCCGCCGAAGCGGGCGAACCGGTCACCTTCGAGGAGCAGCGCCGCGCCGCCGAGCGGCGGATCGTGCTGGCGGCACTGGAGAAGCACGAGTGGCACATCACCCGCACGGCGGAAGCGCTGGGCCTCGCGGATCACTCCAGCCTGATCAAGCTCATGAAGCGGCTGGGAGTACAACGAAGTGAGAAGTGAGAAGTGAGAAGGAGGACCTGGGTCGTGTATCTCCGCACACGTCGCTAGCTGACTGGCAGTGTCCGCCAGGACACGGCAGACCTCATCAGACGATTCTCTCCGATAACCCAACCATAGCGGACACAACGACTTCGTAGTTTGCCGGCACCACGGTCCCGGATGGCCGCGCGCTTGCCCTTCTCCTCGGTGACGGAACGCAGTTCACCGGCGCCCCGCGCCACACCCGAGGAGGAAGCCATGTCATCCCATCCCCGCATTCCCCACGCTGTCCTGATGGCCATCCTGATCACCGCGGCCGCTTGCACCAGTGAGCGGTCGCAACCCGCAGCGCCCGAGGGCCTGGGCTCCACCGGGCAGCAGCAGACGTCGGTCGCCGGCGCCGAGGTGCCCGATCCGATCGCGCCTGCGCCTGGCGTCACCGCCAGTGCACCTGCGTCGGTCACCTACGAGGACGCCGAGGCCGCGTACACCGCCGGCCGATACAACGATGCGGTGGTGATGTTCAGCGCCTACACCGACCGGAAGCCGGCGAATGTGTGGGGCGAGTACATGCTGGGGTTGTCCAGCTGGAAGGCGGGTGATCCGGAGCGCGCCATCGAGGCGTTCGACCGCGCCCTGGCCATCGACTCGACCCACGAGAAAAGCCTGCTCAACTCCAGCCGGGTGCTGATCGAACTGAAGCGCACCGAGGACGCACTGGATCGCATCGCCCGCGTGCTCGAGGTTGACTCGCTCCACAACGAGGCGCTGCGGCTCCAGGCCCGAGCCTGGTACAACCAGGGCGACATGGAGGCCGCCATCAAGGGGTACCTCAGCGCACTCCGCGCCAACGAGCGCGACGTGTGGTCGCTCAACAACCTCGGCCTGATCTACCTGGAGACGGGTGATGCCGAGCGCGCGCTGCCGCCGCTGGCCCGCGCGGTTGAACTCCGGGATAACGCCCCGGTATTCCGGAACAACCTCGGCATCGCGCTCGAGCGCACCGGCCATCCGGCGGCGGCGCGAGACCAGTACCAGGCGGCACTTGAGGTGGACAGCACCTACACGAAGGCTGCGGTGAGCCTGGAGCGGATCACCCCGATCGCCGAGAGCGCACCGCCGGATAGTGTCGATCTTGGCATGAAGGCGTCGGAGTTCGTGATGATGATCCGGACCTGAGAGGCAAGCAGCTGTGCGCGAGCACAGTGCCCCACGCAATTGCGTGGGGCACTGTGCTCGCGTCTACCGCGTGCGCTTCTCCAGTTGGGCAATCAGTTCCTTCGACGCCAGGCAGCGCCACGCCTCCGTGACGAGTGGCCGGAGCTCGCGCACCGTCACCGCCTTCAGCCGGACCAGCACTGCAGGATAGCCGTTGTAGTGCGGCTCGGTGAAGAACTTCTCCGCGTCGAGCTCGAGCAGGAACTCCTTGTCCATGAGACTGGCCACCCGAAGGGCCAGCACCTTCGGTTGGGGCACTCGCGCCTTCTTCGGGGCGATCCGTTCCAGCCAGACCCAGGCAAAGCCCTTCAGCTTGCCCTTGCTGCGAACGCCGAAGGCGAAGTGGCCAGGGTCCTCTTCGGCGCCCGGCAGCGCCAGCGCGATCCGGCGGACGTCAGCCTGGGTTGCCATGCAGCATTCTCACTCCCAAACAGTGACAGTCTATTCGGAGGCAATCAGTTCGCGCCCGGCGATGTCGAACGTCAGCGCCCGGCCCTGCCAGAACGAGGTCCCTATGACGCAGTCGTAGATGATGTCCGAGAACGTCACTGGAGTGCCGGTGCTCGCCACCTCGGGTGCACTGGCGAGCGCCACACGCGGCACCGTGGCAACGTATTGATTCTCCATGGCGCCGGTGACTGTCTTGAACGAACGCCTGGTGACACTGGCATCGGAACTGTCGATGCCGAGCGCAGCGAGGTAACGGGTGTTTGCCCTGGTAGCCTTGGTGCCGGTGTCGAGCTCGCATTCGCCGACCTCGCCGTCAAGGGAGAACGCGGCGAAGGCAGTGAGCGCATGACCTCGCAGGTCATCCAGGAGCAGCGGCGACACTCTTCCCGCCGCACGACGACGAGCCAGCGAACTCGCCGACTCGAACGTGACTGTCCCGGCCTTGAAGTCGATGGTGAACGGCTGTTCCCGAAATCCCATCAACGAGATGATCCCGTCGAGGCCGAAGCTGTCGAGCGCGTCCCAGCTGCCAACGACGGCGTCCGCCGTGGCCAGCGGTCCCACCCGCAGGCTCGGTACCACCCACAACTGGATGTCGAGCCGTTCGCCGGTCATGCGATGGCCGGTGGCTATGCCCAACGGCCTCCCGCCCACTCGCCGGATCAGGCTGGGTGCCAGTACGTCCAGCCCGCCACCGGTATCGAGTATCACATTCAGCGGCGTCGAATCGCCCAGTGTTGCCGAGATGAAGACCAGGCCGTCGGTAGCTGTGAACGGCATCACGACCGGCCCCGCCAGCGGACGTGACTGAGCTTGCGCCGGCAGTGCAGCGAAGGAGAAGAGAAGTCCGATTGCAGCGGTTCTCATCAGCGTCCCACGAGTGAGGAAGTCGGCTCTACGGCGGCAGGCCACGTGATGTTTCACCGCGCGACAGCCACGTGCCCTTCTCACTTCTCACTTCTCACTTCTCACTTGTCACTCAAAGGTGCTCCTCCGCCGCCAGCGCCCGCTCATACGCCGCGGTCAGATCATGCCGACTCACGATACCGAGCAGTCGCCCTCTGTCCCGCGGCGAAACGACTGGCAGGTAGTCCACATCATGCGCGCCCAGCCGGCGCAGCGCGGTGAGCAGCGAGTCTTCCGGCGAGACCGGTTTGGGCCCCGGCACTGCCAGCTCGGAGGCAGTGACGATCTTCCCACTTTCGGGGTCGATGTCGCGCAACCTGTCGCGATCGAGCATGCCCACGAGCCGGCCATGCGCATTGATCACCGGAAATTCGGTCTGCCGGCTCTTCCGGATCCGCTCGGTGATCTCCGGCACCGTCAGCGATCCCGACAGCGTGATGGGATCCCGGTGGTAGCAGTCCTGCACCCGCGCCCGCGCCAGCACCACCGCGTCGGTGCCCTGCGTCAGCACCACTCCTCGGCGGACCAACCATTCGGTGTAGATCGATTCGGGATGTATTCGTCTGGCCAGCATGTAGGCGATCACGCTGGTGAGCATGAGCGGGAGGATCAGTCCGTAGTCCCCCGTCATCTCGAACACCATGAAGATCGCGGTGAGCGGCGCATGGGTCGCACCCGATACCACGCCGGCCATGCCCACCATCGCCAGCGCGCCCGGCGCGATGCCCCACTGGGGAAACAGCGTGTCCACCAGCGCCCCCAGTGCGCCACCCAGCGTCGCGCCGATGAACAGCGACGGCGTGAACACCCCGCCGGTGCCGCCCGCTCCGAAGGTTGCAGACGTGGCGATCAGCTTGGCGGCGGTTAGTCCGATCAGGAACAGCGCCGAGCGCTGGGCCACGATGCTCAGGTCCAGACTCTCGTGCCCCTGGCCCCAGAGATCCTCGCGGAAGATCAGATCCAGCCCGCCCACGATGAGCGCACCCAGCGCTATCCGTGCTGCGGGACTTCGGAGTCTGGCAAACGCGTCCTGGGCCCGCCACACCGCCTTGTTGTAGAGCACCGCCACCAGCCCTGCCAGCAGCCCCAGTCCGACATACAGCGCCAACTCCCACGCGCTCCCGACGCTGTACTCCGCCGGCAGCGCCAGCACCGGACGGTTGCCGAAAATGGCCCGGCTCACAGTCGCGGCGAGGATGCTGCCCACCACGTAGGGTGCCAGCGCCAGTCCGCCCGCGGCACCGCTGATCTTCTCGATGCCGAAGATGACGCCCGCGATTGGAGCGTTGAATGCTGCGGAAATGCCCGCCGCTGCACCACAGCCGGCCAGGGTTCGGAGTCGGTTGGGCGAGACTCGGAGCCAGCGGCCGATCTGCGATGCCCACCCCGCACCCAGCACCACCACCGGTCCCTCGGCGCCGACCGATCCACCGGTCCCGATGATCACCGCGGCGGCCGCCGTCTTGGCCAGCACCGGCTTGAGCGGGATCACGCCGCCCTTCACGCCCACCCGGTACATCACGTCGGGGATGTTCTCGCCGGTGGAGCCGCGCGCAACCGTCTGCACCAGCCAGCGGCAGATGGAGAGGCCAATGGCGACGAAGACCGGAATGAGAATCCACTCCGGCAGCGGCGCCCGCACCGCGCCGTGGAGCACCAGCCCCTGCACCAGGTCGATCAGCCGATAGAAGATGGAAACCGCGAACCCCACGCCCGCCCCGATGGCTCCTGCAAGAACCAGCAGGGTAGTCTGTTCGTCCCGGCCGATGGCGGCGAGGTTGGAGGAGATGAGGCGGGCTGCGGCGAGGAGGGGTCCGGTGGCGGCGGCGAGCGGATGCTGGTCGTCGTGCAGGCGCATGGCGCATTATAGTCGTGTGCATCTTGAGCCGTCCGCGGCGTCACCCTGAAACCCCAGATCAGGTGAGGCTTCCGTGCGTCCAGCAGCCAGCGCCTTCGTGCTTGCAATCCTGGCCACAGGTTGCGGCGAGAATACAACGCCGCTGACCGGAGGCCAGATTGTCCTGACATCGGGTCAGTTGACCAATCGTTCCTCGGGCTTCGAGCACGTCGAGGAGGTGGAGGTTCAGGTCACCGACGTGAACGGACCGGTTGCTGGCGCAGCCATGACCTGGACGCCCAATGTGGCGAGCGATTCGGTCCGGGGCGGCGAGGTGACCGATGCCAACGGACGCGCACAGGCCACCTGGTACTTTGGCCCCGGAGTGGGTGATCACGTCGTAACCGTCTCGACCCCCAGAGTCGACCCCATCACGTTCGGCATCGACGTGCTCGGATTCGAGCCGGCCGATCTGCATGTGGGGCTGA
>DASTUF010000042.1:0-2474 GCA_035759745.1 Gemmatimonadales bacterium
AGGGAGTTGTGTTGTCGCGGTGCGGGTGGCCACGATGGACGCCCAGAAGGTTGAGACGGACCGCTGCAGCACCGGGACGGCCCCGGCCTGCGCGAAACCTAATCAAGTCGAACTGAAAACGGCGACCGTGCCTTCGCAGCCAGGGCGGTCCCGCCTGCCCTGGCCGCCTGGCGCCACGCTCCGAACAGGAGCGCTATTCCTTGCCGACCACAAAAAGCCCCGAGCCACTGGTCTCCTCGCCATTGCCCCACGTGCCTTCGAGGTGATCGTCATTGCCGCTGATGGTACCCGAGATCGAATAGGTGGCGTCGCCAACTATGTAGGTGTATGTCCCGGTAACCACGTTGCCGGTCAGTTCCCAGGTGCCGAGCGCCTCAGAATCATCGCCGAGGCCGTCGATTACGCCCAAGGTGCCATCCCCCTCGAAGAACAAGGTGAAATCCTGCCCGGTGCTCGAGGTGCCGTTGCCGTATGTCCCGACCCACTTGCCCTCGATGTCCGGCGCCGAAGGTTCGGACTCACCACAGCCGGCGAGCAATCCCGCCGACAGAACCAGTGCAGCGGTCATTGAGAACAGTCGGGGGCGGCGAATTCGAGCGCGCATGCGTGTCTCCAGTCCGGGGGTTGGTGCCGCAATCCGCACGAAGGCTGCGCAAGGGATTGCGCGTAGCCGAGACTTGTGCCGACCGAGCGCGGGTCTGGCCCGCGCGGAGCAGCGCCGGGCAATCCCCGTGCCGCGTCACGCGCATGGCAACCCCCGAGATATGACACCAACAGCAACCACAGAGCCACAGCGGACACAGAGATGAGGGTCGTCCCTCGATATCTCCGTGCTCTCTGTGGCTCTGTGGTTGCTTCAGCCTTTTTTTGTGTCGTTCGTCACTTCGTCGTGGAACGCCCACAGCAGAAGCTCAGTTCTCGATCCGCATCCCGTAGAACGACCGGTACACGAAAAACAGCGACGCCACGAAGAAGACCGCGGCCAGTGTGACGCTCAACCCGGTGCCCTGCTCGGCCGAGAGGTACACACCCAGCTCCACCGCCAGGAGACCGAAGAGGGTGGTGAACTTGATGACCGGGTTCATGGCCACCGACGAGGTGTCCTTGAAGGGATCACCCACGGTGTCGCCCACCACCGAGGCATCGTGCAGCGGGGTGCCTTTCATCTTCAGCTCGGTTTCCACGATCTTCTTGGCATTGTCCCAGGCGCCGCCGGCATTGGCCATGAAGATGGCCTGGAACAGCCCGAACAGCGCGATGGAGATCAGGTACCCGATAAAGAAGAACGGCTCGATGAAAGCGAACGCGAGCGTGGCGAAGAACACGCCGAGGAAGATGTTGAACATCCCCTTCTGGGCATACTGGGTGCAGATCTCCACCACCCGGGTGCTGTCCTCCACCGAGGCCTTGGTGGCGCCTTCGAGCCGGATATTGGCCTTGATGAACTCGACCGCGCGGTAGGCACCGGTGGTGACCGCCTGCATCGATGCGCCGGTGAACCAGTAGATCACCGCGCCGCCGGTGATGAGCCCGAGCAGGAAGGGCGGATGGAGAATCGAGAGCAGCTCCATGCCCTCGGTCAGGCCATGGGTCAGCGCCATGATGATGGCGAAGATCATGGTGGTGGCGCCCACCACCGCAGTGCCGATCAGCACCGGCTTGGCGGTGGCCTTGAAGGTGTTGCCGGCGCCGTCGTTCTCCTCCAGCAGTTCCTTGGCCAGCGTGAAGTCGGCGTCGAATCCGAAGTCGCGCTTGAGCTCGTCCCCGATGGAGGGAATCTCCTCGATCTGGGAGAGTTCATAGATCGACTGGGCGTTGTCGGTGACCGGGCCGTAGGAGTCCACGGCGATGGTCACCGGGCCCATGCCGAGGAAGCCGAACGCCACCAGCCCGAAGGCGAAGATGGCCGGCGCCAGCATGAGACCCTCCTGGCTCAGTCCCAGCGTGCTCACGCCGAAGGCCGCGGCCATGAGGCCCATGATCACCATGCCCAGCCAGTAGGCCGAGAAGTTGCCCGCGACCAGGCCCGACAGGATGTTGAGCGACGCCCCACCCTCGCGGGACGAGGTGACCACCTCGCGCACGTGCCGGGAGTGGGTGGAGGTGAAGACCTTCACCATCTCGGGAATGATCGCCCCGGCCAGGGTGCCGCAGGTGATGACCAGCGAGAGCTGCCACCAGAGGTCGGTGTTCCCCGCGAGGTCGGGAATGGCGAGCTTCGACACCACAAAGGTGAGGCCCACCGACAGCAGCGACGTCAGCCACACCAGCGAGGTCAGCGGCGCCTCGAAGTTGAGCTTCGCCGCGCTGCCGTAGCGCCGGGCCGCGACTGCATTGTTGACCAGGTACGATGCGCCCGAAGCCAGCACCATCATCACCCGCATCAGAAAGATCCAGACCAGCAGCTTGACCTGGACCATCGGGTCGGGCACCGCCAGCACGATGAACGTGATCAGGGCGACGCCGGTGACGCC
>DASTUF010000043.1:0-7280 GCA_035759745.1 Gemmatimonadales bacterium
GGCGGAAGGCGGCGTGGCCGCCTCGCTGGGCAACGTGGACGACCGTGACAACTGGAAAGTGCACTTCGCCGACACCATGCGCGGTGGCCAGTACATGAACAACTGGCGCATGGCCGAGCTGCACGCGAAAGAGGCGCCTGACCGGGTGCGCGAGCTGGAGGCGTGGGGCGCGCTGTTCGACCGGACCGCGGACGGGCGGATCCTGCAGCGCAATTTCGGCGGGCACAAGTATCCCCGCCTGGCCCACGTGGGCGACCGCACCGGACTGGAGATGATTCGCACCCTGCAGGACCACGGGGTGCACCAGGGGATCGACGTGCACATGGAAGTGACGGTCGTGACCCTGCTCAAGGACGGCGACCGTGTGGTGGGGGCGTTCGGCTACGACCGCGAGCGCGGGCGGTTCCGGCTCTTCCGCAGCAAGGCCGTCGTGCTGGCTACCGGCGGGATCGGGCGCGCGTTCCGG
The DNA here is from genome assembly GCA_035759745.1 of Gemmatimonadales bacterium. GTDB lineage: Bacteria > Gemmatimonadota > Gemmatimonadetes > Gemmatimonadales > GWC2-71-9 > CAMLHP01. The sequence continues at coordinate 467 of DASTUF010000043.1, forward strand.
ATCACCAGCAACAGCTGGGAGTACACCGGCGACGGGCAATCGCTGGCGTATCACGCTGGTGCCGAGCTGAAGGACATGGAGTTCGTCCAGTTCCATCCCACCGGCATGGTCTGGCCGCCCAGCGTGCGCGGCATCCTGGTGACCGAGGGCGTGCGGGGCGAGGGTGGCATCCTCGTGAATCGCGACGGCAAGCGGTTCATGTTCGACGACATCCCCGAGAACTACCGCTCGCAGACGGCGGACACGCCGGAAGAAGGGTGGCGCTACACCCAGGGAGACAAAGAGGCCCGCCGACCGCCAGAGTTGCTGACCCGCGATCACGTGGCCCGCTGCATCATGCGCGAGGTCCGCGAGGGACGCGGCAGCCCGCACGGTGGCGTGTTCCTCGATATCGCATGGATCAAGGAGAAGCTGCCCAACGCCGCCGAGGTGATCCGCAAGAAGCTTCCCAGCATGTACCACCAGTTCAAGCAGCTGGCAGATATCGACATTACCACCACGCCCATGGAAGTCGGGCCGACCACCCATTACGTGATGGGCGGGGTGCATGTGGATGGCGATACCCAGATGTCGAGCGTGCCGGGACTCTTCGCGGCGGGAGAGGTGGCGGCGGGACTCCACGGCGCCAACCGGCTGGGCGGCAACTCGCTGTCCGACCTGCTGGTGTTCGGGCAGCGGGCCGGCCACCACGCCGCCGAGTGGGCGGAAGCACACTCCGCAGGCACGGTGGACCGCGCCGAGGTGGACCGATGGGCGGCCCGAGCACTGGAGCCCTTCGAGCGGGGGGCGTCCGCCGAGGCGCCATACCAGGTGCAGCACGACCTGCAGGACACGATGCAGGACCTGGTGGGAATCGTCCGAACCGAAAGCGACATGCAGGAGGCGCTGGAGCGGATCGCGCAGCTGCGGGTGCGCGCCGGCCGCGCCGGTACCAGTGGGAACCGGGAGTACAACCCGGGCTGGCACACCGCGCTCGACCTCGACAACCTGCTCACCGTAAGTGAGGCGATCACCCGCTCGGCGCTGGAGCGGAAGGAAAGCCGGGGTGGTCACTTCCGGGACGACCATCCGGCCAAGGATGACGCCTACGCTTCATTCAACATTGTGGTGCGCAAGGGAACCGACGGCGGGATGGAACTCGAGCGCCGCGCCATTCGGCCGATGACCACCGAGCTGGCCGCCATCATTGAGGAGAATCGGTAGACATGCAATCGGACCAGCAGGCAACGTTCCGGATCTGGCGCGGGGATGCGTCGAGCGGGGGGTTCGCGGACTATCCCACCACAGTGTCGGAAGGGATGGTGGTGCTGGATGCCGTGCACCAGATACAGGCTGAGCAGGCCAACGATCTGGCGGTGCGATGGAACTGCAAGGCGGGGAAGTGCGGGTCGTGTTCCGCCGAGATCAACGGCAAGCCGAAGCTGATGTGCATGACTCGGCTGAACGAACTGGACCTCACGGAGCCGGTGACTGTTGAGCCGATGAAGGCGTTCCCGCTGGTGCGCGACCTCGTCACCGACGTGAGCTGGAACTTTCGGGTGAAGCAGGGGATCAAGCCGTTCAAGCCGCGGGAGCCCGACGCACCGGACGGCACCTGGCGCATCGCGCAGTCGGACGTGGACCGGGTGCAGGAGTTCCGGAAGTGCATCGAGTGCTACCTGTGCCAGGATGTATGTCACGTCCTGCGCGACCACCAGAAGCATGACGAGTTCATCGGCCCTCGCTACCTGGTGTACGCCGCGGCACTGGAGATGCACCCGCTCGACACCGAGGACCGCATACCCGAGCTGCGGCAGGCGCACGGCATCGGGTACTGCAACATCACCAAGTGCTGCACGACTGTCTGTCCCGAAAATATCACCATCACCGACAATGCCATCATCCCGCTCAAGGAGCGGGTGGTGGATGACGCCTTCGATCCGGTGGGCAAGCTGGTGAAGATCTTCTCTCGGCGGCACACCTGACGCCGCGCTGGAGCGACCCATGTCCCAACTGAAGCGCATCAGCCCGGCCGGCATCGAGGCCGCGCTGGCCAAGGCGGAACGATATCGGCTGCTGAACGAGGGCTGGGCCGCCGAGAGCATCTGCCTCGATGTGCTGGCGAGCGATCCCGCCAATGAAGCGGCGCTGATCCAGCTGGCGCTGGCGCGGAGCGACCAATTCGGCGACGAGGTGTCCAGCGACTACGAGCGCGCCCGCGAGCCGCTGGAGCGGGTCACGGACGCGTACAAGAAGGCGTATTACGGCGGGATCCTGTGCGAGCGGCGGGCCCGCGCCAAGCTGGAGTCGAAGGTGGCGGGCCGGGGTGACATGGCGTGGGACTGGCTGCACCGCGCGATGGCGCTCTACGCCGAAGCCGAGCAGCTCCGCGCGCCGGGCAACGACGAGTCGCTGCTGCGCTGGAACACCTGCGTGCGGCTGATCGAGCGACACCAGCTGACGGAGCCTGAGCCGGAGCCGGTCGAACCCGTGCTCGGCGAGTAGCGGTGCCTGACCGCATCGGGCCCTATCGCATTCTCCAGATCCTGGGAGAAGGCGGGATGGGGACAGTCTACGAGGCGGAGCAGACCACACCGGTGCAGCGGCGGGTAGCGCTGAAGGTGGTGCGCGGCGGAGTGGAGTCGAAGGACATCCTCGCCCGCTTCGAGTCGGAGCGGCAGGCACTGGCGGTGATGAGCCACGAGTCCATCGCCAAGGTGCTGGACGCGGGTGCCAGCGACGACGGCCGGCCGTACTTCGTGCTGGAGCTGGTGAAGGGCATTCCCATCACCGACTACTGCGACAGCCGGAAGCTCTCCACCCGTGAGCGGGTGGAGCTCTTCAGGCCGGTGTGCGAAGGGGTGCAGCACGCCCACCAGAAGGGCGTGATCCACCGCGATCTCAAGCCCTCCAACGTGATGGTCACCGAGGCGGACGGCCGGGCGGTGCCCAAGATCATCGACTTCGGCATCGCCAAGGCCACGGGGGCCCAGTTCACCGAGCGCACCATGGTCACGATGGTGGGCCAGACTATCGGCACGCCGGCCTACATGAGCCCGGAGCAGGCCGAGCGCTCGGGGCTCGACGTCGATACCCGTACCGACATCTACAGCCTTGGCGTGATGCTCTACGAGCTGCTGGTCGGGCGGCTGCCGGAGGATCCGACGGAACGCGGGCTCCAGGCCTTCCTGGCCCGGCTGGCGCAGCGTGCCACCGATCCACCACTGCCCAGCGCCAAGCTCACCACGCTTGCGGGCGAGCAGGAACCCCTGGCCACCCTGCGCAGCACCAGTGCCGAGCACCTCCGCCGGGAACTGAAGGGCGATCTCGACTGGATAGTGATGACGGCGATGGACAAGGACCGGAACCGCCGCTACCAGTCGGCGTCGGGACTTGGCAACGACCTGAAGCGCTATCTGGCGCACGAGCCGGTGCATGCCCGTCCGCCCACCGCCACCTACCGGCTGCGCAAGTTCGTCCGGCGGCATCGGGTGGGCGTGATTGCGGGCGCGGCGGTGGTGGCAGCACTCCTGGTGGGAGCGGGCGCCGCCGTCACGGGTTTCGTGCGCGCGACCCGCGCCAACGAGCGCGCCGTGCGCGAGGCCGCGACGGCGGAGGAAGTCTCCAACTTCCTGGTGGGCCTGTTCAACGTCTCGAACCCCGACCGCGCGCGGGGCGAGGTGATCACGGCGCGCGAAATTCTCGACTCGGGTGCCGTGCGGCTGGATCGAGAACTGGCAGGACAGCCGGAGGTCCAGGCTCGGCTGCTGCGGACCATCGGTGGCGTGTACAGCCAGCTGGGCCTGTACGACGACGCCGAGCGACTGCTCAATCGCTCGCTGGCGATTCGGGAGAGCCTGCCGGGCAACCACATGGCCGCCATCTCCGCCAGCCTGACGTCGCTGGGTGCGCTGTACAAGGACCAGGGTCTCTACCCTCGGGCGGAATCAACGCTGGTGCGCGCGATCAGCCTGGCGCACCAGGCTGATCCCGAGGAAGTGGACCTGGCGTGGGCGCTGGAGTCGCTGAGCGAGACCTACCGCGGCGAGGGTCGCTTCCAGGAATCCGATTCGGTGGCGCGCCTCAGGCTCGGCATGCTGCAGGCGCAGTTGGGCGCCGACCATGAGGACGTGACGGAGCAGACCTGGATCCTGGCGGCGTCGCAGGCGGAGCAGGGCAAGCCCGAGGCGGCGGAGTCGCTGTTCCGGCAGGTGCTGGCCAGCAGGTTTCGAGTGGACGGCGCCACCTCGACCGGAGTGGCGGCCGCGCTGAGCGGACTGGCGAGTTCGCTGTTCGAGCAGGGCGAGTTCGATGAGGCGGATTCGCTGTACCGCCAGGCGCTCGCAATCAAGATCAAGGCCTACGGCCCGGACCACATGCAGGCCGGCGTGGACCACTACAACCTGGGCAACGTGGCCCTGGAGCTGGGCCGTCCTGCCGAATCACTGCGCCAGTACGAACGGGCCCAGGTGATCTTCGAGAAGGCGCTGGGCCCGGAGCATCCGCATGTGGGTGCGGTGCTGACTGCGCGGGCCAACACCCTGACGCGGATGGGGCGCAGCGCCGAGGCGGTGCCGCTGCTGGAGCAGGCACTGGTCATCCGGGAGCAGTCACTGTCGCCGGATCATCCGTTCATTGCCACCACCCATCATTCCATCGGGGTGGCCCAACTCGAACTGGGGCGGTTGGCCAGCGCCGAGGAGCACCTGACGACCGCGCTCGAGCTGCGGGAGCGGACGCTCGAACACACCAGCTATTATATCGGCGAAACCCAGCAGGCCCTTGCCGAGCTGTACAGCAGGACCAGGAGATTGTCCCGGGCCGATTCGCTCTATCGGGCCGCGCTCCGCCAGTGGGAGATGTCGGGGCGAGAGGACGCGGCCGAGCACCAGCAGAAGATCCGTGACGCGTTGGCGTTGCTTTCCCGAGAACCCTCCTGAGGAGGCAGCATGTCCATGTTCACCGGCAAGGAACCACACGACATCGATCCCGAAAAGGCGAAGGGCCTCATCAAGGCGTGGCGGGCGGACAAGCACGCCGCCGGCAAGCCGCACGGGCATTTCTTCGGGCGCGAGGCGCTGGAGAAGCTGCTGGCACAGGAGGGATGTGTCGGGATCCGGATGTACCATGCCCGGCACGGCAAGGGGCACGAGACGCTGGTGCTGGTCGCAACCGATACCGATGGACGGGATATGTGGAAGGGGTCGGTGGCGGAGGAAGCCATGCCCTGTCCTCCCTATTGCGATCCGGACGATCGGTAGCGAATTCAGGTGTTATCGGCTCGGCTAATACTACCCATTCTTGCGATCCTCTCGGCAGGCCTGCCAGTGGCGGCGGCGATTCGCGCCCGGCCGCTGAGCCTGCCGCTGCGGCTGGTCGTGCTTTACTCCGCGGTGGCGCTGGTCGAGGGCATGGTGCTGTGGTACCTCACCGCCCAGAATCAGCGGAATCTCTGGCTGGTGCACGCGTTTACGCCGTTCGAGGCGACGGTGCTGCTGCTGGCGATGTCGCGCTGGCAGGTGCGGGAGCTGGCTCGGCTGACCGTGGTGCTCTGCATTCCAGCGTTCCTGCTCCTCTGGGGTATCCTGACGCTGCGTGCCGAGTCGCTCGCGGAGTTTCCCCAGTACGCCAAGTCGGCCGAGGCCATTCTGCTCGTGGCCGTGGCGGCGTACACGCTGGTGAGCCGCTCTCGAAGCCTGGTGGCCCCCATTCTGAGCCAGCCCTGGTTCTGGGTGACGTCGGGCGTGTTGATCTACTTCTCGTTCCTTGCCATCCTCAATCCGGTCGCGAACCTGCTGCTGCAGCGGCGCGAGTTCGGGCTGATGCTCTGGGTGTTCGGCGTGAATGCCGTGCTGATCATCGTGCATAACCTCTTCTTCGCGTGGGCCATCCGGTGCCAACAGGAACGAACCAACTCTGGTGGATCTTCGTTGCGGCAACCCTCGTTGGCCTGATCCTGAGCCTCGCGTTCGTGGCATCGGTGGTCATCCAGCAGCGGCGATTTCTGGCGGCCACCCGGGGTTTTGGCGGGCGGCTGCTGGCGGCGCAGGAGGAGGAGCGGGCCTGGCTCGCCCGCGAGCTGCACGACGACATCATCCAGCGGGTGGCGATGCTGGGCCACGAGCTGGAATCACTGGAAAAAGACGGCGCTGCGGTGCCGGCGCCCACCCGTCTGGCGGCCATCCGCGGCGAACTGGACGACCTGGCCGGCGGGATCCGGGGCCTGGCGCACCGGGTGCACCCTGCAGCGCTGGATCATCTCGGCCTGCCAGCGGCGCTAGTGCAACTGGGATCGGAGTTCCAGGCCCAGGGGCTCGAAGTGCGGGTGTCGGTCGCGACGGGCGCCCGGACGGTGCGCGAGCCGATGGCGACTGCCTTGTACCGGGTGGCCCAGGAATCGTTGCGCAACGTGCTGCGGCATGCCGGCGCCGGGTCGGCGGACCTGCGGCTCAGGGCCGACGCCGACGGCATCACGCTCGAAGTAGAAGATGGCGGCGTCGGGTTCGATCCCTCGGCGGCCGCGGCCAAGCTGGGCCTCGGCCTGACCAGCCTGAGCGAGCGCATGAAGCTGGTGCAGGGGAGGGTCATGATCCGCTCCGCCCCGGGTGGCGGGACGCGGGTCACCGCATGGGCGCCCTCGCGGGAGCTGGAGCCGGCATGAAGGCCCGGCCTCGGCTCCTGCTGGTGGACGACCATGCGCTCATGGTCGAGGGCATCAGCGCCATGCTCAAGCCCGACCACGACATCGTCGGGGTCGAAGGCGATGGGAAGAGCGCCCTCGGTGCGGTCGATCGGTACCGGCCCGATGTGGTCCTGCTCGACATTTCGCTGCCGG
>DASTUF010000044.1:0-77656 GCA_035759745.1 Gemmatimonadales bacterium
CGGTCCCGATAGAAATCGAGGATCACTTCCGGCTTGGCGTACTCGAAGGGATACCCGCCCAGCCAGTCGTGCCAGTCGTGGGTCATCGACATGCCCCGCTCCCTGCCGTACTCCCGGTACCGTGTCAGCGGGTTGCGGAACCACACCACGTCCGCCGCCAGCCCGCGCAGCACCCAGTACGGAATCGCCACGCCGCTCACCAGCGCCTTGCCGGCCGGCCCCGAGCAGTAGAGCCGCTTGATCTTCTGCCACCGCCCCGACCAGCTGCCCTGGTCGTTGTAGATCGCCACGAACAGCCTCCCGCCCGGCTTCACCAGCGTCGCGGCAAGGTCGAGCGCCCTCCACATCTCGCCTGTATGGTGCAGCACCCCCCAGGAATACACGATGTCGAAGGTGCCCAGCTGCGCCAGGTAGGCCGGGTCCAGGGCCGAGCCACGCTCGACCGTCCAGGCCGCATCATCGGGGAAATAGCGGCGCCGGAGTTCCGTCGTGCACGCCACCGATGAGGGGTCGTAATCAAAGGAATGAACCGTGGCGCCCATCCGGCGCGCCACCAGGCTCGAGAGCCCGCTGCCGGAGCCGACGTCCACGAAGCTGAGCCCGGTGAGGTCGGTGCGGCCCAGCATCCGCGCGAGGCCCGCCTGCGCCTGCGCGATCCGGTCGTCATTGAGCACCGAGAGGAACCGCTTCCAGTTCTCGCCGAACTCGAAGCGCTCCCCCCGCGCCACCTCGGACGCGTGGTCCGGTGTCGTCACGCGCGTGGTCACCAGGCGATCCCCTGGTACCGCACCCCGTCCGACATGCGGCTGCCAAAGGCGCGGACCAGGTCCACCACCGGCTGGTCCGGCTTGAGGTGGCCCTCGATCTCCCGGAACTCGCTGGCACTGTTGCCGATGATCACGGCCTCGCTGGACGCGAGCACCTCACCAATGCTGCCCCGCATCAGCTCCCAGATGTGGGGGATTTCGCGCTCGATGTACTCCCGGTTGGCGCCGATGAGCTGGCTGCTGGTGACGTAAGGGTCGTAGATCGCCAGCTGGAAGCCCTTGCCGATGAGCATCTCGATCAGGGTCACCATGGGGGACTCGCGCAGGTCATCGGTGCCGGCCTTGAACGAGAGCCCCAGCACCCCGATCTGCCTCTTGCCGGTGGCCTGCACCAGCCCGAACGCCTTCTCGATCTGCTTCCTGTTGCTCTCCAGCGTCGCCTCGAGCACCGGCACCGGCACGTCCACCGACCGCGCCTTGTACACCGTGGCGCGCAGGTCCTTGGGCAGGCAGGAGCCGCCGAAGGCAAAGCCCGGCCGCAGGTAGTAGGGCGAGATGTTGAGCTTGCGGTCCTCGCAGAAGATCCGCATCACCTCGTGGCTGTCCACCCCCGACGCCTTGCAGATGTTCCCGATCTCGTTGGCGAATGCCACCTTGAGTCCGTGGAAGCAGTTGCAGGCGTACTTGACCATCTCGGCGGTGCGCACCGGCACCACATGCACCGCCGCCTCGATCCCGGCGTACAACGCCGCCACCGTCTGGCCGGTCGCGTCGTCGTCCGCCCCCACCAGGGTGAAGGGCGGATCGTAGAAGTCCTTGATCGAGGTGCCCTCGCGCAGGAACTCGGGATTGCCGCAGACACCGAAGTCGCGACCCGCCTGCTTGCCCGAAGTGCGCTCCAGCGCCGGGATGACCAGCTCGTGAATGGTGCCCGGCAGCACGGTGCTGCGAATGACAACCGTATGGCGGCCCTGCTTGTCCTTGATGGCGGCACCTATCTGCTCGGCAACGCGCTCCACGTAGCTCAGGTCCAGGCTGCCATTGGCGCGGCTCGGCGTACCGACGCAGACCAGCGAGACCGCTGTCTCCCGCACCGCATACGCGATATCGGTCGTCGCTTCCAGGCGGCCCCCCTGTACCATCTCCGCCACCAGCTCGCCAATGCCCACCTCCACGATTGTCGCCTTGCCGGCATTGATCATGTCCACCTTGGCGGGATTCACGTCCACCCCGATGACCGAATGTCCCTCCTTCGCAAAGCACGCTGCGGAGACACACCCGACATATCCCAGACCAAATACGCTGATCGTCGTCGTCATTCCCGTCCTGCTGGAGAGAGTCCTGGTTCTACCGGGGCCACTGCCGGAGCTGCCAGCTCCATGAAGCGGTCGGCCACCCGATCCCATGCATGATCAGCCCGCACCTTCGCCGCGGCCTGCTGCCCCACGGCCCGCCGTTCGGCCGGATTGCGCAGCAACCGCACGACGGCGGCCGCGAAGTCACTCGCCGCATCTGCCAGCACGATATCCTTGCCATTCGCTACCGGAAGACCCTCGGCGCCGATAGTGGTCGAAACCACCGGTCGTTCCATGGCCATGGCCTCGAAGATCTTGAGCCTCGTGCCGCCGCCGATCCGGAGCGGCACCACGAAGAGCGCCGCACGCTCCACGTAAGGCCGGACGTCCGGCACCGTGCCCGTCACCCGGACACTTGCGTCGCGCCCCGCCAGGTCGCGGATCGCGGCGGGCGGGTAGCGGCCTACCACCGTGAGCGTGGCACCCGGCTCTGCGGCCCGAATCAGCGGCAGCACCTCGTCCACGAACCAGCGGATGCCGTCCTCGTTGGGCAGCCAGTCCATGGAGCCGGTGAACACCATGTCCAGCGGCTCCGCCGCCACCTGCCCCGAGGGCCGGAAGTAATCGGTGTCCACCCCGGTGGGAACGTCCATGGCATCAGCCACGCCGTACTCCCGCCGGATGACCTCGCTGTCCTGGACAGACACCGCGATGACCCGGTCGAAGCGCCGGCACTCTTCCCGTTCGAAGCGCACCATCCGGCGCCACTGTTCGGCAAAATACGCATGCGCCAGCGACTTCTTCCGCACCTCGGCGTGCCGCTGCCAGATCATCGCCTCGACGTTGTGCTGGAAGAGGACGGCCGGCACGCCCAGGTCGTCGGGCACATTCAGCGACGGCGCCAGGAAGTCGCAGATGACCACATCCACCTTCTCGTCCCGTACCAGGCGTCGGAGTTCGTCGGTCAGTCGGGGCGAGCGGTACTTCGCCACCGCGTACGGGAGCCGGGAGAACAGGTTGGCCACCAGTTCGCCGTAGAACCGAACGGTGCGCTTCGCTGCCGTCCGGTGCGGCACCCGCACCAGCGCGTCGCTGTACTCCGCTGCCCGCTCCACCGCGTCGCGCGCGGCCTGGCCGTCGTCCAGCGTGAGGTACGTGACCCGGTGCCGCTGCTTGAGCGCCCGCAGCATGTGGTAGGTGCGAATGCGGCCGCCCTTGTCCACCGGGTGCAGCAGCTCGGTCTTGATCCACAGAACGTGCATCCGGCTACCTGGATCCCACGGCCGCGAGCGTGGTTGCGCCGCCCGCCGGCGCCACGGATTCGCCCTCGAGGAAGATCCGGTGCCAGAGTTCGAGATTCACCAGCGCCCACAGCCGCTCCGAGTGGTCGGCCTCGCGCGCGTCGTGCTCCGCCACCAGCCGCCGCAGCGCGTCGGGCTCGAACAGTCCGCGCTCCAGCGCGCGCGGCGCCAGCACGTATTCCTCGATCTGGCTTCGCCACGCGCCCCGGAACCACTCGCCCACCGGCACCGGAAAGCCCATCTTGCGGCGCGAGAGGATCTCGGGTGGCAGCTTGTCCTTCATCGCCTGCCGCAGCACATACTTGGTGGTGGTGCCCCGCAACTTGAGCCGCTCCGGCAGCCGGGCGGTGAACTCCACCAGCTCGTGGTCCAGGAAGGGCACCCGGCTCTCGATCGATGCCGCCATGCTCATCTGGTCCTGCTTCATCAGCAGCTCGTGCAGGTAGGTCTTGATGTCGGCGTACAGCAGCTGCTCCAGCAGGGTGTCGGCGTCGCCCCGCGCCATCGCCTCGTGGGCCGCGGCGTACGGGTCCACCCCGCGCAGCTCGTCCTGGAGCTCGACGCTCAACACCTCGGCCTGACGCTGGCGCCCGAAGACCGCGAAGTTGTCGAAGTAGAGGGTGTCGAGGTCGGCCTTGAGGGCCAGGCCGGTGCGCAGCATCCGGCGTCGCAGCCGAGAGGTGCGCGGCAGGGTGCCGATGGCATTGCGTACGGCGTCCTGCACCATGCCCGGCGCCCATGACTGCCAGCGGCGGCTAAGCGCCACGTTGAAGACGGTGGTCCGGTACCGGCCGTAGCCCGCCAGGGTCTCGTCGCTGCCTTCGCCGGTCAGCACCACCTTGACGTGCTCCGCCGCCAGCCGGGAGACAAAGTTCAGCGCCACGCTGGACGGGTGCGCCAGCGGCTCGTCCTCATGCCACACCAGCGACGGCAGCGCGCCGAAGAACTCCTCCGGCGTCACCAGCACCTCGTGATGATCGGTGCGGTAGCGCTCCGCAACCAGCCGGGCGTAGCGCAACTCGTTGGCCTCGCGCTCGTGGAAGGCCACCGAGAAGGTCTTGATCGGTTCGTCCACCAGGGTGGCCATCGCGGCGGTGATCGCCGCGGAATCGATCCCGCCCGAGAGAAACATCCCCAGCGGCACGTCCGCCATCAGCCGCAGGCGGACCGCCTCCCGGAATCGCTCGCCGTACTCGGCGATCAGCTCGGCGTCGGAACGCTGGTCCACCGGCTGGGCAAACGAGAGGTCCCAATATGGGCGAATTGTGATCCGCCCGTTGGTCCACGTCAGCGTATGTCCCGGCAGCAGCCGCTTCACTCCCGCGAACAGGGTGTCCTCGCCCGACGGTGCGTGGTTCGCCAGATAATCCGGGAATGCGCTGCGGTTGAGCTGCGGCGTCACCGCGCCGGCGGCGAGCAGCGCCTTGATCTCCGAGGCGAAGAACAAGGTGCCGTCGTCGGCAAAGACGTAATAGAGTGGCTTGATGCCCAGCCGGTCGCGGGCGATGAACAGGCTCCGCGCATCGCGATCCCAGATGGCGAACGCGAACATCCCGCGGAGGTGATCCGGGGTCTCGTCGCCATGACGCTGGTACAGGTGCAGCAGGGTCTCGGTGTCGCAGTGGGTGCGATACGCCACGCCCTGCGCCTGCAGCTCGGGCATCAGCGCCGGGTGGTTGTACACTTCGCCGTTGTAGATGACTGTGTGTCGGCCGTCGGCGCTGACCATCGGCTGGGCTCCGTGCGCCACGTCCACGATGCTGAGCCGCCGGTGTCCCAGGCCGATGCCCTCATCGAGGAAGAGGCCGGCACCGTCGGGACCGCGATGCACCAGCTCGTCGCGCATCCGCTCGAGCAGGGCGCGATCGATCCGTCGGCCGGAGCCGGCAGGAACAGCGATGCCGCAAATGCCACACATCAGTCCGTCATCGCTCCGTCGTCGAGAGTCCGCCCGTTGACCTGCACCACGTCCCCCAGCATCACCACTTCCGCCACATCAGCCCTGCGCTGAATACGCAGGCGCAGCTCACCGTGCTCACGTGATCCCGCGACCTGTACCTCGCCCACCCCGCCGGCGTAAAGCACGCAGGCCAGAGCGCCGGTGCGCGGTCGGATGTCGATCGCCGGCACTGGAAGCTTCCGGCCGTACACCGGCGAGTACCAGCTATCACGCCGAGTGACCGTGGCTTCGCGATCGGTGGTGCGCAGCGTCGCCACCGCACCCGACGGCCTGGTCCACTCGGCGCCGCCCTCGAGCATTCGGAGGCCGAGACCCGCTGCCGATGGAAAATGGGCGGTGAACACTCCAACGCCCGGCACCTCATCGAACACCACCCAGGCCCGGAGCGCGGAGAGCCACACGATGGTCCGCCGGTGCCGCAGGCCTTCCGCCCGGCCCGAGAATCCGGCCACCGAGCCCACTGCCAGCGTTGCATCGGTCGCGGAGACCCATCGTTCCAGCCGGGCATCGGCCTTGCGCTTCCACCGGAATGGCGCGCCGGGCTCGGCAGCGGCCTGGCCGTCGATCGTGATGGTCGCGTGCCGGCTGCCGCCACGGAATGCGTTGCGCTCGCCGTCGCGCTCGAGATAGGTGAACGTGCCAGCATCCATCACCAGTGGCGTTCCGCCCACCATCCACTCGATTGCCAGCGCATCGCAGTGCGAGTGCCCGGCGGAAAGCCCACCCTGCGGCCCGGCCTTGAACAGCATCCAGTCCGCCACCGAAGCATCCCCAAGCACGGCGTAACCACCGTGCGGGAACTTGACCGCCCTGTCCGCCTTGTCCCCCTTGTCCGCCTCGTCCGCTTCGACCGCCTCTTCGCCCAGCAACCACACCAACTCCGCCGCCGCGCCGGGAGAGCAATATTCAGGCCTCCCAAGGAGCCATCCGCCGAGCGCCAAAGTATCACGGAAATCGTTGGCATTCCGTGACTTGAGCCACACCAGCCGGCCGCCATCCTCGTCGCCAATCAGGGGCCACGTGTGGTCGGGCCGCCGGATCGCCACAAGGTAGTCGAGGAGCTTCGTGAGGAGAGGCTCCAGCCACGCCGGCCGCGCTTCTCCGGCTGCGTCGTGAAGCAGCGCCAGGTGGAGATAGAAATCGGTGGTGTAGCGGTGGTAGTACGTGGCCTGTTCGAAATAGACCCCGTCGGGCAGAACCTGGCGGGGGTGTTCGTTCGCGAGAATCGCGAGCCCCTTCCAGCGCCAGCGTGTGGCATCGCGCAGGAGCGGAAGCGCCTGACCGAGATACACCAGACCCAGCGCCTCGCCGGTGAGGTGGGTGTTGGGACTGAACCAGGTGGAGAGGTTGTGTTCGAGATGGCGACCGTGGCGGTGCAGCACGCCCACCATCCGCCGCACCAGCTCGGGCTCGAGCTGGTCTCCCACCAGCGCGATGGTCCAGATCCACGAAATCGAACGGAACGCCACTTCCAGGCTGCTGGCCCAGTTCATTCCCTGGCCCGGCGGGTTGTGATCCATCCAGCTGGTGAGATACCCGGTAGCTGAATCGACGTAGCTCCGATCGCCACTGAGCAGCGCTGCCTGCGCCAGCGTCACCAGGAACTGATGCCGGCTGAGTTCCCAGGTGACCTTGTGGTCGCCCACCACATCGGCGTCGAGGTACGGCACCCTGCTCCAGTGGGCCATGGGGGCGCGCAACCCCGAAACCGGATCGCGGTGCCAATCCACCGGCATGCCGAAATCGAGCCCGTCGAACCCCAGCAGCGGGAAGGTCCCCGCCGCGATCAGGTCGGCCCGTGCCAGGATGGCGGCGCTATCGTCGGCCAACGAATTCCGAACAATGGCAGCTGCGCCGGAGGAATCGGTCAGTCCTGGCAGCACTCGCCGAGCTGCTGCGACGACCGCGGCGACATCGACGTCCTCGGCGGTGCTGCCGGATGCGAGCAGGCCGCGCCAGTCGCGGCCAGTCGGCTCCCGCAACCCGCGATCCAGGCCGGCGCGCTCGCGGGCCAGGCGCACGGCAGAGGCCGAGCGGTCCCGAAGCTCGCGAAGGCTCCTCCCCTTGAGCAGGCCGATCATCGCGACAGCTCTCGGTACACATCCAGCACCTGATCCAGATCGTCCCCCTCAGTGCCTGCGTCAGGCGCCGGCCGCTCGGCGTCGAGCGCGTGGCGAGTGGCCTCGACCAGTCCCGGCAGCGAGCCCACCGGAAAGAGGTGGCAGCCGTCGGGCCGCATGCCCGTGTCGGTGGCAACGACAGGAGTTCCCAGCGCGAGCGCTTCGCGCACACTGATGGAGTCGCCATCGAAGCGGGTCGTGCGCAGCAGCGCCCCGGCCCGGAGAATCAGCGCCAGGGTCTGCTCATGAGCCACGTCTCCGGTGACGAGAATGTGCTCGGCCACAGGAGAACTCGCAGCAACCTGCCGTAGCTCGCCATCCAGCGACCCGCTGCCGGCGACCACCAGTCCCGCGCGGGGGTGCACCTCGCGGATCGCAGCCAGTGCCCCGATCTGCAGGGGGATGTCGTACTCCGGCTCGAGCAGGTTCACCGATACCAGCAGCGGGTCGTGGGCCTGCCGGAACGACTCCAGGCGTGGCTCCAGTACCTCGCGCTCGGTGCCGGCGCGGTCGGGATGCGGATGGGGCAGGATGACCCGGATGCGGCTCGGCTCGCAGCCGAAGCGCACAAAAAGCTGCTCGAGTTCGCGATTGACGACGATGATGCGATCGAACCGGCGCAGCACCCGGCCCCGAAGCGTCCGCGGCGAGGCGGATTGCCCGGCGGCCGATGACGGATACCCGCCCGAGTGGAACGTCAACACGCTCCGCCGGCCGGCGAGCGATGTGCAGGCGGCGGCGAGCGCAAGGAGCCTCCCCGACAAGTGGCCGCCAAGATGGAGATGCAGGATGTCGGCGGGCAACGAGACCAGTGTGCGGAGCAGCGCAGCAGCGGATCGCGGGTAGTGCACGCCCGGCATTCCGCTCTCGGGAGCGCTGGTGATATTCACGACCTGGTTGGGAATGCCGGCGTGGTCCATGCGGCGCCGCAACGCCACCAGGTGGGTCTGGACGCCGCCATAGGGCGGTGGCCAGGGGCCGAGCTGCACTACCCGCATCAGGAACCGGTCACGCCGCGCCAGTCGATCTGCTTCGGCTTCCCGCCGTCGCGGCAGGACTCCATCAGCCGGAGGCACGCCACCGTGGCGCGGGCTCCGTCCTCCACGCTGGTTGCCGCCGGACGGCCGGTCCGGATCGCCTCGATAAAGTCGCGCATCTGGGCGTCGTATCCCTTCTCCGCGAACCAGCGCTTCGAGGTGCGGCGCATCCTGCCCGCTACCGTGGCGGACTTGAAGTCCTCGGTCGCGAGGCCGATGCCGGGTGCGAAGACCTCGATCCGCTCGCCCCCCGACGTGGCTGAGCCGACAGTGCAGTACGCGAGGGTGGCGACGGAACCGTCCTCGAAGCGAAAACTCGCCGCGATGTTGTTCTCGCCGATCGGATCAGTGGAGCCGGTGGGAAGCGACCACGCCGAGACCTCGATCGGCTCGCTGCCCAGCAGCCAGGCAAAGACGTCGATGAAGTGGCAGGCCTCGCCCAGGATCGCGCCTCCGATAGCGGGGTCGGCCATCCAGAACCCTCCTGAAATCCCCGGCGAGTTCACCCGGCAGTTGATGACCGCCGGCGACGAGCGTCCGCGGAGCCGGTCCCGCACCGTGACGTAGTCGGGTGCAAAGCGCCGGTTGAAGCCCACCGAAAGCTGCTTGCCCGACGCGCGCACGGCGTCGGCCAGCTGGCGGCACTCGTCGTCGGTGAGGCACATCGGCTTCTCCACCAGCACGTGCTTCCCCGCCTTGAGCGCGGCGAGCGCTTCACGGGCGTGGTTCTGGTTGCGGCTGGTGATGATCACGCCGTCCACCTCGGCGTCGCCGAGCAGCTCGGCGACATCGGTGGCGGCGTAGACCGCGCCGAACCGGTTGGCGTACGCCTTGGCCCGCGCACCGTTGCCGGACTGCACCGCGCGCAGGGTTCCCCCTGCCTTCTTGAGCGCCGGCAGGTGGGCCCACCGCGCGATGTTGGCTGCGCCGATCAGCGCGAGCCGTGCGCCTGGCGCCGCTACCCCGGCGGCGGGCAGATCAACCCGACGCTTCGGCGTGAAGGCTTCCGGAGCCGTGGTGACCGGATACTCGAGCAGGACCGCCATGCTGGTCGAGCCCGGCTGCATGATGACGTCGTACGCATCCGCTGCCTGCTCCAGCGGAAAGCGGTGGGTTACCAGCCGGTCCACCCGGACGCCCCCGGCGCCCACCAGGCGGAGGAACTCCTCCATGTTCCGGTTTTCGGTCCACCGGACGTAGGCAAACGGGTAGTCGCGCGCTTGCCGCTCGTATTCGGCGTCGTAGCTGCCGGGCCCGTAGGCGCGCGCCATGTAGAGCTGGATCTCCTTGAGATACATCTCCAGCCAGGGGAACTGCATCTCGACCGCACCCAGCACCACGATCCGGCCCCGGTCTCGACACAACGACAGTGCCAGCTCGCACGGCGCCGATGACTTGGCGGCAGCCGCGATGAAGACAGCGTCGGCTCCGCGGCCGTCGGTCAGCGCCCGCACGGTCTCGACCGCTTCGCTGCCGGCGTGGCCCGCTTCGGCTCCCAGCTCCTCCGCCAGCGCGACCCGCTCGGCACGGAGGTCGATGGCGATCACCCGTGCACCCTGCAGCCGCGCCAGCTGGGCCGTGAGCTGGCCCACCAGCCCCAGACCGACGACGACGACCGTATCGCCCAGCCCCAGCTGGGCGATCCGCACGCCGTTCATCGCGATAGCACCCAGCGTGGCGAAGCAGGCGGCGTCGAATTCGACGGTGTCCGGCAGCCGGGCTACCAGGTTCCGCCCGGTCACGATGCACTCGCCGTGGCCGGTGCCCTCGCCACCGTACGCCACCCGGTCGCCGATCTCGAGATCGGTCACGCTCGGGTGCTTGCCCACGATCACGCCCGCGCCGGAATATCCCAGCACCGCATAGTCGGAGAACTTGGCCATCACCTCGCGCATGGTGCGAAAGGGTCCGTTGGCCTTCATCACGTCGAGGACCTTCCCCAAATGCGATGGATTGTGCGCCACTTCGCGCAGGACACCATCCTTCTTGATGCTGGCGGTCTCGGTGCCGGCGCTGATCAGCGAGAACCGAGGCTGCACAAGTACGTGGTGCGATGACGGCACCGGATCCGGCACCTCGTCCACCACGATGTCCTTGAAGCCCTTCCGAAGCACCTGTCGCATGGATTCCTAGCTTGAAGAGCGGCGATTCCAGACATCCCAGCGTCCGGTCAGCCCGTTGACGGTGGCCATCACGATGGCCGCCTGCATGAGAACAAACCACCGCGCTCCGGCACGGAGGCGGGGCCACTGGCCCAGCGCGGCGGCGAGCAGCGCCACCGCGACGATCGCGACGACGCCCCAGAGCAGGAGTCGCGAGCCCGCGGACTGCAGCATCCACCCGCCGAAGCCGATCGCCGCCAGCAGCACCAGCCATGGGGTGAGCAGCCGCAGCAGCTTGTGGCAGACGAACTGGAGCCAGACCGGATTACGGATCGGCACCAGCAGCTGCGGCATCCAGGCCAGCAGCTGGAAGTTGCCGGTGAGCGTGCGAACCTTGCGCGCGTACTCGCCGGTGGCGTTGGTGCGGCGCTGGTCGAAGGCCTTCGCCTCCGCGCAGTAGCCCACCCGGTGCCCGGCCAGCGCGAGCCGCATGGGGGTGTACAGGTCGTCCAGGATGAGGCCCTCCGGCAACGGCTGCCAGAGGTCCGCCCGCATGGCCCACACCGATCCGCTCACCCCGATGGCCGAATGCACTGCCGCCTCGTCGGCCCGGAGCCGACGCTCCATCCTCCAATAGCGCTCGACCCACGAACGCCTCGTACCTTCCGGCAGCTCCAGCTGGCCTGACACCGCATCGTACCGCCCAGCGCCCAGCGCTCCCAGCAGCTGCGGGATGGTATCCCGATCAAACCGCTGGTGCGTGTCGGTAAACACCAGCACCGTGCCGGTGGCTGCGCGAACTCCGGCATTGAGCGCAGCCGCCTTGCCACCGGCCGGATCGGCGGGCACCACGCGGGCGGAATCGCCCAGCACCTGCGAAACCCGCTCGACCGCCTGCTCCGAATCGCCATCCACCGCGACCACCACCTGAAAGGCGGCATCCCGTGGACCTACCTCGCGCAGGTTCGCCACCCGGTCGGTGACCGCATCAGCACCGTCCCTGGTGGCGACGATTACGCTGACCCCCGGCCACCCGCCTTCCAGGGGAGCAGGCCGCTTGCGGCGGCCAGCCGCGGCCAGCCGCATCAGCAGCGGATAGCCGCCCCAGACGAACAGCAGCACCGCAATTGCGGCCAGTCCCAGTGCCATCATCCGGTCAGCGGCTCGGTCATCGGGTCGAAAGGTAATCGCCGGTCGGCCTTGAACGAGGCATCGGCACCAAGCAACTTGCAGGCCCGCTGGGCTCGATGAAGGAGATGGCTTGGCATCTGTGTCGGTGGTAATTCCCAGCTTCAATGCCCGGCCGTGGCTGGGCGAGGCGATCCAGTCGGTGCGGGGCCAGACCCTCCCGCCGGACGAGATCATCGTCGTGGACGACGGTTCCACCGATGGGTCGGTGGAGGCAGCACGTGAGGCCGGTGCCACCCAAGTGCTGTCGGACGGCACCAATCGGGGGCCAGGTGGCACCCGCAACCGGGGAATCCAGGCGGCGTCGGGTGACCTCGTCGCATTCCTGGATGCAGATGACCGCTGGCTGCCGGATCACCTGGAGCGTTCCGTCGCTTGCCTGGAGCGGCATCCGGATACCGATATCGTCTTCAGCGGCTATCGCCTGTTCGGCGAGAGCAATCTCGAACTGCCCTCCCGGGTTGAGTCCGGCCGCGCGCTGGACCTGAGCGTGGAGCTGCTCGACGTGAACCACGTCCTGCAGAGTGCAGCGGTGGCCCGGCGCGGTGCGCTCCTCGCCGTCGGCGGCTACGATGAGGCCCGACGCTACGGCGAGGACTTCGAGCTGTGGCTCCGGCTCTCGATGAACTCGAAGTTCGTTTCAACCGGCGCCATTACCGTGGAGTACCGCACTCACCCGGCACAGGTCACGGCCCGGCCAGCGCGGATGTACCAGGGCGCATGGGAGGCGCGGGCAATCCATGTGGCGCGGATGCTCGAACGAAACCCCGGCGACCGCGGCGCGCTGCACGCGTTGCTCCAGCGCCGATGGGAGGCCGACCTGCAGGTGGCCTGGCGCGAGCGGGACGATGAGGTGCTCCGGACCGTGCTCGCCCTGGATCGATTCGTGCCCGATTCCGGGCCGATCGCGGCACGCTGGCGGCGCCGTCTTCGGCTCCAGCGCCCCGCGTGGCGCGCGCTGGCATGGGTGTACGACCGGGTGCCCATATTGCGGCGCTGGACCGGGCGGCTGCGGGGCGCCGGTGGACGTGGCAGGTGACTCTCAAGGCGACTCCGTCCGACGCACCTTTGCCACATCTTGTTGCAACATCCCCACGTTTTTGCTTCCTTCCACGCCAGACCGCTGCGCGCCCGACACATTGGGAGGCGCCGGGCGCATGGAACTTGCACCCTGCCCCCACGACGATCATGCCCATGCTCCAGCTGGAAATCCTGATCGCGACGTACAATCGCGACTGGCTGCTGGGCCGCACGCTCGCCAGCATAGCGGCGGCGCGTCGGCCGGCGGAACTTGGCGTGAGCGTACTCGTGGTGGACAACAATTCCGCCGACCAGACCAGGGCTACCGTCGAGCAGTTCGCCGCCACCGCCCCATTCCCGGTCCGTTACCTGTTCGAGAAGGCCCAGGGCAAGTCGTACGCCCTCAACGCCGGCCTGGGGGCATCGAGCGCCGAGCTGCTGGGGATGATCGACGACGACGAGGAGCTCGCTCCCGACTGGCTGGAGCAGGTCCACAGGGCCTTCACCGACGACCCCGGGCTGGAATTCATCGGCGGGCCCACCAGGGGCAACCTGGAGGCGGAGCTGCCTGCGTGGGTGCCCGACAGCTATCCCGCCATCCTCGGCCTGCTGAACCCGGGCGACGAGCAGGCGACCTACTCCCGCGATTTCCCTGGGGTGCTTCCCGGTGGCAATGCGGTGATCCGCCGCGATGCGCTCAAGCGCACCAGGGGCTACCACACCGGGTTGCGGCGGGCCCAGGACGTGGACATGTACCTGCAACTGCTTGATGCCGGGGCCCGGGGCGAGTACCGACCCGGCCTGGTCATCCTGCACCATGTCCCGGCTGAGCGGCTGACCCGCGACTACTTTCGGAGGTGGGCGTTCGCGCATGGCCGGTCCCAGGGTGTGCTCGCCGCCCGTCATCTGGGACACGTGACACAATTCGCAGGGATTCCCCGATTCCGGGTGCGGATCGCCCTGGCCAGTCTTCGGCGATACTTGCTCGGGCCCTTCCAGCGGAACGGAACTGCGCGCCCGGCTTCCGCCGCCTTTTCCGAAGAGTTGCGGCTCCGCGAGTTCGCCGGCCTGGTGGTCGGCTGCTGGCACGATCGTCGCGAGTCCGAGCCGCAATGATTTCCTGCATCACTCCCGGGAGTTCGTGAATGGAGTCGTCGTTGACCAGCCCTGTCCTGCCGGCGCCCGCACGCGCGCCCGGATTCCTGCGCAGCTTCGCCGAGGCCGTCCGCGACGTGCGCCAGCACCGCGAACTGATGCTCGAGTTTGCCCGCCGGGACATCCGGATCCGCTACAAGCAGGCGGTGATGGGCTTCGGCTGGGCCATCTTCATGCCGATCCTCATCGTCCTCTCCGGCGTGATGATCCGCTACGCCATGGGGCAGGCGTCGGGCGGCGGGATCGGCCAGACCGACATCGCCGGCATCGCCCTCAAGGGCGTGGCGTGGTCGTTCTTCGCCGGGGCGATCACGTTCGGCACCCAGGTGCTCACCGCCAACCACAACCTCATCGCCAAGGTCTTCTTCCCGCGCGAGGTGCTGCCGGTGGCCGCCGTGCTGGCCCAGACCTTCGACACCAGCATCGGGCTCGTGGCGCTGGCGCTGTTCCTGCCGTTCCTCGGCGTCGGGCTGCACTCGACCCTGGTCTGGCTGCCGCTGCTGCTTGCCCTGCTCTGGGTGCTCACCGCCGGGGTCGTGATCTTTCTCAGCTGCGCCAATCTCTTCTTTCGCGACGTGAAATACATCGTGCAGGTGGTCCTGACGTTCGGCATCCTGTTCACGCCGGTCTTCTACGAACCGGCGATGATGGGCGCGAGGGGCAGCATCATCATGTGGCTCAACCCGCTCACCCCGATCCTGGAAGGCCTCCGGCTGGCGGTGGTGGAAGGCCACAACCTGCTGCAACCGCTCACGACGATCGCGAAGGACGGCACGACAGTGGACGTCTGGCGCCCCATGTCGTTGCTCTATACCGCCGCGTGGGCGGTGCCGGGGCTGCTCATCGCCACCGTGATCTTCCACCGCTCGCAGTCGGCATTCGCGGAAAATGTCTGAGCGCGACGTGACGCCGGGCATCGAGTTCGAGCACGTCTGGAAGAAATTCCAGCGGGGCGAGCGGCACGACAGCCTCCGGGACTTCATTCCGTCGATGGCGCGCCAGCTCGTGGGCCGGGGCCCCACCGCGGCGGAGCTGGGCGCCAACCAGTTCTGGGCCCTCAAGGATGTGAGCTTCTCGGTCCAGCCGGGCGAGGTAGTGGGCATCATCGGCCGTAACGGTGCCGGCAAGTCCACCATCCTCAAGACCCTCACCCGCATCATCCCTCCCACCCTGGGCCTGGCCGAAACCCGTGGCCGGGTGGGCGCACTGATCGAGATAGCCGCCGGGTTCCACCCGGACCTGACCGGCAAGGAGAACGTGTACCTGCAGGGCGCCATCATGGGCATGCCCCGCAGCCTGATCCGCGAGCGATTCGACGACATAGTCGAGTTCTCCGGCGTCGGCCCGTTCATCGACACCCCGGTCAAGCGCTACTCCAGCGGCATGAATGCCCGGCTCGGCTTCGCTATCGCAGCCCACCTTTCGCCCGACGTGCTGATCATCGATGAAGTGCTCTCGGTGGGTGACTTCGAGTTCCAGCAACGGGCCTTCGGCCGGATGAAGGCGCTGGCCCGGAGCGGGATCCCGGTGCTGGTGGTGTCGCACCAGCTCGAGCGCGTGGCCGAACTCTGCACCAGCGTGCTGTTCATGGAGCGAGGAGAAGTACGCTTCGCGGGGCCCACCCTCGAGGCGATTCGCCACTACCTCGCGGTGGAGCAGGTGCCCAGCGACCCCGACAGTCCGGTGATCCTGGAGCAGATCGCGCTGGAGAGCGGCGAACAGCTGCGCTCGGGCGACAAGGTGCGGGTGCGCCTGTCGGGCCGGATCAACCCCGAGCGCGCCACCGGCAAGGAGCTGGTAGTGCTCTCGCTCCGGAACCTCCAGGATGGCCGAACCCTGGCGGCCATCACATCAGACCATGGCGGCGTGACGCTGCCGGGGTCGGGGCCGTTCGAACTCGAGTTCGAGCTGGAGCTCAATGTCCAGCCTGGCCTCTACGGGCTGGACTCGAGCGTGCGGGTCAAGGCCCAGACCCGGCGGGGCGATATCGCCGCGGGGCCCGGGGCCCACGTGCAGGTGCTGGCGGGACGGCCCTTCGAGGGCACCGTCCAGCCCAACGCGTCGGTGCGCCTCAGCGCCGAGCCGCCGAGCCGCCGAGCCGCCGAGAAGGCGGCCAGCAACCAACCATCCGGAACCTCATGAAGACTCTTGTCACCGGCGGCGCCGGGTTCATCGGCTCGCACATAGTGCGGCGCCTGCTCGACGACGGCCACCAGGTGCGTGTCATAGACAACCTCAGCACCGGCGACCGTGAGAACCTGGCGGAAGTGGCCGAGCGCATCGAGTTCATCGAAGGCGACATTCGCTCGCAAGGCGAGTGCGACCGTGCCTGCGACGCGACCGAGATGATCTTCCATGTGGCGGCGCTGCCGAGCGTGCCGAGATCGATAGCCAACCCGTGGGCGTCCCACGACCACAACGTGAACGGCACCATGCAGCTGCTCGAGGCCGCCCGCCGCGCCGGCAGCCGGAGGGTGGTGTACTCCAGTTCCAGCTCGGTGTACGGCGACACAGCGGTGCTGCCCAAGGTCGAGACCATGGAGCCGCTCTGCCGGTCGCCCTACGCCACGGCCAAGCTGGCGGGCGAACAGTATGTGCTGGCGTACGCGCGTGCCGGGATGCTGGAAGGCGTGGCGCTCCGCTACTTCAATGTCTTCGGCCCCCGGCAAAGTCCCACGAGCGCGTATGCGGCGGTCATCCCGGCGTTCCTCGAGGCGGCCCGTACCGGCAGCGTCGCTACGGTGCACGGCGACGGTGAGCAGACCCGCGACTTCACCTACGTCGACAACGTGGTCCAGGCCAACATGAAGGCGGCGTTCGAGCCGGCTGACCGGGTCAACGGGTGGGTGACCAACGCCGGCGCCGGCAGCAGAGCTTCGCTCAATCAGCTGCTGGAACTGGTGGAGACGGTGACCGGAGCGAAGGTGCAGCGAAGCTACGGCCCGCCCCGGGCCGGTGATGTGCGGGACTCCCAGGCGTCGCTCGACCGCGCCCGGAAGGTGCTGGGGTATGAACCTGACGTGGACCTGGAAACGGGACTACAGAAGACGTGGGAGTGGTTTCAAAACAAGTAGGAAGTGGGGAGTGGGAAGTGGGAAGTGGGATGAAAGAAGCGAGGGGCTCCCGACAGGGGGCCCCTCGCTTCCTTCCACTTCCTGCTTCCTGCTTCCCACTTGCTACTCAGCCTTCTTCCGCCTGATCAGGCCTACGCCCCCCATTCCGGCCAGCCCGGTGGCGAGCAGCGCCATGCTGATCGGCTCCGGAATGACGGTGGTCGGTGGGCCGCAGCCCTCCAGGTAGACGCCGCCCGACGGGCCGCTGGCGGTGTTGTTGGCGTCGATGAAGGTCTTGGACGATGTGCAGTTCGCAGGACCATCCCGGAAATGGAGGCCCAACGCCAGCGCGCCAATGTTGTCATCGAACGCTGCATCAAAGGTGAAGGTGAACTCGCCGGTCTCACCCAGCCCCAGCGCACTCGGCGTGTTGTCGGCGGTGAACCCGTAATACGTCAGGCCCAGGTCGCCGGCACCGCTGAGCTCGTTCTGCACCCCGAACGCGCCGTAGCCGGTGGCCCCGGTACCCGCGGTCGGTGTGGCGCCGCCGACGCCGATGCTACCCAACGGGAAGGCGCCGTCGTTGGTGACGGTGAGCGTCAGCACGTTGGTGGCGGGGTCGTATGACGTGGTGAACGTGGCGCACGTATAGAAGCTGAGCCCGCCACAGACCTGGGTGTTGGTCCACGGTCCGAACGCATGCGCGCTCGCGGCGGTGCCGACGGCCAGTGCCGCCGTTACGCCAAGGGCTCTCATCCAGGTGGAATGATTCATACCTGCCTCGCGAACTCCGGCCCCAAGGGGGTGACCGCACTGCTGAGTGGCGCGGGGGCCGCTACGCACCAAGCAACAGTGTAACTCACAAGATGGGGGCTTGGTGTGAGGAGCGCCACATGTTGCATGTCTCGACGTGGTGACGTTGCAAAATGAAAGCGCCCCGGAGGCCGGGGCGCTTCAATCCTGCACCTGTACTGCGCTTGACGATTACGCCTGCTTGCGGCGACGAATCACCCCAGCGCCACCCATCCCGGCCAGGCCGGTCGCGAGCAGCGTCATGGTGATCGGCTCCGGCACCACCGTGGTGGCGCAGGCCGGGTCAACCGTGTCGATCTCGGCCTCGGTGCCGTCGATGAACAGCTTGGTGGAGCACTGATTCGGGCCGCCCTGCGAGTGCAGCGCGAACTCCAGCGACTCGAGCGTCACCGCGGAGGAGAACGTCAGCGAGAACGAGTAGGTGATGCCGTCGTTGGTGATGCCGTCGGTGATGCCGTTGGTCTCGAAGCCCGAGAACTTC
Organism: Gemmatimonadales bacterium; assembly: GCA_035759745.1. Taxonomy (GTDB): domain Bacteria; phylum Gemmatimonadota; class Gemmatimonadetes; order Gemmatimonadales; family GWC2-71-9; genus CAMLHP01. The sequence goes on from DASTUF010000044.1 coordinate 18,293, forward strand.
GGGTTGGCGCCATCGGGATCGCCGCCCAGCGAGTTGACTTCGTCAGCGAACGCCCATCCCGAGAGCCCGGCGTCGATCGAGTTGGCAGAGGCCGTGACGTCACGGATGCCGAACGCGGTAAAGGTGTCGCCGTTGGTCGAGGTGTTCTGAATGTCGATCGTCAACGTGCTGGTGCCGTCGAGGTTGTCGACATACGTGGTGGTCAGCGTGGCGCACGTCTGGAACAACGTGCCACCGCAGACCTCGGTGTTGGTGAAGGGGCCGAACGCCATCGCATTACCGGCCGTAAAGGCCAGCAGCGCGGCGGCGGCACCCACTCCGCGGATGATGTGCTTCATCTCTGTGCTACTCCTCGGTTCAGGGGAATGGTACCACACCTCTGCTACTTGCTCCTGCGAATGTGCCGCAGCCCTACGATCCCCAGCCAGCCGAACGCGACCGGGTACAACACTGCCTGCGCCACCGTCTTGGCCACCGACTTCTTGAGGCCCTGCCGGGCCGCCGGCTCCTGCACCGTCTGGAACGCGAGCGGCAGGTTCAGTGCCCAGATCAGGGTGACGCCCAGGATCACGATGGCCGCGACAATCGCCACGATCGACCAGATTCGGAGCCCCATGGTCCAGCCGCGCGCGGCCGCCGCACCTGCCAGCAGCGCCAGTCCCAGCATCGGCACCGGCAGCGCGTTCAGCAGCGATCCGATGGTGCCGAACTCCCAGTCGGGATTGCCGAAGTGCAGCGGATACGCCGCCAGCGCCATGTCCAGCAAGCCCGAGATGAACAGCACCGCACCGACGAATCCCAGCAAACGCCACCCGAAATCGGGCGCTGCGGGAAGCCAGGTCCTCTTGCCAGCCTGCTCGTCCCGCACCAGAATGCGCGGCGCATCCATGGGCCCTCGATATGGCGATACGGTGAGTGATGCTATGCAGGTGTCGGGCCGAAAATTGCGCGCCGCCGCCTGGGGGACTATCTAGTTTCAGGACAACAATTTACTTGACACCGGAAGACTTCTCAACCCGGCCACCCGCAGTCACAACCACACAGCAGGTGTGGCGACAAGTCCGCACCACGGAAGAACATGCGCCTTCGCGCCCGTCCGCTCACACTGCTGATTCTTGCACTCGGAGCCATTCTCTGGCTCACCCTGGAACCGCTCCCGGCCCAGGCTGAGGCTACCCAGCTCAGCCCCTGGACCTGCCTGCTCTGCGGCACTCAAGGGAGCGCCGATTTTCTGCTCAACGTTGCGCTCTTCGTGCCACTGGGCGCGGCCCTGGCATGGCTCGGTACCGGGCGGCTCAAAACGCTCGCGTTCGGTGCCGGGCTCTCGCTGGCTATCGAGTTGGCACAGGCCACGTTAGCCGCAGGCCGCGACCCCGCGATGGGCGACGTCCTGGCCAACAGCCTGGGGGCTTTGGGGGGTAACTGGACGGCGATCGCCCTGCCAGGGTTGTGGTACCCGACCATCAGTCGCGCGCGACGGCTCGCCACGGTTGCTGGAGTTGGCTGGCTCCTGATGACCGTCGTCACCGGCTGGCTGGTGCTTCCCGCTCCGGCGCCGGCCCAGCCCATCGTGCTGGTCGCCCCCGACCGTCCACTGATCGAGGCCTTCGCCGGCCAGGTGCTGGGAGTCACGGTCGATGGCGACACGTACGCCGAGGGGCCGCTCCCGGCCGCAAACGCCATGAGCCTGGATCCGCGGCGGGTCCGGCTGGGAGCCGGGGTCGTCACTGGCGCGCTCACCGAGCGGGTGGCGCCGCTGGTCGAGCTCACCAGCCCCGACTCGACCGTCTGGGCCCGCCTGGCCCAACTGGGCCAGAAAGGCACCTTCGCCGTCAGGCTCCACAGTACCAGCGTCAAGCTGATGACCCCGGACGTGCGGGTGCACCGCGCCATCCCGATGGTGGGAGCAGTGCCGGCAGAGTTCAGTGGCTCGCTCGATGGTGCGGTACTGACTGCGGAAGTGATCGTGGGCGACTCGACCCATCGCCATCGGCGGGCGCTCACTCCCGGCCTGGGATGGGCGCTGTTGCTGCCGTTCAACTACCCGCTCGATCACATGGGGGCCTGGCCATCGGCGGTCTGGCTGGCGCTGACGCTGCTGCCCTTCGCCTTCTGGCTGGGGCGAGCCCGGCTACCGCTTCCCTGGGCAATCACCGCCAGTGTCGCGCTGCTCGCCCTCGGCATCCATGGCAGCGCCGCGCTCTTCCAGCTTCGCAACGACGGCATCGAGGCCTGGCTCTGCTGTGGGCTGGCGCTCGTGGTGGGCCGGGTGCTTGGGCAGGGGAGAACTGCTTAACCACAGAGCCACAGAGGACACGGAGAGATCGAGCTAGTTCTCCGTGAATCTCTGTGTACTCTGTGGCTCTGTGGTTGCTTTTGTTTACGCGACGACTGCCGTCTCCCCGCCGAGGGCGCGGAGCGCGTCCTCGCCGTAGAACAGCCGGATGTACTTGGCCTGGATCGGCGTCAGCCGGCGGACCGCCCACGCGAGGTGCACGAAGTGGGGTTCCATCGGCGGGTGCATGGGGAACATCCCGCACTCCGATGGCAGCCGGTTGCCCTTGCGGGTGTTGCAGCTGCTGCACGCGGTGACGACGTTGGCCCAGTCGTTCCCGCCACCCCGCGACAGCGGCACCATGTGGTCGCGGGTGAGGCACTCCCGGTGCCGCAGGTCGTGGGCGGTGCGGTGGCAGTACTGGCAGCGGTAGTCGTCGCGGGCGAAGAGGAACGTGTTGGTGACCTGGCGACGGAACCGGCGGGGAACGTGGACGAACTTGACGAGGCGGATGATGGCGGGTCTCGGATACACCGAGCGCGCACTTCGCACGAGGTCGCCCTCGTGAGACTCGACGATCTCTGCCTTTCCTTCGATGACCAGCCGTAGCGCCCGACGCATGGGCACCATGGTCAGTGGTTCGAAGGAGGCATTGAGCGCGAGACAGCGCACAATTCTTCTCCGGTCCAGGGTCACGTGTGCTTGCCGCGGTCCCTGTACGCTAACAAGACAGCGACCATGGCAGCAAGCGTCATTCAGGCCTGGGTGCGGCCCCCACCGTGTCGGTCTGCTGCAAGGGCTGGGCCCCCGGAGCGCCCTGGGGGAACATCCCGCCGCCGATACCAAAGGGATTGAGGATCCCCTGGGTGTGGACCGGGCAGTACTGGGTCGGCTCGGTGCCAGGAATGAACGACTCGATCAGGTGCACCTCGGTGGGGCAGAACGCGGTGGCCAGGAATCCGGTCGTGTTGTCCACTTCCGCGGCCGCGAGGTCGGCCGGCCGGCGCCATGCAGCGGGCGCCTCCCGCCGTGCATAGATCTCGTTCATCAGCGTGGTCCACGCCGGCGCGGCCAGGCGCCCGCCCTGCGCGTTGTTCATGATGCGTGTGGGCTGGTCGAATCCCATCCACACCCCCGTCACCAGGTCGGGAGTGAAGCCGATGAACCACACATCGTTGTAGTCGTTGGTGGTACCGGTCTTGCCGCCGGCCGGAAAGCGGATGCGCGACCCGACCGAGCCTGCCGCGGTTCCCCGCCGCACCACGTCCCGCAGCACATCGACCATCAGCCACGCCTGCTCCCGGCTCATCACCGGCTCCAGCCGGGGCCGGGGCTGCCAGACGATCGTGCCCTCGCGGTCCTCCACCCGTTCGATGAAGTACGGCACCGCGCGATCTCCCATGTTGGAGAACGCGGTGTAGGCCGCAACCATCTCCAGCGGCACCACGTCGGCGGATCCGATGCTGATCGCCGGCACCGGCAGGATCCGGGCGGTGATACCGTAGCGCCGGGCCTCGCCGACCACGTTATCGAGACCAATCTCCATGCCCAGCTTGACCGCCGGGATGTTGCGCGACTGATAGAGGTGATAGCGCAGCGTATGGGGACCGCTGAACTCGAGGTCGTAGTTCTGCGGGGTCCAGAGATCCTGGCCCGGCACCTGGAGGCTGAACGGTTCGTCCACCACCACGTGCGAGAGCGGAATCCCCGAGCGGAGCGCCGCTGAATACACGAACGGCTTGAAGGTCGAGCCCGGCTGGCGCTGAGCCTGGGTGGCGCGGTTCCACTTGCTGTCCCCGAAGTCGCGGCCACCCACCAGCGCCCGCACCGCACCGGTGCCCGCCTCGACCGTCACCAGCATCCCCTGCAGATACGGCGAGTTGGGGGCGTTGTCGTCACCCCCGTCGGCCCCCTGGCCCTGTTCCTCGAGGTACTCGGCGTATGTGATATGCCGGAACCCGGGCATCGCCTCCACCGCCCGCAGCTGCTCCTCCATTGCCCGTTCGGCCGCGAGCTGCACGTCGAGGTCGAGAGTGGTGTAGACCCGGTATCCCTCGCGGTAGAGGTCGGCGCCGAACCGCGCCTGGAGAATCTGCCGCACGTGCTCCACGAAGTACTGCGCGTCACCCGAGAAGTCGGACTGGGTGGAGAGCGTCAGCGGGTAGGCCTTCCACCGCTCCGCTTCTTCCGCGGTGATGCGGCCGTTGTCCTCCATCAGGCTTATGACGAGGTTGCGCCGCTGGATGCTGTTGCTGGGATGCCGCCGCGGGTTGTAGCGCTCCGGTGCCTTCGGAATGGCGGCGAGCGTCGCCGCTTCCGCGACATTGAGCTCGCGCACCGACTTGCCGAAGTAGCGCTGGGAGGCGGCCTCCACCCCGTACGCGCGATTGCCCAGGTTGATCTGGTTGAGGTAGAGCTCGAGGATCTTGTCCTTCGGATACAGCCGCTCGATCTCCATCGCCACCTTCGCCTCGCGGATCTTGCGGCTCAGCGAGATGTCGCGCCGGTCGATGGCGTCGGAGAAGATGTTGCCGGCCAGCTGCATGGTGATGGTGGATGCTCCGCCGGCGATCTCGCGCTCGACGATCATGTCCTTGATCGCGCCGAAGACCCGGATCCAGTCCACCCCGCCGTGGGAATAGAAGCGCTTGTCCTCGGTGCTGATGAACGCGGCGAGCACCGCGGGAGAGATCTCGGAGATCGGCACCACCGTGCGGCGCTCGAGCCCCAGGTCGCTGATGAGCCGGCCGTCCGCGGCGTACACCTTGGCGGCCTGCACCGGGTCGTAGCTGTCGAGGTTCTCCACCGAGGGGCAGGCGTCGCCCATGCACACCGTCAGCCAGGCGGCGAGCACCACAGCAATGCCCAGTACGAAGAGCCCGCCAAGCCCCAGCGCGAGGGCGCGCCTCACCCGAGGCGTGAACCATCGCCGTTTCGGGTGGCGTGCTGGGGTGGGCGAACCGGAAGCGGAGTCGACCGGAGGGACCATGGGTGGAAGCTAGCGGGCCGCTTGCCGCCTCACCAGCGCGCCCCTACTCTTGGCCCTCATGTCCGGTTACTTCGAGCAGCTCTCCCGCCGCGGGCTGGTGCAGGATGCCACTCCCGGCGCCGCCGAGCGCCTGAATGCGGGCCCGGTCACGGCCTACATTGGCTTCGACCCTACCGCGTCCTCGCTCCATGTAGGCAACCTGGTGCCGGTCATGTGCCTGGCGTGGCTCCAGCGCAGTGGCGGTACCCCCATCGCCCTGGTCGGCGGGGGTACGGGCCTCGTGGGCGACCCTAGCGGCAAGCGATCCGAGCGCCCGATGCTCACGGCCGAGGAGGTCGCCGCCAACGCGGCGGCGCTGGCCACCCAGCTGGGCCGTTTCCTCAGCTTCGAGGGTGCCAACGCCGCGCGCATGGTCAACAACGCCGACTGGCTGGCGCGGCTGCCGCTGATGGAGTTCCTGCGCGAAACCGGCAAGCACTTCACCGTCAATTACATGCTGCAGAAGGAGTCGGTAAAGAGCCGGATGGAGACGGGGATCTCCTTCACCGAGTTCAGCTACATGCTGGTCCAGGCCTACGACTACTGGCACCTCTTCACGTCCGCCGGCGTCGAGCTGCAGATGGGCGGGAGCGACCAGTGGGGCAATATCACCGCCGGTGTCGAACTGATCGCCCGAAAGGAACAGAGGCAGGCGCACGCGGTGGTCGCGCCCTTGCTGGTTACCGCGTCGGGCCACAAGTTCGGAAAGAGCGAGGCAGGCAATGTCTGGCTTGACCCCGCCCGTACCAGCCCGTACCAGTTCTATCAGTTCTGGCTCAATGCGGAGGATCAGGACGCCGAGCGGTGGCTCCGGATCTTCACTTTCCTGCCCGAGGAGCAGATAGCCGTCGCGCTGGCGGAGCATGCTCACGATCCCGGCAAGCGCGCCGCCCAGCGGACCCTGGCCTGGGAAGTCACCGCGCTGGTGCACGGAGAGGAAGAGGCCGACCGCGCCGCCCGAACCAGCATCGCGGTGTTTGGCAGGGCCGACGTCGAGTCCGATTACGCCGAGCTGGCCGGCACCATGCCCAACGCCAGGCTGTCGCGCGAGGAGCTCGAGAGCGGGCCCGCGCTGGTGGATGTGCTGGTCCACGCCGGGCTCGCGTCCTCCAAGAGTGAGGCCCGGCGCGGTCTCCAGGGCCGTGGCTTCTCGATCAATGACGAGCAGGAAGGTGACGTCGCCCGCCGCTTGTCGGCCGCGGACCTGCGTCAGGGTCGCTTCGTGCTGCTGCGGAAAGGGAAGAAGAATTACGTGATGCTGGTAGTGGACTGAGCGGGAGCTGCGCCCAGCGGGGACTCCGCCCAGCGGGAAAGCGGGAGGTCATGCGCATAATCCCAAGCGTCCTCGTACCGATGCTGATCGCCGCCGCGTTGGCAGCGACGGCGCGGAGCGCGGTGGCACAAGGCCCTGCAATCGACGCGCGCACTGCTTACGCCGCACTGCTTCATTCCCACTACCAGGTGGGCAGCGAGCCCGGTAGTCCCGAGGCCCGCTTCGACCGGGCGATGGCCCGGCTGGAACTCCATCGCCAGGGAGCCTTCTCGCGGCCGGGCGTGGGTGGAATGATCTCGGGCGAGGCGTACTACGCCGGGTTCGTTCGCGATCTCGAGGGTGTGTTCGCGCTGGACAGCATGTTCCAGCCGGCGCTGGAGTTCCTTCCCGAGTTTCTTGCCCATCAGGGCGACCGCGAACAGTCACCCATCCTGCTCGCCGCGCTGGCGCGCTATGCCCGCGATTCGGCGGCCCCACCCATTACCCACCTGGTGCTGGGCCGTGGTTACCGCACCGCGGGTAGCTACGACAGCGCACTCTCCGCCTTCATAGCCTATGAGGAGGCAGGAGGGGACCCGGGTGTGGCCCGGCTCGAGGCCGCGCGCACGCTCGCGGGCCTGGGCCGGCTGGACGGGGCGGCCGAGATGTACCTCGACGGGGCCTCCCAGCCGGGCGAGCCCACCCGGCTCTTCTACCGCAACGACCTCAAGTGGGTGGCCAGTGACGAAGAGCTGGCGCCCTTCGACTCGGTGCCGGCCGAGCGGCGCGCCGACTGGATCAAGCGGTTCTTCCAGCTGCGCGACGCCGAAGCCATTCGCCTTCCCGGCGAGCGACTGCGGGAGCACCTCCGCCGGTGGGACTACGTGCATCACCACTTCCGGGTGCCCAATCCCGGGCGATGGTCCCAGTTCGTGCAGGTATACGGCCGGGAGATCGCGCCCTGCATGCGCGGGCTGCCCGACGAACTGAACCTCCGGACTCTTGCCTTTGATCCGTCACGCCGCCATGACGCCCGCGAGGAGGAAGCGGTGCTGGACCACCGGGCAGTGATCTACATGCGCCACGGGCGGCCCAGCGCGGTGATGGTGCTCAACGGTGTGGCGTCGGACTCCCTGGACGTGCTGATGACGGAGCCGGGGCTGGCGTCTGATTCGGCGAGGATCGACAGGCTCCTCGGAGCGGACGTGGCGAACTCGGTCTGGGTCTACTGGTTCAGCGGCCGCCCCAGAACATTCAGCTTCGGTGCCAGCATCCCCAATAGCCGGTGGGGCGGCAAGGTGCTGTCGCTGAGCAATCCCCCCGTCGCAGTGTTGCGATCGCTGGCTCAACTCGACCCGCTCTATGGGCGGGCCGCGCGGATGGCGGTGTCGCGCGCCGCCATGCCTTGGCGCCCGGCAGTGCCGACCGCGTGCATGCCCACCTTCTCCCGGCTCGCGATCCAGGTGGAGGAAGACGCGGTCGAAGGCGCTCACAGCGACAGCTACACCCTGACCTTCGAGTCATCGCTGGGCGCGGTGCTCCAGGCCGGAGCGGTCGGCGATCCTGCCAAGGGTACGGGGCGCCTGCTGCTGGTGTTCGCGGTGCCCACCGGGCGACTCACGGCCCGGCAGGCCGATGACGGCAAGCGTTACGACCTCAGACTTCGGTTGACGGCAGTGAGTGATTCAGGTGAAGTGGTGCTGGCGCTCGATACGCTGCGCACCCTGGTCGCACCGGTGGCTCCGATCGAAGGCCAGTTCGTCACCTGGCTGATGGAGCTTCCGATGCCGGCCGGCACCTACGACATCCGCGCTGCACTGATGACGCCCGATGCGGCGGCCGGCGGGTTCCGGGAATGGGAGGGCGTTCGTTTCGGAACCACCGCCAGTGCCCCCGGGCTGAGCGACATGATCCTGGCGCGCGAGAGCAGCGGACTCACCTGGCAGAACGGCGGCGACCGGGTGGAACTCAACCCGCTGGATGCCTACGACGAGGGCGGCAATGCACTGGTGTACTACGAGGGCTTCAACCTGGTACCGGGCCGCCGCTATCGGACGACACTCACGCTCGCACCCAGCGATGGCGACGACGATGACGGCGTGACGCTGCGCTTCACCGAAACCGCCGCTGGCACGTCGCAGCATTTCCGGCGCGGAATCGGTCTGCAGCAGCTCGACGACGGCCCCCATCGGCTGACGGTGACGTTGACTGACCTGAATTCGGGAGCAGAGGCTCGGCGAACGCGAGAAATTCGCATTATCGAGAAGTAGTCACCGTACTCGCAGACGATCAGGGCGCTCCCCTCCGGCAGATACGTGACCTGCCTGCGGGGAGCGCCCTGACCGTCTGGCTTCCAAGGTCTGATGCCCCGGAGCGCCGGGTCGGGAGCGATGTCGCCGAAGGCGACACGTGCCGAGCAGCGGCTATTAGCCGCGTGCCCAAGCCAGGCTCGGGCCCCTTCGCTTCGCTCAGGGTGACGACTGCCCTACCGCCTCGACTTTTATCGCCGCCGTCGGACAATCGCTCACATAGGGCGCTGACACCGGGCCCCACTCGTGCGACTCCTGGACCACCACCGCCTTGTCGCCTTCCATCCGGAACACCGCCGGCGCGCGGGTGGCGCAGAGGCGGCAGCCGATGCAGAGCTCCTGGTCCACCCGCACGGTGACATTGCGACGCGGGTGGAGCCCGCCGCCGAGTTGGTCCAGCGGCGTCGTGAGCGAGTCCAGGGCCTCGAGCGTGGCCCGATGGCCCTCGGCCACGAGCGATGCAGTCCGGTTGAACGCGAACATAGGTACACTGGAAACCCTGGGCTCGATCAGCAGCAGCGGCGGGCCGTGCCAGCCCCGGAGATTGCCCTCGATCTGCGACTGCATCACTATCTCGAGACCCCGGGTGTACGTGGCGGCGAAGCCGGTAGTCTCAGCCTCGGTCCGGACCGTCCCCATGGCGGTGAGATTCACGGCTATGACCGGATCGGGACTGAGGACACCGGCCAACCGGACCGCCAGGTTCTCGATCACCGCGCCGTCCACGTAGGTGCGATCCCCGATGGTCCTGGGCGGGAACATCCCCGGCAGGGCGCACGAGGCATAGACGGCATCGCGGACCCGGGCATCGCGACGCCCGACCATGCCCCAGAACACCTGGCGCCCGGCGTGCAGGTCTACCGTGTTCACCAGCAGCGGCCGCCAGAGGTCGTCGAAGCGGACATCGCCGATGAGGCTGGTGATCAGTTCATCGAGCGGTTCGCGCCGGTAGATCGCCGGGCTGTTCATCCGCCGCAGCGCCATGTCCACATGCGCCACCTGGAACACGTGCTTCCGGCGGACCAGTCGCGCGCGGGCTTCCATCTCGCGAATCGGCATCCCGCTGGCCCATGCGCCCGCGATCAGCGCGCCCATGCTGGTGCCGATGCTGAGCGCCACCGACACACCGCGTTCCTCCAGCGCGCGAAAGACCCCGATGTGGGCCAGGCCCTTGAGCCCGCCACCGCCGAGAACCAGCGTGACGCGCAGCCCGCTTGTGGTATGTGAGGACATGCGGGTAAGCTAATCCGGAATGGCCTCCCCGCTCGCGTCCCGGCTTGCCCGCGATCGCTTCTTTCAGTTCGGCCTCGCGCTCGTGGCCGTGGTCGTGCTGGCAGCGCTGCTCGCGCCCTGGCTGGCACCGCATGACCCGTACACCGGCGACCTCGCGAATGCCTATCTGACGAGCCCGGATGGCACCTATCCGCTGGGCACCGACACCCAGGGAAGAGACGTGCTGAGCCGGGTGCTCTACGGCGCACGCATTTCCGTCGCGGTCGGCCTCATCAGCCAGACGGTCGCGGTGCTGCTGGGCGTGACGCTTGGGCTGGTCGCGGGTTACTACGGACGCTGGGTGGACACGCTGGTGATGCGGCTGGCCGACATCACGCTCGCGTTTCCCACGCTGCTGCTGCTGATCGCGGTGGCAGCCGCGGTGAAGCCGTCGCTCCCGGTGATCTTCCTGGTGATCGGCGCGGTGGGCTGGGCCGCGATGGCGCGCATCGTCCGCAGCCAGGTGCTGGCGCTCAAGCACACCGAGTTCGTCACCGCCGCCGAAGCGCTGGGCGCGCGCGGCACCCGGATCCTCACCCGGCACCTCCTGCCCAACGTGCGGGCCCAGGTGATCATCGCCGCGACGCTCGGCATCGGCAGCGCCATCATGGCCGAGGCGGCGCTCTCGTTTGTCGGCCTCGGCGCCCAGCCGCCGACTCCCAGCTGGGGCGCCATGGTGGCCGACGGCCGGGACCTCCTCCGCACCGCGCCGTGGGTGTCGTTCGCACCCGGCATCGCGATCGGGCTGGCAGTGCTGGGATTCAATGTGGTGGGCGAGGTGTTGAGAGAGGTGTATGACCCGCGACTGCGGGAGAGAGACTGAAAGTGGGAAGTGGGAAGTGGGGAGTGGGGAGTGGGTTAGATTCCTCCTTCCACTTTCCACTTTCCACTTTCCACTTCCCACTTCCCACTTCCCACTCTGAGCCACAGCTTGCAACTCAACGAACTCCGGCGCACCGAGTTCCCCGGTCTGGCCTCCCGCATCTACCTCAACAGCGCCAGCGTGGGGCCGTTGCCGTTGCGGAGTCAGCGGGAACTGGAGCGCTGGAGTGATCGCCGCGGTCGCCCGTGGGAGATCTCGGATGCCGAACAATTCGAGACGATGGCCACGGCGCGGGAGCGCTCGGCAGCCCTGATCGGCGCCTCCCCCGAGGAGATGGCGGTCACGACCAACACCTCCTTCGGATTGAGCCTCGCCGCCGCCGGCTTGCCGCTCGAGCGCGGCGACGTGGTGCTCTTCTCGGCGCGGGAGTTTCCCGCCAACGCCTACCCGTGGCTCGCCCTCAAGGAACGCGGTGTGCTCGCTGAGGTGGCGCCGCCGACGCCCGAGGGCTGGCCCGACGAGGACTATCTGGTCGAGCGGCAGCAGGATCCCCGGGTGAAAGTGCTGGCGGTGTCGCTGGCCCAGTTCAGCAACGGTTACGCGGTGGATCTGGCCCGGCTCTCCGCCGCCACCCGCGTCAGCGGGACGCTGCTGGTGGTGGACGCGATCCAGGGCCTGGGCGCGATGCCGGTGGATGTCGGCGCCACCCCGGTGGACGTGCTGTCGTGCGGTGGGCAGAAGTGGCTAATGTCGCCGTGGGGGAGCGGCTTCACCTACGTGCGCAGCCAGGTGCAGGAGCAGCTTCGTCCCGCAATGATCGGCTGGCTGGCCTACGAAGGGACCGAGGACTTCACCCGGCTGACCCGATACGGCGACCAGCTCCACCACGACGCCCGCAAGTACGAGCTGGGCACGCTGCCGTACCAGGACATCGCAGCGATGAACGTCTCGCTCGAACTGGTGTCGCAGATCGGCGTTCCCGCCATCCAGGTGCAGATTGCGAAGTGCCAGGCGCCGTTGCTGGACTGGGCCACGCGCCGCAATGTGCGCGTGACCTCGCCCGTGGGACCCAGGTCGTCGGCGATTCTGTGCCTCGCGCCGCCCGATGCGCCCGGCATGCACCGCAAGTTGGCCGACGCCGGCGTCACCTGCTCCCTGCGCGAGGGCAGCCTCCGCTTCGCTCCGCACTGGTTCAATACGGTGGAGGAGGTGGAGCGAGTGGTGGAGGTACTCGAGTCGAGAGTTAAGAGTTGAGAGTCAAGAGTTACTCTCATCTCTCATCTCTCGGCTCTTAACTCTCAACTCTCAACTCTCGATATGACCAACTTCGCCACTGCGCTAGAAGCAGGTTACGGCTTCCCCGACGACTCGCTGGTGCTGGGCGCCGCGCTCGAAGGCGAGACGCTCCACCAGGAGCCGATGGTGCGATTCCCGCTGGCGATGCTCAACCGGCATGGCCTCGTGGCCGGAGCCACCGGCACCGGCAAAACCCGCACTCTCCAGCTGATGGCGGAGCAGCTGTCCGCGAAGGGCGTTCCGGTGTTCGTCGCGGACATCAAGGGCGACCTTCAGGGCCTGGCGGTGCCGGGCGAGAGCAGTGACAAGCTCAGGGCGCGGGCCGACTCGATGGCTTATGCCTGGACGCCTGGCGGATCGCCGGTGGAATTCGTGAGCCTCTCCGGCGCAATGGGTGCGCAACTGCGCGCCACGGTGAGCGGGTTCGGCCCCCTGCTGCTGGCACGGCTGCTGGACCTGAACGACACCCAGTCGGGCGTGCTCGCGATGGTGTTCAAGTACTGCGACGACCGCGGTCTGCTGCTGCTGGACTTCGCCGACCTGCGGAGCGTGCTGCAGTTCCTGACGTCGGACGAGGCGAAGGACGAACTCAAGGACTACGGCTCGATGTCGCGCCAGACGGTGGGCGTGCTGCTGCGCAACATGATCGCGCTGGAGGCCCAGGGCGCCGAGAAGTTCTTCGGCGAGCCTGCCTTCGACATCAACGACCTGCTGGTGACCACGAAGGGCGGCAAAGGCGTCATCACCTGCCTCGAGCTGGCGGACGTGCGCGACAAGCCCGCGCTGTTCTCGACCTTCATGATGTGGCTGCTGGCTGAGCTGTACCGCAACCTGCCCGAGGAGGGCGACCTCCCGAAGCCCAAGCTGGTCTTCTTTTTCGACGAGGCGCACCTGCTGTTCGACCAGGCTCCCAAGGCGCTGCGCGACCAGATCGAGCAGGTGATCCGGCTGATTCGCTCGAAAGGCGTCGGCGTCTTCTTCGTGACCCAGACGCCGAAGGACGTGCCCAACGACGTGCTGGCCCAGCTGGGCAACCGGGTGCAGCACGCCCTCCGGGCGCACACGCCCGACGATGAGGCCGCGCTCCGCGCCACCGCGCGCACGTACCCCAGGACGGAGTACTACGACCTGGAAGAGACGCTGACGATGCTGGGCGTGGGTGAGGCGGTGGTGAGCGGGCTGGATCCCGGGGGACGGCCGGCACCGGTCGTCGCGTGCCGGCTGGTGCCGCCAATCGGCCGGATGGACACTCTCACACCCGATGAGTTCAAGGTGGAGCTGGCCCAGTCGGACCTGATGCGGGAGTACGCGACCCCGCTGGACCGCGAGAGCGCGCACGAGATGCTGGCGAAGCGCATGGAAGCGGCAGCAGCGGTAGCGGAAGAGGCGGGCGAGGACGCCGCCGAGAAGCCGAAGAAGCGCGCCTCGCGGCGGCAGAGCACTGCGGAAACGGTGACCAAGCGGGTACTGGGCGCCGTCGGCACCCAGGTGGGTCGTGCGATTGCTCGCGGGGTACTGGGTGTTTTCGGATTGAGCACGACCGGAAGGCGGACGAGACGGACGCGAAGCTGGTTCTGACGGACAACCCCACGGCGCGAAGCGCGACCACCGACGCCCCCCATCCGTGCGCTTCGCCGCTCGCCCCTCTGCCTCCCTCCGGCGCCAAAGGCCGGCGGGCTGGCCCCCTTCGGCCGAAGCAATGCGGCGACCCCGTTGGGGGCGCCCGCCGAGCCACGCCGCCTGCGGGAGGCAGCGGGGCTCGCGGTGGAATGCTCTGGCGCTACTCTCTCGCCAAACCCTGGTGCACGCTCCCCGCAATCTCCCTCAGCTCCGCGACCGCGCGGTCCCAGTTGAAGTACTGCTCCACCGCAGCCCGGCCGGCCGCACCCAGCCGCTTCGCACGCGCCGGATCATCTACCAGTGCGGCGATCGCCTCCACCAGCGGGCCGACACGTTCGGGATCCACCAGCAGCCCGGTCTCGCCGTCATGCACCATCTCCGGGATGCCTCCGCTCCGCCCCGCGATCACCGGCAGCCCGCTCGCTGCCGCCTCCGCGATCGCGATCCCGAATCCTTCCACCCGCCTGCCTTCCCGGCGGGAGACGCCCAGATAGATGTCGGCCGCGGTGTAGAGGCCAGGCAGTTCGGCGTCGGGAATGTCGGGCGCGAACGTCACCCGGTCGCCCACGCCGTGCGCGTCTGCCAGGCGGCGCAATGCCTCGGTGTGCGCGCCGGCACCGGCCACCGCATACCGGATCATCGGATAGCGCTGCTTCAACGCGGCCAGAGCGCGGAGCACCGTGTCCACACCCTTGTGCGGCGCGCTGCCGCCCACCGTCAGGAGCCAGGTGCCGTCAGTCATCCCCAGCCGGCGGCGAAGCGCTTCATTGTCCACGCCGGGATGGAACAGAGCGGGATCAGCGCCCAGCGGCACCACCTGCACCGGGAGCTTTGACGCATTCACCTCCAGTTCGCCCATGAGCCCGAGGCACTGATCGCGGGTCCACTCACTCACCGCCACTACTGCGGCCGCCGACTGGAAGAGCCCCTGCACCGCCCGGCGTTGCCCCGGCAACCGCTGCATCTGGTGCCGCAGTGCCAGCACGTCGGCGCCGTACACCAGCAGGCCGTACGGCGTTCCCAGCCGCTCGCGGACCCACCGCGCCACATAGCCGGCGGGCTTGAGGTGGCCGCTCCACACGAAGTCCACCCTGGCCGAGCGCGCGAGCGACGTGGCGCGGCGGGACCAGAGCAGCAAGCCCGGCAGCGTGCGCAGCTGCCGAGGCGACAGCGGGAGCCGATCGACTTCGGCAGCGATGCCTTCCGCGCTGGCGGGACCGGCTCGCTCGCTGCCGGTGGAGACCACCAGCGATCCAGCGGGATAGCGCCGGGCGATCTCGCCCATGACGCGTGCGACACCGCCCCGCGCGGGCGGAAACTCGTGCGCCAGCAACAGGGAGGTGGGCATGGGCCTCAGCCGCGTCGGGGAGTGAGCAGCGCGATGGGCAGCACGACTTCCTCGGGCGAGACGCCGCCGTGGAGGAACGCGCCGCGATAGCGCGCCTGGTACTCGCGCAACTTGGTGGGATACACGAAGAACCGGTCGCCGGTGGCGAGCAGCAGCCGGGTGCTCGGCGTTCGCCGGGGCAAGCCGAAAGTCGCGAGGTCGTCGACCGAAATCGCCGCCTCCGGATCCTGGGCCTTGAGGTCTTCGCCGAACTTGTAGCGCAGGTTGCTGGTGGTATCGCGCTTGGCGAACACCGTCGCCGGCGTGTGGCAGTGGATCGAGCCGTGGTCGGTGGTGAGCACTACCGGCACCGAACGCCGCGCCGCCTCGCGCAGGGCATCGAGCAGCGGAGACCGCTCGAACCAGGTGCGGGTCAGGCTGCGCAGCGCCGGCGTGTCGCGCGCCACCTCGAACAGGGTCGAGTTCTCGGTCCGTCCATGGGTCAGCTGGTCGATGAAATTGAACACCAGCGCCGTGACGCCCGGCTGCGACAAGGCCGCCGGCAGCCGCTTGAGCAGAACCTCACCATCGGCAGCGGTGAAGACCTTCTCGTAGTGCACCGGCACCTGCCGTCCGGTGAGGTCCTTGAGTTGCTCGACCAGCAACTCGGCTTCGTGGGCGTTGAGGCTTGCTTCGTCCTGGTCCGCCCACCACTGCGGGTGCCGTGCCTTGAGCTCCGCCGGGAAGAGGCCACTGAAGATCGCGTTCCGGGCAAACGGGGTCGCCGTCGGGAGGATGGAGAAGTAATGCGCGGTCTCGACATCGAACTGCTGGCTGATGATCGGACGGATCACGGCCCACTGGTCCAGCCGCAGGCAGTCCACCACCACCAGCAGGACCTTGCCGTGTTGCTCCAGCACAGGGCGGAGAAACTCGGCGCCGATATCCACCGACAAGGGCGGCCGGTCCGCCCTGGGATCGTTGAGCCAGCTGGCGTAGTTGTTGCCCAGGAACTTGCCGAAGTCCTCGCGCACGCTCGTCTGCAGGGTGCGAAGTGCCTCCTGCAGTCCCGGTTCGTCGGCCCCGCCCAGCCGCACTTCCCACTCGGCCAGCTCCACCACCAGCTCGACCCATTCGCGCCAGCTCAGCCCGACCCCTCGACGACCTTCGAGTTCCCGGAAGCGGGTGGCGAAGTCGCGCGAGAGCCGCTGCTGCCGGATCCGGTCGCCCTCCAGCAGCCGGGTTACGACCGACAGGATCTGCCGCGGATTCACCGGCTTCACCAGGTAGTCCGAGATCTCGGCGCCAATGGCGTCCTTGAGGGTGTCGGCCTCCTCGCTCTTGGTCACCATGACGACCGGCATTGCCTGGTCCACCGAGCGGATCGCGCTGAAGATCTCGAGCCCCCGGCGCCCCGGCATCTGCTCGTCCAGCAGCACCACGCCATAGGGCTGGCGCTGCATCAGGACCAGCGCGTCATCCCCGTTGGTGGCAGTTTCCACGGCGAAGCCCTGGGCCTCGAGGAAGAGCACCTGTGATGTCAGGCTCTCGACCTCGTCGTCCACCCAGAGAATGCGCTTGGGCCTTGGCATGAATCGAAGGTTAGGGCAACGGCGGGGGTGGGGCAACGCGGTGGCAGGCGCTTCTGGCCGGCCGTAAGTTGCGATTCGTGACTCCCATCACCACCACTTCCGCGGCCACGGGCACTGATGAGCTGCTCGCGCTGCTGGCGCACACCGCCCGCGGGCCCAGGCGCGACGGCGTATTCGCGCTCTGGCTGGTGGTACGGGTCGCGGAGGGGCTCGCGAGTGCTACGCCGGCCACCGAACGGGCCGAGCGCCGGCGGCTGGCCAACCTGGAACGCCGCCTCGCCTCGCTCACCCTGCCGCCGCCACTGCGACGGGCGCTGGTCGCCAGCCTGGCGCTTTTGAAGGAGCCGGACCAGGGCGCTCCAGGCCTGGCGCTGGGGCAACTGGTCGCACCGGCCAGCGAAAGCCTGGGGGCCGACGCCGGCGCTTTGCTCGAACGGGTTTCGAAGGCATTAAAAGCGGGAACAGCAACGGCGTGAAGGGAACTGAAAAAGCGTGAACGGAAAAGAAGAAGCGTGAAAGGGAATCCCTTTCACGCAGTCTCAGTTCCGTTCACGCAGTTGCAGTTCCGCCGTTGCAGTTCCGCAGCTGCGGTCAGCGGGGAACTAGTGTATTCGCCGAATCAGCGCCGGATTGGCGCCGGGCCTGGTAGGCGCTGTCCGAAGCCGGCACCGCGCCCACCAGGTTGATGGTGGAGCCATTGCCAACCGGCTGGATCCGCACCCACATCGGCTGGCGGGTCGCGTCCCATTCAACGTGCATGGCAATCACGCCGCTGGTGTCGACGAGATCGCTGAGGATCCGCCACCCTTCGCGACTGAACTGACCGCGGTAGAACTCGGCGACCTGTTCGGCGCCGACACCGCTCTGGAAGGTGAGTTGCAGCGCGTCCGAGCTGCCGGAGCGCGACACCAGCGCACCTCTGGGCGGCGTGATGACCGTAGTGAACGCCTCGCCCACCTGGGGCAGGGTGGGAGCGGGCTCCCGGTCCTGGCAGGCGGCGAGCAGGACGACCAGTACGACAACGAATGACATATGGCGCATGGGCGAGGAGAGTAAGGCGCGCCGACCTTTGCCGCAAGGTGTGACGGCGCTTATGTTTGGCGCGGCGGCGCGGACCCCGGAGCGGGCTTCGCGCCGCCGCCGCAACCTTGTGCGTCCGAAGGAGTTGAGGGCATGGCAGGCCACAGTAAATGGAAGCAGATCAAGCGCAAGAAGGCGGTCACCGATTCCCGCCGCGCTTCCACCTGGACCAAGGTGATCCGCGAGATCACGGTGGCTGCGCGCGCCGGCGGCGGTGATCCCGGCGGCAACCCGCGGCTGCGACTCGCCATGGACGCGGCCCGCGGCGTGAACATGCCCAAGGAGAACATCGAGCGCGCCGTCAAGAAGGGCACCGGCGAACTCGAGGGCGAGTCGTACCAGGAACTCACCTACGAAGGCTACGGGCCCGGTGGGGCCGCGATCTTCATCGAAGCCACCACTGACAATCCCAACCGGACCGTCGCGGAGATTCGCCACGCGTTCAGCCGGAACGGCGGCAACCTTGGCGCCACCGGCTCGGTGGGCTGGATGTTCGATCGCAAGGGCCAGGTCTATCTCGATGCGTCCGGCCTGGGCGAGGATGCCGCGCTGGATCGCGCACTCGAGGCCGGCGCGGAGGACTTTGGGCGCGAGGGCGACCAGTACCTGGTCTCGATCTCGCCCAACAGCTTCCATGCCGTGCGGGATGCGCTGGAGGCCGGCGGCCTGACGGTGGAATCGTCCGAGATCGCGATGGTTCCGCGCAACTCGGTGAAGGTCGAGGGCGCCGACGCGGAGAAGATCATTCGCCTGATAGAAGCACTGGAAGAACTGGACGACGTCTCCAAGGTCTTCTCCAACTTCGACATCGACGCGTCGCAGCTGGCGGAAGTCTCCAGCTGACCCCGGTGCGGAGCGCGCAGCAATGAGGGTGCTCGGCGTGGACCCGGGGACGGCGGTCCTGGGTTACGGCGTGGTCGAGTCGGCCGATGGGCGCCCCGGGCGGCTGCTGGAATGCGGCGTGCTTCGCACCCGCGCCGGCGACCCCCTGCCCCGGCGGCTTCGCATGCTGCACGACGGCATCGCCGAGTTGATCGTTCGCCACCGGCCCGACGCGGTCGCGGTCGAAACCGCCTTCCATGCCCGAAATGCCCGGACCACCATGGTGCTGAGCCACGCCCGGGGCGTGATCCTGCTGGCTGCCGAGCAGGCCGAGCTGCCGGTCCGCGAGTACGCGCCCGCTGAAGTGAAGAAGGCCATCGTTGGCCGCGGCGCGGCGCTCAAGCCCCAGGTTGCGCAGATGGTGCGGCAGCTGCTCCGTCTGGCGAGCGCACCCCAGCCGGCCGATGCGTCGGATGGGGTCGCCATCGCGCTGACCGACCTGCTGGTGGCGTCGCGCCCGCGACCGGTGCCGCGATGATCGCATCGCTGCAGGGCGTGGTGGCCGGACGTGAGGGCGACCAGGTCACCCTCGAGACCGACGGCGGCGTGGGCTACGCGATCCACCTGCCCACCGCGACCCTGGCACGGCTGCCCGCCACCGGACAGCGGGTGCGGCTGCACACGGAGCTGGTGGTGCGCGAGGACGAGTGGTCGCTCTACGGCTTCGAGTCGGCGTCGGAGCGGGAAGTATTCCGGCGGCTGCTGGGTGCGGCCGGCGTAGGCCCCCGACTGGCCCTGGCGCTGATTTCGGAACTGGGTGCCGAACGTGTGGTTCGCGCCATCCGCGAGCGTGACCTCATCCTGCTCTCCAGCGTGAGCGGCATCGGTCGCAAGAAGGCGGAACGGCTGGCGCTGGAACTGGCCGATCGCCTGGACGACGTCGCGCTCCCGGCAGCCGCAGCGCCATCGGGCAACGCCGACGCCGTGCGCGCGCTCATGGCGCTGGGCTACAGCGCGGTGGAGGCGGACGACGCCGTACGCCTGGCCAGTCGCGAAGTCGCATTGGAAGACACCCCCCAACTGATCCGGCGGGCGCTCGCGTCGCTTGCCGTGGCCCGCACCGGGAGATGAATCCATGACCGTGCCAGCCGTGACCGCCGAGTGGGTGTGCACTCGATGCGGCGCCATCAACCGGAAGCTGGTGCCCGCCGATAGGGACGAAACCGAGGACCGATGCCATCACTGCCGCGCGAAGCACGAGGTCGAGCGCGGCGCCCGGCGGGTGTTCTGGGACGCGGAACTCGACTGAGGTCGCGATGGAGCGCATGACGGTCACCACTCCCACCGAGCTGCCCGACGAGCAGCGTGCCGACTCGGCCCTCCGGCCGGCGCAGCTGGACGATTTCGTCGGCCAGGAGCAGGTGAAGACGTCGCTGCGGATCGCAGTGGACGCCGCCCGCAAGCGGGGTGAACCGCTCGACCATGCGCTCTTCTTCGGCCCGCCCGGCCTGGGCAAGACCACACTGGCGATGCTGCTTGCGCGGGAGATGGGGGTCCAGATGCGGACCACGTCGGGACCGGTGCTCGAGCGGCCCGGCGACCTCGTCGGCCTGCTCACCCAGCTGGGTCGGGGCGACATCCTGTTCATCGACGAAATTCACCGTCTCAAGCCGACGCTCGAGGAATTCCTCTATCCGGCGATGGAAGACTTCCGGGTGGACGTCCGCATCGGCGAGGGCGGAAGCGCCCAGACCATCCCGATGGCGGTGGAGCCTTTCACCCTGATCGGTGCCACCACCCGCTTCGGGCTGCTCACTCCGCCGATGCGCGCGCGCTTCGGGCTGGTGGAGCGGCTCGGGTTCTACCCGGCCGACGACCTCGCCCGCATCGTCAGCCGAAGCGCCGAGATCCTCGGCGTGCCAGCCGAGCCGGCCGGTGCATTGGAGATCGCGCGGCGCAGCCGGGGCACGCCCCGCGTCGCCAACCGGCTCCTCCGGCGGGTGCGCGACTACGCCGAGGTCCGCGCCGACGGCCGCATCACCACCGAAGTCGCCAACGACGCGCTGAGCCGGCTCAATGTTGATGAATTCGGCCTCGACGACATGGACGCGCGGATACTCTCCCTCATCATCGAGAAGTTCGAGGGTGGCCCGGTGGGGCTCGGCACCATCGCGGTCGCGGTGGGCGAGGACGCCGGCACCCTGCAGGACGTCTACGAGCCGTTCCTCATCCAGCAGGGATTCCTCCAGCGCACCCCGCGCGGGCGCATGGCCACGCCGCTGGCGTACCGTCGTTTCGGGCTCACACCTCCCGCATCCCAGCCGACCCTGCTCGATGAATGAGGCCGCGCCGGCGCGCGGCCTTCGCACGTCGGACTACGACTACCACCTGCCCGCCGACCTGGTGGCCCAGCATCCCGCCGAGCGCCGGGATGCGAGCCGCCTGCTGGTGGTGAATCGCGCGAGCGGCACCCTCAGCGACGCTCATTTCAGCGACTTCGCCACCATGGTGCCCGCCGGCGACGTGGTCTGTCTCAACACCACCCGGGTGCGACACGCCCGGCTGCGCGCCACCCGGCCCTCCGGCGCCCCCGCCGAGGTGCTGCTGATCCACCCGCTCAGTGACGGGGCGTGGCTCGCGATGGGCCGGCCCGGCAGCGCGCTGCGACCGGGCAAGCGGGTGATGCTTGCACCCGACGCGGCGATCGAAACGATGGCGGTGCGTCCTGACGGCGAGCGCGAGGTCCGCTTCGTGGGGATCAGCGCGGAGGAAGCGATCGCCCGCTACGGACTGCTTCCGCTCCCACCCTACATCACGCGCGACGCGGATGTTGAGGACGAGGAGCGCTACCAGACGGTCTATGCTGAGCGTGAGGGCAGCGTCGCGGCGCCGACCGCCGGACTGCACTTCACACCCGAAGTGCTTGAGATGCTGCGCACCAACGGTGCGACGATTGCGCCGCTCGATCTCGAGGTTGGGCCCGGCACCTTCAAGCCGGTGGACGAGGATGACCCGCGCAACCACCCGATGCACGAAGAGCAGTTCGCCATTCCGGCGGCCACCTCGGCCGCGCTCGCGGAGGCGCGCGCGCGCGGCAACCAGGTGTGGGCGGTGGGCACCACGGTGGTGCGTGCGCTGGAAGCGGCCGCCCGTGGCGAGCAGCACGCCACCCGGCTGCTGATCATGCCGGGACACCGGTTCCGGTCCGTGGATCACCTCGTCACCAACTTCCACCTGCCGCGCAGCACCCTGCTGATGCTGGTGGCGGCATTCGCCGGCTACGACCTGACCATGCGCGCGTACGAGCACGCGGTCGCCCAGCGCTACCGTTTCTACTCCTACGGCGACGCGATGGTGATCCTGTGACGGCGGGCTTCGAATTGGAGGCCACCGTTGGTGCGGCGCGCGCGGGCACGCTGGTGGTCCCCCGTGGCGCGGTCCGGACGCCCTGCTTCATGCCGGTCGGCACTCTCGGCGCGGTGCGCGGCTTGTCGGCCGATGAGGTGCGCCGTTCCGGCGCCCAGATCGTGCTCGGCAACACCTACCACCTGCACCTGCGTCCGGGCGAGAACGTGGTGCGCGCGATGGGCGGCCTCGCGCGCTTCACCGGATGGAATGGCCCCACCCTCACCGACTCGGGCGGATTCCAGGTCTTCTCGCTGGAAACGCTCCGCACCATCGAAGAGGACGGCGTCGAGTTTCGCAGCCATGTGGACGGTTCGCTCCGCCACCTCACGCCCGAACGCTCGATCGAGATCCAGCGCGCGCTGGGCGCCGACATAGCGATGCAGTTCGACCATGTGGTCCCGGGGCAGGCCAGCCACGATCTCGCCCGGCTCGGCATGGAGCGAAGCCTGCGGTGGCTGACTCGCGCCGCGGACCACGCGGCCCAACTGGAGCAGGAACAGCCGGTGCCCCAGGTGCTCTGGCCCATCATCCAGGGCGGCACCCACGCAGATCTTCGCCGGGCTTCACTGGCCGGCATCCTCGACCGGGGCGACTGGACCGGCATTGCCATCGGGGGGCTCTCGGTAGGCGAGCCCAAGCCGGTGATGCACCGGGTGCTGGAGGAGCTGGAACCGGCGCTGCCGAGTGAACGGCCCCGTTATCTTATGGGGGTAGGATTTCCCGAGGATCTAGTCGAGGGAATCGCCCGCGGCGTTGACCTGTTCGACTGCGTAGCGCCCACCCGCAACGGCCGCCACGGCACTGCCTGGACCTCGGCCGGCCGGGTGAACGTGAAGGCGCAGGTCAACCGGCTGTCGGATGCGCCGCTCGATCCCGAGTGCGACTGCGACACCTGCCGCACTACGTCGAGGGCGTTCCTGCGACACCTGTTCGTGGTGGGTGAGATCCTGGGCCTGCGGCTGGTGTCGCTGCACAACATCCACTTCCTCGTCCGGCTGGCGGACGAGGCGCGCGGGCACATCCTGCGTGGCACGTTCGACGGCTGGCGCCGGGACTGGCTCGAGCGCCACCACCAACGAGGAATGCCGTGAGTCTTTCCCTCATCGCTGTGCTGCAGCAGTCCACCCCGGGCGGCGGCATGGGCATCCTGGCTTTTCAGGTGCTCGCCATCGGCCTGGTGTTCTACTTCCTGATCCTTCGCCCCCAGGGGCGGGCCCGGAAGGCCCACGCCGCGCTGCTCGCCGGACTCAAGAGGAACGACGATGTCATGACCGCCGGCGGCATCATCGGGAAGGTCAAGGACATCAAGGAAGTGGAAAGCAACGGCGTGAAGGAGAGCCGGGTCACCATCGAGAGCGGCGGCACCACGCTGATCGTCGAGCGGTCCCGGATCGTGCGGGTGGGCGGAAGCACCCCGGTGGGTGGGCAGGGCTGATGGCACTGCGGCCGCTGCACATCCTGGGCTCGCCCGCGCTGCGGGCGGAGAGCGCCCCGGTGGACGCGGTGGACGATGACGTGCGCCAGCTGGTGGAGGACATGTTCCAGACCATGGACGCGTCGAGGGGCGTGGGCCTGGCCGCCAACCAGATCGGCGTGACCCAGCGGGTGGCGGTGATCGATGCCGAGGGCCAGCGCTTCGCGATGATCAATCCGCGGCTGGTCGAGGTCGAGGGCAAGGCCACCGCCGAGGAAGGATGCCTCTCGATCCCCGACGTCTTCGCCGATGTCACCCGCCCCGAGCGGGTGGTGCTCGAAGCGCTCGACGCCGAAGGCAGGCCGTTCCGGCTGGAGGCCGGCGGGCTCATTGCCCGCGCGGTCCAGCACGAGATCGATCACCTCGACGGAATCCTCTTCCTCGACCACCTCGGCCCGGTCAAGCGCAAGATGTTGTTCTCGCGCTGGAAGAAGGAGCACAAGGATGACGCGACCTGGCTCAAGGAGGTGACGGCCGAGCCATCGGCCAGCGACTGATGCGGATCGTGTTCTTCGGGACGCCGGCCTTCGCCGCGTCCTCGCTTACCGCCCTGCTCGAGGCGGGGCAGCATGTCACCGGCGTCGTCTCCCAGCCTGACCGGCCCCAGGGCCGCTCCCGCTCGAACCTCGTGCCGCCTCCGGTGAAGCTGGTTGCCGAAGAGGCCGGACTCCCGCTGCTGCAGCCGGAGCGCCCCAGCGGCGATGTGTTCCTCGCTGCCCTGCGCCGCTTCGAGGCCGATCTCGGAGTGGTGGTGGCCTACGGGCACCTGCTGCGGCCCGAAGTGCTCGCGGTGCCTCGCCTCGGCATGCTCAACGTGCATGCATCGCTGCTGCCGCTGCTGCGCGGGGCTGCGCCGATTCCGTGGGCCATCGCCCAGGGCGAACGCGAGACCGGCATCAGCATCATGCAGATGGAGAAGGGACTCGACAGCGGGCCGGTGTACCTGCGGGTGGAGACGCCCATCGGTCCGACGGAGACCGGCGGCGAACTGACGACCCGGCTGGCGGCGCTGGGCGCACACGCGCTGCTCGAAGTGCTGGCGCGCATGGAAGGCGGCGGGTCGGTCCAGGCGGAGCCGCAGCACCACGAGGCCGCCACCGTCGCGCCCAAGCTCACCCGCGAAACGGCGCGGGTGAACTGGGCCGCGCCGGCGGAAGAGATTGCACGACGCATCCGCGCCTTCGATCCGGTGCCTGGCGCGTGGACCACGCTCGGCGGCAACACAGTGAAGGTGTTCGGCGCCCGCACCGCAGCCGGCAGCGGCGTGCCCGGAGCGGTGCTCCAGGCGGGTGACGAGTTGCTGGTGGCCGCCGGTGACGAGCGGGCGGTGACGATCAGCGAGGTGCAACCGGCGGGCAAGCGTCGCATTCCAGCCGGCGACTGGGTGCGAGGTCGCGGCATCGCCGCAGGCCAGCGGCTGGAATGAGGCCGCTCCCCCGGCTGCACGCGATCACCGATCCGTCGGTGCTCGCGCTCGATGACCTCGGCATCCGCGCCGCGGCGATCGCGGCAGCGGGAGCATCGGTGGCACTGCACGCCCGCGACCGGCAGGCGGGAGGAGCCCGGCTCGCGGCCCTGGCCGCACGCCTGGTCTCGCTGGCCTGGCCACCCGAGGCAAGCGTGATCGTCGCCGGGCGCCCCGATGTAGCGCTCGCCGTGGGAGCGCAGGGCGTGCAGCTTGCTGCGGGCGAGCTCGCGCCGGCGGATGCGAGGAAGGTGCTGCCGCTTGGCTGGATCGGGCGCTCGGTGCACTCGGCCGACGAGGCCGCCCGTGCCGCCCACGAAGGCGCAGACTATGTGCTCGCGGGAAATGTGTTCGAGACGGCCTCGCATCCCGGTCGTCCCGCCGCGGGCCTGGAGTTGATCGCCGCCGCCGCGCGCACCGGCCTTCCGGTGATCGCCATCGGCGGCATTACCGCCGCCAACGCGGCGGCGGCGCGAGATGCTGGTGCCTGGGGTGTAGCCGCGATCCGGGCGCTGTGGCATGTGGAGGATTCCGCGGCGGCAACATTGGCTCTGCTTGAGCCCTGGATGGAGGACGTATGACGGAAGTTGTCGTAACCCTGAACGGCGAGGAGGCCACAATCCCGGGTCCCGCCTCGCTGGCGGCGCTGCTCGAGCACCTTGGTCTCGACCCGCGCGCGGTGGCGATCGAGCATAATCGCGAGATCGTGCGCCGCGCGCAGCTGGCGTCAACGCCGGTGGCAGCGGGCGACACGATCGAGGTGGTGCACTTCGTGGGCGGTGGGTGAGGCCATGGACATCGACACTCCCTTTGAAATCGGGGGCCGGCAGTTTCGCTCCCGCTTGATGGTGGGCACCGGCAAGTATGCCGGCAATCAGCAGATGGTGGATGCGATTACCGCTTCCGGCGCCGAGATAGTGACGGTGGCGGTGCGGAGGGTGGACCTCGATCGCAGCAGGGAGGAAAGCGTCCTCCACCACCTCTCAGCCGATCACTTCTTCCTCCTCGCCAACACCGCCGGGTGCTACACCGCCGATGAGGCGGTGCGGTACGCACGGCTGGGGCGCGAGGCGGGATTCAACGAGTTCGTGAAGCTGGAAGTGATCGGTGACAAGGAGACGTTGCTTCCCGACGTGGCCGGATTGCTCGAAGCGACGCGCATCCTGGTGGCCGAGGGTTTCACCGTGCTGGCCTACACCAACGACGATCTCATCACCGCGCTCCGGCTGGAAGAGGCCGGTGCGGCCGCGGTCATGCCGCTGGCTTCGCCCATCGGGAGCGGCCTCGGGATGCTCAATCCCTATTCGATCCGCACCATCAAGTCCCGGCTGTCGGTGCCGGTGGTGGTGGATGCCGGAGTTGGCACCGCGTCGGATGCGTGCATCGTGATGGAGCAGGGCGTGGACGGGATACTCATGAACACCGCGCTGGCAGCGGCAGAGGAGCCGGTGGCCATGGCCCATGCGATGAAGCTCGCCACCGAGGCCGGACGCGCCGCCTATCTCGCCGGGCGCATGCCCCGGCGCGAAGTGGCAGTACCATCGAGCCCCGAGCTCGGTATGCTGGCCTGACGCTTCCGGCCCACCCGACGATGGCCCGCCGCAAGTCCGTTCCCGGCATGGCTCCGCGCCGTGCCGCGCTGAAGGCGCTCACCCAGGTGCGCGACGGCCGGCCATTCGATGCCGCGCTCACCGCGGCGGTGCCCCGTCTCGCCGACCCCGATCGCCGGCTGGTGCACGAACTCGCCGCCGGCGTCCTGCGCCACCAGAGCGAACTCGATGCGGTGCTGTCGCCGCTGGTTCCGCGCGGATGGAAGGCGGTCGCACCGGCGCTGCAGGACGTGCTGAGGATTGGTGCGTTTCAGCTGACCCGGCTCGATCGCGTGCCGGCGCACGCGGCGGTGAGCACCACCGTCGAGCTGGCGCGCGAAGCGTCAGGCGCCCGCGCCAGCGGCTTCGTCAACGCCGTGCTGCGCAAGGTGAGCAACGGGCCGGGGCTTTTCGCCGATACCGAGCCGGCACCCATCGATGCCACAAGCGCCGCGGACCTCGCCGCGCGGCACTCCCATCCCGAGTGGCTGGTGGCCCGCTGGCTGGATCGCTTCGGCGCCGACGACACCGCGCGGCTGCTGGCGTGGAACAACCGGGTGCCGACGTTGGTGCTGCAGCCGGCCCGGCAGGATGTCGAAGCGCTGGAGCAGCGCTGGCGCGAGGCCGGAGTGAAAGTGTCGCCGGCGCCTTTCGGGGCCGGGCTGGTCACCGATCGCAGCCGGCCCGATGAGCTGCCCGGCTTCGTCGAAGGCGCGTTCTACGTGCAGGACCCCGCCCAGGCGCTCGTGGCCTGGTTTGCCGACTTCACGCCCGGTACGACGGTGCTCGATCTCTGCGCGGCGCCCGGCGGCAAGGCGCTGGCGCTGGGACGGAGCGCGGGGATGCTGGCTGCGCTCGAGCGTCACCCGCGCCGAGCCGAGCGCCTCGCCGATAACCTCAGGCGTGCGGGCAGCGGGCGAGAGCATGCCGTCATCGGCGACGCCCTTGCTGCGCCCTTCCGCGCCCAGGATGCGGTCCTGCTGGATGCACCCTGCCTTGGGACCGGCACCTTCGCCCGCCACCCCGACGCGCGCTGGCGCGTGTCCGAGGAAGCCCTGAAGGAGCTGGCAGCTCGGCAGGCACAGCTGCTCGACGCCGCCGCCGAGCTCGTGTCCCCCGGAGGGTTGTTAGTTTACGCCACGTGCTCCCTCGAACCGGAAGAGAATCAGGCCCAGGTGGCCGCGTTCCTGAAGCGGCATGGCGCCTTCCGTCGCGAACCGTCGGATGTGCCACCGACGCTGCTCAGTCCGGATGGCGACCTGGTGCTCCTGCCCCAGCGGCATGGCACCGACGGCGGGTTTGCCGCCCGGCTCCGCCGCCAGGGCTGAGGCTGCAATGAAATTCCGCCGACACGGCAAACCCGTGCGCGACGATGCGGAAGGGGCGCACGTGAGCGCGCCCGATCAGGTGGGTGCGCCCGAGCCAGAGCGCCGCGGCATCGCGCGCCGTGGGGTTGCCCTCGCAAACGCCCCGGCCGCCGAGTCGCCGAGCCGCCGAGCCGCCCGCCCGCTTCGCGACATCTTCATCATCGTCCTCATCGGCCTGGTCGGATTCCTGGTCGCGTGGATGGTCCTCGCTCCGGTCTCGATCTGGCAGGACGAGGGTACCGTTCCGCGGGTGGTCGGCATGGGACTGACCGAGGCGCGCACCGAACTGACGACCCAGGGATACCGGGTGACTGTCGCCGATGGCGACGCGCACATCAGCGCGCCTCGGGGCGAGGTGTACTGGCAGGACCCGCCGCCAGGAACCACGGCTCCACCCGGCACCAGCGTCACGATCACGGCCAGCACCGGCCTGCTGCAGGTGCCGACCCCTGACGTCGTGGGTCTCGACCAGGTACAGGCCGAGCGGGTGATCATCGCCAGCGGGCTGAAGGTCGGGGCACGCGACTCGGTAACCGACCGGACCGAAGTCGGTGGAGTGGTACTTGGCACCCGGCCCTCCGCCGGCATGGCGCGGTCGGTGGGTGCCAGTGTGGACCTGATAGTCAACGGAGCGGCCCGGTGAGCATTCGCATTGCGCCCAGCATCCTCAGCACCGATCTCGGCCGCCTGCGCGAGCAGGTCGAGGCTGCGCAGGCCGGCGGCGCCGACTGGCTGCACGTGGACGTCATGGATGGCCACTTCGTGCCCAACCTGACGTTCGGCTCGCCGTTGATCCGCGCATTGCGCCGGATCTCCGACCTGCCCATCGATGTGCACCTGATGGTCGAACGGCCCGAGCACTACATCGAGGAGTACGCCACGCTCGGCGTGTCCGTGTTCACCTTCCATCCCGAGGCCACGGTGCACCTGCAGCGGCACCTCGCCCGGGTGCGGGAGCTGGGCATGCTCGCGGGGCTCGCGCTCAATCCCGGCACGCCGGTGGCGCATCTCGAGGAAGTCGTGGACGATGTGGGCCTGGTGCTGGTGATGTCGGTCAATCCCGGCTTCGGCGGCCAGCGCTACCTGCCCGCGGCCACCGAGAAGATCGCGCGGGTGCGCCGGCTGCTGGACGCCCGCAAGTCGTCCGCGGCGCTGGAAGTGGATGGAGGCATCACGGTAGCAACCATCGGCGAAGCCTATGCCGCCGGCGCCGACACGTTCGTGGCAGGCACTGCAGTCTTTGGAGAACCCGATGTGGCCGGCGCGGTACAGGCGCTCCGGGCCGCGTGCAGCGTGCGAGTGTGATGATGAGTCAGAACCGGAAACAGTGGGTCGTGGTGGCACTGGTGGTAGGTGGCCTGGCGCTGGGTGCGTGGGCCCTCTCGCGCTTCGGTGGCCCCGATGAGCGCGTGGCGGTGGGCGGGAGGGCGCCGGACTTCAAGCTGGTCGACCTCGCCACCGGCGACTCGGTCGACTTGCGCGACCAGTACAAGGGCAAGGTGACCCTGGTCAACATCTGGGCCACCTGGTGCATTCCCTGCCGCCAGGAAATGCCCGCGATGCAGAAGGCGTGGATCCGGCTCAAGGACTTCGGCTTCGCCATCGCCGCAGTAAGCATCGACGAAGGCTCGGCCGAACCGGTCACCCGCTTTGCCCAGGAACTGGGCCTCACGTTCGATATCCTGCACGACCGGAGCGGCCGGATCCAGCAGGTGTACCAGACCGCCGGCGTGCCGGAGAGTTTCCTGCTCGACGAGGATGGTGTCATCCTCAAGCGGGTGATCGGCGCCCACGACTGGAACTCTCCCGCCAACATCGCGCTGATCGAGCGCTCCCTGGGCATCGAGCCATCGGACACGGTCACCGTGAGCCCCGAGGAGCTGAACTGATCCGCCGGATCCTCGGTCTCGAGACCTCGTGCGACGAAACGTCGGCGGCGGTGGTCATGTGGGAGGACAGCGGGCCCCGGATCGAGTCGCTGGTCATCCTCTCGCAGGACATCCACCGGATCTTCGGCGGAGTGGTGCCAGAGCTGGCCAGCCGCGCGCACGTTGAAGCCATCGGGCCGGTGGTGGCGCAGGCGCTCGGCGATGCCGGCGTCAAGCTCGACCAGATCGATGGCGTGGCGGTGACGCAGGGGCCGGGGCTGGTCGGGGCACTGCTGGTGGGCGTGATGTACGCCAAGACGCTGGCCTTCAGCCGGCAGCTTCCGCTTATCGGGGTGAACCACCTCGAGGGGCATCTCTTCGCGCCGATGCTGGAGGCCCCGCTCGAGCCGCCCTTTACCGCCCTGCTGGTATCCGGCGGCCATACCATGCTGCTGGATGTTCCGCGCTGGGGCTCGTACAACTGGCTGGGTGGCACCCTCGACGACGCCGCCGGTGAGGCGTTCGACAAGGTGGCCAAGATCCTGGGGCTGGGCTATCCGGGAGGCGCCGCCATCGAGGCCCTGGCCAGGTCCGGCCGCCCCGGCGCTATCACCCTGCCCCGCCCACTGCTGGGCGCCGGACCCGACGATCCCAACCGGTTCAACTTCTCGTTCAGCGGGCTCAAGACCGCGGCGCTGCGCGCGCTGGAGACCGCCGATCGCGCCACCTTCCGGCCGGCCGACCTCGCGCTCGCCTTCCAGGATGCGGCAGTGGAAGTGCTGGTGGCCAAGACGGCCGCCGCAGCCGAGACGCTGCATCGTGAACGGGTGGTCGTGGGCGGCGGCGTCGCCTGCAACCAGGCGCTGGTCACCGCCCTGCGGGCGCGACTGGCGGGGCGCGCCGAATTGCACGTAGCTTCACCTCGCCTCAACACCGACAATGCCGCCATGATCGCCGCCGCCGGCGGCTGGCGACTCCGCCGGGGTGATCGCAGCCGGCTCGACCTCGAGGCACGCGACCATCTGCCCCTACCCGGGTTCCACGCTCCGGAGGCTGTGACCGCATGAACGTCTATCCGTTCATCATCAACCTGGGCCCGCTCGAGATCACCGGCTATGGCATCATGATGATGCTGGGCTTCCTGATGGGAGGCTGGCTCATCACCCTCGAGCTGCGGCGGCGGCAGCTGCGCGAGGAGTACAGCGCCGACATAGTGGTCGCCGCCGTGATCGGTGGTGTAATCGGGGCCAAGCTCTGGTACGTGGTGCTCACTCAGGATCCCGGCGCCATCTTCTCGCGCGGCGGGCTGGTCTGGTACGGCGGCTTCATAGGCGCGACAGTGGCGGTACTGCTGAATGGCTGGCGCCGGCGGGTCCCGGCCCGCTGGACCATGCAGATCACTGCTCCCGCTCTCGCGGCGGCCTACGCCCTGGGCCGGATCGGCTGCTTCCTCATCAACGACGACTACGGCCGGCCCACTGACCTGCCGTGGGGCGTCAAGTTCCCCCAGGGCTACCCGCCCTCGACGGTCTCGAACCTGAACCACGTCGGCATCAGCACGCCGCCAGGGCTGGATCCGACTACTGTCCTCGCGGTGCACCCGACCCAGCTCTACGAGGCGGCGATCATGCTCGGCGTGTTCGCGCTGCTCTGGACCTGGCGCCGGAAACCCTGGGGTACGGGCTGGCTCTTCGGGGCCTACCTGGTCTTTGCCGGGATCGAGCGCTTCCTGATCGAGATTCTGCGTGCCAAGGACGACCGGTTCCTGGGGCCGTTCACCATCGCGCAGCTCACCAGCGTACTACTGGTCATTATCGGCGCAGTGCTGATAGCGAAGTGGAAGCCGACGCCTGAGTTGGCGCCGGGACCGTTTCTTTCTTCCACGGAACGGTAACAGAACGACGACGCTGTCGAGCTTTTTGACGATGAGTCAAGTGATTGCGAATTAAAAGGTTGGCGACTCGGAGTGAAAATCGACGAATTACTAGACAGTTTTTCGGAAAGTTCTCGTTTTTTCGCGGCTCCCAACTGATGCATTTTCAAGGGGTTGACAGAATCGCCAAATGGCACGATCGTTGCCCTTAGAGAGATCAACGGGGTGCCGCATCACCCCACGAGGAAAGTGGTAGGTCGAAGAAGGGTGGAGCAGGCAAATCCGTCTGTCTCCGTTAAACTCAGGGGGCGATCTACCACTCCCCATAGAAGACGGCCCGCGCAAGCGGGCCGTTTTCTTTTGCGGTAAGCCAGTCGCAAGGCACCACAGCCGCCGAGCCGTCTAGCCGTCCAGCCGTCTATCCGCCTCCGCCTTCTCCCCGATGGCGTCCCGCATCCGCTCGACCTCGGACTTGATCTCCGCAATATCGGTCTCGATCCGCTCGAGCGAGCGGATCAGGTCGCGCGAGGAACTCGGCTCCGCCGGCTGCCGCCCCGCCGGCCGCGGCGCCTCGGTCGCACCCGGCGCGATCTGCGATGTGACCTTGAGCCGCCGAGGCTCGATCAGGAACACCCACGCCAGCGCAAAGAGCGCCAGCAGCACCAGCACGCCCTGGGCGAGCATGGTCTCCATGGTCGGATATATCCCCAGTGCCGGCGCCCTCGGCGCCCAGCCCACGAAGGTCGTCCCCACCACCCGCCCCGCCTGCAGCTCGGCCACGCCCTTGCCGGCGAACACGAAGGCCATGAAGTAGAGGAAGATGCTCGTCACCGCGAAGAACGGCCGCAGCGGCAGCCGCACGCCGAAGCGGTTGATCGCGAAGTACACCACTCCCAGCAGTATCGCGCCCACCACCATGCCGAGGATGATCGGCGGGAGCGCTGCCGAGCCGCCCGATACCACCAGCGCCTTGTAGAACAGGATGGTCTCGAAGCCCTCGCGATAGACCGCCAGGAATGCGGCCGATGCCAGCGCGAAGGTCGATCCGGTGGTCACCGCCGAGTGCACCCGGCTCTTCACGAAGGCGGTCCACTTCACGACCTCCATCTTCGAAAGCAGCCAGTAGCTGACGTAGAACAGGACCGCCACCGCCACCAGCATGGTGACGCCTTCCAGCGTCTCCTGGTGCCGGGGCGACAGGTGGAACACGGACTCGATCAGCACTGCGGTCAGCGCGCTCGCCGCCAGCGCCAGGA
This sequence comes from Gemmatimonadales bacterium, assembly GCA_035759745.1. Taxonomy (GTDB): domain Bacteria; phylum Gemmatimonadota; class Gemmatimonadetes; order Gemmatimonadales; family GWC2-71-9; genus CAMLHP01. Next base: position 51,289 of record DASTUF010000044.1, read on the forward strand.
TGACGCCTATGTGGATGTCGCGGCGGCGCTCACCGGCACCAGTCTTCACCAGGAAGGTCAGCAGCGCGCCGACCACCAGGATCGCCTCCACGCCCTCGCGCAGCAGCAGCACCATCGACTGGACGAACATTCCCACCGTTGATGGGCGATCGGCGAAGGTCCGCTCGGCCCGCTCCAGCCCGCTCATCAGCGAGGCCTCGACCTCCACGAGAGAGGCTTCGCCGTCACCCGCGCGGGCGCGAAGCTCCCCGAAGCCCGCTTCGAGGTCGGCGGCGAGCCCGGCATTGCGGAGCCGGAGGGTGCGCTCCACCTGCTCGAACGCGATGTACGCATCCAGCGCCATCGACTGGGCCGCGTCCTGCTGTCCGGCAGCGGCAAGCGCGATGGTGGAATCGATCCCGCTCCGCACCTGCGCGAAGACCCGTGCCGCCTGGGCCGCGTCGGGCCCGCCGGTGCCGGCGCTCCGCACCGCCGAGAGCCTCGCGAGCGCAGCGTCACCTTCGCCGCCAAGACTGGCGAGCAGCGCGATGTCGGAGAGCCTGGCGGTGGTGGAGAAGTTCCGGAGCGAGTCGGGGATTTCTCCCGCCGGCTCCGGCAGCCGCAGCAACGTGGCGTACACCGCCGCGGCCCAGCGGTCATCAGCGGAGAGCGTGGTCTCGTAGCCGGGCATGGCGGTGCCGGCCACGCCGATGGTGATGCGGCGATAGAAATCCTGGGGCGACGCGTCGGCCAGCGCCTCGCGGTCGGAAAGATTGGCCGGCGGCGGGTCGAGACCCGGCGCTGCCGGCCCATCGCCCGCCCCACGGTCGCCGTGACAGCTCGCGCAGGTGTTGCGGTAAATCTCGGCGCCACGCGCCGCCAATGGCGTGGCGGCCGGGATCTCCTCGAGCGAAATCCCCAGCCGGACCGCCATGCCGGCCGTGGCCGACCGCGCCAGGGAGGACACGTCAGCCGGGTCGGCGGTTCGCTGGACCAGCAGCAGAAGCGAGTCGATCGATGCTGCGATCTGGCGGGCTTCATCGGCGGGCAGCCGCACGGTGGCCTTTCGCGCCTCAGAGAGGAAAAGCCGAGCCTCTTCCACCTCGGGGGCCAGGATGATCCGCCCGTTCTCGACCCCTATGTCGTACTCCTGCGCGGCGAGGAGCACCATCGACGCCACCCGTCGAGCGACGGGGGCGGGATCGGCGGAGAGCGTATCGGTTGCCGGGACCGCTGCCTGCGTGGTTACCAGCAGGCCGAGCAGTCCGAGGTGTGTGAGAATCATTCTCAAGTAAGTTTGTGAAAGACTGGAAAAACTAGAGGCATTTGGTCGGAATTACAACGCGCAGGCCTGGTTCCGGTTGCCGAATGGCGGCCGCGGCGTAGGATGGGCGAGAGGATCCATGACAAGGAGGCAGCATGACCCCGCAGCACTTCGACACGACATTTGCCGCCAGCGCGCCCGAGAACTACCAGCGCTACTTCGTACCCGTGATCGGCGATCCGCTGGCCCGTCATACGATCGCCGTCGCCCAGCTGCGACCCGGCGAGCGCGTGCTGGACGTCGGCTGCGGTACCGGCGTGGTAACACGGATGGCGGCGGAGCAGGTCGGCCCCGATGGCACCGTCGCCGGACTCGACGTCAATCCCGGCATGCTGGCCGTGGCGCGCTCGGTCACGCCGTCAGCACCCGATATCACCTGGCATGAGGCCAGCGCCGAGGCGATGCCCTTCCCCGACGCCGAGTTTGATGCGGTGCTGTGCCAGCTGAGCCTGCAGTTCGTGCCCGACCGGGCCCGGGCAGTGCGGGAGATGCGGCGCGTGCTCAAGCCGGGCGGGCGCCTCGTCGTCACCCTGCCCGGCCCGGCCGCTGCCCTGTTCAACATCATGGCCGACGCGATGGGCCGACATGTCGCGCCGGAAGCCGCAGGGTTTGTGCTGGCTGTGTTTGCGCTGCATGAGAAGCCGGAGATCGAGGGCCTCCTGACAGGCGCGGGCTTCCGGGATGTGCAGGTAGAGGCAGAGGTGCGGACACTGGCCCTGCCGGCGCCGAAGGACTTCCTTCGGCAGTATGTCTCCGGCACTCCCCTCGCCGCCGTCGTGGAGAAAGCGGGGAACGCGGCCTATGCCGCCGTCGAGGAGGACGTCGTGGCGGCCTGGGAGCCGTACCGCAGCGACGAGGGAATGGACTACACCCAGCGCATTGTGACTGCGACGGCGCGGAAGTGATGGCGGCGGACGGCTGGATGGCTAGACGGCTAGATGGCTGGGCGGCTGGCCTGCCAGGCGGCTGGATGGGTAAGGGTCGCCGCGAGCCCCGCTGCCTCCCGCAGGTGGCGTGGCTCGGCGGCCGCCCCTGATGGGCCGGTGCCCTAACGCGACACGGCCGCAGGCCGGTCACCAAGGAAAGCCATGACAAAACACCAGCTCTCAGCCGCTGACCGGCAATTCCGCGAAGACTTCGAAGCCGGCCATATAGCGCCGGACGCCTTCAACCACCGGGCCCACGTGCGCCTGGCCTATGTCCTCCTGGCCGAGCACGATGTCGACGCTGCGATTTCCCTGATGCGGAACGCGCTGCAGTCGTTCATTGCCCACCACGGCATCCCGCCGTCCAGGTATCACGAGACGCTGACTCGGGCGTGGATCCTCGCGATGCGCCATTTCATGGCCGACGCCGTCGACGCCGAATCGGCCGACCACTTCATCGCTCGCAATCCCCGCCTGCTGGATGCGAAGATCATGCTGTCGCATTACTCGGCCGAGGTGCTCTTCGGCCCGGAGGCTCGAGCGGGATTTGTGGAGCCGGACCTGGGGGAGATTCCGCGCCACGAGAGCTGACGGATTGGCAGGATTCGAACTGCAGATTGAGGGGATTCTGACTCGCAGATTTCGCAGATTTTGAAACTGCGATTTTGGGGATAGAGTCCGGGCCAGGTCCGTCCACGTCGTCCCAGGCAACTTTCGTGTTTGTGTTCTTGTGGGAGCGAAACTGTGGTCCGGAGCCCATTACCGGCCCCAGGCACCGGGACCCAAGCGTACTCCCACAAAACAACAACTCTTGAGGCTGCCCTGGGCGCGGAGCCAACCTGGGCGCCGGACATCCCCCAAATCGCAGTACCCAAATCTGCGAAATCTGCGAGTCAGAATCCCCTCAATCACCGCCGAGCCGCCTAGCCGTCTCTCTCCAGCACCGCCACCGCCGCCGCGCTCACATGCGTATGCGTCAACGACAGATGCAGCCGGAACGGCCCGTGTGCCGCGGCCGCCTCCGCCGCCAGCCCGCTCAGCGCCACGCTGGGCCGGCCGGTCTCGTCCCGCCAGACCTCGATGTCCTTCCACCCCACCGCGCGGCAGCCCGGCAGCGTCTGCATCGCCTTGTACACCGCCTCCTTGGCGGCAATCCGGGCCGCCATGTGCGGCACCGGATCCTCCCGCGACTCGACGTACACCCGCTCCTGCGCCGTCAGGAACCGGTCCAGTGCCTGCTCGGCCCTCCGCTCCAGCATCCCCCGCACCCGGCTCAGTTCCACCAGATCGATCCCCACCCCCAGCACCGTCATCCGATCCCCCAGACCCGCTCCGCCACCGGCCGGAACCAGTCGGGTGATGACAGGAATCCACCCAGCACCAGTCCCGCCCAGAGCAGCACCGCCGCGATCGCCAGCGTGATGACCCACAAGGGCAGGCGCGGACGCTTCCACCCCCGCACCTGGCCAACGTCCTCCTGCCACGCGGCCTCTTCCGCGCGAGCGGCCTCCTCCAGCGCAAACCAGGCCGACTCCAGCCGCCGAGCCACGCCGGTAAGCGCCTTCTTCCACAGCACACCGGCATCGCTGGTGCCCGCCGCATCCCGCACGGCGCGACGCATTAGCAACTCCATGCGGTCGAGCGCTTCCACCAGCGCGCCACCGCCGCTGCCCAGCCGCACCGCGATCCCCCGCCGCTCGTCGTCGGTGAGCATCACCTTCTGCAGCTTGCGCCGCGGCAACCGCGACTCATGGGAGGCCGACGTGAATCGCTGCTCGATCCGCGTCGCCACGCGCGCAGCCGCCGCTGTCACTGCCCGCTCCCACGCCGCCTGCCAGCCGTGCCGGTTGAGCGACTGCAGCGCAGAGTCGAGGTCTCCGTCGGCAGCGAAGGCCCGTGCCGCGCCCGCCAGCTCAAAGAGTTCGGTCACCAGCGAGAGCCGCACATCGTCCAGCGGCACCAGGCTGCTGGTGGTGCCGGCCGGCGCCGCCAGCCGCCCAAGCAGCGGTCCCAGCTCCGGAATGATCGACGCCTCAGCCTCCATTGGCGCGCTCATCCCAGGATGGCGGCCATCACCGCCTCGGTATCGGAAAGATCCGGCAGCACCGCCCACGGCTGGTGGGCGCCGAGGTCCTCGAGGGTGTACGCCCCGGTGGCGACCGCGATGGCGCGAGCGCCTATGCCTCGGCCGCAGGTGATGTCGGCCGGTGTATCGCCGATGATCACCACTTCCTCGCCGGTGGGCACGTGGCCGAAGAGCGGCCGCGCCCGCGCGGCGGCGATGGCCGGAAGTTCCGTGCGATCGTGCGAGTCGCTGCCGTACGCTCCCACCACGAACTGCCTTGAGTCGATCCCGGCGGCGCGCAGCTTGAGCTCGGCGCCGTCCACCAGGTTGCCGGTGAGCAGTCCCAGCGCCACTCGCGGCTCGCCGGCGAGCCGGATCAGCAGCCGCTCGATGCCGGGCATCAGCGTGGTGGCGGTCGCTCCCGAGGCCAGCTCGCGTTCCAGCAGCGCCACGTAGCGGCGGCAGAGCGCGGCGACCCGCTCGCCGTCGTGCGGTGGCTCATGCCCCGCCATCGCCAGCATCTCGCCCACGATCTGGGGATCGGTCTTGCCGTCGAACCGCATGTGCTGGAAGGACGACACTTCGCCCACGTGCTCACCCAGCGCGGCGGTGATGGCCCGCCGGCCGGCGCCGGCAGTGAGCAGGATGGTGCCGTCGATGTCCAGCAGGACCAGCCGATCCGGGTTCATCCCCGCACCCGCCTCGCCGCCACCAGCCGGGGCCGGAGCGCATCGCCGGCGCGAGACCCAGGCAGGAAGGATTCCCGCAGCACGCCACCGCAGCTGATGGTGCTGTGCACCAGCGACACTCCGGTGGCGGCGAATGCCACATGGGTGATGTGCTCACCCGACTCGCTCTTGAAGAAGAGCAGGTCGCCCGGCTGGACCCGATCCAGCTGGACCGGCTCGCCTGCCTCGACCTGCTTCGAGGAATCGCGTGGCAGCATCACGCCCCTGAGCGCCCAGGTGGTCTGCACCAGTCCGGAGCAGTCCACGCCCCAGGGCGTGACCCCGCCCCACTGGTAGGGCGAACCTCGGAACTGTTCCATCGCCCAGTCTTCGGGCGGCACTTCGCTGGCGTCGGCCCGGATCGCCCCCGCCTGGCGCACCCTGCCCTCCACCACCCGACCCAGCCGCCCGTCGGGCAGCGTCACCATGCCGTCGTCATCCAGCGCCAGCCGCGCCCGCAGGGGAGTCCGCACCAGGTCGCCCCCCACGGTGATCAGCGCACCCTCCGACATGGCGTCCGCGCTACGGCGCCACGCCTCGGCGTGCAGGTCGTCGAGCACGGCGACGTAGCCCCGGTGCACCCAGCCTTCGTAGGCATCGGCATCGGTCAGGATGCGGATCCAGTCGCGATCAGTGGCCAGCTGCTGGGCGGCTTCTCCCAGCACCAGCTGGCTCACCTGCTCTTCGCGCACGTCCGGCTCCCGATTGATGGGTGCGATGGCGGCCGTGGCAACAATCGTGGTCACGCTATCGGTGTCTCCCCGCGGCACGACGCGCACAGCGTGATGCCGCGAAAGGTGCAGATGAGGCAGATAAATGTGCCGCAGCGGGCGCAGGGATAGCCCTCGGAGGCGCGCTCCTCGTTACCGCAGGAGCGGCACCGCATGGCGTCCGACGCCGGCACTGGCGGCTCCTGGGCCGGACCGCCGGCCTCGTTCGCGTCCGTCATGGCTGCCTCAGTTGGTGATGCCGTACCGCTTGATCTTGTTGATCAGCGTGGCGCGGGAGATCCCGAGTTCCTGCGCCGAGCGCGTGCGGTTGCCGGCGTGATGCTTCAGGGTGCGATCGATGTGCTGCCGTTCCAGGTCCTCCAGGCTCAGCGGCGTGTGACGCCGGTCGCCCACGCCGGGGCGGGCCCGGAACTCGCCCGGCAGGTGCTCCACGCTCAGCGCCACGGCGCCCCGCCCCAGGATGAGCCCCCGCTCCAGCACGTTGCGCATTTCGCGCACGTTGCCGGGCCAGGGATACTGCACCAGCCGGTCCAGCACTTCCGCCGTGAGGGTGGACGGGCCATCGGGAAGCTCGCGCCGGAGGTCCGCCACGATCCGGGTGATGAGCGCCAGCCGGTCCTCGCGGGTCCGGTCGCGCACCGCCGGCAGGTGGAGCGGCATGACGCTGAGTCGGTAGTAGAGATCCTCCCGGAACCGCCCGTGCTCCACCGCCTCATGGAGGTTGCGGTTGGTGGCCGCGATCAGCCGCACGTCCACCGTGGTCTCCCGGGTCCCGCCCAGCCGGCGGAAGGTCTTGGTCTCCAGCACCTTGAGCAGCTTGGGCTGGAGCTCGGGGACCAGGTCGCCTATCTCATCCAGAAAGATGGTACCACGGTCGGCGATCTCGAACAGCCCCTGCTTCTTCTCCTTGGCGTCGGTATAAGCCCCCTTCTCGTGGCCGAAGAGTTCGCTGTCGAGGAAGGTGGCGTTGAGGCCGGCGCAGTTCACCTCCACGAACGGCTCCTTGGCGCGGGGGCCGACGTCGTGGATCATCCGCGCCACCCAGCCCTTGCCGGTCCCCGACTCCCCGGTGAGCAGCACCGTGGTGCGCTCGCTCTGACCCAGCAGCGAGATCTGGTGGGCGATCTCCTGCATCTGGCCCGACTCACCCAGCGACTCGGGGCCGCGCTCATCGGTGCCCTGCTCCAGCAGGGTCTGGTTGACCCGCCGCAGCCGCACCTTGTCGGAGACCCGCGCCGTGGCCGCGGCAAGGTGCGCCATGTCCACCGGCTTGGTGAGGAAGTTCTCGGCGCCCAGCTGCATCGCCCGCACCGCCGTGGCCACGTCGTTCTGCCCGGTGAGCAGGATGACCGCCGCGCCCCGCTCGCGCAGGGTCTCCAGCACCTCCATCCCGTCCATGCCCGGCAGCGCCAGGTCCAGCACCACCACTTCCGGGCGGATCCGGTCGAAGGTGGCGAGGCCGGCCTCGCCGCTCAGCTCACGGGTGACTTCGTAGCCGAGCTTCTCGAAGTAATTCCCGATCGAGCGCAGCACGTCCACGTCGTCGTCAATCAGCAACACCGAATCTGCCATTCAATGTCTCCAGCTCGTTCAGGGGTACGGCGTTTGAGTCGAGAGTCGAGAGTTGAGAGTCAAGAGCGACTTCTCTCTCAACTCTCAACTCTCAACTACACAGGTACCATCACGTTCAGCGCCCCCGGCACCACCGTTGCCGTGAAGGGGGTCTCGCCACCCGGCTCGCCATCCAGCTGCACTGGCTCTATCGGTTCGGTCTCGACCCGGATCTCCCGGCCCCGGGCAAAGCTCACGAACCGGTCCTGGCCCTGGGCCGGGGCGTCGCGCAGCAGGTCCCAGATGGCCCGCGTGCTTTCGAGCAGGTTGCCCGCCCGGAGCAGCACCACGTCCAGCAGGCCATCGTCCGGCTGGATGCCGTGACGCAAGCGCACCAGCGGCGGGATCACTTCGCCGCAGTTGGCCACCAGCACCATCGCCGCCTCGGTCTCCATCTCCACGCCGTCCACCGTGATCTTCATCCGCGCCATGTGCAGCTCTTCCAGCAGCCGGAAGGTGGTGGCGACATAGGCGGCGAACTTCCACTTGTGCTTGTGGGCCGCGGCGGTGCCGGCCATGACCCGCGCGTCGTAGCCCGCGCCGCACGCCACCGCGAAGTAGTGCTCTCCGTCGCGCCGGCTCATCCGTCCCAGGTCCAGCCGGCGGGCCCTGCCTTTCACGATTACCTCGGCGGCGCGCACCGGATGCGCTGGTATGCGGAGGTTGCCGGCCAGCAGGTTGCCGGTGCCGCCCGGGATCACGCCCAGGCTCACGCCGGTGCCGACCAGCGCCGCCGCGGCCTGCATGGTGGTGCCGTCGCCCCCGAACACCGCCACCACATCCACGCCCTCGGCCACGCCGTACTCGGCCAGGCGGCGCGCATCTCCGGGGCCGCCGGTCGCGAGCACCTCGCCCTGCCACCCGCCCGCGCTGAAGGTGCGCATCACCGCCGCCACCGTGTCGGGGTGGGTGCGCGCCGCCGCCGGGTTGATCACCACCAGGACCCGGCTCAGAACTCGCTCTCCCAAAGAATGTCGAAGCCGATCTGGTACGCGTTGGTCGGCTGGAACTGGTTGAGTATCCGGCAGTCGCGATAGGTAGGCTCGAACGAGGTCTGGAGCCGCCAGCTCCGCGAGAGCCGGTAATCGAGGCTGGCGCCGAATCCCACCGGGCTGGTGCCGCCGCTCACCGCCGAGCACACCCCTGCGTTGAGCCGCACGAAGAGGTCGCGCCCCAGCTGCCACCCTGCCGCCAGCTGAAGAGCGTTTCCGCCGGCCCGGGTGCCGCCGGCCAGCACCGGGCGGATCTCGAGCAGGTCCACCGGGATGCCAAGGTCGCTCACGATGGCGCGCTCGATGTCGCTCGACACCGACGCGGTCACGATGGACGTGAGGCTGGACAATGCCTGCCGCTGGCTGAGGCTCACCTGGGAAGATGGCACGCCGACGACCAGGTAGCTCACCAGGTCCACTTCCGGCAGCGGCGGCTGGATGGTGGGATCGGAGCGCAGTTCGAGCTGGGGCCGGAGCAGGGTGCCGGTGATCCGCGCGATGACCGGGATGTCCTGCCCCGATTCGGCCCGCACCACGTGCTGGGCCTCGATGTCGAGCCCGGCGTTGAGGTCGGGTGTGCCGAAGTAGCTCACGCTCCCGCGCTGCACGTCGAAGTCGCGCGACACCGGGCCGATCTTGAGGGTATAGACTCCGGGTCCCGCCTCGAGCACGCCATCCATCCGGTACTCGCGCCGCACCTTGTTGGCGCGCACCTCGCCCGCCAGCTTGATGTTGGCCTCGCTGGACCGGAGCCAGAAATCGCTGCCCAGCTCGAGGTTGAAGTTCTCGACCCGCAGCTCCTCGATGAACTGGTTCTGGATTCCTTCACCCAGCCGCTGCCGCCGAATGGCGAGCGTGTCCACCAGGTCGAGGTTGGTGGGATCCTCGAGGTCGATCACCTGCTTGTTGAGCAGGTCGGCAAAGTAGAGCACACCGTCGTTGGCGACGCCGGAGCCGGTGAGCGTGGCGCCGAAGAAGGGACCGGTGATCCGGAATCGCCCTGAGGCGGTGAGGTCGAGGAAATCCCGCTGCTGGATCGCCTCGAAGTTCTGCGCCACCAGGTCGAGGTTGAGCACCGGCCGCGAGAGCTCCTCCAGTTTCACCACGCCGTTGGCGCCGAGCGCGCCTTCGCCGCTGGTGACCCGCAGGTTCTCGACCAGCACCGAGTCGCCCACGAACCGGGCGGAGCCTTCCATCCCCTTCCACTCGACGTTGAGCCCCCGCACGAGCATCCCGCCGTTCTTGACCGTGAGAAAACCCGACAGCGCCGGGTCGGCCCAGGTGCCGCCGATGCTTATATCGGCGTCGAGGAAGCCGCTCACGCGGTCCACCGAGGGCACGAACGGCTCGATGATGGCGAGGTCCACGCTGTCGCCTAGCGCATGGATGCTCACCGGGCCATCCAGCCGTCGGCTCTCGACTTCGCTGGAGCCGAGGTAGTACGGCAGCGCCGCCTGCAGGGTCATGACCTGGTTGCCGGTGCGCCACAGGAGGATGTCGGCGTTGAGCCGGCGATCGGCGTAGTTGAGCACGCCCTCGAGGTACGGCAGGTGGGAGTCACCTATGGCGAGGCCGTCCAGCTGGGCGCTGCCGGTGAAGGTCGGCTCCACCGCGGTGCCGCCCAGCTGGAAGCTCCCGCCCAGCCGGCCCTGCACCCCTCCCGGGTCATGGCCCGCGATGGCATAGAGCGCCTTGAGGTCGAGCCCGAATGCATCGATGGTCATGTTGCCGGGGCCGTCGAACGGCAGCCGCCCGGCCACCCGGAGTTCGCCGCTCCGGTCCAGCGCCGCGATGACCGTAGTGTCAAGCAGCGGCGCGCTGTCGCTCAGCGCAAAGGTGGTGGGCGCCAGCAGCCGCCAGACGCCTGGCGCGAGATCGGCGCGAAGCGTGTCTATGCCCAGCAGCATGGAGTCGCCCAGGCGAAGCCAGCCGGCCCCGTCGAACCTCGGGCCGTTGCCCACGCCGGTGCCGGCGCCCCACGACACCGAGTCCATGGTGCCGTCCAGCACCAGCCCCAGCGAGTCAAAGCTCCACGGGGTGCCAACGGTGTCCGGCTGCACCGAGAACGAATCAGCCCGCACATCCAGCTGCACCCGCCCGCCGTCGCCACCCGCGGAGCCGAACGAACCCCATAGCCTCGGCGCGCGATAACCCTGGAAAGCCAGCTCGCGCGCATCGAACGATCCCACCACCGCCAGCGAATCGAGATTGCCGCTCAGCGCCAGCGCGCCGGTGGCGGTGCCGGCGAGCGGAACTTCCCAGTGGCGGCTGCTGTCGCGGGCCTCACCGGTGAGCGCCAGCAGCAGCGAGTCGAAGGCCACCAGGCTGTCGGCGGCGAGCCGGAAGCTCATCACGCCCTCGTGCGGCGCCGCCCAGCCCAGGGTTCCGGCGCCGCCGGCACGGGCGCCCTCCCATTCGGTATAGAGCGTGTCGACCGTGATGACGCTGTCGGCCACCGCCGCCCGAGCGAAGAGGGTGTCGATGGTCCACTCCCGCACCGCGCTCTGCCGCAGCACCAGCTCGAGGCTTCCCTCGGGCGCGCTGATGCTGTCGATGGTTCCGGTGGCGAGCGCGGTGCCGGTGAGGCGGGTTCGTACGCCCTTTCCCTGCAGTGCCTGGAGATCGAGACCGGAGAACTCCACCGCCAGTGCGTCGGCGCCCCAGCGGGGCGGCATCATGGTCATTCCGCCCGAGGCGCGGATGGTCCCGATCTCGCCGGTGAGGTCGGCATCCACCTGCATCTGTTCCAGGGTGCCGTTCATCGCCAGCCGGCCGCGCACCGCACCGGTGGTGGCCAGCCCGGGGAATCCCCGCCGGATCCCCTCGAAGTCGAGCGGCTCCAGCGCGACATCCATATCCACGCCCAGCACCTCGCCCCTGGTGTCGAGCCGTACCTGGCCGGTGAAGGCGCTCACCGGCCGGTCGCCGTCGTGGTGGCGGGCGTTGCCGACGAAGGTGACGTTGCGCATCGGGCCGTTGAGCGAACCCACCGCCTCCAGCCGCCCGGGCACCCTCACCGCCGGCGCCATCCGCTCGACCGTGCCGAGGTCGATGTTAGACTGCCTGAGACGGACACCATCGAAGTAGAGCCCCTCTGGCTGGCGGAATCCCACCACGCCCTGGGCCACGATGCTGCTCACCGGATTGCCGGCGACTTCCGAGTCGACGAAATCCCAGTCCACCGCTATCTGCATCCGGTCGAGCCAGCCGGTGCCTGCCAGCGTGCCGCTCACCGTGCCGTAGAACGGCAGCGTGTCGGCGTAGGGCCGGGCGTGGTCGAGATCGAAGCGGGTGAGGATCACGTCCAGGTCGCGGAAGCCGAGCCCGCGATCCTTGTCCAGGATTGCCACCAGGTCGCCGGTCACCCGCTCGGCACCGCGCCCCAGCTCCAGTTGCCGCAGTACGTACTCGGTGCGACGGCCGGAAAGCGACTTGGCCGCCATCACCCCGCTGCCGGTGAAACCGGGGAAGTCGGGCGAGACCCAGCGGAGGTCCGCCAGGTCCACCCGGGGCGACTCCAGCTGGAAGTCGTAGAGGATGGTGTCCTGGGGCCAGGTGACAGCGCCGCCGCCGGTGAAGTCGGTCGCGGGAAGGCTCCCGTGCTCCAGGCTGAAGATCGCGCTGTCGCCCCGGAGCCGGACCCGTCCCTCGAGCGCGGTGATGGTGACGCCGGGATCGTTGATGCGCGCCGCCAGCGAATCGAGGTCGAGCGTGAACGGCCGCCCGTCGGGCGACGAGATCAGCAGCCGCGACATCACCGTGGTGAGGTCTTCCAGCGCGATCACCCGGCGATACCCCTCCGGAGTTTCCTCGATGATCCGCCCCGGCCTGGCGCGCTCGAAGGCGAGCGCGCTGTCCAGCTGGTCCGGGCTCCACTCCGGCCTGGGCCGCCATGGAATCGCGATCCGCAGCGTCGCATCCCGGAGCCGCACGTTGCGGAACTCCACCAGCGGCGACGGGCCGGTGCGTTCCTTCTGGCCCAGCCGCAGCACGTCGGCGTAGTTCATCCGGCCGTTGTGGTGCTGGATGATGTGGATCGTCGGCCGGTCGGCCTCGAGGTCACTCAGCACTATGTCGCCGGCCAGGAGCCGGGGAATCGCATACGACACCCGCGCCCGCGGCAGGATCGCGAGCAGCACGCCCTGGGTGTCGCGCACCACCACGTCCTCCAGCGTGAGGCTGGAGATGAACGATCCCGAGATCCGCCCCACGTCGATGGTGCCGTTGACCACCCGGTCCAGTTCGGCCGACACCACCCGCGCGAGGAGGTCCCGGCCCGGCGGCGTCAGCGTCATGCTGGTGAGGATCCCGAGCACGGTGGCCACCGTGCCCAGGAGAATCACGAACAGGAAACGCGCGGGGCGGAATTTCATGGGACTAGAACGGCTGCCCCACGGCGAAGTGGAAGGTGAACTCGTTCCTGTCTTCCAGCCGGTACGGGGACCGGCCAGGATCCGCCGTCAGCCGACCGTCAGGCTCAACCACGTAGAACTGGCCCTGCTGCAGTCCCAGCGGGTTGTAGGCAACATCGAACCGGGCCGGCCCCAGGGGCGTGGAAACCCGGATCCCGATGCCCGGCGTGACCCGCAAGTCCACCGCCGTCACGCCCCGCTGCCACACACCGCCCACGTCCACGAATGCCGCCAGCCGGAGCCGCTCGCTGAACACCGGCGAGGGGATCCGCAGCTCGAGGTTGGCCACCGCCATCGTGTTGCCCCCGGTGGCGGCGATCTGGACTGTATCGGAATTCAGCGGCAGGCCAAGCGAATCCTGCTGGCGCACATGCTCCCGGCTGGCGTAGTAGACCACCGGCCCCAGCTGGTTGCGCTGGTAGCCCCGCACGTCATTGGGGCCGCCGCCGTAGAACCGCTGCTCCGGCGGCACGAACTGGACGTCGCTTCCCACGAGCCGCACCGGCGAGAAGGTCATCCCGCCCCGCACCCGCCAGCTCAGTACCACGTCGCGCAGGATCGGGCGATACCAGGCGTAGTCGGCCAGCACCTTGGTGAACTGCTGCTCCGACGACGACCCTATGTAGCGCGACGCGACAGTGACTTCGGCGGTGGCGACGTATCCGCGGGTGGGATCGACCGGGTTGTTGGCCCGGGGGATCGTGGCGGTGGCGCTGAGCGACGCCAGCCGCTGGGTCCGGCTCAGGAACGCGACGTCTACCGGCTCGCAGCTGTTGAAGAAGACGCAGAAGCTGAAGGGCGACGCCACCGTCTGGCCGAACAGCAGCGTGTAGGTCAGCGCCACAGGGAGCCGGCGCACCGGGGTCTCGCGGGTGATGCCGACGCTGGCGCCGATCTCGCGCCGGCGATACACCTTGAACTCCGATCGCCGCTCCACGAACCCGGTCATCACCAGGGTATTGTTGGGCGACAGGAAGGCCGGCCGCCGCAACGCCGTCGTGACACCGTAGTTCAGCAGGCTCGAGCCGATGGTGTCGTCCGCGATGGGACTGCAGAGGCTCTCCTCCATTCCCCAGTCGAGCGGGCTGCCCACGCCCACCTTGGACACCCGGCCGGTGATGTCGAGGATCCGGCCCGCCCCGGCGAAGTCGCGGAAGGTGATGCCGGCGCTCCCGCGGAGGCAGTCGTTGCTGCCGTACCCCACGCTGGTGCGGGCCCGCCTGGGAGGACTCTCGGTGACCTGCACCCGGAGCGGCACCTGGTCGTCGCCCGGCACGAAGCGGGCGGTGTCGAGCTGCACCGACGCCAGCCGGAAGAGGTTGGCGCCGTACAGGTTTCGCTGGCTTTGGAAGAGGTCGTTCTCGGAATACCACTCGCCCGGGCGCGCCGTGATCAGGCTGACCACGGTGGAAGGATCCACCCGCTCCTCCCCTTCCACCACCACGCTGCCGATCCTGGCCCGTACACCCGGAATGGCATCCAGCGTGACGCGGGCCTCGAGTTCGGAGGTCCGCACCACGTAGCCCACCAGCACGTCGGCCGAGGGGTAGCCCCGGTTGCGGAGGCGCTGGGCGATGGTGTCGGCCGATGCCTGCATCGCCGCGCGGTTGAAGACGTCGCCCTCGACCAGCGGGAGGTCCACCTCGAGATCTTCGCGGACCTCGGGCACCAGGCTGTCGAGCCCGGTCACGGTGATTTGCCGGACCCGGATCGGCTCGCCTTCGGTGATATTGAAGGTGATGAAGACATCCTCGGCGGTGCGCTCGACCAGCGTATCCACCTGCACCGAGGGAAACCCGCTCCGCTTGTACAGAACCTCGAGCCGGAGAACGTCCTGCTCGAAGTCGCGCTGGTTGAAGTAGCGCTTCGCACCCAGGCCGATCCAGCGCAGCAGCCCCGAAGTGGCAAAGAGCGCCGACTTGGTGGTCTCGATGCTGGCTTCGAGCAGCTGGGAGGAGATGTTGTCGTTGCCGGAGAAGGACAGCTGGCGCACCACGAGGGCGTCGGTGCGCGCCTGCGCGGACGCGACCGTGGGCAGGGCGGCCTGGAGCATGCAGGCCAGCACCAGTGCCGCGCCGCAGATCTGAGGCGCCCGTCCCCGAGGCAACTGTCCAAAAAGCAAACGCATCACGCTCCCCGCGGCGCGCTGACCGCCCCGCGAACCCTCGTTGACGAGCCGTTCTAAGGTCCGTAGTTTGAGCACCTTACGCCTTACTGTCAACTTTTTGACGAGTCCGCCATGCGCCGTCTTGCAATTCTGCTGGTTCTGGTCGCCGCCTGCGCCGATGCCGGCCGGGATTCGGGGACACTTCGATATTACCTGACCGCAGACCCGGTCACCCTCGACCCGGCGCTTTCGACCGACGTGCAGTCGGGCGAGATGATCACCATGCTCTTCGACAACCTCGTGCGGTTCGACGTGGATGCGAAACTGGTGCCCGGGGTTGCGACCCGCTGGGAGGTGGACTCGACCGCTTCGGTGTACACCTTTCACCTCAGGTCCGGTGTCACTTTCCATGATGGCCGGCCCCTGACTGCGAAAGACGTCGAGGCTTCGATTCTCCGGGCCCTCGCGCCGGGATCTCGCGGGCGGCACTGGCCACTCCAGCCGATCCAGGGCGCGCTCGACTACGCCGAGGGCCGCGCCGACGGCATCAGCGGCCTGGTGGTCCCCGACGATTCCACCGTGGTGTTCACCCTGCGCGAACCGCTCAACATCTTCCCCAAGTTCCTCGCCATGCCGGTGGCGGCCATCGTGCCCACGCCCGCCGGCGCCGACTTTTCCGGCAATCCGGTCGGCAGTGGCCCCTGGAAGTTCGTGAGCTGGCAGCACGACAACTCGCTGCTCTTCGCCGCCAACGACTCCTACTGGGGGGGCCGCCCCGAGAGCGACTCGATCCGGGTGCGGATCATCCCCGAGGCCTCGACCCAGGCCGCCGAGTTCGAGACCGGCCAGTTGAGCGTGGTGGAGATTCCCTTCAGCGAGACTCAGCGCTGGGAGCAGGAGCACGGCGACCTGCTGCAGCGCCGCGCCGCCATCAGGGACTTCTACATAGCCATCAACACGACGAGGGGGCCGCTGGCCGACGTCCGGGTGCGCCGGGCCCTCAACCACGCCGTCAATGTCGAAACCATTCTCGGCACCATCATGGCCGGACGGGGCGTGCGCGCCGCCGGTGCCATTCCGCCCGGCGTGAGCGGCCACGATCCCTCCCGCAAGCCCTACAGGTACGATCCGGAGCGGGCGAAGGAGTTGCTGGCCGAGGCCGGCTATCCCAACGGGTTCCCACTCCAGCTCTGGCGCTCGCAGCGCACCGAGATTGCCCGCGTGTCCCAGGCGGTGCAGCAGGCGCTCGGCGCGGTGGGCATCACGGTGGAGATCCTCGAGCGCGACGCCACCAGCGTCCGCGCCGCGGTCCGGAACGGCGAAACCGACCTCTACATCGGCGACTGGTATGCCGACTACCCCGATCCCGAGAACTTCACCTGGCCGCTCTTCCACTCGCGGAATCACGGCCCGGGCGGCAACTACGCCTTCCTTTCTGATCCCGCGCTCGATGCGATGATCGTCGAGCTGCGCACCACCGCCGACGAAGCGCGAAAGGAAGAACTTGCCCGTCAGGTGGATGCCCGCGTGTTCGAGCTGGCGCCCTGGATCTTCCTCTGGTTCCCGGAGGACATGTGGGCCACCCAGCCGGATCTCAGCGGCTGGCGGATTCCCGCCGTGTTCACCGGACAGCGCTGGACCGAGGCGGTCGTTTCCCGGTGAAGAGCTTCATCGCGGTGCGGCTGGCGCTGATGGTGCCCACCCTGCTGGGTGTCCTCATCGTGACCTTCCTGCTCTTGTATGTAGCGCCGGGTGATCCGGTCCAGGCCATGATCGGCGAGCGCGCCGACCAGGCCACCATCGATCGGCTCCGCGCCGAGCTGCGGCTGGACGACCCGCTGCCGGTGCAGTTCGGTCGCTACGTCTCCAGTGTCGTCCAGGGCGACCTCGGCACCAGCTACATCACCGGGCGGCCCATCGCCGACGACCTCATGGACCGCTTCCCCGCCACGCTCAAACTCGCGGCCAGCGCCATGCTGTTCGCCGCGTTGTTCGGCATCTCCATCGGGATCTACAGCGCGTGGCGGCCGGGGTCGTGGGGCGACCGGATCTCGGCACTGATCGCCTACGCCGGCGTGTCGTTTCCGGTTTACTGGGTGGGGCTGCTGCTGATCCTGATGTTCGCCGTGACGCTGCGGTGGTTTCCCGCCTCCGGCTACGGCGGATTCGCCTTCCTGGTGTTGCCCGCCATCACCCTCGGCATGCGCTCGGTGGCGTTCCTGTCGCGCATGACCCGCGCGGCGATGCAGGACGTGCTGCGCAGCGACTTCGTGCGCACCGCCCGCGCCAAGGGCCTGGGCGAGATGCCGGTGGTGCTCTCCCACGGGCTCCGCAACGCGCTGATTCCCATCGTGACCGTGCTCGGACTCGATTTCGGCAGTTACCTTACCGGATCCATCCTCACCGAAACGATCTTCAGCTGGCCCGGCGTGGGGCGCTATGTGCTCACCGCCATCGAGAAGCGGGACCTCCCCGCGGTGCAGGGCAGCATCCTGTTCCTGAGTTTCGTGTTTGTCCTCGTGAACCTGGTGACCGATCTCGTCTATGCGAAAGTGGACCCACGTGTGGCGTATGACTGAAACCAGTGGGAAGTGGGAAGTGGGAATTGGGAAGGGATTTCTGGCGGGGCTTGTTGCGATTGCCTTCCTGCTGCTTCCCACCCCAGCTGCTGCTCAATCGCTCTCGCAGCGCATGGATGCGCTGCTGGACCGCCCGCCGTTTCAGTCGGCGTTGTGGGGCGTGGCAGTGGTGGATGAGAACGGCAGGATGATCTACGGCCGCAACGCGGACCGGATGTTCGTGCCCGCCAGCAACACCAAGCTGGTGGTGACCACGGTAGCGGCGTCGCTGCTGCCGCCCGACTTCACCGTGAAGACCAGCCTGTACGGCACCGGCCCGGTGGTGGACGGCGTGCTCCAGGGCGACCTGGTGCTCTACGGCCGGGGCGATCCCGCATTCGGGGTCCGCTGCTACGCCATCGACACCACCAGCACCGATGCCTGTGATCGCGACCCCGCAGAACACCTTCGCGAACTGGTCGCGGGGCTCAAGACCCGCGGTATCACATCCATCACCGGTGCGGTGGTGGGCGACGGCAGCTACTTCGAGCCGCAGATCCTCCATCCCGGCTGGGATCTCTTCGATACCTACTGGTGGTATGCCGCGCCGGTGACCGGCCTGGCGCTCAACGACAACAGCGTGGACATCCACTGGGAACCGGGCGAAACGGTAGGCGCACCGGCGAAGATTTCCCTCTGGCCCGAGTACCACGGGCTGCGGTTCGAGAATCGCACCCGCACCGCGCCGCGGGGCGGCGTCACCGACGTGGACAATCGCATGTGGCGCACGCCGGGGACTTTCGATGCGTGGGCTGAGGGGACGGTGGCGCTGGGCCACCGTGGGGGCACCGACTACTTCGCCATGTCGGACCCCAACCTCTTCGCGGCACATGGCCTCCGCGCGATCCTCGCGGAGGAGGGCATCTCCGTGGGCGGTGAGACCAGCTCCACCACCGACTCGCTGGCTTACGCTGCGGCGCGGCGCTCGGCACCGCTGGCCGAGGTCACCAGCCGCCCGCTCAAGGACTGGATCTTCCCGATTCTCAACACCAGCCAGAATCTCTACGCCGAAATGCTGCTGAAGCAGGTGGGGCGGCAGTTCGGTGGAGAGGGCAGCTGGGAGAGGGGCATCGATGTCGAGCGTCGCTTCCTCATCGATTCGATGGGCGTGGATTCGATGCAGTTCGCGCTGAAGGACGGCTCCGGCCTGGCGGCCGACAACCTGGTGAGTCCGCTGGCCTTCACCCAGATCCTGCGGTTCATCCGCCGGCACCCCCACTATGAAGCCTGGGCCGCGGGGCTGCCGCGGAGCGGGCAGCGTGGCTCGCTGCGCTCACGCTTTGTCGGCACTGAGCTGGAGGGGAAGGTCTCCGCCAAGACCGGCAGCATTTCGCGGGTGCACACCCTCTCGGGCTACATCGACCGCGGCAACGGGAAGTACTGGACCTTCTCGGTGATGGCAAACCACCATGCGCGACCGAGCCGCGAAGTGCTGGCGAGGATCGACGAGGTAGTGAAGCTGGTCGCGGGCGAGTGACAAGTGGGGAGTGGGGAGTGGGGAGTGGGAGGTAATGATCATTCCACCCACTCCCCACTTCCCACTTCCCACTAGCTACTTGTCAAAGATGGCCAGATTGCTCGAATGCCCCGGGTTTACTTTGGCTTTCGGATTGATGTAGTGCACCGCATTGTTCACCGCGATGCACGCCTCCGACACGCCGGTGGCGATCAGCTTGAGCTTGCCCGCATATGACGTGATGTCGCCCGCGGCGTAGATGCCCGGCACGTTGGTCTGCATCTCCGACGTGACCTTGATGTCGGCCTTGTCGGTGTCGAGCCCCCACGCGTTGATAGCGCCGAGGTCGGAGTGGAACCCCAGCTGGGGAATCACGATCTCCATCGGCAGCCGGACGGTCTCCTTCGTCTTCGTGTTGACCAGCGTCACCGCCTCGATCGACTCCTGACCGTGGATCTCACCCACCTCGGTGAACACCCGCACTTCGCAGGCTCCCCGCTCGGCGTGTTCCATCACCTGCTTCACGGTGGCGGCGTGGCCCCGGAACTGGTCGCGCCGGTGCACCAGAGTGATGCTCTGGGCGATGCCCATGAGGTTGAGGGTCCAGTCGAGCGCGGAATCGCCTCCGCCCACGATCAGCACCCGCCGCCCGCCGAAGAGCTTCGGCTCCAGCACCTTGTCGTAAAGCCCCTTCCCTTCCCACGCTTCGGCCGCCGCCACCGGCAGCTTTCTCGGCTCGAACGCGCCGATGCCCGCGGCAATCAGCACTGTCTTCGTGGGATAGTCGCCGTCGCTGGTCTCGAGGATGAAGTGACCAATGCCGCCGTCCGGATCTTCGACCCGGCTGAGCCCGGTGACGGTCTCGCCCAGTCTGATATCGCAGCCGAACTGGAGCGCCTGGGCCGACATGTCGCGCACCAGGTCCTTGGCCAGCACCTTGGGAAAGCCCGCGACGTCGTAGATGTACTTTTCGGGATAGAGCGCCATCAACTGGCCGCCCAGCGCCGGGAGCGCGTCGACGATGCGCGCGCTGGCGCCCCGCATGCCCGCGTAGAAGGCGCCGAACAGCCCGGTGGGGCCGCCGCCGATGATCGTGATGTCCGTCAGTGAGTGTGTCGTCATGTATGGGGCCGAATATAATCGGCGTATATTCTTGCTGATGCCTGGAAATGGCGGGACTTCGTCAGCGGGGGCTTTGCCCAGCGGGACTGTGTCAGCGGGAGGTCCCGCTGGCGTAGCCCCGCTTTCCCGCTGGAGAGGCCGCCAGGCCTCGCTCCGCTTTGCACTCCTGACCATCCTCCTCACCGCAACCCCTGCCTGCGCCTCCCTCGGCCAGGCCATCGCCGATGCCATGCGCGAGCGACCTCCAGCTGCGCGCAGCCGAATGACCGTGGCCAGTGATGGCCGGCTCGACTCGCTAGGCCGGCTGGAGGGAAGCTTCGTGGGCGAGGGCACCGCGCGGGCGGTGCACCTGGTCTCCACCGACACCGCGCTCATCGCCGACCTGGTGCGGCAGTACGCCCCCAACATTCGCCGCACCACCGATTTCTGGACCGGCGTCCGCCGGGCCAGCCCCATCCGCATTCCCATCCGCGACGTTGGCGAGCCGGTGGACCAGGGCGTCCTGCTGGCCCGCACCCATGCCGCATCGCCTGCGGGCAGGAGCGCGGCCGAAGCCACCTCCATCACCATCCGCTCGGGGTACTGCGGTGGCTACGGGCTCGAGGCCGAACTGATCGTGGAGCCGTCGCGGCACGACGGACCTCCGCTCACCGGACCGGCCGTGGCCAACGTGCGCCCGTCCGGAACCCGCCTGAGTGACGAATGGCGCGAGCCGTTGCCGGAACCCGATTCGACCCTGGTCTACAACCTGATCGACTGGAGCCGGCGCACCATGGATTCGCTGCTGGCGCGCTCCCACCGGTCCATCATCGCCCGGCCAGTGCCCGAGATTCCGGTCATGGTCAACACCCTCGCCGAGCTCGATGCCGCCGAAGTCGCGCCCTATCGCGCCGGCGACGGCCGGATTCGCTACGCGGTGTCGCTCCGCGAGCGGCGAGTGGCCGATCGCGACACGCTCATCGCCACCGGCGTCTTCGCCTTCGACGCCACCGGTACCTGGCGCCAGGTGATCTTCCAGCCGCTGTATCTCGGCTTCGCCCGGGGGCGGCTGGCGGCTCGTGGCGGAGACGACCGGTACTGGCGCCGGCTGGTGGCGGTGGACGACTTCGCCTTCGACCGCGACAACCTCTGGATGGAGCAGGTCGATGCCCGCACCGGCCGGGTCATCTGGGGCATCATCCAGCCGGCCGACAACGTGATCGTCGCCGCCGCGGAGATGTGCCCGTGAAGCTCTACACCCGCACCGGCGACGAGGGCGAAACCGGGCTCTTTGGCGGTGGCCGAGTCCGGAAGGACCATCCCCGGGTCGCGGCCTACGGCGACGTGGACGAACTCAATTCCGCCATAGGCGTGGTACGCGCCACTGCTCCCGAAGCTTTCGCCGACGAACTGTTCGAGGGCATCCAGCGCGACCTGTTCAGCATCGGCGGACGGCTCGCCACCGTGAACACCGAGCGGGTGGCGAAGACGCTGGACAAGGTTGAGTTGCCTGACTCGCGCATCGCCGAACTCGAGGCCGCGATCGACCAGGCCACCGAAGACCTGCCCGAGCTGCGCGCCTTCGTACTGCCGGCCGGCACGCCCAAGGCGGCGATGCTGCACCTGGCCCGCACCATCTGCCGCAGGGCCGAGCGAAGCCTGGTGACGCTACGCGAGGATGACGACGTCCCCGCCGTGTTCCTGGTTTACCTCAATCGGCTTTCCGACCTGCTGTTCGCACTGGCCCGCCGCGCCAACCACGACGCCGGCACCGGAGACGTCACCTGGTAAAGCCCCAATGATGACGCCCCAGCTCGTCGTCACCCATGGCGACGGCGAGTATCCGGTCTACGTAGAACCAGGGCTGCTCGAGACCCTGCCGGCCCTGGTGGCGCGCCACCTCGGCAGCCGGCCCACGACGCTCATCGCCGACGCCACGGTCGCCCGGCTCTACCTCGACTGGCTCCGGGGCGAGCCGTCGCCCTGGCGCCCGCGGGAGTCGAGCTGCAGCGACCAGCCTTCGGGCGGTTGGCCCGACCCGCTCACCTTCCCGCCGGGCGAGGCGTCGAAGTCGCGGCAGACCTGGGCGATGCTCACCGACCAGCTGCTCGACCGGGGCCTGGGCCGGGACGGCGGCCTGGTGGCGATGGGCGGTGGCGTCACCGGCGACCTCGCCGGATTCGTCGCTGCCACCTACCTCCGCGGTATCCCGCTGGTGCAGGTGCCCACCACGCTGCTGGCGATGCTCGACTCCTCGGTGGGCGGCAAGGTCGGGGTGGACACTGACCACGGCAAGAACCTGGTCGGTGTCTTCCACCCGCCTGTTGCTGTCGTGGCCGACCCCATGGTCCTCACTACTCTCAACGACCGGGAGTTCCGGAGCGGGCTGGCCGAAGCGGTGAAGCACGGGCTCATCGCGGATGCCGAACACCTCGAGTGGATCGAGGCCAGCGCAGCCCAACTGGCCGGGCGGGACCTGGGCGTGGTGACGGCGCTGATCCGCCGCAGCATCGGGATCAAGGCGGAGATAGTGGCCCGGGACGAGCGCGAGGCCGGCCCCCGGGAGCTGCTCAACGCCGGTCATACGGTGGGCCACGCCCTGGAGCACGCCGGAGGCTACCAGCTGCTCCACGGCGAGGCGGTGGCCATTGGGCTGGTGGCGGAGTGCCGGATCGGCGAGGGGCTGGGCGTGACCCCGGCAGGCACCTCCGACCGGGTCGCGGCCGTGCTCGGCGCGCTGGGGCTGCCGGTCCGGACCCCGGCCGGGGTGGAGGTCAGCCCGTCGGACCTGCTGGCGGCCATGGGACGGGACAAGAAGAACCGGGGTGGGAAGCTGCGGATGGCGCTGCCGTCGGCCATCGGCCAGGGTGCCAGTGTTGACGTTCCGCCTAACGCTGTCAGGGCCTTAGATTTGTGATGTGGATAACGCGTTTTCGTTGACAGACGGGCATTTTTTCCCCATATTCGCTGGGTCTGCTCTTCGCGGCATCCGCCGCAAATCCGATTCAAGTGGTTCGCGCCGTCCCAGACCAGCAGGGGAACCGCATGCCTCGCGTTCGCTCCGGGAAAGCTCGCCCGGCCATTCGGCCGTCCCTCTCCGGTGGTTCGTTCGACCAGTACCTGCATGACATCCAGAAGCTTCCCATGGTCAAGGACGTTGCCGAAGAGCGACGCCTGGCCCGGCTTGCCCTTTCGGGCGACCAGGAAGCCGCGGAACGTCTGGTCACCGCCAACCTCCGGTTCGTCATCTCCTATGTAAAGCGCTATCAAGGTCATGGCCTCGAGCTCTCCGAGCTGGTGGCCATCGGCAACGAGGGGCTGCTCAAGGCGGTGCGGAAGTTCGATCCCGACCACGGGGTCAAGTTCATCTCCTATGCGGTGTGGTGGGTCCGCCAGGCGGTACTCAAGGCACTGGCCGAGCAGACCCGCACCGTGCGGATCCCGCTCAACCAGAACGCCGCGCTGATCAAGATGTCGCGGGTGGAAGGGCTGCTGCAGCAGGAACTCGGGCGCAGCGCCACCGATGGCGAACTTGCCCTGGCGCTGAGCGACACGGTGGACAACATTCGCACCGCCCGTCGCATGGGCCGCTTTGAGGTCTCGCTCGATGCCCCGGTGGAGCGGCAGGACAAGCAGGGCACCACCTACGGCGAGCGCGTGGCAGGGGGCACGGTCAACGAAATCGAAGAGCGCACCGATGCCCAGCTCCGGCGGGAGTTCATCAACCGGCTCTTCTCCCGCCACCTCACCCCCCGCGAACGCAAGATTCTCTCCCTGTACTACGGTCTGGAAGAAGGTTCCGAGGCGCTGACCCTCGAGAAGATCGGCGAGCTGCTCGGCGTCACCCGCGAGCGCATCCGCCAGATCCGCGAGCGCGCCTTTGAGAAACTCCGGGCGTCATCG
Source organism: Gemmatimonadales bacterium (assembly GCA_035759745.1). Lineage (GTDB taxonomy): Bacteria > Gemmatimonadota > Gemmatimonadetes > Gemmatimonadales > GWC2-71-9 > CAMLHP01. The sequence continues at coordinate 75,242 of DASTUF010000044.1, forward strand.
GATGTGCAGCTGCTGCAGCTGACGAACGGGGCGGCGTAAAAGAGCGGGACTTCGTCAGCGGGCGAAGCCTTCGGCTTCGCAGCGGGAGCGTACGCTCAGCGGAACTTCCGCTGGCCGAAGGCCCCGCTGATACAGTCCCTCTGACGCAGTCCCGCTAGTTTTCTACATGCACTTCTTCGAGCCCGCCGCCACCGCCGTCCTGCTGGCGACGTTCGGCGTCCTCCTCATCCTCAGCGTCGTCTTCAGCCGTGTCACCGAGCGGATTCCCGTCCCGGTGGCGCTGGTGTTCCTGCTGCTCGGCATGGCGGCGGGGTCGGGCAGCCTCGCGATCATCAATTTCAACGATTTCTTCGCGGCCTTCCGGATCGGCACCATTGCCCTGGTGCTGATCCTGTTCGACGGCGGCATGAACACCTCGATGTCGGCGCTCCGCCGGGTCATCAAGCCCGCCGGCGTGCTCGCCACCTTCGGGGTGATAGGCACTGCGCTGCTGGTGGCGGTGGCGGGCCGGGTAGCAGGCTTCAGCTGGGCCGAGGCGCTGCTGATCGGCGCTATCGTGTCGTCCACCGATGCCGCCGCGGTCTTCTCGGTGCTCCGCGGCAGCTCGCTCCACCTCAAGAAGCGGGTCGGCGCCACGCTCGAAGTCGAGTCCGGCATCAACGATCCGATGGCGTTCATCCTCACCCTGCTGCTCACCCAGAACCTGCTCGTCCCTGGTTCGCTGGTGCCATGGCAGGTTCCGCTCGACATCATCATCCAGATAGTCGTGGGCACGGCCACCGGTCTCGCCATCGGCCGCGGCGGGCGCTGGTTCATCTCCCGCATAACGGTGCAGGCCGGGGGCCTCTATCCCGCGGTGACGCTGGCGCTCGCGTTTCTCGCGTTCAGCGTGCCCACTCTGCTCCACGGCAGCGGCTTCCTCTCGGTCTACATAGCGGGGCTGGTGCTGGGCGACGGCGAGCTCCCCTACCGCAACAGCCTCTACCGGGTGCACGATGCCGCAGCGTGGATCAGCCAGATCACCCTCTTCCTGCTGCTGGGCCTGCTGGTGGCGCCGGAAGAACTGGTGAATGCGGGCTGGGCCGGGGTCGGGATCGGGCTGTTCCTCACCTTCATTGCGCGGCCGGTGGTGGTCGCGCTCTTCCTGCTGCCCTTCAAGTACCCGCCGCGCGAGGTGGCGTACATCAGCTGGGTCGGTCTCCGGGGCGCGGTGCCAATCGTCCTGGCCACCTACCCGGTGCTGGTCCTGGCCCCGGGATCGGGGCAGATCTTCCTGGTGGTGTTCTTCATCGTGGTGCTGAGCGCCATCCTCCCCGGTGCCACGGTGAGCTGGGTGGCCCGCCAGCTCGGGCTGGAGAAGCCGGAACCGCCGGTCGCCCCGGCGCTGCTGGCCATCGAGTCACGCCAGCACCTCACCGGTGACCTGCTCCACTTCTACGTTGACGACGACGTGGCGGTGCACGACGTCACCATCGAGGACCTGGCCCTGCCGGAGACCGCCGCCGTCACGGTGGTGGTGCGCGGCAACGTTCTGGTGCCGGCGCATGCCCGGACCACACTCCTGCGCGGCGACCACGTCTATGTCATCGCCCGGCCGGAAGACCGCGGCTTCATCCAGCTGCTCTTCGGCCGGCCGGAGGAAGAGTGACGCTGCCACGCGGCCTCGACAGCCGGCTCGCCGCCATCGTGGGTGAGCGCTACACCCGGCTCCGTCCCGGCGAACTGGCGGTGTATGGCCAGGATGGCCTCCCGGCCGAGCAGTCGCCCCCCGGTGCGGTGGTGCTGCCCGGCTCCCGCGAGGAAGTGATAGCGGTGGTGAAGCTGCTGCACGATGCCGGCGTGCCGTGGGTCGCGCGTGGCGCCGGCACCGGGCTCTCCGGCGGCGCGGTGGCGTCGTCCGATGCGGTGATCATCGGGCTCACCCGCCTCACCCGCATCCTCGACCTCGATGTCGGCAGCCGCCGGGCGGTGGTGGAACCGGGCGTCGTCAACGCGAAGCTCAGCGCCCACACCATCCCGCACGGCCTGGTGTACGCGCCCGACCCTTCGAGCCAGACCGCCTGCACTCTCGGCGGCAACGTGGCCGAGAATGCCGGCGGTCCTCATTGCCTCAAGTACGGCGTCACCACCAATCACATCCTCGCGCTCGAGGTGGTGCTGCCCGACGGCTCGGTGGTGCAGCTGGGATCGCCATCGGGTGAAGCGTGGGGACCCGACCTGGTGGGGCTCTTCGTGGGCAGCGAGGGGATGTTCGGTATCGCCACCCGCATCACCCTCCGGCTGGTGCCGGTGCCGGAGGCGGTGCGCACCTATCTTGCAGACTTCGGGTCGGTCCGCGCGGCGAGCGAGTCGGTATCGGCCATCGTGGCGACCGGTGTGATCCCCGCCGCGCTGGAGATGATGGACCAGGCCTGC
>DASTUF010000045.1:0-12185 GCA_035759745.1 Gemmatimonadales bacterium
TCCTCACTGCGCCGGGGACAGCGCCACGACCCGCGCCTGGAGCGAGGATCGCCCGTTCCACGTGTTGGTCTCCAGCCGGAAGGCCGCGTCCACCAGCTGTCCCTCCGACAACAACCAAGGGGCCCGCTCGGCCCAACCGAATGCGATGGCCGGCAGGCGCGCGGAGCCAGACTGCAGGACACCCTTGAGGTGGCGGGCGCCGACGACGGACGGATTGAGCAGCCGCACCCCGCGCACGCCGAACACAGGCGCCGGATTGCCGCTGCCGCAGGGTTCGAGGTGGCGGCAGAGGCGCTCGAGTTCGTCGGTGGCCTCGTCCAGCGAGATCACCAGGTCCACCCGCTGCTCGGGTCCCAGCAAGTCGGGCGTCAGCTGGTCCGCCGCGACTTCGCGGAAGCGCTGGCGAAACGCCCCCAGCTGTTCCCGGCGAATGGTGAGCCCCGCCGCCATGTGATGGCCGCCGAACCGCTCCAGCAACCCGCCGCACTCCACCAGCGCGGCATGAAGATCGAACGCCGATATGCTGCGGCCGCTTCCCCGCCCGGTCTCACCCTCGAACGCTACGAGAAACACCGGGCGCCCATACCGCTCCACCACTCGCGACGCGACGATGCCGACGACGCCGGGATGCCAGTCGTCACTCGCAAGCACGAACGCCGCGCCGGGATCGCTGGCAAACTCGGACTCGACCTGCGCCAGCGCCTCGTCCTGCATCCGCTGATCGAGCCGCTGGCGTTCGCCATTCAGTGCCTCGAGGTCGGCGGCCAGCTGGCGTGCCTCGTCCGGATCGTCGCTCAGCAGCAGGCGGAGGCCGAGCGCGGCGTCGCCGATGCGGCCGGCGGCGTTGAGCCGGGGCCCGAGCACGAATCCGAGGTGCGATGCGCGAATTGGCTGGTCGAGCCTGGCGGCCGCAATCAGCGCCCGCAGGCCGGGCCAGCGAGTGTCGGAAAGCAGCTTGAGCCCGTGCTTGACCAGGATCCGGTTCTCACCCACCAGCGGCACTACATCGGCGACCGTGGCGAGCGCTACATAGTCGAGCAGGTGCAGGGGCAGATGCTCCGGCAGCCCCAGCGCAGGCACCAGGGCCTGAACCAGCTTGAATGCGACACCGGTGCCGCAGAGCATCTTGAGGTCGGACTGGTCGTCCGGCCGCTGGGGATTGATGATGGCGTTGGCGGGCGGCAGCACCGGGCCGGGCAGATGGTGGTCGGTGACGATCACCTGCAGTCCGGCGGCCCTGGCGGCTGTCACGGCATCCACCGCGGTGATGCCGCAGTCGCAGGTCAGCACCAGGCGGGCCTGCTCCCGCAGCGCGGCCGCCACGCCCGCCGAGCCGAAATCGTAGCCGTCACGCATCCGGTGCGGCACGAACGGGACCACGTCGGCGCCGGCGCTCCGCAGCGCACGGGTGAGCACCGCGGTAGCCGACTGGCCGTCCACGTCGTAGTCGCCGTGCACCAGAATGCGATCGCCCGCCTTCACGGCGGCCGCGATGCGCTCGACGGCGTCGTCCATCCCCGCCAGTGCGCCGGCGGGTGCCAGGTCTGTCAGCGGCGCGCGGAGAAAGTGGCGCGCCTCGTCCGGCCGGCCGAACCCGCGCTGCACCAGCAACGCGGCGAGGGCGTGGGGCATGCCCAGCTCGGCGGCGAGCGCGCTGATCTCTGGCTCGGGCGCCGGCGGCGCGACGTGCCAGCGCAGCAGCGGCGGCGTACCCACGACCCCCGTCATCGGCGCATCATCCTGCTCTTGAAGTAGCGCGCGTCGAAGGCGAGCGGATAGCGGCGGCGGAATTCCTGGCGCCGGCGCTGCTGCTCGACCTTGTCGGTCAGCTCCTCGATCTCGCGCCACTCGGGTCCTGATCTCAGCATTTGGGAGCAGTTCTCGTACGTAGCATCGTGATTGGCGCCGGCCAGCCGCTCGGCCTTCTCGCGCAGTTCGCTCCATGCCAGCTGCGCCGCGTGGGAGAGCCCGCCCGGCAACTGGTCCGCGGGATGTGCCGACTCAACCAGGGTCACGAATATCTCGCGCAGCATCTCCGACTCGAACAGGGCCGGTTCCAGCTCCTCGCGGGCACGGATTCTCCAGTCGGGCGCTACCAGCAGCAGCTGGATCATCTGGGCCTCGGACGCATTGACCTCGCTGAGACGGTCGCCCGACGGCGCCCGGACAGGCGGCGCCGGCTCTGACTGCGGCGCATGGCGGCTCGCCTGCAACCGGAGTTCACCTCGGAGCACTTCCACCGAGACCGCCGTGCGCTCCGAGACCCGGGCAAGATACAGGTCCCGGGTGATCGGGTCCGCCGCCGCCCGCACCGTGGGCAGCAGGCGATCGAGCGCTCGGCGGCGATGCTCGAGGTCTTCGAACCAGCCGCGTTCGGCCAGCAGGTGGATCTTGCGCTCGAGCACGTCCTGCGCGTCGTGGAGCACCTCGCGCACCGCGGCCGCACCGCCGCCCCGAACCATGGTATCGGGGTCCTCTCCCTGTGGCATCGTGGCAACGCGAACCTGCACACTTTGCCGCAACAGCTCATCCGCCGCGCGGAAGGTGGACCTCAGGCCGGGTGCGTCGCTGTCGTACAGCACGGTCACCTGGCCGGTGAAGCGGCGCAGCAGGCTCGCCTGCTCCGGCGTGAGCGCGGTCCCCAGCGGCGCCACGACATTGTTGATGCCGGCATCCACCAGGGCGAGCACGTCGAAGTAGCCCTCCACCAGCACCGCTTCCTCGGCCTTGCGGATCTCCTGCTTGGCGACGTGGAGGTTGTAGAGGGTGCGGCCCTTGTGGAAGATCGGTGTCTCCGGGGAATTGAGGTACTTGGGCTCACCCTCGCCCAGGATCCGCCCGCCGAAAGCCACCACCCTGCCCCGCAGGTCGTGGATGGGAATGATGAGCCGGCCACGGAACCGCATGCCCACCGAACCGTCGTCGCGCCGGATGGCCAGCCCCGCTGTGACGGCGGCCTCCTGATTGATGCCCAGCTTCTCGAGGTGCTCGAGCAGGTCCCGCGAGGTCGGAGCATACCCGAACTGGTGCCGCTCCACCGCCGCCTGATCGAAGCCTCGCCCCGCGAGATACTGCCGAGCCGAGTCGGCGTCGCGCCCTTCGGCCAGGCGAGTCATGAAGAACTCGTGCGCGGCGCTGGCTGCGCTGAGCAGTGGCTCGTTGGGATCGGGGCCGGCCGTGGCCTTCTCCTCGGGCACGGTGATCCCCACCCGCCGGGCCACATCGCGAACCGCAGTGGGATAGTCCATGCCGAAGCGCTTCATGAAGTAGGAGAAGACGTCGCCCGCTTCATGACAGACATAGCAGTAGAACATCCCTTTCTTGGGGATCACCGCGAAGTTGCGGCCCTTGCCGCCGTGGAAGGGGCAGGCACCGCGCCAGTCGGAGCCGGTGCGCTTGAGCGGCACTGACTCGCTGATGATCCCGACGATGTCCGCGCTCTCACGAACCTGGTCGACGATATGGTCGGGGATCACGCGAGCTCCACGATGGTGACGCCCACGCCACCCTGGTTGCGGGGCGCGAAGTCGAACCTGGCCACCCGGCGGTCATGCTGCACTACCCTCCGCACCCGCTCGCGTACCACCCCCGTGCCCATGCCGTGGATGATGCGCACGATGGGATAGTCGGCGACGACAGCCGCATCGATGGCGGCCAGCGTGGCCGACTCGGCTTCGTCCCCGGTCATGCCTCGCAAATCGAGCTCCATCGGCACTGCTGATTCCGCGTTTACCGAGGTCGAGGGCGCACGCGCGTGCGCTTGGGGCGCACGCACCTGCGCCCCTTCCAGTTGGGCGAGAGGGACAGTCATCTTCATGCTGCCCACCCGAATCAGCGCCTTGTCATCGGCGCGCCGCTCCAGCAGCACGCCCTCCAGGCCCGCCGCTGTGCGCACACGCTGGCCCACCGTCAAGGCTGCGTCGCTCCCAACCTGCGGCGCCTGCGGTTCGAAGGTGGCAAGGACATCACCTTGCTCCCGGATCGCATCCTCGAGCCCGCGCCGAGCCTCGCGGGCACGGGCGTCGTCCGCCGCGCCGCGCGCCTCCTGCAGCGCGGCCTCGACGGTCTTGCGCGCCTCGAGCAGGAACCGGCGAGCCTCGTCGCGGGCCCGGCGCTCGCTCTCCTTCTCACGCTTGGCCAGATCGTCGCCCTTCGCTTGCTGCATCGCCTGCTGGGCCGCGAGCCGCGCGGCCAGCTCCTGCTGCTCGGCGGTGAGCGCCTGCGCCGAGCGCTCCCGCTGCTCCACGTCGCGCTGTCGCTCCTCCACCGCCGCAAGCAGCGCATCGAAGCTGCGCTCGGCGGCGGGCACCCGCGCTTCGGCGTCGTCCAGCACATCGGCGCCTAGCCCCAGGCGGCGCGCGATGGCCAGCCCATAGGAGCGGCCCGGCACGCCCTTCCGGAAGCGGTACGTGGGAGCCAGCGTGGCGGCATCGAACTCGAGCGACGCATTCACCACACCGGGCTCCTCGGCGGCGAGCGTCTTGAGCTGACCCAGGTGGGTCGTCGCCAGCGTGAGCGCGCCCCGGCGGGTGAGCGAGGTGATTGCAGCCGCCGCCAACGCGGCGCCTTCCGCCGGGTCGGTACCGCTGCCTATCTCGTCCAGCAGGACCAGCGTCGCATCGTCGGCGTCGCTGAGGATCGCGCCTAGCGTCCGCACGTGGGCACTGAAAGTGGAGAGCGACGCCGCGATGGACTGGCGATCTCCTATATCGGCAGCGAGCCGGTGCACCAGCGGCAGTGCTCCACCCGGCGCCATCGGGGGGATGATCCCGCTCTGGGCCAGCGCGACGAACAGCGCCACCGCCTTGAGCAGAACCGTCTTGCCGCCGGTGTTGGGTCCGCTGACCAGCAGGGTGCGCTCGTCCGGCGCCATCTCGAGGTCGAAGGGGACCACGTTGCCCGAGGCCAGCAGGAGCGGATGGCGACCATTCCGGATGCGCAACGCAGCCGGCGCGGGCGTCACCGAGGGCGCATTACCCTCCACCGCGTGGGCCCATCGCGCGCGTGCCACCAGCGCGTCCACCTGGAGGCACATCTCCAGCGCATCGTTGAGGAGCGGCAACCCGGGTCGCAGCAGCTCCGAGAGCTCGCGCAGCACCTTCAGCGTCTCTCGTTCCTCTGCGACCAGCGCCTCGCGCAGCTCGTTGCCCAGTTGCACGGTGGCCGACGGTTCGATGAACAGCGTTTCCGCGCTGGCCGACTCGTCGTGGACGATGCCGTCGGGACGGGCGCGGAGATCGCGCCGCACCGGAATGACGTAGCGGCCGCCCCGCACGGTCACCGTGCCTTCGGCAGCGCCGCCCGATGGATCGATGTTCCGGAGGATTCCCTCGAGCCGACGTACCAGGCGCTGGCGCGCGTCCTGTGCTTCCCGGCGTGCGGCGGCGAGTGCAGGACTTGCGCCGTCGAGCACCTGCCCATCCGGCCCTACCGATCGCTCGAGCCGACGGTCGATGTCGCGCGAGGGGAGATTCGCCGCGAGCGCAGCCGCCATCGGGGCCGGCTCGCGGACCCGTTGCAGTTCCTCGCGCACCCGATGTGCCGCAGCGAGCAGCTGCGCAATTGCCGCCAGTTCCGCGGCATCCAGCACACTGCCTTCCACCCGGAGCCGCTTGAGCGACTGGGCCAATTCCGGCACCGGCTCCGCTTCGATCCGGTCACCTCGGCGGTAGAGCGCGGTCACTTCTTCCACCAACGCAAGCTCCGCTACGACCCACGCGTGGTCTGGCGAGGGGCGCAGCTGACGCACGCGCTCCGCACCGCCCTCGCCGGCGGCGAAGGCCGCGACGAGGTCCAGCACCTCCGCGAACTCGATGGTCTCGAGGGCGTCGGTGCTGAGTTGGCCGGTAAGCAGCTGCGGAGCTTCCAAGTGGGAAGTGGGGAGTGGGAAGTGGGAAGGATCAGGGCGGCCGAACGTCCGCCGGCTATCCCGGCGGCCAGGCGAACTGTCGCCCACCCAGCAGGTGCACATGCAGGTGGTCCACCGACTGGCCGCCGTGGCGGCCGGTGTTGGTAACCAGGCGATAGCCATCGGAGTCGAGGCCCAGCTCGGTCGCGAGCTCGGCGGCGAACGCGAACACCCGGCCCAGCAGTGCTTCGCCGGCTGCACCGGTGGCGTCGCGCACCGCACTCACGTGCTTGACCGGCACCACCAGGATGTGCGTCGGCGCCTTGGGATCGAGATCGCGAAAGGCCACCGCGTCCGCTGTTCGCCGGACCTCGTTGGCAGGCAGCTCGCGGGAAACTATCCGGCAGAAAATGCAGTCACTCACGAAGGCTCCTCTGCCTTGCGTCCGGCTCGCGCGGCGGCGACCAGCGCCAGCGCGACGATGGCGGCGGTCTCGAATCGCAGGGTGCCACGAGCGAGTCGCACCGGCTCCCAGCCCGACAGCAACGCGGCATCGCGTTCCGAACTGCTGAATCCTCCCTCGGGGCCCACCAGAATCGCCATCGGACCATCGCGCGGGGCCATCGCCGACTGCTCATCCGAGACCGATGCGAGCCACCGGCGTCCACCGATGCCCAGCCGCAACGCGTCCTCGAAGGCGACTGGTCCGCGCACCCGGGGCAGCCATGCCCCGCCCGATTGCTTGAGGGAGGCGAGCGCCCGGCCTGCGAGCTTCTCTACATGCTCGGGCCGTACCCGTCCGGCCACGCTGCGGCTGCGGTGGGTGTCCACGGCCACTATGTCGGTGGCACCCAGCTCGGTGGCCTTCTCGACGATGAGCCCGAACCGGTCACGATCTCCGCCGCCGACGGCGATGACGAGTGCCGGCGCGGCCGGTACGCTGTTGACGTGCTCGATGAGCGCCCGCCAGCCGGAGCCATTCTGTTCCAGCACGCCCAGGCCGACTCGGCCGGCACCGTCGATGAGGCGCACCTGCTCGCCGTCGGTCGCCCGTCGAACCCGGAGGTGATGCGCCTCGTCAGGCGGGATGTCCACCGCGGCGCCTTCGGCCAGCGATCCGGCCGGGAGGAGGAGCGCGCTCATGCGACCCGCGCCGCCGCGGCCCACCAGCCGTCGTCGGTCGCCTCCTGGTGCGGTCGCAGGCCGGCCTCACGCATCGCAGGCAGGAACAGCTCCCGCTCCAGGTGCTCCATCCCGGAGAAGATGACCACGCCATCCGGCGCCAGGGCCCGGCGAATGGCCGGCAGCAGCGAGACGTTGACCTCGCGCAGGATGTTGGAGACCACCATCTGCGCCGGTCCCAGCAGGGGCGCCAGTGCGCCGGCGTCGCCGTCGAGGATAGTCACCCGGTTCGCAACGCCGTTCCGGTCCACGTTGGCGCGTGCGATCACGTTCGCTTCAGGATCGACTTCGACACCGATCGCCCGGCGCGCGCCCAGCCGCGCCGCACAGATCGACAGGATCCCACTGCCGCTGCCCAGGTCGAGCATCAGGTCCTCCGGGACGAGAAGTCGTTCAAGCAACGCCAACGCTGCACGCGTGGAGCCATGCTCACCACTTCCGAATGCCGTCTCCGGATCCAGCACCACGACCATCGGATCCGAGCTGTCGTGCTCCAGCCAGGATGGAGTCAGCAACAGCCGCCCGATGCGGCGCTGCCCGATCCCGTCGCGCCACCGAACGGTCCAGTCCACCGGATCCACCGGCTGCGCGGTCGCGGGCGCACCCTGGCTGGTGCTCGCCTCCCGGGCCAGCGCGACCGCGTCGGATTCGTCGCCGGCGAACGCCACGACCACTCCGTCCGCGCGCTCCTCGACCGCGTGGCCGGTGCGGGTCACCAGCCAGGCCGCCACTCGCTCGCGATCATCTGCCGCAGGACGGGCGTGCACCGCCCACCAGCTCATGCGCCGAGCGCTTCCTTGATCCGGGTCCAGATGCCGCCCTTCCTGGGCGGTTCGCCCTCGACCTCGGCCAGCTGCTTGAGCAGGGTCTCCTGCTCGTCGGTCAACCGCTCGGGAGTCCAGACGTGCACCCGCACCATCACATCGCCGTTGCCATGCTGGTTGAGCCGCGGGAGGCCCTTCCCCCTGATCCGGAACACGCTCTCGGTCTGGGTGCCCGCTGGAACCTCGAAGACCTCGTCGCCCCACGGAGTCGGGACCACTGTGCGCGCGCCCAGGGCGGCCTGCGAGAATGAAATCGGCAGGTCATGGAAGAGGTGTTCGTCCTGGCGCTCGAACCGGTCGTCGTCCTTGACCTCGAGCATCACTATCAGGTCGCCAGCCGGGCCGCCGCGCGGGCCCACGGCGCCCTGGCCCCGCAGCGTGAGGTAGTTGTTGCCGCTCACACCAGCGGGGACATCCACCGGCACGCTCTTGTCGGTGCGCACCCGGCCATCGCCGCGGCAGACCTCGCACGGGTCGGTCACCACGGTGCCCTCGCCGTGGCAGGTGGGACAGGCTGCGACCGCCATGAACTGGCCGAAGACGCTGCGCGTGGCCCGCCGCACCTCTCCCGAGCCATTGCAGGTGGAACAGGTCGCCGGCCGGGTGCCTTCCTTCGCCCCGGTTCCCTCACACGTCGCACAGCGCTCGAGGGTCTTGAGCTTGACGGTCTTCCGCACGCCGCGCGCGACTTCCTCGAGCGTGATCCGGGCGGTGACCTTGATGTCCTGGCCCCGCCGCGGGTCCTGTCGCTGGCGCGCGCCGAACATGCCTTCGAAGCCGCCGAAGTCGCGCATGAAGATTTCGAGCGCCTCGGACAGGTCCACGTGGTGGAACCCGCCACGGGCGGCGCCACCGAGGCCCGACTTGCCGTAGCGATCGTAGGCGGACCGCTGCTGCGGATCCTTCAGCACCTCGTACGCCTCGGTGATCTCCTTGAACTTCGCTTCGGCATCGGGCGCGCCGTTCCGGTCGGGATGGAACTCCATCGCGAGGCGGCGGTACGCCTTCTTGATCTCGTCCTCCGTCGCGCTCCGGTTCACACCGAGCGTGGCGTAGTAGTCACTCACTCCAGCAATCCTTCCACCAGGCGGCTGGTATGCTCCACCAGTCCGATGATTTTGTCGTAGGGCATCCGGGTCGGGCCAATCACGCCGATCACGCCCGACAGGTCGCCCTTCCGGTACGACGCCGTCACCAGCGTGAACTCGTTGAGGCGGGAATCGTCGTTCTCGCCACCGATGGTGACCGACAGCCCCGAGCGGCGGCGCTGGCCGAGCGCTTCCCGCAGCACGTCCCGCTGTTCGGTGAGGTGGAGCAGATCACGCATCCGCTGCTGGGTCGCGAACTCCGGCTGCTCGGCGAGCAGCTGGGCACTGCCCAGCACCACCGGCTCGGCCGAACGTTCCAGTGCGAATATCTCGTCACCTTCGGCGATGAAGATGTCGAGCAGTTCGCGGTCGGCGGCACCAGCATCGCGGAGGCGATCCGACAGGGTGGTGCGGATCTCCGCGAGGGTGTGCCCGGCCAGGCGTTCATTGAGGATCTGCGCCACGCCAGCCACCGATTCGGCAGCAATGGTGGCAGGCACCCGCACGAAGATCGTCCGCACGACACCGCTGCGCAGGTTGAACACCAGCAGCAGCCGGTCCGACGCGACCGGCACCAGTTCCACCCGCTCCAGGATCACCTGATCCAGCGCCGGCGCGACGGCGAGTCCCAGTTCCTGGGTCAGCACACCGAGCACCTGCGCGGCCCGACGGAGGAGTTCGTCTGCCGCGGTGGACCGGCCTTGCAGCTCGCTCTCCAGCGCCAGCCGATCGGCCCCGCTGAGGGCGGGGCGGTGCATCATCCGGTCCACGTAGGCGCGATAGGCGCGGTCGGTCGGGATGCGCCCCGCCGAGGTGTGGGGATGGTAGAGAAAGCCCTTCTCTTCCAGCTCGCTCATGATCCCGCGCACGGTGGCCGGCGACACGCCCAGGCCGTACCGGCGGGCAATGGTCTGGCTGCCCGCCGGCTCCGCGGTCTCCACGTAGAAGTGGACCACGGACTCCAGGACGCGGAGCTCGCGTTCGCTGAGGGTAGCGGATGCCGGCATGATGGGGAAATCTACAATAGTGGGAAGTGGGAAGTGGGAAGTGGGAAGTGGGAAGCGGGAAGCGGGAAGTGGGAAGTGGGAAGTGGGAAGTGGGCTACCGGCTGGCGGCCAGCGCGTCGAGACGAAGCCAGCCTTCCGGGGTCAGGACTATGCGGCCGTCCTGGCGGCGGGCCCAGCCCTCCTGGATCCAGCGCTCGGACACCCGGCCGACGAGGGCCTCCGGCGCCCCGCGGTCGGTGCGGAGCCCGAGGTAGCGCTCCTCCAGCGAGAGCGCCTCGTCGTCCAGGTCCTCCCCACCCGCGACGGGGTCCTGCCCTGCATTGACCCGCTGTCTGTAGGCCTCCCATTCGCGCTCGTTCCACTCTCGGCGGCGCCCAACGCTTCCGTGGGCGGCGGGTCCGAGGCCCAGGAATGGGCGGCGCTCCCAGTAGGCACTGTTGTGCCGAGAACGGAATCCGGGCCGAGCAGCGTTGGACACTTCGTAGTGCTCGAAGCCATGGTGGGCGAACGCCTCGACCGCCGAGAGATACTCCTCGGCGTAGCGCTCATCCGGCGGTGGCGACGCCTCGCCCCGCAGGCGCCATCGATCCAGCGCGGTATGCGGCTCGAAGGTCAGCCCGTAGAGCGAGAGGTGCGCCGGTTCCAGCGCCATCGCCCGGGCCAGGTCGTCGTCCCAGTTGCGATTGAGGTGCTCGGGCAGCGCGAATATCAGGTCGAGCGAGAGATTGCCGATGCCTGCACTGCGCAGGATGTCCACCGCCACGGGCACCTGGGCGGCGGAGTGAGTGCGGTGCATCCATGCGAGCACGGCGTCATCGAATGACTGGCTGCCGAGGGAGACGCGATTGATGCCGATCGCCCGCCAGGCCGCCGCCGACTCGGCGGTCACGTCGTCGGGGTTGGCTTCGAGGGTGATCTCCGCGTCGGCGGCAACGTCACGGTCGCGGTGGATCGCGTCGAGGATTGCTTCGAGCGCGGGCGGTGCCAGCAGCGACGGTGTGCCGCCACCGAAGTAGATGGTGGCCACCTCCGGCGACGACTCCCAGCCCGGATGCTGTTGCCGCATCGCCCACTCCTGGAGCAGCACCTGCTGGTACTCGCTGGACGGCACAGCCTTCCGCACCGCGATCGCAAAGTCGCAGTAGCTGCAGCGCCGGGCGCAGAAGGGGACGTGGATGTAGAGGTGCATGGGCGGCTGGGCGGCTCGGCGGCTCGTGGTCACGCGGCTAACGGCCGCTGCTCGGCACATGGACGCGGCTAGGAGCCGCTGCTCGGCAGGTGTCGCCTTCGGCGACATGCTCCACGCGCCGTTGCGCCGAACCCTGAAAGAACGGCGGTCAGGGCACTCCCCGCAGGCAGGTCACGTATCTGCCGGAGGGGAGCGCCCTGACTGCCGTGCAGAATGCTACCCGCGCGCCAGCCCGAAGACCGAACCGGCGCCACGGGTCACGACGCCTTCCAGCTCCAGCGTGGATAGGGTGACGAGTGCCTCAGAGACGCTGAGTGATGACAACTCCGCCACCTGGTCCAAAGGCCGCTCGCCTGCGAGCAGCAACTCGGCGATCGATCGTTCCCTGCCGGTGAGCGTTGGCGGCAGGGACGGCCTCAGCGCTGGCGCGGGGCCTGGCACTACCTCGGCACCGGGGTAGTGCGCCAGCAGGTCCGCTACATTGAGCAGTGGCTCGGCGCCATCGCGAATGAGCGCGTTTACCCCTTGCGCTGTGGGCTCGGTGATGCGCCCCGGGACCGCCATCACATCCCTGCCCTGCTCCAGCGCCGTTCCGGCGGTGATGAGCGCGCCGCTGTTCTGCGCGGCTTCCACTATGACCGTGACACTCGCCAGGCCGCTGACCAATCGGTTCCGGCGCGGGAAGCTCCCCTTGTACGGCCGCTCGCCAGGCGGGAACTCGGACAGCAGCAACCCCTCGTGCGTCACCCGCTCGTACAGGTCGCGATTGGCAGTGGGATAGACGATCCCGAGCCCGTGGCCCAGCACGCCGATGGTGCTGCCGGCACCGCCGAGCGCCGCATGATGCGCCACCGCGTCGAGCCCTCGCGCCATGCCACTCACGACCGTGATGCCCGCCTGCGACGCCGCCGCAGCCACCTGACGCGCCACTTCTGCGCCATACGACGTGTTGTCCCGGCTGCCGACCACCGCCACGGCCGGGCGCTGCAGCAGCTCCATCCGTCCCAGCGCGAACAGGATCACCGGTGCGTCGGGAATCTCCCTGAG
>DASTUF010000046.1:0-13869 GCA_035759745.1 Gemmatimonadales bacterium
GGCGCCAGCCCCACCGCCAGCACGCCCGAATTGAGCAGTCCCGCGGCCAGCAGTACCTGCCTCGCCCCGGTGCGCGCTGAACCGGAGCCGGCACGCGGCAGGATCCAGTACGCCACGCCCATGCCCAGGTTCACGGTCCAGCCCAGCGTCAGCAGTTCGGCATGGAGCGGCCGCATCAGCGTGAAGCCCGCGCCGTCCAGCAGCAGGCCCTTCTGCATCAGCATCACCGCGCCCAGCAGGAAGCCGAGCAGCAGGTGCACCAGCGCGGTGCGCACCATCCACACACTCGCGGCAGGCATCTAGCGCACCCGCACCCGCGGCCAGATCAGGAGCGCGAATGAAACGGCGGCCGCCAGTTGCAGCAGCCCCGACAGCGGCAGCAGCCAGCGCATCGCCGACGTCGGGTCAATCGCCGTCGCTGGCTCGGCCAGCAGTCGCAGCAGCAGCCCGGTGTAGAGACATCCGTAGGCGGTCCAGCCCAGTTGTTCGGGAGGTGCAGTGCGGTTGCGATCGGGGCGGGGAAACAGCCAGAACGCGACCCCCATGATGAGACCGGTGATCCACCCCACCATCAGCAGGTGGAGGTACCCCGGCCACGCCACCGCCAGGCCAGGGAAGGCCGCCGTCACCGCGCGGATCTGCATCGCCGCGCCGAGAACCAGCGCCGCAACGAAGCAGAGCAACGCCGTCTTGATGAACCAGCGCGTGAGCGTGGGCACCTGATGTCCAGGCGTTCGAAGTGGTCAGGTGGGCGGAGCGGTCCCCGCAGGCAGGTCACGTATCTGCCGGAGGGGACCGCTCCGCCCGACTGACCACGGTCGAGCCAGGCTACGCATCTCGCCGCAGGCTGAAGCCTACGCCGCGGACAGTTGCAATAAGGGGCTCACCGGCCGCCGCTTGCAGCTTGCGGCGCAGGTTGCCTACATGCACGTCCACCACGTTGCTCTCGGGATCGAAATGCATGTCCCACACCTTCTCCAGCAGCGTGGTCCGCTTGACCACCTCGTCGGGATGCAGCAGGAAGTGCTCCAGCAGCTGGAACTCCTTGGGTGTCAGGTCCAGCGGCTTTCCGTCCACTTCGGCGCGATGCTGCAGCCGGTCCATCGTCACCGGCCCGAACGCCAGCGTGTCCATTCGCTCGGCGCCGCCGCGCCTTCCCAGCGCCCGGATCCGGGCCAGCAACTCCTCGAACTTGAACGGCTTGGCCAGGTAGTCGTCCGCGCCCGAGTCGAGTCCTCGCACCACGTCTTCCGTCGCGTCGCGCGAAGTGAGCATCAGGATCGGCGTGGTCCGTCCCTCGCGCCGCAACTCTGCCGCCACCTGAAAGCCGTTCTTCTTCGGCAGTACCACGTCGAGCAGAATGATGTCGTACTCGTACACGTGGGCCAGCATCGTCGCTTCGTCACCGTCAGGCGCCACGTCCACCACGTGGCCCTCTTCCTTGAGTCCCTGCTCGATGAAGCCGGCGACTTTCCGGTCGTCTTCCACTACCAGGATCTTCATGAGGTTCCCGCTGGCAGTTCGAGTTCGAAGCACGCCCCCTCGGTGGTGTCTTCCACCGCGCGGAGCTCGCCGCCGAGGAGCCGCGCCAGCCGGCGCGACAGCGGCAGTCCCAGCCCGTGGCCGCGAGCCTCCTCGCCCGCCTTGGTCACGTAGATATCGAAGATCGTCTCCAGGTCTGCAGGCTGGATTCCCGGACCCTGGTCCGAAATCTGGAAGATCACCTTGCCGTCCCGGCCCTCCAGGCTGGTGCGCACGGTCGTGCGCTCGGGGGTGTGCCGGATCGCGTTGCCCAGCAGGTTGACCAGGATCTGCTCCAGTCGGCTGGCGTCGGTCTCGCACGTCGGTACCGGCTCGGAACCGATCTCCAGCAGGACCTGTCGCGCCTCTGCCGCGGGCGTCACCCGACCCACCGCTCGGCGCACTACCGTCAGCGGATCCACTTCGCGGATCACCGGGCGGAGCCGGTCTTCATCCAGGCGGCTCAGATCGAGCAGGTCGTTCACCAGCCCCACCGCCTGCTCCGCCGACTCCAGCACCTCGAACGCCGCCAGCGGCACCGTGGCCGGGTCCTTCTTGCGCACCAGCATCTCCGCCCAGCCGTAGGTAGCGGCCAGCGCATTGCGCAGCTCGTGGTTGACCATCGCAAAGAAACGCTCGCGCGAACGGTGCAGCTGCTGCACCTCCTCCAGCAGCCGCGCGCTCTCCTCGTGCAGCCGGGCATTCTCCACCGCCGCCGCCGTCTGCGCGGCCAGCAGCCGGGCAATCCGCACGTCGTCGTCGGTGAACTCCGCCGTGCCGATCTTCTCTGTCAGGTACAGGTTGCCGAACGTGCCCCGGCGTCCCACGATCGGCACCCCCAGGAATGACCGCATCGGCGGGTGGTGCGGCGGCCAGCCGTACGAGTCGGGGTGCTGGGTGAGGTCGGGCAGCCGGATCACCCGCTTCTCCCGGATCACCAGCCCGAGAATGCCATGCCCTCTTGGCGGCGGCCCGAGCTTCTCCCGCGCTTCGTCTGAAATGCCGTAGGTGGTGAAGCTCTCCAGCAGGCGGCCGTCCGGGTCCAGCACGCCGATCGCGGCGTACTGCGCACCAATCAGCGCCGCTGCTACCTCCACCACCCGCTGCAGTACCCCTTCGAGCGACAGCTCCGTGGTCAGTAGCGTGCCAGTGGTAACCAGCTGCTCGAGCCGATGGCTCGGGGGCATGGTGGCTGAAGTCATGCCGAGAAATGTAGCGCCTTCCACAAGGATTCACGGTTCCTTCATCGTCGCCGCGATACCATGCAGCCGTTCAACGGAGGCAGAATGCAGTTCCAGCATTTGGTGGTCGCAGCTGACGAAACCGATGCCGGCCGGAGCGCCGTTCGCACCGGCCTCGACCTCGCCGCGCGTGCCAACGCCCGGCTGACGATCATGACGGTGACACCGGCGGCAGCGCATGTCCGTGTACCCCACGGCGGCGGAGGCGACGGCGACACCACCATCCTGGAGCGGCTCGCCGACTGGCTCGAGCACGACCTCGCCTCGGCGCCGCACAGCCTCCAGGTGGAGCTGGGCTGCGCCCATGGGATTCCCAGCGTCGAGATTTGTCGCTTCGCCGAGAATCGCCGCGCTGATCTCCTGATCCTGGGGCGCAAGCCACGCACCGCGGCGGTGCGTATGCTGGTCGGAGACACCGCCGATGCCGTGGCCCGGCGCAGCCAGGTCGCCAGCCTCTACGTACCCCCGCGCGCCGGCTCGCTCCAGCGGATTCTGGTGGCGCTCGATGGCACCGAACGCGGTTTCGTGGTGTTTCGCACCGCAGCCGGACTCGCCGAAGCCATCGGTGCCGGGCTCCAGCCGATCATCGTCGAGCCGGCTTTCGTCGGCGACTCCGCCCCCGTCCCGTCATCGCGCACCTTGGCGCTCCTCGGCCAGCTCGAGCGGCTCGCCACGCCCGGTGACCGCGAGGCGCTGGCGCGTGCCAGCGGCCCCGGCAGGAGCCTGGAGGACATGCTGCTGGTGCGCCGCGGAGATCCGGTCACCCAGCTGCTGGAGGCAGCGGAAGTCGCACGGGCCGATGTAGTCGCCATCGGCAATCGTCGCGGTGGCCCTCCGGGACCGGTGGAAGGTGGCAGCATCGCCCGGCGCTTTGCCCACCTCGCCCCTGAAGCACTGCTCGCCGTCCCGCTCTAGCTCCGAGCCGCCGAGCCGCCGAGCCGCCATGAAGTTTCCTTCACACCGCCTTCCAGTCCGCTTGACCACCCGCCTCGTATCCTCGTTCCAGTAGTCAGGTACCTCCACAATGCAGCGGAACGAGGACGACATGCTGATCGCGACCAAGCTGGTGCTGACTTCCATGGTGACGCTGGGAATGGGCTTCCTGCTCCTGACCGGCGCCCGCCGTCCCGCCGAGGTGCATCGGGTGGACTTCAGCGTCACTCGCACAGCGGTCACGCCCGCCTTTGATGCCCGGGTGGCGCCGGCCGAGCGAGCCCGGATCAAGGAGTTCCGGATCCCGATGACCCACGACACCATCGAGATCGCCCAGGGCGTCCGCTATGTCGGCTGGACCTTTGGCCACACCGTGCCGGGCCCCGTCATCCGGGTGCGCCAGGGCGACCTGGTCCGGATCAACCTCGTCAACGAGGCGGAGAACATGCCGCACTCGATCGACTTCCACGCGTCGAAGATCCCCATGAACCACGCGATGAAGTCGATCGCCCCGAAGGACAGCCTCCAGTTCGAGTTCGAGGCCACTACCGCGGGTGTCTTCATGGTGCACTGCGGCACCCCGCCGGTCCTGATGCACATCGCCCAGGGCATGTACCTGCCGATCATTGTGGATCCGGCTGGCGGCTGGCCCACCGAAGTGGACAAGGAGTTCGTCCTGGTGCAGAGCGACTTCTATCCCCGCGGCTCGGTGACCGACAGCACGGTCATGGAGGGTGACTGGGAGGCGATGCAGGATGCAGAGCCGACCTATGTGGTATTCAACGGAAAGGCGTTCCAGTACACCCGCGAGCCCCTCAAGGTGGATGTGGGCGACAGGGTGCGGCTCTTCGTGATGAACGCCGGCCCCAGCATCCGCAGCGACTTCCATGTGGTGGGCAATATCTTCGACCGGGTGTACCCCGGCGGCAATCCGGAGCAGGTCATCGAAGGGCTGCAGACCTGGACCGTGCCCACTGGTGGCGGGGCGGTGTTCGAGCTGGAGTTCGAGGAAGGGAAGGCAGGCGAGGGCAGCTACGCCTTCGTGACCCACGCCTTTGCCGATGCCAACAAGGGCGCGGTCGGCACCATCCAGGTCGGCCACCCCGCGACCATGGCTTCACACTGAGGAAATGATGAACCACAGCTTCCAGGAAAGCGACACCATCTACGACGTCCTGAAGCGCGCCCCCGGTGCAGCAGACTTGCTGCACCGCCTGTCGCTGGATACCTGCTGCGGCGCCGGCCGTTCCATTCGCGAGGCCGCGGAGGTCGCCGGGCTTCCGGTCGGAGAGCTCCTCGCCCAGCTCAACGCGTTCCACTTCCCACTTCCCACTTCCCACTAGCTGTTGGTATTCTGGGGGATGAAGACACTCATCCCCTTTTCGCTTTTCGCCGGCGTCCTGCTCCTGTCCGCCTCGGCCGCGGGTCCGGCCCACGACGCCGCCTACACGTACATCGTGTCCACCACCGGGAACGAAGCTCGCTACCGCGTCCGCGAGCAGCTGGCCGGGTTCGACTTCCCCAATGACGCCATCGGCCGGACCAGCGCGGTCACGGGCGCCATCAACTTCGACGAGAACGGCGCCATTCTGCCTGCCGGGTCGCAGATCAACATAGGCGTTGCCGGGCTGACCAGCGACAAGGAGCGCCGCGATGGCTTCGTCCGCCGGCGGCTCCTCGAGACTGACAGCTTCCCGACGGTTACGCTCGCCCTCACTGGCGCCAGCGGCGTCAAGCTCCCCCTGGCCGAAGGCGACTCCAGCCACTTCACCCTCACCGGCAACCTGACCGTCAAGCGGGAAACTCGGCCCACCACCTGGCAGGTGAGCGCCATCCGCTCAGGTGAGGTCGTGACCGGCACCGCCACCACCGCGTTCACCTTCGCCGACTTCGGCATGGAGAAGCCGCGGGTGCGCTCGGTGCTGAGCGTGGCCGACACCATCAAGCTGGAGTATGATTTCCGGCTGGAGCAGTCCAGTACGCCGTAAACCTTATGCCCTACGCCCTTACACGGAGGTACCCCTTGCGCGTACTACCAATCACCGCCCTCGCCGTGCTGACTCTGACCGCCGCCGCCTGCGCCGACAAGGCCGAGACCCCCGCCGCCGAAGCTCCCGCCGCCGAGACCCCTGCCGCCGAGAGTCCGGCGGTGGAAGTCAGGACCGACAACGACACCGTGAGCGTCGGCGACTCGACGGTGAAGGTGAGAGTGGACGTCGACGACTGAACTGCTAGTGGAAACTCCCCGCTTCCCACTCCCCGCTTCCCACTCGCCACTCGTAGTGGTCACCCGTCACATCCTGCTACGCCCCAGCCCGTACATTGGTTTCCGGCCGGCGATTCGCGCCGGTGGCAGGACCAACCGAACGACGGAGGCGGTGTGCGTAGCAGCATTCTGGCAGTGGCGCTGGCGACGGGAGTTGTATTGACCGCAGCGTGCAAGAAGACGGCCGAGGGCGAGTACGAAGTGGAGCGCCCGGTCGTGGGAACCGAGACTGATACGGTGCAGACGCCTTCGGTGGATGTCGGCACCCAGCAGGACACCGTGGTGGTTACCACGCCGACGGTGGACGTCGACGCCCCAGGCAATGCCGACGGCGACAACTAAGTAGCAAGCGGAAAAAGTGGGAAGTGGAAATTACCCCACTTCCCACTTCCCACTTCCCACTCCCCACTAGCTACTCAGTTGGATCCCGCCTGCTCCCTCGCGCGCTCCTTCAGCTGCTCGTTGGCGAATATCGCCACTTCGACCCGCCGGTTCTCCTGCCGCCCGGCGTCGGTCGAATTGTCGGCCACCGGCTCGATCTCGCCGCGGCCCTCGGTCCGGATCCTCCCTGCCGCCACGCCCTGCTGCCGGAGGTACGACGCCGCGGACTCTGCGCGCCGCTCCGACAGCGTCATGTTGTAGGAGTCGGCACCGACGCTGTCGGTGTGACCCACGATCAGCACGTTGGAGTCGGGATACTTCTCCAGATTCGAAGACAGGGTCGCCAGGTTCGACTGCCCGGCCGGCTGGATCGAGGTCGAGTCGAACCCGAACAGGATGCCCGATTCGAACGTCACCAGGATCCCCTCACCCACCCGCTCGATCTCGGCGCCGGGGATGGAATCCTCCAGCTCGTCGGCGCGCCGGTCCATCTGGTCGCCAATGATCGCCCCTGCCGCACCACCCACCGCCGCGCCAATGATGGCGCCCTTCGCCGTGGAACCCGTCGCGGCACCGATCGCGCCGCCGACCACAGCACCCGCGCCGGCACCCGCCACCGCGCCCGTTCCGGCCTTGGTGGCGCATCCGCCGGCGGCCACGCCCAGCGCTCCAATCAGCGCCAGGGACCTAAGCATATGTAGATCACTCATTTAATGCCGTCTCCTCAGAAGGGGTACGCTGCAAACGTACCACTCCGAACCACCTCCCGCTGTGACGGCCCCCACTTCCCACTTTACCTCACCTTGCCAACCAGCACCGCCAGCGAGTCGTACGTCACATCTCCGGTCAGCCTGAGCCGCACGTTCCCGATATACCAGCCAGACGCTCGGAAGACTTCCTCGGTATCTCCCTCGCCTGATCCGTCGAGCGCCCGCTGCTGGTCGAGGTAGATGGTGGCGCCGTCGACACCCAGGTACGTCACTCGCACTACCGGCCGGCTCTGGTCCGAGCCCGGAAAGGTGCTGGCCGGCACCAGGCTCACCGAGTTGAATCGCAAGCCGTCGATGACGTGCACTGGTTGTCCCAGCATGTCCGCTGCCTCGTCCAGCCCGATCGGGCCCAACCGCTGCGCCGGAGCGATGCGCTCCCTGGTCGTGACTTCGTCCCGCAGGACCGCTGCCGCGCCCGCAGTTGGTCGCGCTACCGGCCGCGGCGGTGGCGCCTCCTGCGGTGGCGCCTCAAGCGCCACCTCCGCCACGTCGCGCCGCTCGGCCTCCCGGAGGGCGCGGGCCTGGCGCGCCGAGTCGTCGGCCCGCCGCCGCGCCAGTTGGGCCAGGCTGTCCCGCGCCCGCGATGCCGCCAGCAGGCTTTCCCGGATCGCCAGCGTGGTGCTCTCTGCACGCGCGGCCTCGGCGGCCTCCGCCCGCAGCCGCGCCTGCTGCGCGTCAGCTGTCGAGCTGGAGCCGCTGGTAATTCCAACCGCCAGGTCGATCGGCAGCGACCTCGTGGACTCCTGCGTGGCCGGAGTGTCAACCGCAGCCCGCGCCGCCGCCGGCGGCGGTGCGCTCGCCACTTGCAGCGACGTGTCCGGAGGCATGGTGTCCGGATAGGTGGCGCCGGCAGTCGGCACTCCGGCCGGGTCGTTCATGATTGCGGCCGACATCGCGTCCGCTTCGGCGTCGGATACGGTATCAGGGCCCAGGGACTCTGCGCCCACGGCTACAGCCGTGGGTTCCTTCGGGCGAAACACCAGCCACCCCGCGCCGGCTGTGACCAGCAGCAGGGCGGCAGCTGCCAGCGGCCACCGCCGCCGGCCGAATCCCGCCCCCGCACGTTCCGGCACGAGCACCACCGGCGACCCCTTCTGCTTGGGCTCGGCACTCGGGTGCAAAAAGACGGCCTCCCCTCCAGCCTCCCTTCTCACTTCTCCCTTCTCACCTCTCACTTCTTCCTCCCCACTTCCCGCTCCCCACTTCCCACTGGAGGACTCGCCCTCCAGCGACGCAATCAACTCCTCGGCCCCGGAGACGATCGACCGCTCCTCCGCCACGCGTGCGGCGCACTGCTCACACACGGCGAGGTGCGACTCGACCGCCTGCTGTTCCGCCGTGTCGAGCTCGCGGTCCAGCAGCGTGTGAATGGTGGCGTCGTCAAGATGCGGCATTCTTCCTCAACTCCTGCGCGCGGTAGGCTTCCACCAGCCGGCGGCGTGCCCGCGCCAGCGTGGTACCGATCGCGCCCCGGGCCAGTCCCAGCGTCGCGGCGATCTCGTCATAACTGAACCCCTCGGCCTTGAGCAGCAGCGCCTCCCGGTCCCGGTCGTTGAGCTGCGCCAGGGCGGTTCGCACCGCCTCCTGCCGCTCCCGGCGCTCGAAATCGACATCGGGAGCAGGGGCGCTCTGCGGCTCGGACTTGAGCAGTGTCAGTCGCCGGCTGCGCCGGGCATTGGTGCGGGCGTCCTCACGGACCAGGTTCAGCGCCACCGCGAACAACCACGGCCGCGGGTTCTGGGGAGGCGCCTCGACCGCCCGCGCGAAGGTCTCCTGCGCAAGCTCCTCGGCCTGGTCACGGTCCCCGGTCCGCCGGTGCAGCATGCGCACCAGCGGGCCGTGGTAGAGCCTGAACAGTTCACCGACGTCTGCCGTCATGACCCTTCCGGTTCGGGTAATGCCGCCCGGGCGCACAATACAGGAGATGCCCCAGCCGTCAAAATGTGGCACCTGAGGCAGTTGGCAAGCTGTAACCCCCCTCACCACCCCCTGCCACGTCCCACTTCCCACTTCCCACTCCCCACTATCTATATTGAGTCTTCAGCCCGACTTCCGGAGCTCCCTATGACCAGTACTCTCGCCGCCCCCCAGGGCGTCACCGATACGTTCCCCATCAACGGGACCGACTACATCGAATTCTACGTCGGAAACGCCAAGCAGGCTTCGCACTTCTATCGCGGCGCCTTCGGCTTCCGCCTGGTCGGCTACCGGGGCCCCGAAACCGGCACCCGCGACCGCGCCAGCTACGTGCTTGAGCAGGACAAGGTCCGGCTGGTGCTGACCACCCCGCTCCGGCCCGACAGTCCCATCGCCGAGCACGTCGCGCGGCACGGCGACGGCGTCAAGGATCTCGCCCTCTGGGTGGACGATGCCCGGGATGCCTTCGCCAAGGCGGTCGCACGCGGCGCCAAGCCGGCGTATGAGCCGACCGTTCTCAAGGACGACGACGGAGAAGTGGTCGTCGCCGGCATCCACACGTACGGCGAGACCATCCACTCCCTGGTCGAGCGCCGCAATTACCGCGGCGTCTTCATGCCCGGCTTCCGCCCTGAGGAGTCGCTCTACCATCCCGACCCGGTCGGGCTCAAGTACGTGGACCACTGCGTCGGCAACGTCGAGCTGGGCAAGATGAACGAGTGGGTCGGGTTCTACGAGAAGGTGCTGGGCTTCTACAACCTGATCTCCTTCGACGACAAGGCAATCAGCACCGAGTACTCGGCGCTGATGTCCAAGGTGGTCTCCAGCGGCAACGGCCGCATCAAGTTCCCGCTCAACGAGCCGGCCCAGGGCCGCAAGAAGAGCCAGATCGACGAGTACCTCGAGTTCTACCAGGGCGCCGGCTGCCAGCACATCGCCCTCGCCACCGATGACATCATCGCCACGGTCAGGGCGCTCCGCGATCGCGGTGTCGAGTTCCTGCGGGTGCCCAGTACCTACTATGACACCGTGCTCGATCGGGTCGGCAAGATCGAGGAGGACCTTGCTCCCCTCGCGGAGCTCGGCATCCTGGTCGATCACGACGAGGAGGGCTACCTGCTCCAGATCTTCACCAAGCCGGTGGAAGACCGCCCCACACTCTTCTACGAGATCATCCAGCGCAAGGGCGCCAGGAGCTTCGGCGCCGGTAACTTCAAGGCGCTGTTCGAGGCCATCGAACGCGAACAGGCGCTTCGGGGCAACCTCTGATGCCCATCTACCACACGCTGGGCGAGATCCCGCGGAAGCGGCATACCGTCTTCCGGCGTCCCGACGGTGGATTGTACGCCGAGGAACTCATGGGCCACGAGGGGTTCACCGGCACCTCGTCGTTGTTGTATCACGTCCATCCCCCCACCACCGTCAAGTCCGCCCGCAAGGTGCGCGACGTCGTGTGGGAGAAGGACGAGGACTCGTCGCTCCGGCATCGCCACTTTCGCACCGCGCAGGCTCGGCCGGGTGGCAGCCCCACCATGGATCGCACGCCGATCCTCTTCAACGCCGACATCGCCATGCTGTACGTCGAGCCCGACGAGCTCGATGCCCACTTCTACCGGAACTCCCAGGCCGACGAGTGCGTGTACGTCGCCGAGGGTTCAGGCGTTCTCGAGTCGTCCTATGGTGACCTGCCGTATCGCCAGGGCGACTACGTCATGGTCCACCGGAACATCCTGCATCGCTGGCGGCTCGACCCAGCCGCGGGTCCGACCAGGCTGGTGGTGTTTGAGAGCCGCGGCCACATTCGCTGGCCCAAGCGCTATCGCAATGAGTTCGGCCAGCTACTCGAGGGCGCGCCCTACTCCGAGCGCGACATTCGCCGGCCCACCGAGCTGCGCACCCACGACGAGAAGGGCGATTTCCGCCTGCTGGTCAAGCAGTACGATGCCATCAACGAGCTCATCCTCGACCACCATCCGTTCGACGTGGTCGGCTGGGATGGCTACTTCTATCCCTGGGCCTTCAACATCCACGACTTCGAGCCCATCGTGGGGCGCATCCACCAGCCGCCTCCGGTGCACCAGACCTTCCAGGGCGACGGGTTCGTGATCTGCAGCTTTTGCCCGCGACCGTACGATTTCGACCCGGCGGCCGTTCCGGCGCCGTACAATCACAGCAACGTGGACTCCGACGAGGTGCTCTTCTATGCCTCGAGCGAGTTCATGAGCCGCAAGGGCATCGAGTACGGCAGCATCACCCATCATCCGGACGGACTCCCCCATGGGCCGCACCCTGGTCGTGCCGAGGCCAGCATCGGCGCCAAGTCCACCAACGAGCTCGCGGTGATGATGGACTCGTTCCGGCCGCTCCACGTCGCCAGGGCTGCAACCGCCTTCGAGGACCCCGGGTACCACAAGAGTTGGCTCGATCAGCAGCACGAGCAGTTCAATCCCCCGACCAGCTGACCGCCGAGACCCGTCCGGTCTGGACACCGTCACCGGAGCGAATCGCCCGCGCCAACCTCACCCACTTCGCCAGTGAGGTGAGGGCCGCGGGCGCTCCAGTGCCCGATTCCGGCGCTGTCTACGACTGGTCTATTTCGGCGCCGCAGGATTTCTGGCCCGCCGTCTGGCAGTTCTGCGGCATCATCGGCGACGGCCCGGGCCCGGTGAACACGCGCCCAGCGCTACAGCGGTGGGATGGCGAATGGTTTCCCTCCGCCCGCCTCAATTTCGCCGAGAATCTGCTTCGCTTTCGCGACGACCAGGACGCCATCGTTTCCTGGGACGAAAGCGGCCGTCGGCGGAAGCTGAGTTATGCCGAGCTTTGCGAGGAGGTGAGCCGAGCCGCTCTCGCACTCCACGCCCTCGGCATCCAGCCAGGGGATCGCGTCGCCGGATTCCTGCCCAATATCACCGAGACCATCATCGCCATGCTCGCGGCGGCGTGGCTGGGTGCAGTCTGGTCGTCCTGCTCCCCCGACTTCGGCACCCAGGCGGTGCTCGACCGGCTGGGGCAGATCGAGCCACGGGTGCTCTTCGCGGCCGACGGCTACCGGTATGCCGGCAAGGAGCTGGACGTCCTCGACCGGGTGGAAGGCATCCGCGCCGCCATACCGTCGATCGAGCAGGTAGTCATCGTCCCCTGGCTGCGCGACGTCCCCGACGTCTCCAGCGTCCACGGCGCGGTGCTCTGGAACCAGTTCGCCGCTGACTCTCGACTCTCGACTCCCGACTCTCGACTGTCAACTCGATTCCCCTTCGACCACCCCCTCTACATCATGTATTCCTCCGGTACCACCGGGCTGCCCAAGGGCATGGTGCACGGCGTCGGCGGTACCCTGCTGCAGCACCAGAAGGAGCACGTCCTCCACACCGACCTCACCCGCGACGACCGGATCTTCTACTTCACCACCTGCGGCTGGATGATGTGGAACTGGCTGGTGTCGGCGCTGGCGGTGGGCGCGACGTTGGTGCTGTATGATGGAGCCCCCATGGCGCCCCGGAAGGACATCCTCTGGGACATGGCTGCGGCGGAGCGGGTAAGCGTGTTCGGTACCAGCGCCCGGTACCTTGCCGCGGCGGAGCAGGAGGGCCTGGCGCCGGCGCGGAGCCACGATCTGTCCGCGCTTCGCTCGATCCTCAGCACTGGCAGCCCGCTGGCGCCCCACAGCTTCGATTACGTGCTGCGCGACATAGGCGCGGACATCCACCTCGCCAGCATCAGCGGTGGCACCGACCTCATCAGCTGCTTCGCGCTGGGCGACCCCACCCGCCCGGTCTATCGGGGCGAGATCCAGACCCGCGGTCTGGGCATGAAGGTCGAGATCCTCGATGAGGACGGCACGCCCATCGTGGGCCGTCCCGGCGAGCTGTGCTGCACCATGCCCTTTCCCAGCCGGCCGGTGAGCTTCTGGAACGACCCCGATGGCAGTCGCTACCGGTCTGCCTACTTCGAGCATTATCCCGGCATCTGGCGCCATGGTGACTGGGCCGAGCTGACCGAGCGAGGGGGCATCATCATCCATGGCCGGAGCGACGCCACACTCAACCCCGGCGGCGTGCGGATCGGCACCGCCGAGATCTATCGCCAGGTGGAACAAGTGCCGGAGGTGGTGGACAGCGTCGTGGTAGGGCAGGAGTGGCAGGAGGACATGCGCATCGTGCTCTTCGTGCGGTTGCACGAGGGGGAAGTGCTGGACGACGCGCTGCGCGGCCGGATCCGCCGCCGCATCCGCGAGCACGCCAGTCCCCACCACGTGCCGAAGATGATCCTGCAGGTCGCCGACATTCCCCGCACCGTGAGCGGCAAGGTCAGCGAGCTCGCGGTGCGCGAGGCCATCCACGGCCGCCCGGTGAAGAACGCGGACGCCCTCGCGAATCCCGCATCACTGGACCAGTTCCGAAACCTGCCCGAGCTGGGAACGTGAGCTGCAACCGCTGAACTGCAAGGCTGGCAGATCTGGGGCAATCAGCGGTTGAATCTGTGAAATCTGCGGTTGCAGTTTACTCTTCTTCGCCATGACAACTGCTCGCTGCCTGCTTCTCCTCGCGCTGTTGCTCCCGGCCGTCGCCTCGGCCCAGCGGGCCGATGGTCGCGCCCGTGCACGCGATCTCGGCCTCGCACCCGGCCGCCTCGCGCCGGGCCCCCTCAATGCCATCACCGACGTCGCCGGCGTCCGCGTGGGCCACACCACCGTCATCGAGGGTGACTCGATCCGCACCGGCGTCACCGCCATTCTGCCGCACGGGGAGAATCCGTTCTTCTCTCGCGTCCCCGCCGCGATCGTCGTCGGCAACGGCTTCGGCAAGCTGGTGGGCAGCACCCAGGTCAATGAGCTGGG
>DASTUF010000047.1:0-24923 GCA_035759745.1 Gemmatimonadales bacterium
GAGATCGCGGATCACGAAGCGAAGGAACGCCTGGTGCGGGCCAGCAACCTCGACTGGACCATCGTCCGACCACCCAAACTGACCGCCGGCCCGCCCACGGGGAGATACCGGGTTGGCGAGGCCGTCCGGACGTGGGCACCCGTCCCAACCTTGTCGCGCGCGGACCTGGCCGATTTCATGCTCCGGGAGTTGGAGCACCCATCTCATGTGCGTGGTACACCGCGGATTCTGCACTAGCGGTCGTTGCCGCCTGAAGCGCACGCCTGGTACGCCGCACGCGAACGCCATCGTCAGGAAAGCGCCCGCGACGCAGCGTCCGCGCATTAGGCAGCGAGTGCGGCCAGCTGAAGCTATCGAATGGGCGTTAGCCGCTGCGAGGTACTCCTCGACAAGCGACAATCCAGCAGAACGCCCAACTCGGAGTAAACCCTTATGGGACTGCTAACCTTCAGCCTCAACGTCACCTTGGACGGCTGCATCGACCACCAGGAGGGTATCGCCGACGACGAGACACACGCGTTCTTTACCCGCCTCATGGACGAGGGCGGGGCGATGCTGTGGGGCCGTGTCACCTACGAGATGATGGAGGGCTACTGGCCGGCGGTCGCTCGCGGCGACGAGGAGGCGCCGCCGGCGATGCGCGAGTGGGCGGCCAAGCTGGAGGCCAAGCCGAAGTACGTGGTGTCGTCGACGCGAACGGACTTCCCGTGGACCAACAGCCACCACATCGCCGGCGACCTGCGCATGAGCGTGCAGAAACTCAAGGATGCGACCCCGGCCGGCGTGCTCCTTGGTAGCGGCAAGCTCGCGGCCGAGCTGGACCGGCTGGAGCTGATCGACGAGTACCAGTTCCTCGTCCACCCCAGGATCGCCGGCCACGGCCCGACCCTTTACCAGGGCGGGCTACCCAGCACGCGACGGCTCGAGCTGGTCTCGTCGACGCCGCTCCGCAACGGCGCAGTCGCTATGCACTACCGGCGCGGTGCTCGTTCAAGGGCTGGTTGACTTGGCTTTCCAGGATCGGGTCATTTTGCCAGCCTGCCACGGGCACCTCAGGGCTACGGCTCGGCGTCAAGAAAGTCGTTCACCATGGGGACGATGATGGATTGGCGCTCCATCAGTGTCACATGGGTGGTGTTGGGCAGGATGGCCAGTCGCGATGCGGAGCGCTGCCCCAGGTCGCCGTGGGTCTCGCCGCCCTTCAAGCGAAACATCTCCGCGACGTGCTGCAGCCGAATGCCGTCAGCATCGCCATGGATAAAGAACATCGGTGCCGTGGTTGACCGAAGCTGAGCGGCACTCAAGTCATTCCCTTTGGCGAAGCCGGCGACCATGCGCTCGACAAACGTCGCAAACTGATCCGGTGTCGGGCTCAGGCGTTGGTACTCGGTCTCGAGCGGCGAGCCCTTGAAGACTTCCGCCGTGAGCCCCGCAATGGCGTCGCGCCCTTCCTGGGTCATGCCGTCACGGCGGAATGTGGACGAAATGACAACGACCTTTCGCACCAGGTCTGGATGTCGCACTGCAACCTGCATTGCCACGCCGCCGCCCATGCTGTATCCGATGAGGTCCGCCCGAGGGAGCTTGAGATACCTGATCAGCGCCGCAACGTCATCGGCGTGGTTCTCGTTGCTGAATGCTCGTGGAATATCCGCCGTCCGCCCGTGCCCCTGCATTTCGACCGCAATGACTTGCCGGGTCCTCGAAAGTTCGTCAATCCACCCGGCCCAGTTGTTGGTGATGGTCATGAACGCGCCGTGAAGCAACACCACAGGCTCGCCGCTGCCGTGGATTTCGTAGTACATGTGGAGTCCGTTGACTGGTGCATAGCCCGTCGTTGGAGCCTGCTGCGCCGACAAGTCGGTGATCGCCATCATCATCCCCAGGAAGAGTGCTATCCGCATTCAGTGTCACTCCGTTTCTGCAGCGTGGAACATGTCATCGAGGCGGGTGTAGCTATGCTCCATGCCGTCGGTCATGCCCGTGGAGACGGCGCCATCACGCGCTTCCTTCGACGCGAACGTCAGGTTGCAGATGAGCGTCGTGACCCGGTTCTGCTCACTGAGTTCAAGTGACACGATGCAGGGGTCGCCAGCTGGCATGGCGAAGTCCGTATCGCCGGGGTCGTAGTATTGTGCGTGGACCAGCTTCGACGGGGCGTCGACTTCGGTGAACGTGCCGAAGAAGCCGAACTGCTTGCCGTCGTCGCGGTTTCTCCACAGCCACTTGTATTTGCCGCCGACGCGGACATCCATGTCGCACACCGGCATCTCCCAGCCATCATAGCCCTGCCATTGCCGCACGAGTTGGGGCCTGGTATGTGCATCCCACACCAATTGGCGAGGCGCATTGAACGTGCGTGTGACGCGAACGTCGCGATCACTCGGCAATGCAACTTCTGCGGGCTTGGGCACGGTCGTCTCCTTGGTGCTTCATCGTGATTGCGCGT
This sequence comes from Gemmatimonadales bacterium, assembly GCA_035759745.1. Taxonomy (GTDB): domain Bacteria; phylum Gemmatimonadota; class Gemmatimonadetes; order Gemmatimonadales; family GWC2-71-9; genus CAMLHP01. The sequence goes on from DASTUF010000047.1 coordinate 2,450, forward strand.
TTGGTCGTGTGCGCTTGGACGGTGTGGCCTGGAGTTCTTCGAGCAACGCATCGAGGCGCTGGTAGTTCTGTTCGAAGATCTCGCGGTAACGTTCGATCCACGCCGCCGCCTCCTCCAGCCGGCGTGGGCCGAGTTTGCAGGTCCGCACGCGGCCGACTTTTTCCGTGGTGACGAGCCCCGTCTGCTCCAGGACGCCGATGTGCTTCTTCATGCCGGTGAGCGTCATTGCGAACTTCCCGGCAAGCTCCGTTATCGAAGCGTCCGACCGACCGAGCCGCTCCAGAATGCCACGTCGGGTGGCGTCGGAGAGCGCGGCGAATGAGGCATCCAGGTGGGGCCGCTGATACTGAACCATACGGTTCAGTATACGGCAAGGGCTGCCGGCGCGCAATCCCTGCACCACTGGCGCCCGCCGGGCCGAAGCGGATCTTTGGATGGCGCGCGGGCAGCAGGCCCGCCGCTGAAGCGCTTGGCGTCAGCAGGAGGTGCCAACATGGACGCTGCACGGCCCCCCAGCCGGTATCGCACCGTCATAGGAGCCGCGAGCCTGATCGTGGCCCCGGCATTCATGAGCGCCGGGGACCTCATGCATCCGCACGAGACCTGGGACCCGGCGGCACAGGTGGCCATCGTCGCCGAGTCCGCCTCGCGATGGTACCTGGCCCACCTGCTGTTATTCGTGGGAATGCTTCTGTTCGTCCCGGGGATCCTCGCGCTGAGCGAGGTGGTGGCGAAGCGCCGCCCTGCCGTCGGCTACGCGGCCCGCGTGCTCCTTGTCGCCTCGGTGGGCGCGTTGTCCGCGGTCTTCGTGTGTGAGATGCTGCTCGGACACTTTGTCTCCCAGGGCGCTGACCAGGCGGCGGCAGTCGCCCTCTTCACGGCCTTCCAGTCGGGGGCGGTCCTGGGGGCGCTGATGCCGGGTCTCCTCGCGTTCTTTATCGGCACCGCGCTGTTCGTAACACCGCTCGCTTCCACGACGGGCCCATTTCGCTGGCCGGCACTCTGTTTCGCGCTCGGCGCAATCCTGATCATGGCGGAGATCATCCTGGCGAAAGTTCTCCTTAGCCAGATCGGGAATATTCTCATCCTTGTGGCCGGTGTTGCGTTTGCAAGGGTGCTGGTCCTGGGTCGCGACTCGGACGCGGCCTCGCCGTAACCGTGTTAGTGAGCTTGCACCTGAGCCAGTGCGTTGGGCGCGGCGGTATCGCGGCCTCAACCACCATACGCGTCCTTTCGATGGCGTACCCGGAATGGGCAGGCGGCTGCGGTATTAGCCGTGGCCCGCGGCGGGGGTAGCCCAGTGGCGCGGAAAGGTGCTGCGTGACGCTGCGGCGGATTAGGTTGCAACTGCGGCCAGTTGAGGGTGTCGAGTAGGAGTTAGATAGCACACCCGTGCCACTGGGGTGCACGTGCATCCATATAGCACCCGCGGGGGAGGCCCTATCATGCGTACGAAACGCGCTGTGTGGCTGTCCGTCTTCGCTCTCGTAATCAGTCTCTCTTCTCAGGAACGGCAAGCCTCGGCGCAGACGCTCGGACCCGAGGTCGTGCCGTTCATTGCGATCAACGAGCCGGTCGTGGTGCTGCAGAATGTCCGGGTCATCGATGGCACCGGTGCACCGGTACGCGACGATTATTCGGTCGTGATCGCCGAGGGTCGCATTATTGCCATCGGCCCGGCCGACTCGACGCCAGCGCCTGCCGGCGCGAAGACACTCGACTACGCCGGCTACACGGTCATTCCTGGTCTTGTTGGCATGCACGATCACCTGTTCTATTCGGCGTCGATCTCGATGCAGCGTGGCGCAGATGGACGCCTCGGTGAGCCCGGCCTGATTGTCAACGCGATTCCGTACACCGCGCCGCGCTTGTACCTCGCGGCCGGGGTTACAACTGTGCGTACGACGGGCAGCATCGAACCGTACACCGACCTCAAGGTCAGGCGGCGGATCGACGCAGGACTGATGCCGGGACCGCGGATCTTCGCGACCGCGCCGTATCTTGAGGGCAATGGGGCGTTCGCCGCGGCATTGCACGAACTCGACGGCCCCGACGATGCGCGCAGACTCGTTGACTACTGGGTCGCCGAGGGCATGACCTCCTTCAAGGCCTATGTGAATATCACCCGGGACCAGCTCGAGGCAGCCACGCGGCAAGCTCACAGGCACGGACTCAAGGTCACCGGCCACCTGTGCTCCGTGACGTGGCCCGAAGCGATTGCGGCCGGCATCGACAATCTCGAGCACGGGCCGGTGTTCACCAATACCGAGTTCATCACAGACAAGCGGCCCGACCTCTGCCCGCGGGGGATGGCTCAGTCCGAGTCGTGGCAGAATGTTGAGATCAACAGCCCCCGCGTGAATGCCTTGATCGCCAACCTTGTGAGTCACCACGTCGCAGTCACGTCGACGCTGCCCGTCTTCGAGCTCAATGTGATGGGGCGGCCTCCCATCCAGCGAAGGGTGCTGGAGGCGATGTCGCCGGGGGCGCGCGAGAGCTACCTTACCGCGCGCGCGAGCCTCGCTGGAATCCACGCGGCACCCGAGGCAATGCTGCGGAAGGAGATGCAGTTCGAGTACGCCTTCGCAAAGGCCGGAGGCCTCCTCCTCGCCGGATCGGACCCCACAGGAAGCGGCGGTGTTCTGCCCGGCTTCGGCAACCAGCGGGAGATCGAGCTTTTGGTCGAGGCCGGCTTCACGGCCGTCGAAGCCATCCAAGTCGCCACCCAGAATGGAGCTCGGTTCCTGGGCTTGGAAGACCAGATTGGCACAATTGCCCCAGGCAAACGCGCCGATATCGTGGTGATCAAAGGCGATCCTGCCAAGGATATTGCGGAGATCGAAAACGTCGAGATCGTGTTCAAAGACGGTGTGGGCTACGACTCGCGGAAACTTATCGCGTCGGTCCGCGGTCAAGTAGGGATCCGCTGACCCTTCGAAGGTGAGACACTACCCTAGGGGTGTCTAACCCGCACAGGCAGGCGACAGGCCGGTGGGCGCGACCATCGGGTCGTGCGGCAGTATCCGCGATCGCGCAGTGGACCGAAGAGTCGATGCGAGCGTGCTGACACCCCGATGGGCCCGTGAACGTGCTGTCTAACCCGCGCTTGCAGCTGGCAGGCCGGGGTGGCGCCGAGTCCCGCGTGGGCGGGAGGCTGGTCGAGCGCTCAAAGGAACATCGGTTTGTGCGGGCCCAGGCCTAGCGGCCTGCAGCTGAAGTGCATTTCGTTAGGCGGTTTACCGATTTCCAACCGGGGGCGAGTGATCCGTGGCACCGGACATTCTTACGCGATTGTTACGCGGCGAGCACCTGAATATGGAGCAGCGTGCCGAGCTCGGAATCTGGCCGCATCCTCCCCTTGGTTATGCCGACGTGCTGGGCCACCTCGCCGGTGTGTTGGAGGCGGAAACTAGGTGCCCGCGAGCGTGGGCGCCGGCGAAGCCCGGAGAAACTCTGTTCGAAGGTGGCGTGATTGAACGCGAAGGGCCACGCCGTTTTCTATACCGAGCCCAACGAGCCGACCCTATTACGCCCCACGCTCTGGCAGACACGACGGAAGCGCGGTTCTCATCCTCTGAGGCCGCAGCGGCGCACTATCTCTGGTGGGATCTCCACCTACCGGGTGAACTGGATGGCTGGAAGGTGGTCGCGTAGTGAACAGTCCGGGACATGGGTGACGAAACGGTCTCAGGAGATGGGTAACACGTGTCAGTAGGGTCGCCGATGGTGCCGCTAAGGAAGCGTAGGTTTGTGCGGGGCGCGGCCCCTGGGCCCGCAGTTGATGCGCATTTTCGTTAGGCATCCGCCTTGAAGGCTGCGTTCTTCGAGAGGTGCAATGAACGCACATCCGCTCCGCGCTACGATCGCAATGGCCACCATACTCGCCGCGTTGGCTGGCGAGCGAGCACAGGCCCAAGGATCGAGGTCGAACGCTCCGATCACGCCTTCGTCCGCCCACGAGCGCCTTGCCGTGTTCGAAGGTACGTGGATTGGAACCGGTTCTCCGACTGATCGCGCGTCTCGAGATTCGTGTACTTGGCTGCTGGGTGGTCGCCGGCACATGATCTGCCGTCGCGTCAGTGAGTCTGCCAGCGGTATACGGGAACAGATGATGATCTACAGCTATCGGAGATCGGATTCGACCTATACCGTTACTGTCTTGCTTTCTGGCGGCCAGGTCTGGAGTTACGCGGGCCGGCCCGACGGTGACCGTTGGGTTCTCTACCTCGCCAGCACTCGGCCTGACGGCGCACAGCGATTGCGTCAAGTAATCACTGCCGTCGCCGACACGCTTCACTTTGTTGAACAGGTTTCCGAGAATGGTGGTCCGTGGCGCCTCACTGATGCCAGCGAGGACTACAAGTATGTTCGGGCCCGCAGCACACCTCCCTAAGGGAGGCTGCCTGACAGGCGTTGCAGTTGGCGGCGGAGCTATGGTTCGCGCGGAGGCACTCGCTCCGCTCGTGTCCACCGCGCGATCTTGTTGGATCCATCGCAGCTGAACACTATCCGTTAGGCCGACACGCTTCCGAAGCACAGGAGACCACCATGTCCACCCGCAAGGCGGACAAGACTTCCAGGCCCGCAGACCGGAAGCCAGCCAGGCGCCCGGCAGCAGAAGGCAAGGCTGCCACTTCGTTGCCCGACTCCATGGTGACCGGCAAGGCAAGCCCGGCGAAGGCTGCGGTCGGTGACAAGCCTGTCTTCGCCTACATCGCTGGTCTGCCGCAGCCGCAGCGCGGCATCGCGGAGAGGGTTGATGCTCTTGCGGCCAGGACGCTTCCCGGCCTGCAGCGCTCCGTGAAATGGGGCATGTCCTACTATGGCATCGGCGACGGCTGGTGCTTCTGTTGCGGTGGATTCGTCGACCACGTCAAGCTCATGTTCGTAAACGGCGCCGCGCTCAGGCCGGTACCCCCCGTGACGCCGGTGGCGATGGGCAAGTCTACGCGGGGCGTGGAGCTCAACTCCATGGATGACCTCGACGAACGCCAGGTCGCGGCATGGATGAAGCAAGTCACGGCCATGCCTGGTGTCGGTGGCCGGCGCTGACCGCTATTCCGCTTGAACCTGGGTGAGGGAGCTCCATACCATGAAGCAACTGCCGCCCGCGGGCCTCTGGATCGCCTTCGCCGCTGTCCTCACCGACCATCCTATGGCGTGACCGACATCGCCGCGCACCTCGCGACTGCCCTGGCAGGCCGCTACCGCCTCGAGCGCGAACTCGGCCACGGCGGCATGGCTACCGTCTACCTCGCGCACGACCTCAGGCACAACCGCCCGGTCGCCATAAAGGTCCTCAAGCCCGAACTCGCCCTCGCGCTCGGCCACGAGCGCTTCCTCCGCGAGATCACCATCACCGCCCGGTTCGATCATCCGTACATCCTGCCACTGCTCGACAGCGGCGTGGCCGACCCGCTTCCGCCCCACGGCCAGCAGCTGCTGTTCTACGTCATGCCATTCGTCGAGGGCGAATCCCTCCGCGACCGCATGGCGCGCCAGCAGCAGTTGCCGCTCGAGGACGCGCTGCAGATCACTCGCGAAGTCGCCGAGGCGCTCGGCTATGCCGCTGCCCGCGGCGTCATTCACCGCGACATCAAGCCGGAGAATATCATGCTCTCCGGCGGCCACGCGCGGGTGGCCGACTTCGGTATCGCCAGGGCGATCGACGCCGCCGGAAGCGAGAGGCTGACGGAAACCGGCCTCGCCATCGGCACCCCGGCCTACATGAGCCCCGAGCAGTCGATGGGAGCACGCGACATCGACGGCCGGAGCGACCTCTATGCGCTGGGCTGCGTCTTGTACGAGATGCTGGCGGGGGAGCCCCCCTATACCGGCCCTACCGCGCAGGCGATCATCGCCAAGCGCATGACCAATCCGGTCCCGTCGGTGCGCACCCTGCGGGAGACAGTGCCCGGATCGGTCGACCGCGCGCTGGCGTCCGCCCTGGCCCGGTCGCCGGCCGACCGGTTCCCTACCGCGGCCCGGTTTGCGGAAGCGCTCGCGGAAGCGCTCGCGCAGCCCGCCACGACCGTGCCCGTACTCGGAGCACCCGGCCGGCCGAAGCGCACATGGGTCGCCGGCGCCGGGATCCTGGCGGCGCTTGCGCTCCTGGGTGGCTGGCTGGTCGCGCGCGCCCGCCGGCCCCAGGTCACGCCGTCGGCATCGGTCATCGCGGTGCTCCCGTTCCTGCCCAGTACCGCCGACACCGCGCTTGCGCGACTTGGACGCGACCTGGTGCTCACCATCAGCGCCAATCTGGATGGCGTGGGTGGCATCCGGACAGCCGATCCCCGCCTGGTGCTGGCTAGGGGAGACAACTCCAGCGACGGGCAGTCGGTCGCCAACGCGGTCCAACTCGGCAAAAGCCTCGGCGCCGGCAGCGTGGTGCTGGGCGACATGGTGCGGGTGGGTCACAACGTCCGGCTCGACCTCAGGCTGTTGCCGACGACAGGTGATTCCCTGCCGCTGGCGAGGGCCTCCATCAGCAGCCCGCCCGATTCCATCAGCGCGCTCACCGACTCGGTCACCTGGGCCCTGCTGCGGCAGGTCTGGCAGCGAGGCGAGCCGCCATCACCGAGCTATGCCAGCCTCACCACCCGCTCGGTGCCGGCGCTGCGCGCCTTCCTCGAGGGAGAACAACTCGTGGTGGCGGGGCGCTGGGCCGAAGCCATCGAAGCCTATGCCACTGCCATCAGGGCCGATACAACTTTCTGGCTCGCCGCCTGGCGGTACACCTCGGCACACGGATGGTTGCTCCACGCCAGTCCGGACACCGGCCTGCAGCTCCCCTACGAATTGCATCGTGACGCATTCGGGGCGCGGGACCGGTTGCTCATCGAAGCGGACCTGGGCTTCGACACCATTCTGGAGGTGAACTACCTCGCCCGATACCGGGCTATTGTCGAGCGGTTTCCGGAAGACTGGTCGGTCTGGTTCAGGTATGCCGACGTCCTGCACCACTGGGGGCCGATGGTCGGCATATCCAACGTCGAGATCCGGGCGGCACTGCAGCGGGCCGTCGACCTGAACCCGAAACTGGTCCCCATGTGGGAGCACCTGTTCGATGCCAGCGCAGGTCATGACACCGCGCAGGCGGCACTGGCGGACCGGTCGCTCACCGCCCTGGGTAATCGCAGGCTTGGTCGCCGGCTGGTGCTTTTCGCCGCCGGACCGCAGGTCCCCGCGCCCGTGCGCGACAGCTTCACCCTGGCTCTTGCCGGCTCGACCGACTGGATCGCGCGCGCCATCGGAAGCCTCGAGCTCGCATTGCACGGCTATCCGGCGGCGCAGATCGAAGTGAATCGGCGCATGCTGGTGTTTGCCCCCAACGATTCAATGGTCCGCTACACCTGGCAGGGAATGGCCAATGCGTGGGCGATCCGTGGCGCCTGGGACTCCGCCCTCGTCGCGGCCGATCGCTGGGCCGCTGCCGACAATCCAGGAGCTTTCGACCGGGGCGTTCTTCCGCTCGTGTACCAGATGGCGGTCGCGGGCGCCTGGCTGGGGGGTCTCGAGCCGGCGCGAGCGGCTGAGCGAAGGGCAGCCGCCATGAGCTACCTCGCTGGACTGCCCCCTGACTCGCGTGACGCGGAGGTCGCGGAAGCGCGCGTGGCGTGGGCCGACGGGATGCTCGCCGTGCTCCGGCGCGACCCTGCCGGAATCGCAGGCGCTCGCACTCGTCTGCGACAGAGCAGCGACAACCGCGCCCCGTTCATGGAGCGCTCGCTCGCCGGTTTCGCACTGGAACTTGAGGGCTCGAAACAGGCGGCCGCCGAGTCGCTCGCAGCCCTCGACCTCCGCGCGACGGATGCCGAGATCTCTGGTCCGCATGACCCATATGCCAGGTCCATCACCCATCTCGCGGCGTCACGACTCCTGCTCGCACAGGGCGACACCAGCCGTGCCGTGCAATTGCTGGTCTGGCATCAGGCCTCGGTGCCGGCCTCTTACGAAAGCCCGCGCTTTCAGATGTTCGCGCCGCTCGCCTACTTCGAGCTGGCCCGGATCGAGGAGGCACAGGGTCGCAACGACGTCGCCCGCGACCACTACCAGCAGTTCCTCCGGCGCTACGACATGCCGCGACCTGCCCACCAGCGCCTGGTCGACGAGGCAAAGGCCTCCCTGGGCAAACTGCATTTGCGGTAGGCTGGGTGTTCGACGCGATCGATGCTGCGAGCGCCGATGTCTCCTGGAGGCGGCGTGCGGGCCTATCGCCCAAGGGCGGACGAAGTCCGCCCGCCCGCCGAGCCGCCGTGAACTATTTCATCCCCATCACATGCGCGACCAGCTGATCCAGCGCGATCTCGGTCCCCTCCTGCCAGCCCGTTTCCCTGTTCTTCTCACAGTCCCCTTCATGCCGGTGCAGCGCAGTGAAGACGTAGCGGGTGCCGCTGCCCACGCTCTCCATCGTGACGATGGCGGTGATCGGAATGTCATCGAAGGCCGCCGGCCGATAGCCGGGAAACAGCATCGAGGTCCAGACCAGTCGCTCCATCGGAACAACGTCCAGGAAACACCCGAGGTTGGGAAACTCCTGACCGTCCGCCCCTGCGATGTCGATGCTGAAGATGCCGCCCGGTCGCACGTCCATTTCGGCTCGCGCCACCCGCCCCCAGGCCTTGGGCATGTACCACTCCTTGAGATGCTCCGGCTTCGTCAGCGCTTCCCAGACCAGCCGCGTCGGGGCGTCGATGAACCGCTCGAATACCAGATCAAGTGTCGGATTGATAGTGAGTTGCGTGCTCATGGCTTTGATTCCTTGTGCTTGAGTTGTGTGACGTATTGGTCGAACTGGTCCAGCCGGGCTTCCCACAGCCGGCGGCGCGCGGTCAGCCAGTTCTCGGCGACCTTGAATCGTTCGGGTGCGATCTCGTACGTCCGTACCCGCCCTCGCTTCTTCGACTTGACCAGGCGACTTTGTTCCAGCACCGAGAGGTGCTGCACGAACGACGGGAGTTTCATGTCAAACGGTGCCGCCAGCTCGCTGACGGTGGCTGGTCCGGTGGACAGTTGCTCCAGGACCTTCCGCCGGGTCGGATTGGACAAGGCGTGAAACACATCGTCAGCGACTGCGGATTGAACCATTGCGGCACCACCGGTTGTTGGGTGACCCTTCCCTGCTGAAGGCAGTATATAGCGGGACAACACTAAGGTCAATACCTAAGTATCGGTGAGAGCGGGGCCGCCGAGCCGCCTGAAGGAGGCTCGGCGCGAGCGGCCAATTGACTCCCGCTTGACTCCGCGCCTGCACCATCGGTGCCTCCACCGCTGCGGAGATGCCCGTGTCACACCCATCGCAACCGATCGCTTTGCAGTACGCCCGTCGGCTCGCTGCTGCCCAACGGTCGCTGGGCAGCGGGGACGTCTTTGCCCGGAACATCGAGAACTTCGTCGGCACGGTGGCAGTGCCGGTCGGGTTGATGGGGCCGCTGTTGATCAACGGCCGGCATGCGAACGGGGAGTACCTGGTCCCGCTCGCCACCACGGAAGCGACGCTCGTTGCCTCCTACAATCGCGGTGCATGGCTGATCCAGGCCGCGGGCGGCTGCTCCACCACGGTCATCGATGTAGGGATCCAGCGCGCTCCCGGCTTCGCATTCCGTTCCCTCGGTGACGCGGCCCGGTTCGCGGCATGGTTGCCGACGATTCGTGAGGCACTGGCAGGCATCATCGCGGGGACCGGTCGCTTCGTGCAGCTCCGCGATCTTGAGGTGCGGCTGGAAGCCAACCTTGTCTTTGCCATCTTCACCTTCGGCACCGGGGACGCCGCTGGCCAGAACATGGTGACCATCGCAACTGAGGCGGCGCTCGCGCACCTGCGGGCACACTCTCCAGTGACACCCCTCACATGGGTCGTCGAAGCAAATGCGTCGGGTGACAAGAAGGCGAGTGCGATGACGCTGCTGCATGGGCGAGGCAGGATGGTGAGCGCCGAAGTGATCCTGCCAGCCGACGTGGTGGAGACCCGGCTGCGTGCGACGCCGGAGGCAATGGCGGCGTACTGCCGGCTCTCCTCAACTGGCGCCGCGCTCACGGGAACAATGGGCGCTCAGGGGCACTTCGCCAACGGATTGACGGCCCTCTTCATAGCGTGCGGCCAGGACGCCGCGTGCGTCGCCGAATCGGCCGCCGGTATCACGCGACTGGAAGTCACCGACCAGGGCGCCTTGCGCGCGTCGGTCACGCTGCCGGCGCTGGCCGTCGGCACGGTCGGTGGCGGCACCGGCCTGCCGTCGCAGCGTGCGTCGCTTGAGATCATGGGGCTCGCCGGATCAGGGTGTGCCAACGCGTTGGCGGAGGTGTGCGGCGCAGTGGCGCTCGCGGGAGAACTCTCGATCGTCGGTGCGCTCGTCGCGCATGAGTTCACCGCCTCGCATGTCCGGCTGGCACGCGGCGAAGCAGCGCGGCCAGTCGATGCGCTGGGGCGTCATGCCTGACGGGATGCTCGCCGCCATCGTCCTCACGCCGTTGGTCGTCTGGTCGCTCTTCATCTGCTGGCGCCTTGGGCTTCATCAACGGCTGCCGCTGGCGTTCAGCCGCATAGCTCTCGATCGCATTCCGGATCGGGCGGCCCGGATGCATGGCCAGCGGCCACTCTTCACCTGTGACCGGCCCGCCGCCTGGACTGTTCCCGCGCTCCACGAGAGCTATCCCGATCCACTGGTCTGGAGTGCGGAGCGCATCCTGCGTACGGTGGACTGGCTTGCCAGGATGCTGCGCGGACTACCCGCGTTCGAGCATGGTGCGAGAGTCGCGATCCTGAAGGACAATCACTTCGACATGCATCTCCTGATGCAGGGTATTGTGCGTGCCGGCGGGATCGCGGCCCCGCTCAATGACGGCTTCGCCACCGACATGGTTGAATCGTACCTCGCTCACGTCGGAGCGTCAGTCCTCATCTCGGATACCCGCACATTGCTCCGCGTTCTGGACACTGGTGGAGCGCTTGCGCCGGGCAGGACCGTGATACTCGCCGAAGCCCGGAAGGATGGGGACGCCGCGCAACAGCGGGTATTGGCGGTGTTGCGCGAGCGGTCGAATGGCCAGGTCCACTTCATTGAGGAAGCGCTCGCGGCAGCCACCCCTCAAGCCGTGCTTCCTCAGCGTGATTCCGGGGAAGTACTTTATGTGGTGCATTCATCCGGCACGACCGGGTTTCCCAAGGCGGTGATGCTTCGGAATGAGGCGCAATCGCACGCGGTGCGGGGCTGGCTCTCCTATGTGCATCTGTCTCGCACGCGCGACCGGGGGTATCTCGCCGTGCCGAACAATCATCAGGCCGTGATCCTGACCTTTAACTCGGCGCTGCTGCTGGGTCTGCCCTTGCATTGGTCATCGCCATACACTCGCGGCACCTTCGACCCGGCACGCACGTTGCGGGAGCTCGCGAGCGGTGGGTACACCGGCTTCTTTGCATTTCCGGTGGCGTACACCGAACTCAAGGAGCACCCGCTCGAGCCGCTGCGGCTCCGGAAGATGCGCTTCTGGGCTTCGACCGCCGACGCAACACATGAGGCGATCATCAAGCGCTTTGTGGCGGTGGGCGGCGCCTTTCGGAGTATTGGCATCCCCCAGGCGGGGGCGATCTATCTGGACGCGCAAGGTTCGAGTGAAGTGGGGACGCCCTCCGTGGTTCGCTACTACTCCCGGTTCACTCGCCGCTGGGGTAGGCGAATCGGGAAACCTGGGTCGACGCCGTTTGGCCCCTCGATCCGCATTGCAGATGGTGATGGCAATCCGGTGGCACGCGGTGAAGTCGGTCGGCTTGAAGTGCGCGGAAGGACTGTCTTTCGCGGCTACTGGAACGATCACGCGATGAGTGTCGCGGCGATTCGGCGCGGCTGGTTCTTCACCGGCGACATGATGCGACTGTCTGAGGATGGCCACCTGGTCCAGCTCGATCGTGAGGTCGATGTCATCCATACGGCGCGAGGCCCGGTATACTCCCTGCCGATCGAGGAAGTACTCCACAAGGATCCAGCCGTGTTCGACGCCTGCGTCTTTGGTGCGCGACAACGCGATGGCACCCAGTCACCCGCGGCCGCTATTGTCCCGCGAGAGGGGATGACGATTGACGCAGCATCCCTGCGCGCGAGGTTCAATCAACACCTGTCGGAACGGGAACGACTGGCGGACGTGCGATTGGTCCGCTGGGACGAGATGCCTATCGGTTTGACAGGGAAGAGCCTGAAGCGGGTCTTTCGTGAGGCTTCGGAAGGGGCCGCGAGCCCCGATGTCTCCTGAAGGCGGAGTTCGGGCCTGTCGCCCAGGGCGGACGAAGTCCGCCGCACGCCAGATTTGACGCCAGGGAGACACCATGACCGTCAAGCGCATGGACAACGTAGGCATCGTCGTGGAAGACCTCGACGCCGCCATCGAGTTCTTCACGGAGCTCGGCCTGGACCTCGAGGGCCGCGCCCCGATCGAAGGCAAATGGGCGGAGGGCGTCACCGGCTTGCCCGGCATGCGCGTCGAGATCGCCATGATGCGTACGCCGGACGGTCACAGCCGGCTCGAGCTCTCCCGCTTCCTCGCGCCGCCCGTGGTCGCCGATCACCGCACCGCCCCGGTCAACGCCCTCGGCTACCTCCGCGTCATGTTCACCGTGGAGGACATCGACGATACCCTCGCCCGCCTCGGCAAACTCGGCGCGAAGATCGTCGACCAGGTCGTGCGGTACGAGAACTCCTATCGGCTCTGCTACATCCGGGGCCCCGAAGGCATTCTCATCGGGCTTGCCCAGGAGCTCGGGAACCAGGCCTCCGGGGTTAGGCAAACGCCAGAAGCGCTGCGATGAATGTTCGGTAGGCAGTCAGCTTGCGTCGCCGCCGAAGGCGCAAATCGGCCCGCGAGCCACGATGTCTCCCGAAGGCGGCGTGCTGGCCTATCGCCCAGGGCGGACGAAGTCCGCCCGCCAGCCGAGCCGCCGAGCCGCCGAGCCGCCCACCCCGCGACCCCCTGCCCCTCCCGTACATCAGATTAAATTGAACTGACCCAATTCCTTAGACCCACAGGATCGTGCTGCATGTCCGTGAGATCACTCAACTGGCTCAAATTCGGTGGCCTCGTGGCGCTGGCCTTCGCGCTCGGCCTCCTCTTCGCCGGCCTCCTCGACCTGCCCAAGCGCGGCATGGCCCAGGAACCCTCCAACGCGACCATCCGGCAGGTATCGGCGCCTGACATTCCCGGCACCTCCAGCCTGGCCGACTACAGCAACGCCTTTGCCGCGGTGGCGGAGGCCGTCACGCCCAGCGTCGTGTTCATCCAGTCCCAGAGCACCGAGACCCCCGATGAGCGCCAGATTCCCCAGTTCTTCCGCCGCGATGACGACGGATTCCGCCAGGGCACCGGCTCCGGGTTCATCGTCTCGTCCGATGGCTACATCCTCACCAACAACCATGTAGTCGCCGGCGCCAGCCGGGTCATCGTCCGCCTCAAGGACCAGCGCCAGTTCGACGCCACTGTGGTCGGCGCCGATCCCAACACCGATGTAGCGGTCCTCAAGATCGACGCCACCGGGCTCCCGCCCCTGGCCCTGGGCGACAGCGACCAGGAGCGCGTGGGCGAGTGGGTCCTCGCCGTCGGAAACCCGCTGGGCGAGGCGCTCACCTTCAGCGTCACCAGCGGCATCATCAGCGCCAAGGGGCGGGTGCTCAACGGGCTGCCCCGTGCCGACTACAGCATCACCGACTTCATCCAGACCGACGCCGCCATCAACCCCGGCAATTCCGGCGGGCCACTGGTCAACGTCCGCGGTGAAGTCATCGGCATCAACTCGGCCATCGCCAGTCAGACCGGCTTCTACTCCGGCTATGGCTTTGCCGTGCCGATCAACCTGGTCAAGAACGTCATGCAGCAGCTGATCGAGGACGGCCAGGTGCATCGCGCGGCGATCGGCGTTGCCATCGCCGAGGCTGGCCGCCTGGATGCCCAGGTGGTCGGGCTCAAGCAGATCACCGGCGTGCTGGTCCAGGCCCTTCCGGATCCTGAATCACCGGCGGCGCGGGCCGGCATCAAGCCCGGCGACGTCATCATCGCAGTCGACGGCAAGCCCGTCCAGCGCGTCGGCCAGCTCCAGCAGGAGATTGGCTTCCGCAAGCCGGGGGACGTCGTGAAGATCGAGGTAGCCCGCGAGGGCGGCGACCGGAAGACCTTCGAGATAGTGCTTGAGCCGCTGGTGGAGGAGTCGGCGACGGCGGCGGGTCGCGACGCCGAGGAGGCAGAGGCTGCGGCAGCGAACGACACACCGGCCGGTGCCACCCAGCAACTCCTCGGCGCCCGGGTGCAGACCGTCACGCCCCAGCTCGCCGGCCAGCTGGGCCTCGAGGGCGATGCCCGCGGCGTGCTGATCACCGACATCCGCCAGGGCGGGCCCGCCTGGGAAGGCGGCCTCACCGCCCCTGGCCGCCAGGTGGCCGACGTCATCACTGCAGTCAACGGCACCGCGGTCCGCACCGAGGGCGAACTCGCGCTCGCCCTGCGCAAGGCCGGTGAGGGCAAGATCGTCACCCTCACCATCAACCGCATCAACGGCGGCGAGTTCATCCGGAGGGTGCAGCTGAACGGTCAGTAAGGCGGTAAGGAGGTAAATGGATGCATGGGAGGATGACGTCAGGGGCGCTCCGCGAAGGCAGGTCACGTATCTGCCGGAGCGGAGCGCCTCTGACGTCTTCCGGCCGCCCCCTTTCGCACTCCGGTCCATTTCCGTATCGTGGGACGTCCCACCGTAGTCCAGGTAGTCCGCCCCAATCGGAGGTGATCGATGCACCGCAAGACACCGTTCCGCGCGGCCGGCGTGCGTCTCCTTGCACTCGGCCTCGCGTTCGCCCTCGCCGCCTGTTCTGACACCAGTGGCCCCACCAGCGGGAATGATGGCATCAGCGCCGCTCGAGGCGGCGTGCCCGGGCCTGACCTGCGCGCCGCAACCGCCGCCAAGAACAAGCACGTCGACCGGCTGATCGCCCAGGCCGGCGTCGAAGGCGTCGGAGTCAGCCTCAGTGAAGACGGCAAGAAGGGCGTCGTCATGATCTTCACCACCCACGGCGCCGTGGGCGGCCTGCCCCGTTCGCTCGATGGCGTTCCGGTCCGGCTCCGGCCCACCGGAAAGATCTACGCCGGCCTGCCCCCGCAGGCGAAAGGTGGCAATCCTGGTGGTCCCGGCGGTGGCGGCGGCTCGGCCGATCCCACTGGCACCTTCCCGCGCCCGGTTCCCATCGGCGTTTCCATCGGCAACGTGGCAACCTGCTCGGCCGGTACCTTGGGTGCCCTCGTCACCCAGGGCAGCAACTTCTACATCCTGAGCAACAACCACGTCCTGGCCGAGGAGAACGAAGCCCCGATTGGCAGCGACATCATCCAGCCCGGCCGGTTCGACACCGATCCCCAGTGCTCCACTCCGGGCGATAGCAAGATCGGCGATCTCGCCGACTTTGTGCCGATCTCCTTCTCCGGCAACAACACTGTGGACGCCGCCATCGCCAGCACCACCACCGGCGATGTAGGCACCGCCACCTTCAGCGGCGGCTACGGAGAGCCCAACAGCACCACCTCCAACGCCACCATCGGTATGGCAGTACAGAAGTGCGGCCGCACCACCAGCTGCACCAGGGGCAGCGTCACATCCATCAACGCCACCATCAACGTCCAGTACAGCAGCGGCGTGGCCCGGTTCGTCAATCAGGTGGTGATCGACGGCCGCCGCGGCGCCTTCAGCAAGGCGGGCGACTCCGGCTCCCTCATCGTCACCGACAACTCGTCGGCCAACCCGGTGGCGTTGCTTTTCGCCGGCAGCAACACCATCACCATCGGCAATCCGATCAACGCTGTCCTCAGCGCGCTCGGCGTCCAGATCGACGGCAAGTGAGGTTCGCAGTAGCCTTCATCATGCTGTTCACCGCCTGTCGGCCCTCGGGGTCGGCAGGCGGTCCCACTCAGGGTGACCCCGTGAGTCGAGATACAGCCCCTGACATCGCCACCGTGCTGGCCCGCCACACCGATTCGCTTATGGCCATCCCGGGGGTGGTCGGCGTGGGAGAGGGCGAGCAAGCCGGCCGCCCGACGATCTATGTCATGGTCGAACGCAGCACCGCCGAACTCGACGCAGCCCTGCCCGACTCCATCGACGGCTACGCCGTGGAACTTCGAGAGACCGGCCGGATCGTGCCGCAGGAGTAGCAACCCTGCTCGCTTCGCAGGCACGGCGGTCGTGCCGACCTGGCGCACCTCAGACCCTTGACCCCTGACCCCGCTTGCAGCGAATACTGATCGCACACAGCCTCGCCCCCGCCATCACCGCGCGCCTGGCTCGCGTCCGCCCCGACCTCGAGCTCCGCCCCATGGCACCGAAGGAGGTGACCGCGGACGACGTCGCCTGGGCCGACGTCCTCGTCGGCTTTCGCCGCCCCGCCGTCGGTCTGGGAAGCGCGCGCTGGGTCCACTGCATCGGTGCCGGGGTGGATGGATGGTTGAAGGACGGCTGGCCCGACGAGGTCCTGCTCACCCGCACCACCGAATCCTTCGCCGCGCCCATCGGCGAGTGGGTCACCGCTCGGCTCCTCGCCGCCACCCAGGACCTCCGCCGCCTGGAGAGCGACCAGCGGGCTCAGCGTTGGGACGAGTTCGAACCCCGGCTCCTCTCCGGCACCCACGCCCTCATCGTCGGCACCGGTGACGTGGGACAGGGCATCGCCCAGCGCCTCTCCGCACTGGGCGTAGCCGTCACCGGCTGCTCCCGCTCCGGTCGTCAGCGCAACGGCTTCAGCGTCATCAACCCGATCTCGGAGCTGCCTCGGGTTCTCAGCGGACCTATCAGCGGACCGGAGTGGCTAATCCTTGCCGCGCCTCTCACAGACCAGACCCGCAGGATGGTGAACCGCGACCTGCTCCAGCACGCCGAGGGCGCCTGGCTCGTCAACGTCGCCCGCGGGGAACTGGTGGATGACAAGGCGATGCTCGAAGCACTCGACGACGGCCACCTCGCCGGTGCCGCGCTGGATGTGTTCAGCGTCGAGCCGTTGCCGGCGGACTCGCCACTCTGGGGCCACCCGAGGGTCATGATCTCACCCCACATCGCCGGCGTCACCACCGTGGACGGCGCCGTGCGCGGCTTCCTGCAGGCGCTCGACGCCCTGGAACGGGGCGAGCGCCCGGCTAGGGTAGTGGAGCCGCAGCTCGGCTATTGAGCGCCGCAAGTGCCGGGAGCGCCGGTGTCTCCTGGAGGCGGCGTGCGGGCCTATCGCCCAAGGGCGGACGCAGTCCGCCCGCCCGCCGAGCCGCCGAAAGGAGACACCGGCGCGAGCGGCCAGAAGCCGCCGAGCCGCCGAGCCGCCGGAAGGAGACATCGGCGCGAGCGCGCAGAGGAACAGCCAGCGGGACGGCGCGTGTGACCCGCCTTCCCCAATTCCCAATCGCACCGTATCGTTACCCGACCGTAACCATCCAGCCACCCGGCCCCGGCCGGACCGGAACCAGGAGAGTGCCACGTGCTGCTCATCCGTTCCCGCTTCACAGTCATCGTCTCCCTGCTGTTCGCCGCGCTCTTCCTGCCCCCGTCCCTGACCGCCCAGTCCCAGGCCACCACCGGTGTCCTGCGCGGGACCGTCACGGACTCCATGGGCGTGCCGCTGACGGCGGCATCGGTCACCGTGCGGAACGTCCGGACCAACTTCTCCCGGACCATCAACACCAACAGCCGAGGGGTCTACGTGGCGACCCTGCTGCCACCGGGTGATTACGACGTGTCGGCAAGGTCGCTGGGGTACCGGGCGGAATCTCGTCGCGGACAGCCTGTGAGGTTGGGCGAGACCGTGGTAGTGGAGTTCACCCTGGCCAGCCAGGCCGTCCAGCTGGAAGACATCCTGGTGCAGTCGGGCGAGCCGGTAGTGGACGTCACCGCGTCCCAGTCGGCGACTCGGCTCGGCGTCGAGGCTGTCGAGGGACTGCCTAATAACGGCCGCAACATCTTCAACTTCACCACCCTGACGCCCAACGTCGCCATCGTGCAGGGGCCGGACGGGGATGAGATCAGCATCGGTGGCCAGCGCGGCATCCACAACAACGTCTCGGTGGATGGCGCCGACTTCAACAATCCCTTCTTTGGCGAGCAGCGCGGTGGCCAGCGGCCGGCCTTCACCTTCAACCTCGACGCCGTCCAGGACTTCGTGGTCGTGTCCGACGGCGCCAACGCCGAGTTCGGCCGCTCCGGTGGCGGCTTCCTCAACATTGTCACCAAGTCCGGCACCAACGAGCTCCACGGGTCGGCCCACTACTTCGGCAAGTACGACGCCCTCTCCGCCGACTTCGAGCATACCTTCCCCGGAGGCGCCACTTCCGGCTTCGAGCCCGACTTTGCCCAGCACCAGTTCGGCGCCACCCTCGGCGGGCCCATCGTTCGCGACAAGCTGTTCTTCTTCCTCGCCTACGACCAGCAGGTCTACGACGAGACCAAGCAGAGTGATCGTCAGGCGCTCATTGACACTGACCTGCTGGCGTTCGTTGATACCGCGTTCGGTGGCGCGCTGGCCGGCGACTTCGGGCCCATCGCCCGCACCAACGCCGCCAACGCCTTCATGGCCAAGTTCGACTTCCGGTTGAACGACCGCCACAACGCCACCCTCAAGTACAACTACACCAACTCCCGCCAGGAGAACGGCACCTTCGACGTCGATTCCTGGGCCCGGAGCGCCAACGCGGTCGAGCGCGACTTCTCTCATGCAGTCAACGGCGCGCTAAGTTCCCAGCTGTCGTCCGCGCTCTCCAACGAGTTCCGCTTCCAGGTTTCGCGGGAAGAACGGCCCCGCCCCTACGAGGGTCCGATCAACCCGGCGACCGATCGTCCCTTCCCCGACACCGACATAGGCTTCGTCGGGCCCGGCGGGTTCAGCAGCTACCGCCTCGGAATGCCGTTCTTCATTCCGGTGGACGCCTACGACTGGCGCACCCAGGTGCTCGACAACATTTCGATCGTGAAGGGCAACCACCTCTTCAAGCTCGGCGCCGAGTGGAACCGTACCGGTGTCAAGCAGACCTTCCGCGGCTTCGGCAACGGGCGGATGGGCTTCACGTCGGTCGACGGCTTCCTCAATTACGTCCAGTTCGGCAACGGCTACGTCGAATGTTCCGACGGCAGTACCGACACCGACGGCACCTGTCCGGGCGGCACCACCATCACCGGCCCCGTGGCGCTCTACCTCCAGCAGGCCGGCGTCGGCGGGCTCAGTGTCGAGGAAGCCGGCACCCAGGAGATCATCCAGAACGAGTACGCCGTCTTCCTCCAGGACAGCTGGAAGCCCACCTCACGGCTCACCGTAAACGCCGGCCTCCGGTGGGAAGCCCAGATCCAGCCCGATCTCATCACCCCCATCGACGAGCTCTTCTACGCCGACTTCATCGGTCAGACCGTGACCAACGCCGTGGGCACTTTCGAGTTCCCCGGCGACGGCACCATCCCGTCCGACAAGTCGATGTGGCAGCCCCGCCTCGGCCTCGCCTACGACATCAACGGCGACGGCCTCCAGGTGATCCGCGCCAATGCCGGCATCTTCTACGCCCGCATTCCGGGCCTCAACCTCGCCAGCAGCCGCAGCACCGACGGTTCGCGCGGCCAGACCATTTTCCGCAACAGTGCCCTCACCGGCATCCTCGGCGCGCCTCCCGAGTACGGCGAGCTGCTGCCGGCCCCGGCCGGCCTGCCCTTCCAGCCCGGCGTCTTCGTGGTGGACAAGGATTTCCAGAACCCGCGGACCATCACCGCCACCGTCGGCTACGAGCGTGACATAGGCAACAACCTCGCTGCCGGGCTCAGCTTCACCCACGCCCGCACCGACAACCTGACCCGATTCATCGACGCCAACGCCGCCGTCTTCGGCTCCCCGTGGGGCACCGGCCTCGCCGGCGGCAACGGCATCGGCGTGCTCACCGTGGTGCAGAGCAGCGCCCGGTCCCGCTACAACGGAGTCACCGCCGAGTTCAAGCGGATGGCGGGCGAGCGGCTCCAGTTCCAGCTCAACTACACCCTCTCCTGGGACAAGAGCGACGACGACAACGAGCGCGATCCGTTCCTCTTCCGCTACGCCCAGGCCGACTCGTTGGAGAAGGAGTACAACTGGAGCGACCGCGACCAGCGCCATCGCGTCAACGCCTGGCTCCTGGCTGTGCTGCCGGGTGACTTCTACTTCAACAATCGGGTAAGCCTCTACTCGCCCCAGCCGGCGTCGCAGGACTGCACCCCGACTGTGTCCGGCGCCGTCGAGCGTGCCGCGCTCGCCACCGACCGCATCTGCGCCGACGGCAGCATCCTCCAGCGCAACACCCTGCGGCGCGACAACGGCTACTTCTCGTGGGACATCCGGCTCTCCAAGCCCTTCGAGTTCGGCCGCGGCACCGTCGAGGCCATCGTGGAAGTATTCAATGTCACTGGTGCCGACAACTTCAAGGACCCGGCCTCCGGCGGCACCTTCCTCAACTTCGACGGCACCATCCGCACCGGCCTCGGCGAGCCGCGCCAGGTGCAGGCGGGACTGCGGTACCTGTTCTGACCATCAGGGGCGGCCGGAAGGCCGCCCGCTGACGGCAGCAAACGGCGGTCAGGGCGCTCCCCGCAGGCAGGTCACGTATCTGCCGGAGGGGAGCGCCCTGAGTGCCGTTAATACCGCCCTACCGCCCTACCGCCATACCGCCGTATTATCCCACCACGCGAACGTGGCGGAACTGGCATACGCGCAGGACTTAGGATCCTGTGGGGCAACCCGTGCGGGTTCGACTCCCGCCGTTCGCATCAACCCGTGCCAACGAGGGCTCGCGCATGCCGGCTACCAGTTCCGCTCCTGTTTCCGCCTTCCTCCGCCACCATTTCCGCCACTTCAACGCCGCGGCCCTGATCGACGCCGCCGACGGCTACCAGAAACTCCTCGACAACAACGGCAAGATGTTCGTGACCCTGGCCGGCGCCATGAGCACCGCCGAGCTGGGCCTGTCGCTGGCTGAGATGATCCGGCGGGACAAGGTCCACGCCATCTCCTGCACCGGCGCCAACCTCGAGGAGGACCTCTTCAACCTTGTGGCGCATGATCACTACGAGCGCGTTCCCCACTATCGCGACCTGACTCCGGACGACGAAGCCGAGCTCCTCTCACGCCACATGAACCGCGTCACCGACACCTGCATTCCCGAGATGGAGGCCATGCGGCGCCTCGAGAAGGCCATGGTCGAGGTGTGGACCTCGGCCGACCAGGCCGGCAAGCGGTACCTGCCGCACGAGTTCATGTACCAGGTCATCCGGAGCGGCGTGCTCCAGAAGTCACACCAGATCGACCCGAAGGACAGCTGGCTCGTCGCGGCCGCCGAGAAGAACCTCCCGATGTTCGTGCCGGGGTGGGAGGACTCGACCATGGGCAACATGTACGCCGGCCACTGCATCGAGAAGCACATAACCAATGTGCATACGGTCGCGACCGGCATCGAGTACATGATGTCCCTCGCCGAGTGGTACACCAAAACTTCCGCCGAGCACCCGATAGGCTTCTTCCAGGTCGGCGGCGGCATCGCGGGCGACTTCCCCATCTGCGTCGTGCCGATGCTGCACCAGGACCTCCAGCGCGAGCATGTGCCGGTCTGGGCCTACTTCTGCCAGATCAGCGACTCGACCACCAGCTACGGCTCCTACTCCGGCGCCATCCCCAACGAGAAGATCACCTGGGGCAAGCTGGAGCCCGACACACCCAAGTACATCATCGAATCCGACGCCACCATCGTCGCACCGCTCATCTTCGCCTTGCTGCTCGGAGAGTAGGTTGACACCCACAACAACAAGCAGTTCTTCGTGCCCTTCGTTTCTTCGTGGTACCCCCCACCCAGGTTCGGCTATTGACACACAGCGCCTGAATCGCTAATCTGTCCTGACAATCGAAGTCCCCGTGGTCATTTGCTGCCTATTGCCGCCACGTTAAACAAAGTGCTAAAACGCAACCAGCCCGGCGGCAATTACCGCCCGGGCGTTTTTGTATTGGTAACCCATGTCGTCCACCGCCCTCGAGATCCGCTCGGCACGCCACTCTCAACTCTCAACTCTCAACTCAACATCGAGTCGGCCTTCGCCGTCGCGGCCCGGGTAACCCAGCTCCGCGCCGAGGGCCGAGACATAGCCGACCTGTCCATCGGCGAGCCCGACCTCCCGACCCCCGAGTGTATAGTCGAGGCGGGGGCCCGCGCCCTGCGTGACGGCGCCACCCGCTACACCCCTCCAGCTGGCCTGCCCGTGCTCCGTTCGGCAATCGCTGACGACCTGAACCGAACTGCCGAGCCGCCGAGCCGCCGAGCCGCCGAGGAAGTTTTTATCACCCCCGGCGCCAAGCCCGCGCTGCTCTACGCCCTGCTCGCCACCGTGGGCCCCGGCGACGAAGTCCTCGTCCCCGATCCCGGCTTCTCGCCGTACACCTCCCAGGTGCGCCTGGCTGGTGCCACCCCCGTCGCGTAT
>DASTUF010000048.1:0-18305 GCA_035759745.1 Gemmatimonadales bacterium
GGAAGGGCTACATGCTGGCCTACGGCCTGGAGGAGATGCCGACACCCAAGGAATTGCTGGTACTCGGGGAAGCCTGGCGGCCGTTCCGGAGTGTGGGGAGCTGGTACATGTGGCGGGCGTGCGAACTCAACTACTAGTGGGGAGTGGGAAGTGGGAAGTGGGAAGTGGAAGGGAAACTCCCGAGGAGGGACTCGAACCCCCGACCCGCTGATTAACAGTCAGCTGCTCTAACCAACTGAGCTACTCGGGACTGCGCCTTCGGCGTACACGGTTGGCGTGCGCCGCTGGCTGGCGCGTATGGTAACCGGCGGTCAACTTGGGGGCAACTGGTATGGGGCGCGGGGCGTGGGGCGCGGGGCGCGAGGGGGAAAGCAGCGCCACAATGGGCGTCGGCACCACATCCGCTTCGGGTTGCCTTCGGGCCGGGCTTCGGATTTCGTTCCCTTTGCAGCATGTCTCGCGACTGCTCGATTGGCCCCGATTAAGGCCCTCAACTTCGTTTCAAGTTACAACAGTCGTTACGTAACGTATTGACTCACAAAGTTGTGGCAATGGTGACTTAAACCTAGCCAAGTGCTTGTGGAAAATGATGTTACACAGTTTCCGGTTCCATTCTTGCTCCCACCCGCTAGACTGTGGCCCATGCCGCTGAAGCCCCTGGCTGGACATGAGGACGCTCGCCTTCGATTGGCGCGGGCGCTACGAGAGGACCGTCTCCCTCAGGCGCTGCTCCTCATCGGGCCTGCTGGCGTAGGCAAGCAGCGGCTGGCCTTGTGGCTGGCGCAACTGGTCCAGTGCGACAACCCGGGCGATGAGCCCTGCGGAGAGTGCGGCCCCTGCCGCAAGGTGCTGGCGCTGGCGCACCCCGACGTCCACTGGTTCGTGCCGATCCCCCGGCCCAAGGCTGGGGAACCCGGCAAGCAGATGGAAGAAGCGGCCGAGTCGCTGGCCGAGGTGATGGCGGAGCGACGGACCACCGGAAGCTGGACTGCCCCGCAGGGGCTGGAACTGCACAGTGTCGCGAGTGTCCGGCTGCTGCAGCGGGAAGCGTCGATGTCGGCAGTGGAAGGACGACGCCGCATTTTCATTGTGGGCGACGCCGAGCGGCTGGTGCCGCAGGAGTCGTCGATGGAGGCGGCCAACGCGCTGCTCAAGCTGCTGGAGGAGCCGCCTCCGGGACTGCTGCTGATCCTGACGGCGGAGGACGGGCGCCGATTGCTGCCGACCATCCGGTCGCGCACGGCCCCACTCAGGCTGGCCCCGCTGCCCGAGGCCACGGTGCGGCAGTACCTGGAGCGGGAAGCGCCGGTCACAAGGGCAACGATCGAACGCCGGGTGGCCGAGAGTCGAGGGTCGATCGGCATGGCGATGGCGCTGGACGAATCGTCGGGCGATGCGCGGAAGCAGGCAGAGGCATTCCTGGTCGCGGCGCTGGGGGATGCTGGCGCACGGTGGCGACGAGTGCTGGGACAGGCGGGATTCGCGGCGCGAGGCAGCTTCACCGACATGCTCGACGCACTGCAGGACACGCTGCTTGACGCGATCCGAAAGGGCGCGCGCAGGGCACCGCTGGCAGGCTGGAGCACGGAGGAGTTGCTCGAGGCAGTCCGGCTGGTGCAGGAGGCGCGCGACGCGGCGCAGGGGAATGTGAATCCGCAGCTGATCATGGCGGAGCTGGCGGGGGCGCTGTCGAGCGGGACTGCGTCAGCGGGAGAGCGGGCCTTCGGCAGCGGGAGTCGAGCGTGAACGGGGGCTTGAGCCACCTGGACGCTGAGGGGCGGGCCCGGATGGTGGATGTGGGCGCGAAGGAACCCACCCGCCGGACGGCAGTGGCCGAGGGGTGGGTGCGGATGAGCAGTGAGGCGTTCGCGCTGCTGGCGGAGGGCGCCAACCGGAAGGGCGACGTGCTGGCGGTGAGCGAGGTGGCCGGGGTGATGGCCGCCAAGCGGACGGCGGAGCTCATCCCGCTGTGTCACCCGGTGGGACTGGATGTGGCGCAGGTCACAGTCACACCCGATCCCGAGCTCCCGGGAGTCCGGATCCGCAGTGTGGCGGTTGTCACGGCGCGGACCGGGGTGGAGATGGAATCTTTGGTCGCGGTATCGGTGGCTTGCCTCACTGTGTACGACATGGTCAAGGCAGCCGACCGGACGGTGGAGATCGGCGGGATCCGGCTGGTGGAGAAAACCGGCGGGCGCTCAGGCGACTGGCAGCGGGACCACAAGGACCGCTGAACGGCATACCGGAGGACCTGATGACCTCAACCAACGGCCCGAGAAAGCGTGCCGGCACCGTGTGGGACACGGTGCTGCTGCGTGGCGGACTGCTGTTGATGGCCGCATTCCTCCTGGTGGCGGTGGCGGGCTGGACCGAGGCGCGCGCACGGAACATGGCGGTGACCCGCAGCGCGTCGTCCGAGGCGCTGGCGGCGCACCTGTCCGGCAACTTCGACACCAAGCTGGACCGCGCGCGAGACGCGATGGCGGGCATGCGACTGGTGCTGGAGCGGCAGGAAGTGATCGACGGCTGGGCCCGTCGCTACCGGATCGACCACGACCTGGCGACGGCGATCCACGACATCGCCAAGGAGGAAGGCATCAATCCCTCGCTGGCGTTCCGGCTGGTGCAGGTGGAGAGCAGGTTCAAGCAGACGGCGGTGAGCAGCGCGTCGGCGATGGGCTATACCCAGCTGATGCTGCCGACGGCGCGGTTCTACGACCGGGACATCACCCGAGGCGAGCTGTTCGACCGCGACACCAACCTGCGGATCGGCTTCCGCTACCTGCATGACTTGCTGGGAATGTTCGACGGAGACATGCACCTGGCGCTCCTGGCCTACAACCGGGGCCCGGCGCGGGTGGAAGAGATCCTGGCAGCGGGTGGGGATCCGGGGAACGGGTATGCGACGGCGGTGCTGAGAAACTAAGTGAGAAGTGAGAAGTGAGAAGTGAGAAGTGAGAAGTGAGAAGTGAGAAGTGAGAAGTGACGAGTGAGAAGTCGAACGGGACCCGCTGGAGCGATCCAGACGGGTCCCGTTTCTTCATACCTCCAACTTCTCACTTCTCACTTCTCACTTGGTACTTCATCTCGGAATCCGCAGCCGCTGCCCGATCCGCAGTTTCGACCGGGTCGTCAGATCGTTGGCGCGGGCGAGGGCGCTGAGGGAGACACCGTAGCGGCGGGCGACGCCGGTGAGGGTCTCACCTGAACGCACCACGTGGCGGGTGGCGGTGCTGCCGCTCGACGCGGTCGCGGCCCGGGCGCGCTCGGCACCGGTGGAGCCGATGCGGAGCCGCTGGCCGATACGGATGCGCGAGCTCTTGAGGCCGTTCCAGCGCTTGATGGACGCCACCGAGACGTCATAGCGCACCGCGAGGTGCGAGAGGGTCTCGCCGCTCCGGACCCGGTGGACCCGGAACTCGGGTTCGGCCGGCTCGGCAAAGGTGCGCGCAACCACTACCGACATCGGCGTGCCCGAAGGAATCACCAGGCGCTGGCCGCTGCGGAGGGCGCGCTTGCCGATGTTGGGATTGGCCTCCCGAATGGCAGCGGCGGTGGTGCCGTACTCCTCGGCGATGCCGGCAGGCGTCTCACCCGACTTCACCTTGTGTTCCTTGAAGCTGACCCACGCCTCCTCAGGCAGCGAGTCGAACCGCTCCTGGGCGATGGCCCCGGTGCCCTCGGGCACCAGCACGGTGAACTTGGTGCGCGGCGGTGTGACCAGCCGAAGGACCTGGGGATTGAGCTCGCGGATGGCCGCCATCGAGGTATCGGCGAGCTCGGCGATGACGTCGAGCCCGGTCATGCCCTTCACCTGCAGCGAGTCGGCCTCGAAGGGCGGCTCGCCCACGATGTCAGTGAAGCCGTACTCGGCGGGATTGCGGCCGATGAGCGCAGCGGCGATGAGCTTGGGGACGTAGTCCTTGGTCTCGCGGAAGATGTAGCGGGTGTTGTAGAGCCGGAAGAACGTCTCGTCGCCATTCTCTTCAGCGCCACCTCCCAGCGAGCGCACACCGCGCCCAACCCGACCCGCCCCGCCGTTGTATGCGGCCGCGGCGAGATACAGCGACCCGAAGCGTTCCTGGAGGTCGCTCAGGTGGCGTGCGGCGGCGGCGGTGGCCTTGACCGGGTCGCGCCGCTCATCGAGCCAGGAGTCAATCCGCAGGCCGTAGGCCTTGCCGGTACCACTCATGAACTGCCACATGCCAACCGCGCTCGCGCGGCTGACGGCGCGGTTGGAGAAGCCGCTTTCGATGAGGGCCAGATAGACCAGGTCGCCCGGCAGTCCCTGCTCGGCCATCCGGGCGCGAATCATTCCCTCGTAGCGGGGGAGCCGCTCGAGCCAGATCCGCATCCGCTCCCGGCCAGGGCCGGTGAAGTAACTGAGGTAGTACTTGACCCGGTCGTGATTCTTGTAGGAGGAGATGTCGAGCGTGAACGACTCGGGCACCGCGCTGCTGTCCCCACCGGCATCGACGGTGGCGAGCTGCTCCAGGGCCTCGGCGTCGGCCAGGGAGTCGGCCGCGGCACGGACGGAGGCGTCGACTTCGGCGTCGGCTCGGCGGCTCGGCGACGGGTCGGCTCGGCGGCTCGGTATTTCGGTGGCCTCTGATGGCGCAGCGGCCGGTTCCGGGGACGGCGTGACATCGGTGCCGGTCGTGGCGGTACCACAGGCGGCCAGCAAAAGCAGCAGCACGGCGGCGGCGGATCGGGTCATCACGAGTCCTCGCTGCGAGCGGACAACCATCCGCGAAGTGACAGAATCGAACGGCGGCGATCTGCCGCCAGGGAAGCCTGCATCCGGAGGGCGAGATCCATGCCCGGCGAGGGATCCCGGCTTCGTGGGGACTCGCGCGGGTAACCGCGGTTTCGGCTGATGTTCGGGGGCTGGGGTGGCCCCGAATCGGGCAAATCGCAGCACTGGCCGGCTGCCCGACGAAGGTTCAGATGCCCGGCCCGCGCAGGAGGTTGCGCTGAACAGGGCGAGCGTCAACGCATGAAGAACTTGTTACCCAGGATCCGGTTGGTGGCGTGCAGTACGGCGAGGGCGGCGCCGCGGGCGAAGTCGGAATCGGTGAGATAGGAACCTACCAGGCGCTGTCCCCTGCCCTCCCCCGGGACCGTCAGCGACACGATGACCACGGTAGCATCGAAGGCGCGCACGGCCTTCACTCCGAGGAGTTCGAACACCATGGCGCCCTGGACGGCCTTGGCGAGGGCATCCACGGTGGCCTGCGCCGCACAGCGGAGCTCGCCCGACTGGGACGCGAGGCCCTCACATTCTCCGGTATAGCGATCGTTCTCGTGCCAGGTCAGGACGACCCGGGCCCGGCATCGGCCATTGGCCAGCCGGTCGAGGTTGAACTCGGAGAAGCGAAGGCGGTCCTGCGCTGGGAACGGTGCAGTCATTGGCGTTGGTCTCTGGGTGCCGGGACCCGGAGAGGGGGCAAGGATCAGGCCGTGTCGAAATGCACTTCGAGCTGGGGGCCGCGGCTGCGGGCCTGGCTCACTACATCGACTTCGAGGCGGGTCTGGCCGAGGTCGTCGGTCTGAATGGCGACGAGCACGACGGAACCATCCATGAGCTCGATCTTGAGCTGGCGCAGGTCGGACCGCATGGCGGCGTCGCGAACCTGGCTGCCGCGCAGCTGGGCGAGGGTATCGGCCATCTGGCGGAGCTGCTGGATCGAGTAGTGCTGGGTCATCGGGTCATCCGGTTGCCGCCAGCCGCTCGGTCAGCACCTGAGCGAGCTGGTCGTCGGGAATTCGCTCCGCCTGCGCGTAGACGGAAGCCTTGCTGGTGGACTCCACCGGCCAGGGTACCCAGAACGCGCGCTGACCACCGGCGGCGGCACGAAATCCGAGGACCAGCGACCACCCGGTGGTGCCGTCGCGGTGCTCCGCCGCCAGCGTCACGTTCCACCGTTCGTCGTCGATCTGGATTACGCGCCAAGCCATCGACGCAATGTGCGTTCACCTGGCTGACTCGGCAAGGTGGGGTATTTCACCGCGAAGACACGAAGGACGCGAAGGGAACGCATTAACCACAGAGACACAGAGCTCACGGAGGTTCACAGAGAACTGCTTGTTGTTGTGGGTGCCGCTCCGAGGCAACGGCGACAGCTGCACGCCCACAAACTTTACAGCGCCGAGCCCTCTGTGTCCTCTGTGGCTCTGTGGTTGCTTTTCCTCTTCGCGTCCTTCGTCTTCGTGGTTAACGACTACGCCAGAAGCCGGGCGGCGCGGGCGTCGGCGGCGGTTTCGATGACGCGCTGGACGGGGAGCTCGGCCCAGGTGATGCCGGCGCGGGTGAGCCCGGAGCGGAGGGTGTCGAGCGCACCGGGGCCGGCGTCGTGGAGCGACGCAAGTGCTGCCGGCGCTGCCACGCGGCCGCCGGCGAGGTAGATGCCGCCGTCCTCGGCGGGCCCGATCACGATGGCCGCGTCGATGAGGAGATTGGACGCGCGACGAAGCAGTGCGGTATCCACACTCACCACCGGCCGCACGAACACGAGCCAGCCGTGGGGGAGGTTGGTGCCCGCCGCCGCGGCCGCGATGCGCGCACCGAGAGGCCCCGATGCCTGAGGCCGCAGGTCAGCGTCGGGGCCGAGCCACTGGGCCACCTCGGCGCCGGCATCGGCGGGGCGATACCAGATGCTGGCCCTGGTACCGGCATCGCGCGCCGCCTGCTCGACCCGTCCCAGCAGGAGGCGGTAGAGCCGATTGGCGTGGAGGTCGCCCACTTCCTGCGCCACCTTCGGCAAGGCCGAGCCGCCGCGGGCAAGGTCCACCAGCACCACGACCGCGGGCGTCATGCCCCGGCGCGCACCAGCTGCTGGAATTTTTCCAGCAGCGTCCGGGTGATGGGTCCCATGGCGCCGGCACCAATGCCGCGACCATCGAGCTCGCGCATGGCGATCAACTCGGCGGCGGTACCGGTGAGAAAAGCTTCATCCGCGGTGTACACGTCGTAGCGATTGAGCGGCTCCTCGCGGAACGGCAGTCCCTCCGCCTCTATCAGCTCGATCACGGCGTCGCGGGTGACACCCTTGAGGATGCCGGCGTACGCCGGCGGGGTCCGCACCATGCCATTCTTGACGACGAAGAGATTCTGGCCCGATCCCTCGGCCACCGATCCCGCGCTGTCGAGCATGAGCACTTCGTCGGCGCCGGCCTCGGTGCCCTCGATGCGGGCGAGGATGTGCGACAGGTAGTTGAGCGACTTGGTGCGGGGCGACAGCGCCTCGCGATGAGGAATGGGCGTGGCCGCGGTCACCACCCGGAGGCCCCGCTCGTACACCTCGCGAGGCCAGAGGCGGATGTCGTCCACGATCATGATGACGGTGGGCTTCTCGCACTTGCGGGGATCGAAGCCCAGATCGCCGACGCCACGGGTCACTACATGACGAAGATAGGCGCTCTTCAATCCCGAGCGGCGCATCCCTTCGAGCGTGATCTCGCCGAACTCCTTCCGCGGCACCGGAATCTCAAGCTTGATGGCGTGGGCCGAGTCGTAGAGCCGATCGAGGTGCTCATCCATCCGGAAGATGCGGCCCTCATAGGCGCGCATGCCCTCGAAGACCCCGTCGCCATAGAGCAGCCCGTGGTCGTACACCGATATCATCGCGGAGGAGCGGTCGCGCCACTCTCCGTTGAGCCAGACGATGGGCACGCGTTCCTCGTTTGCTGTCGAAAGGGCCGCTCAGCGCGGCAGCGGCTCCGGCAGATCCGCCACGGTGTACACCATGACCGCCATGGCCGCAGCAAGCTGCTGCATGTGAGCGGGATCGAGCTTGTCCATGGTGTCGGCGCGACTGTGATGGTACCAGAAATAGCGCTCGCCGTCCACTCGCGGGCTCATGCCGGGTACGCCCTCTCGCATCAACGGGCCGATGTCGGCACCGCCACCGCCCTTCGACACCGAGTCGGCGCCGATGGGCTCGAGCAGCGAGCCAATCTCGGTGATGATGGCGAGTGCTGCGTCGCTGCCGGTGAAGCCGAAGCCGCGGGGACGGAAGGCACCGTTATCGGATTCGAGCGCGAGGATGTGCTGATCCACCTGGTCGCGATGGGCGTCCACGTAGCCAGTGCCGCCGCGGGTACCGTTCTCCTCGTTGGTCCAGAAGACGACGCGAATGGTGCGACGGGGCCTGAGGCCCAGTTCGCGAATCAGCCGCAGTGCTTCCCAGGCCGCCACGCAGCCGCCGCCGTCATCCATGGCTCCCTGCCCCACGTCCCACGAGTCGATGTGGCCACCCAGCACCACGACTTCGTCGGGGCGTTCGGAGCCGCGGATCTCGGCCACCACGTTCCGGGAGCGGGTATCGGGCAGGGTCTTCGCTTCCATCTTGAGGGTGACGCGGATGGGTGAGCCGCGCTCCTGCATGCGATGGAGCATCATCGCGTCCTCCACCGTGATGGCCGCGGCGGGGATGCGGGCGACGGTGGAGTCGTAGGTCATGGTGCCGGTGTGGGGCGACCTCATCGAGCCCGATGCAATCGACCGGACGAGTGCCGCCACGGCGCCGTGCTTCGCGGCTCGGCTGGCGCCCTCGGTACGATAGGCGACGGTCTCGCCATAGCCGGTGAAGGGCGCGTCGTAGAGGACGATCTTGCCCTGCAGCTCCGAGCTTCGAGCTTCGAGCTCCTGGAAGCTCGATACCACTATCACGTCACCGGTGATCCCGCCGGGCGGTGTGCCGACGCTCATGCCGAGACCGAGCATGGGCAGATGGGCGGGACGGGGCGCGACCAGTTCGAGCGATTCGTTGCCCCGGACCCAGTGGGGCACCATCACCGGCTCGCCCCGGACGGCGTCGAAGCCCTCTTCCTTCATCTCGGCCAGGATCCAGTCGATGGCGCGTTCGAGACTTTCGGATCCGCTCAGCCGATGGCCGAACCTGTCCGTGAGTTCGGCGAGGGTATTCCACGCCGAGCTGTCGGACTGGGCCTGCTCGATGATGCGCTGGGCGGTGGGGCGGTAGGTGTCGGCGATGGACTGGGCGGCGAGGGGCGCCGAGACCAGGGCGAGCGCCAGGGCGGCCGCCAAAGTGGGAAGTGGGGAGTGGGAAGTGGGAAGTGGGGTGGCTTGGGTTTTGTTTGGCATGGCGGAATCTACAGCGGGACGAGGCCTTTGGCCCTACGAGCGGGACGAGGCCTTAGGCCTCGTCAGCGGGACACGACCTTCGGCCCTGTCAGCGGGGCTGCGCCAGCGGGAGGAGTGTTCCGCTGAGCGAAGCTCCCGCTGAGCGAAGCTCCCGCTGAGCGAAGCTCCCGCTGGTGGTGTTGCCGTGATCGGGGCGACGTGCCACGTTTCGGCGCCGGGCCTTTAGCTCAATCGGTAGAGCAAGCGGCTTTTAACCGCTAGGTTGTGGGTTCGAGTCCCACAGGGCCCATCTACAAGTGGGGAGTGGGGAGTGGGGAGTGGGAAGTGGGAAGAGTGGAGAGTCTAGATTTCATGGTACACGGGCATCATTCGAACGTCCTGTTCATTACCGGCACCGGTGCGCGGGTGGGCAAGACCCGGTTCACGGTGGAGCTGGCGCGCGCGCTGGCGGCGGCGGGCCAGACGGTCGTGGCGGTGAAGCCGGTGGAGAGCGGCTGCTCCGACGCGCGGTCGCACGAGGAAGATGGCGTCGCGCTGGCGAAGGCGACCGGGCAGAAGGAGCCGAGCGCGGCGCTGGTGCGGCTGGCGCCGCCGGTGGCGCCGGCGCTGGCGGCGGAGCTGTCCGGCAGGACCATCGACTTCGATGAGCTGCTGATCCCGATCGAGAAGCTGGCGGAGGAGCACGACCTGGTGCTGCTGGAGGGCACCCGGGGGCTGCTGGAGCCGATCACGTGGGAGTGGTGCCTGGTGGACGTGGCGCAGGCACTGGAGGCGCGGGCGATCCTGGTGGTTCCCGACGAGGCCGATGCGATGAACCACGCGCTGCTGACGATCGGCGCGCTGGAGCTGGCGGCGATTCCGATGACGCACGTGGTGATGACGCGACCGGCCGAGCCGGACGCGACTACGGGGCACAACGCCGAGGCGATCGTGCGGCTGACCGGATTCCAGCGGGTGGTGGTGCTGTCGGAGGACTTCTCGGAGGTAACGGCGATCGCGGCGGAGCTTGCCGCGGGCTGAGCAACCACTGCAACTGCGGATCTTTCAACTGCAATTGTGCGGATTCTGACTCGCAGATTTCGCCGATTTGGGAACTGCGATTTTGGGGATAGAGATCGAGCCAGGTCCGTCCCCATCGCCTCCGGCATCTTCCGCGTCTGTGTTTCTGTGGGAGCGAAACTGTGGTCCCGCGCCCTTGGCCAGCTCCGAGCTCCGAGACCCGGCGGTTCTCCCACAAAGACAACAACGCCGGGCCAGCTCGGCACGCGGAGGGAACCCCTCCCAGTAGCCTTCCCCAAAATCGCAGTTCCCAAATCGGCGAAATCTGCGAGTCAGAATCCCCTCAATCAGACGAAAACCCAAGAAATCTACCGCTACCAGATGGCGAGCTGGGCGATCGGCGCGAAGGTCTGGCGGTGGTGGCAGCAGGGGCCGAGGCGGCTGAGGCCGTCGTGGTGTTCGGGGGTGCCGTAGCCGACATTGGTGGTCCAGCCGTAACCCGGATAGCGACTGGCGAGGCGCTGCATCAGGCGGTCGCGGACGGTCTTGGCGACGATTCCCGCGGCGGCGATGGAGTGGCAGTGGACGTCGCCATCCACCAGGGCCTCGTGGTCGTGGCCGATTTCGCGAAGCGGCAGGCCGTCGATGATGACGCGGAACGCCGAGAGACCCGGCAGCGCACGCTCGAGGGCGCGGCGCATGGCGATGGCGGTCGCGACGCGGATATTGTAGCGATCGATCTCGCGCACCGATGCGGCGCCGAGGGTGACGCGGAGCGCGCGGCTGCGGATGGCGATGGCGAGCTGCTCGCGCTTCGGTGCCGGAAGGATCTTGCTGTCGCGGAGGCCGCGGACGGCCCTGGTACCTGGAGGAAAAACGACGGCCGCGGCCACCACTGGACCTGCCAGCGGGCCGCGGCCGACTTCATCCATACCGACGAGCAGGCACGAATCGGCCCACGCAGCGCGTTCGCGCTCGAGCGTGGGCCGAGGAGCCATGTCAGCGCTCGCGACGTTCCCGGATCCGCGCCGCCTTGCCCGACAGCTGGCGCAGGTAGTAGAGCTTGGCCCGGCGCACCCGGCCACGCCGAACGACATCGACCGAGGCGATGATGGGGCTGTGGAGCGGGAAGATCCGCTCGACGCCGACGCCGGCCGAGACCTTGCGGACGGTGAAGTTCTCGCTGATGCCGCCGCCGCGACGGGCGATGACGACGCCCTCGAATGCCTGGAGCCGCTCCTTCTCGCCTTCCTTGACCCGCACCATCACGCGGACCGTATCGCCCGGATCAAAGGCCGGGATGTCACTGCGCAGGCCCTCGCGAGCCACCGCCGCCAACCGCTCCATCTTCAAATCCTCCGCGCCTCTCGGCGCCGCGTGAATACTGGTCAAGCTTCTGCGTCGTGTGCGTCCCAGAGATCGGGGCGCCGTTCGCGGGTGAGGCGCTCGGCCTCGGCCTGCCGCCATGCTTCGATCTGTGCGTGGTTGCCCGATCGCAGCACCTCGGGCACCGACCGTCCGCGGTACTCCTGCGGGCGGGTGTAGCTGGGCGGGCTCAGGAGCCCATCGTAAAACGAATCCGCCGAAGCCGACTCGTGGTCGCCCAGGGCACCGGGCAGCAGGCGGACCATCGCATCCACGATGCAGAGTGCCGCCGGCTCACCACCGGTGAGGACAAAGTCTCCCACCGACACCTCATCGGTGGCAAGCCCCTCCGCCACCCGCTGGTCGACATCCTTGTAGTGGCCGCAGAGCAGCGTGACCTCGCGCTCCATCGACCACTTCACCGCATCGCGGTGGGCAAACCGCCGTCCCCGCGCCGAGCACAGCACCACCGGGCCATCGGGCGGCCCGAGCGACTCGACCGCCTCGAAGAAAGGCTCGGGCTTGAGCACCATCCCGGCGCCGCCGCCGTAGGGGTAGTCGTCGACCGTGTTGTGACGGTCGTGGGTGAAGTCCCGCAACTGCACCAACCGGAACCTCACCAGCCCCTTCTCCACCGCCTTGCCGACAATGCTCGCCTCGAGCCAGGGGGCGAACACTTCGGGGAACAACGTGATGATGCTGATCCGAAGCGAGGCGTGAGGCGCGAGGCGTGAGGCGTGCGGCTCACTCATCGAGCAGGCCGGCCGGAGGTGCGACGGTCAGCACCCTGCCTTCCCGATTCACCTCGGTCACGAATTCCTTCCGGTACGGCAGGAGGAACTCGCGCTTGGGGCCCTGCACTTCGATCAACAAGTTCCCGCCCGGCAACTCGACCACGTCGCTCACCAGCCCCAGCGGCTCGGCGTCGGCGTTCCGGACCGCGAAGCCGGTGAGCTCGTGCATATAGAGCTCGTCGCCCTCGGGCGGCGTCAGGGCCGACTGGGGCATCGCCAGGAACATCCCGCGCCAGGCCTCGATGGCGGCGCGCTCGTCCGCGCCCGCGAGCTTGAGCAGCCACTCGCGATGGTAGCCCCGGCAGCGCTCGATGACCAGCGGACCAGCGATGATCTCGCCGGCCAGATTCTGCACCCACACCTCCCGGCCGGCGGCGAAGATCTCGTCGGGCCGGTCGGTGAGCGGGAAGACAGCGACGTCGCCCTTGAGGCCGTGCGCCTTGCGGAGCCGGCCCACCGCGAGGTGGCGGCCGGCGTCGTTCATGCTACGCGGTGACGCCGGCGCGCTTCAGGATCGACTGCACGGTGTCGCTCGGCGTGGCGCCCTTGGCCAGCCAGGCGCGCGCCTTGTCGGCGTCCACCGTCACCTGCTTCGCGTCTTCCGCCTTCGGATCGTAGGTGCCGAGCACCTCGATGAACGCGCCGTCGCGGGCCGCCGACTTGTCGGCGACCACGATGCGGTAGATCGGCAGCTTCTTGCGGCCGACCCGGCGAAGGCGAATACGAGTTGCCATCAGTACGTCCTCTCTCTGGTCACTGGACTCTCCACTCCCCACTCTCGACTCTCAACTACCGTGGAAACCCGCCCCGCCCGAACGCTCCGCCCAGGGCCCCCGGCTTCCCCGCGATCTTCATGAACTTCTGCATCTGCTTGAACTGCGCCACCAACTGATTCACTTCCTGCACGGTGCGTCCCGACCCCCTGGCTATGCGAAGCCGACGGGAGCCGTTGAGCTTGTCGGGATCCTTGCGCTCGCCCGGCGTCATCGAGAGCACGATGGCCTCGACATGGCGCAGCTTGTTGTCGTCCACGTTGGACGCCTGGAGCATGGCGGGATTCACGCCCGGCAGCATGCCCAGCACGTTCTTGAGCGGCCCCATCTTCTGCATCTGGCGCATGGCGGTCAGGAAGTCCTCGAGGTCGAGGCCCTTCTTGCTGCCGGCCTTGCGCGCGAGCTTCTCGGCGGCCTTCTCGTCAACCGTCGCCTGGGCCTTCTCGACCAGCGAGAGAATGTCGCCCTGCTGCAGGATCCGTCCCGCCAGGCGGTCGGGATGGAACGGCTCGAGCGCATCGAGCTTCTCGCCGACACCGATGAACTTGATCGGCGCCCTGGTCACCCCATAGATGGACAGGGCTGCGCCACCGCGGGCATCGCCGTCCATCTTGGTGAGCACGACGCCGGTGATGCCGAGGGCGTCGTGGAAACCGCGGGCGATGCGGACGGCGTCCTGGCCGGTCATGCCGTCGGCCACCAGGAGAATCTCCTGCGGCTTGATCGCGGCCTTGAGCCGGACCAGCTCGTCCATCATCTCCTGGTCGATCTGCAACCGGCCGGCGGTGTCCACCAGCACGGTGCGGGCGCGTGCCTTGCCGGCCTCGACGATGCCCTTCTTCACTAGGGCCACTACATCGGTCTGGCCCGGCTCGGTGTAGCAGCCGACATCGACCTGCGTGGCCAGGGTGGCGAGCTGTTCCGCGGCGGCAGGACGATAGACGTCGGCTGCGACGAGGAACGGCGCCTTCTGCTCGGCCTTCAAGCGACGGGCCAGCTTGCCGGCCGTCGTGGTCTTGCCCGATCCCTGCAAGCCGACGATCAGGATGACCGTGGGCGGGACCGTGGCAAACGTCAGCGGCGCCTGGGTCTCGCCCAGGAGGGTGACCAGCTCGTCATAGACGATCTTGACTATCTGGTGCCCGGGCCGGACGTCCTTGATGGCGCCGGTGCCGATGGCCCTGGCCTGTACGCGCTCCAGAAATTCACGGGTGAGATCGAAGCTGACGTCGGCTTCGAGGAGGATCCGCCGGATCTCCCGAAGTCCTTCGCGCACTGCGTCTTCCGTGAGAACGCCACGCCCGGTGAGGCGCTGGAGGGTGGCGCTGAGCTTTCCGGAGAGCTCGTCGAACATAGCCTTCAAAAATAGAGGGTTCAGGGGTCAGGGGCTAGGGGTGAGGGTAGCTTCGAGGGACGAGCTTCAAGGCTCGGTGGTGGTGATTCTTGCCATTCCCCTGATTAAACGTTTAGTTAGGAGTATGAGCACGCCCTCCACCGTCCCTGACAGCCCCGACGCCATCCTGGATGCCGCGGAGCGGCTCTTCGCCGAGCGGGGGTTCAAGGCTGCCACGATCCAGTTGCTGGCCACCGAGTCGGGCCTGTCGACTGCGTTGATCTACTACTACTTCGGCAGCAAGAAGGGGCTCTACGAGTCGGTGCTGGCTCGGCTGTTCCAGCAGCTGGGCGAGCGGGGGCTGGCCGAGGTCGAGGCCGACGCGGACCCGGCAACGGGGATCCGGGCGCTGCTGGCGGTCCAGGGCGAGATGCTGCTCCGGCGGCCCCATGCCGCCCGGCTGCTGGCCAGGGAGATCATCGACTTCGGCGCGAGCCACGCGGTGCCGCTGGTGGAGCAGCGGCTGCGAGGCGTCTTCGCGGGGCTATCGACCCGGATCGCGGAGGGGCAGCGGTCGGGCCAGTTCCGCAGTGACCTCGAGCCTACCTTCGCTGCGCTCTCCTGCATCAGCCAGATCGCCTGGTTCGCGCTGGCGTCGCCACTGGTGGCGGTGCTGCTGAACGAGGAACCAGACGGCCCGTTTCCCGACACACGCGCGGCGTTCGGGCGGCACGCGGCGGAGTTTGCGCTGGGGGCGCTTCAAAGTGGGAAGTGGGAAGTGGGAAGTGAGAAGTGGGACGTGAAAAGTCGTGGGTAAGGGCGACACCAATAGATCGGAGTTCGCGATGAAGGGTGTGGCATTGGGGCTGCTCCTGCTGCCAGCGCTGGCGTGCGGTGTGGCCGATGACGGAGCCATCGCGCGGGGAACAGTGGAGCTGCGAGAGTACGACGTCGCGCCAGCGGCGGCGGCGCGGGTGGTGTCGGTGCGGGTGGACGAGGGCGATGCGGTGCGGGCCGGAGATACGCTTGCAGTGCTGACGCTCGCGGATGCCGGCCCGCAGCTGGCGCAGCAGGCGGCGCGGGTGGAAGCGGCGCGGGCGGCGGTGGCGGACCTGCGGGCGGGCGCCCGGTCGGCCGAGATAGCGCGGGCACGGGCGGAGGTGTCGGCGGCGGACGCGGAGGCGGTGCGGACGTCACGCGACCTGGCGCGGGCACAGCGGCTGAGTTCCGAGGGTGTGATTGCCCGGCGAGAACTCGACGACGCAACCGCGGCGGCGCGGGTCGCAGGTGAACGCCGGGATGCGGCACAGGCATCACTGCGACTGCTGCAATCAGGGGCGCGGGACCAGCAGGTGCGCGCGGCCGAGGCCGAACTGCGCGCGGCGGAGGCGGCACGCGCAGGGACGCAGCAGCGTCTCGGAGATCTGGTGCTCACTGCGCCGGTGGACGGCGTGGTGCTGTCGCGCCACGCAGAGCCGGGCGAAGTGATGCCGGCGGGCGGCAGCGTATTGCGGGTGGGCGACGCGGCGCACCCGTGGGTGCGGGCGTTCGTGAGCCAGGATCAGCTCGCAGCGGTGCGGGTGGGCGAGCGGCTGCGGGTAACGCCCGAGGGATGGAACGAAAGCGTGGGCGGCTCGGTGCAGGCGATCGACGCAGAGGCGCAGTTCACGCCGAGGGTGGCGCTCACCGCCGACGAGCGCTCGGACCTGATGTTCGGGGTGCGGATCGCACTGGATTCGGCGCTGCCGGCGGGCGTGTGGGTAGTCGTCCGGCGGGAGTCGGCGGCTTCGGAATGAGCACCTCAGCCGATCAGCAGGGACCGGCGATCGCCACGCACCTGCTACGCAAGGTGTTCGGTGACATTGTCGCGGTGGAAGGTCTCGACCTGACGGTGGCGCGGGGAGAGATCTTCGGTTTGCTGGGGCCCAACGGCTCGGGCAAGACCACCACGATCCGGATGCTGACGGGGCTGATGGCGCCGACGTCGGGGGGCGCGGAGGTGGCGGGCATCGACGTGGTGCGCGCGCCGGAAGAGGTGCGGCGGCGGATCGGGTACATGTCGCAGCGGTTTGGGTTGTACGAGGACCTGACGGTGCGGGAGAACCTGGTGTTCTACGGCGGGTTGTACGGGCTCACGGGCGCCGACGGCAAGGCACGGTTGCTGGACGTGCTGCGCGAGCATGGGCTCGAAGGGCGCGCCGACCAGCTGGCCGGCACCCTCTCGGGCGGATGGAAGCAGCGGCTGGCGCTGGCGTGCGCCACCGCGCACCGCCCTGCCCTGGTGTTCCTCGACGAACCGACAGCAGGCGTGGACCCCGCCGCCCGGCGCAGCTTCTGGGACCGGATCCACGCGCGCGCCGCGGAAGGGCTCGCGGTACTGGTGACGACGCACTACATGGACGAGGCCGAGCGGTGCGACCGGCTGGCGCTGCTCTCGCGCGGGCGGCTGATCGCGCTGGGAACCCCGGCCGAGATCCGTGCGTCGTTCGGGCTTCCAAGCATCGAGGATGTATTCATCGAGCTGCAGCGCCAGGATGAAGGAGTCGCGGCATGAGGACGCTGTGGCCCATGCTCAAGAAGGAATTCATCCAGCTCAGGCGGGACCGGTTCACGTTCGCGATGATGGTGGGCATTCCGGCGCTGCAGCTGGCGCTGTTCGGCTACGCGATCCAGATGGAGGTGCGGCACCAGCCGCTGGTGGTGCTGGACCACGCGCGCTCGGCGGAAAGCCGAGCGCTGGTGCAC
The DNA here is from genome assembly GCA_035759745.1 of Gemmatimonadales bacterium. Classification (GTDB taxonomy): domain Bacteria; phylum Gemmatimonadota; class Gemmatimonadetes; order Gemmatimonadales; family GWC2-71-9; genus CAMLHP01. The sequence continues at coordinate 17,116 of DASTUF010000048.1, forward strand.
ACCATGATCAACACCGGCAACTTCGACTTCGCCGGCACCGTGGCGGACGACGCGGCGCTGCGGTCGACGATCGAGTCGGGTGAGGCAAAGGCGGCGCTGGTGATCCCGGCGGGCTGGGAGCGGGACCTGGCGCGGGGGCACGGCGCTGTTGCGCAACTCATCGTGGATGCCTCCGACCCGCTCTCGGCGAACGGCGCGATGGCGGCGGCAGCGCAGGCGGGACTGGCGCGGAGCCAGGCGCTGCTCGCGGGGAGGTCAGGCGCGCGACCTCCGATCGAGGTGCGGGTGCGACCATGGTACAACCCGGGGGTGCGGAGCGCGGTGTACATCGTGCCCGGCATCGTGGGTGTGCTGCTGTCGCTCACCATGGTGCTGATCGCGAGCATGGCGGTGGTGCGCGAGCGCGAGCGCGGCACGCTGGAGCAGCTGGTGGTGACGCCGATCGGCAAGACCGAGCTGATGCTGGGCAAGACCCTGCCCTTCCTGCTGGTGGGATACGTGCAGATCGTGGTGGTGCTGCTGCTGGGCAAACTGCTGTTCAACGTGCCGTTTGCCGGGAGCGTCACGCTGCTGCTGCTGGTGTCGCTGCCGTTCATCGTGGCGAGCCTGGGTGTGGGGCTGCTGATCTCCACGCTGGTGAAGACCCAGGCCCAGGCGATCCAGCTCGGCTTCTTCTATCTGCTGCCCAACATCCTGCTGTCGGGATTCATGTTCCCACGGGAGGCGATGCCGGTCCCGGTCCAGGTGCTGGCGGGGCTGCTGCCGCTGACCTACTTCCTGGAGGTGCTGCGAGGGATCCTGCTCCGGGGCGTGGGGCTGACGGTGCTGTGGGACGAGAGCGTGATCCTGGTGGTGTTTGCGGTGGGGCTGCTGGCCATTGCGACGTTGAAGTTCCGGAAGGGACTGGAATAGAAACTGCAACCGCAGATGTCGCAGATTTCAGCGCAGATTGCTCGATGCACCGACGAGTCCCGTGCACCCACAAAGACATGGACGACTTGTTGTGGGTGCCATGGGGAACTCTGGCGCGCGATGAACAATCTGCGGCAAAATCTGTGAAATCTGCGGTTGCAGTTGTGCCGTAGATATCTTTCCGCATGATCTCCGACACCCTGCTTCAGGGCCTGGTCACCATTGGCGTGGGCGCCGTGTCCGGCGGCATCACCAACGCCGTGGCGATCTGGATGCTG
>DASTUF010000049.1:0-3726 GCA_035759745.1 Gemmatimonadales bacterium
AATCGCGGGTGAACGACTTGCTCACCTCGGCAAACCGGACCTTGAGCAGGACCTGCTGGGCCGGCGGGGTGAACAGGTTGTCGATCACGGTGGCGCCGGTGGTGTTGGCCAGCTGAACCGCGCGGAAGGCGCTGATCTGGCTCTTGACCGTGCCCGACAGGGTCACGGTGTTGCCGCTGGAGGTGACCAGGATCTCTTCCTCGGGCAGCAGGGCCTTGATATAGCGCTGGAGCGCCGGTGCGTCGGCGGTGACTTCCACGGAATAGACCCGGGGCGTCCCGGCGTTGTCCCACACCAGGAGCGTGGTGGAGCCGAGCGATGCGCCATTGATCAGCACCTCGGTGGGCGACACCACGCTGGCGTTGGCGATGGCCGGGTCACCGATGGTGACCCGGACGATAGCCACCGGGTTTACCAGCAGCGCCGAGGCGCCCTTCGATACCGAGATGATCTGCTGGGGCTGGGACACGATCCGCTGCGCCTCGAGGGCGGAGGGAGCGGCAAGCGCAAGGACCAGCAGGGCGTGACGAAGCTTCACGGAGACTCACCCGGTTGAAGGACGCAGATTTCCAGCCCGATCAGAACCGCTCCAGCGACCGCACTCCACCGCGATAGACTTCCACTGTCGTGGCCGCCGGCACCGGCGGCCCGGTACGCACCGGCGCCGAGCGCCTCGGCCCCGAGGGCCGGGCGCCGCCCAGCCCCGCCCTCAGCGCGCTCTGGCGGGTGCCACGGGTCTCCACGGTCGCGGTATCGAGCCGGTTCCGCAGCGCCAGCTGGATCCGCCCCTGCGAGGTGGCCAGGATCAGGGTCTCGGCCTGCTCCGGAGTCACCAGCAGGGTGATGACCGGCACCGCCAGCGGCTTGCCCTCCTGATCCTGCTGGATGGTCTGGCCGGCAGCGAGGGTCTTGACGTTCTGCATGATGATCTTGGTGGCCTGCTCGGTGGGCCCGCTTGGGGTCGCCATGGTGAGCAGCACATCCACCCGCGACGACGGCAGCACGAAGCCGGCCACGCCTACGACCTGGTCCACGCCGATGGAAATGGCGCGCATGCCTTCATCGATCAGCACCGGCAGCCCGCCGCCCAGCCCCTCAGCGGCGAGCTTGCCCGCCATGATCGGCTCGTTGGGCTCCACCGACGCGATCAGCCCGCGGCCCACCACCTGCTCCGGGTTCCCCAGGAATCCCGGGGGCAGCGGCCCGCCCGACCAGCTGATGGTCTTGACGTCCTGCTCTCCGATTACCGAGCCCACCGGCAGCGCCCGTGCCGCCACCACCAGCCGTTCAGTGGCGGGGGCCTCGGCGCTGATGGGCGCGGTCTGGTTCCGGAGGTAGCGCAGCGCGAGGAACGCGGCCAGCGCACCCGATGCCAGGGCGAAGATCAGCAGGATGAGTGCGCGGTTCTTGCGGGCCATGGTCTGCGTCGGACCTCGTTATTCGTTGCGCATGACGAAACGGGACTTGAGCAGGATTCTGCTCTCGCCGGTGGTCCACTTCTTCAGCTCCCCAAAGAACAGGAAGGCGTAGGGCTGTGCCACGGTGACTACCAGGCTGTCGCCGCTGGGACCGTCCCAGTTCTCCAGCGTGATCTGGGTGCTGTCGCCATTCAGGTTGGTCCCCCGAATCGCCTGCATCACGGCATGCCGGACGGAGTCGGCCGTGATGACACCGGCCTCGTCGTAGATGGCCGCCTTGCGCGCGCCCTCGCGGGCCGCCTGGGTCACCACAATATGGGCGTTCCAGGCCCGGCCGAACTCGAGGATGCCGACCAGGAATACCAGCAAAAACGGGGTCAGCAGCGCGAACTCGACCAGTGCCTGGCCGTTCTCGCTGCGCGAGAACCCCCTCAGAATTCGTTGACATTTCCTCATATGACTGCAACCCCCCAGAACCACCAGAGAATCGCTCCGGCGGCAATTGCCACGCCGTAGGGCACCTTGACCGCCCCCGGCGATTCGAGTGTGCGTGCCTCGCCTCCAGCCCGGCCCAGCGTGACGCCCCGCTTGATCATGGCGCCCGCATTGTAGAGCGAGGGAAGAATCACGCCCCGCCTGACTGCCTCGGCGATGCCCAGCAACCCACCCAGGATCCCGATGGCCAACAGCGCTCCGACAAAGGGCTTGGGCCCGAAAAAGGCCCCCGTGGTGATGAGCAACTTGCCGTCACCCCCACCCAGCGCCCGGAGCGCAAACAGCAACAGACCTGTCAGAAAGCCGAGACCGGCGCCCGCCAGGCCATCGAGCAACGGGCTGGTCCCTGCCAGCCCCCTCAATAGCAGCGCCGCGCCCAGGCCACCGAAGGTGAGCCAGTTGGGAATGCGGCGGGTGCGCAGGTCCATCACTCCCGCTGCCAGCATCACCACCACGAACACCACGGTGGTGACGAAGTGCATGTTCAGTAACTGTTCCCCGGCGCGTTATTGAGCCGGTTCTTGCTCTCGTTGAACACATTGCCGATCGAATTCCGGAACAGCACCAGGATCGCCATCAGCCCGATCGCCACCAGGGCGATGATGAGGGCGTACTCCACCAGGCCCTGGCCCTGCTCGTCCTGCACGAACCTCTCCAGCTCGGCCCGCATTCGGCTCTCCGCGTCGGTGTCAGGGTCGCCTGCGTTCACCCCAAAACAGCACGGACGCGGAACCGCCAGCGGCGAGAGACTCGCCGTGGCGGCCGCGCGACCGTTGCGCCTGGACTAGTAGCTGCCCTGGGGCGCGTTGTTGAGCCGGTTCTTGCTCTCGTTGAACACGTTGCCGATGGAATTCCGGAAGAGCACCAGAATCGCCATCAGGCCGATGGCCACGAGCGCGATGATCAGCGCGTACTCCACGAGGCCCTGGCCCTCTTCGTCCTTCATGAACTTGCCGAGAACCGCCCGCATACGACTCCCCTTGTTGGGTGTGAGACTGCTCCGCATACCCTTCCACCTCCCGACTGCACTACTTCCCGCCCCTGCCGTCTGGGGCAGTGACCGGTCCTGCTTATCCATGAGCCGCGCAGGCCATATGAGGCCTGGCGGTAGAGTACGCGAGAAACAAGAGGATCGGGCGCAGTCCCCTGAGGTGCGCGCCCGGGTCCGGCAGTCAGGGGCAACCTCCGTGCCCTAGCCGGGTCGGACAGCTACAGTCGGGTCATTCGTCACAAACCCCGTAGCTGCAATAATTTGCCATCGTCCGGAGCTTCAGGGGAGAGACCGGACTCCCTCTCTAGGGAGGGCCAGCGCAGCGAAACTGTTGCGGTTGTTCCACATCGGATGCATATACGCTAGCGATCGGGACGCTGATGCGCAATCGGGCAATGGCATAAGCCCGTGAGGTGGCGCAGGATGCAACGGAATGGCAGGGGTCAGGGGTCAGGGGTCGGGGGTCAGGGAAGGTGAGAGTTGAGAGTTGAGCGTTGAGAGTTCGTCACTCCGCGTGCGGCGTGAAGTTTGATATTCGAAGCCTGATCCCTGATCCCTGACCCCTGATCCCTTGCGTGGAATGCCCCCGACTCTGTCCGTAGTAATCCCCGTCTACAACGAGGAGGCCACCCTCCCCGAGTTGCGGCGTCGGCTGGGCGAGGTGCTCGAGCGGATCGAGCCGAGCCATGAGGTCATCCTGGTCAACGACGGGAGCGGGGACGGCACGGCAGAGGCGCTGGCCCGGATCTGCACGGCGGGAAGCCGGTGGCGGGGAGTGCACCTCTCGCGGAACTTCGGGCACCAGGCAGCGGTGGCGGCGGG
>DASTUF010000050.1:0-59536 GCA_035759745.1 Gemmatimonadales bacterium
CTGGGCTACGCCATCTGGTACCGGGCGCTCCGGCACCTGGCGGTGACCCAGGCCGGCATGGTGCAGCTGAGCGTGCCGGTGGTCGCGGCGCTGGGTGCCGTGGTGTTCCTGGGCGAGTCGCTGAGCACTCGCCTGCTGCTCTCCGGTGTCGCCGTGCTGGGCGGCATCGCCCTGGTGCTCTCGGCGCGATCCACCGATGACTCTGAATGAACTGCGATGACGCTGATGGCTCCGGCGAACCTCCGACGCTGCTGCTTCCCTTCGGACATGCCACCGGGGCCGGCTGGGGTTCAACGGCATTTGGTGGCGAGTCGGGCTATCAGCGTCATCAGCAGTTCCATCTGTTTCATCTGTGGTCCAGAAACCGGATCGCCACCTCTGCCAGCCGCGGATCGCTGAACATCGTGTAGTGCGTCACGCCCGGCACGATGGCCAGCTGCGACGCGATCTGGCCTGATCCATCCCAGCCGCCATCCCGCTTCCCGCCTCCCAGCAGCCCGAACAGCTCGACCGCGTGGGACGGTGGGGCGATGTCGGCATCACCCGCGGCCACCAGCGTCGGCGCCTTGATGCCGGCGATTTCGGCCGAGTAGTCGTAGTCCTTCAGCATGAATGCGCCGATGCGCTCCAGCAGCACTGGCCAGTCCTCGGGGCGGGGCGCCAGCGCGCTGTACACCTGGTACATCGGTGTCTGCTTCATCGCCTCTGCCGCTTCGGCGGTGACACCCTTCTGGGCCTCGAGGATTTCCGGGTAGAAGCCGCTGCGCTTGAAGATTGCCGACGCGGCCACCAGCCGGTCGACAACCTCGGGGTGCCGGATCGCGGTCTGCAGCGCGACGCCGGCGCCGAGCGAGTAGCCCATGACATCGGCCTTGCCGAGCTCGAGGTGGGCGATCAGCGCGGCGATGTCGTCGGCCATCAACGCGGGGTCCAGCGGACGGTCGCCGACCAGGGCAGTCCGGCCGTGGCCGTACAGGTCCACCGCGATCACCTGACGTCCCTCGGCCAGCAGGGGAAGGTTGGGGCCGAACATCTCGATGGCACCCAGGCCACCGTGGAGCAGGACCAGCGGCTTGCCGGTGCCATGGATCTCATAGTAGAGGTGCACGCCGTTGACGTCGGCGTAATGGCCGTTGGGCTTGCTCTTGCCAGCCCCGCTACCCCAGGGACCGGCCTCGGACTGGGCCTGTGACACCGCGGGCAGGAGCAGCGCGCTCAGGGTCAGGGCGGCGAGCATACGGCGAGTTGGGCGGTTCTCCAGGATGGAACGCATTGTCGTGTCCGGGCTGAGGGTTTGGTGTACCGCTTCATGGACACGACGAACGGGGATTGCCGAATTCGACAAACTGCAACCGCAGAACTGCAACTGCAACCGCAGATTTCGCCGATTTTGAACCGCTGATTATCCGCGGGTGTGTCAGCTGACGTTGCGACCGGCATAGCTCGATGTTGCTGCGTTTGTGGGCGATCCACCGGCCTCCGGCGTACCTCCCACAACAACAAGAAGTGCCTGCTTGAGCGACCCAGTCCGGACTGCCTCGGGCAATCAGCAGTTCAAATCAGCGTCATCTGCGGTTGCAGTTTTGCCTGAGTTGCAGGTTGCAACGCAAGTCGCTTGTCGAATTGGCTACCGTTCATTCGACGTACTTGCAGAGACCGAAGTAGCGGCCCTGCAAACAACCATAAGGAGGATCCCATGCGGTTCATGGTCATAGTGAAAGCCAACAAGGACTCCGAGGCGGGCGTGATGCCCAGCCAGGAGGACCTTGCGGGGATGGGCGCATTCAACGAGAAGCTGATCGAGGCGGGTGTGATGCTGGCGGGCGAGGGATTGCTGGCGAGCTCCAAGGGTTCTCGCGTGAAGTTCACGGGCGACAAGCGGACGGTGACCGACGGGCCGTTTGCCGAAAGCAAGGAACTGGTGGCCGGCTTCTGGATCATCAAGGCCGCGTCGAAGGCGGACGCCATCGAGTGGATGAAGGGCGCGCCCTTCCGGAACGGCGAGGAATTGGAGATCCGCCAGATTGCCGAGGCCGAGGATTTCGGCGCCGAGTTCACGCCCGAGTTGCAGGCGCAGGAGGATCGCCACCGGGTCCAGGCTGAAGCCAACGCCCGGCGCTGATCAATCCGACTTCAATGACCAACCAATTGAGGAAGCGCACCGATGCGATATCTGTCCTTCTACAAGCCAGGCTTCGACCATGATGCACCACCGCCCAACGTGGATTTCGCGGGGATGGGCGCGCTCATCGAGGAGATGACCGCCGCCGGAATCCTGATTGCGACCGACGGACTGCAGTCGAGCCGCAAGGGGCTCAAGGTCCAGGTGGATGACGCCGGTGACTTCGTGGTGACCGACGGTCCCTTTGCCGAGACCAAGGAGATCATCGGTGGATACGCCATCCTCGAGGCGAAGTCGAAGGAGCACGTGATCGAGCTGACCAAGCGCTTCCTGGCGGTCATGGGCTCGGGTCAGTGCGAGGTCCGGCTGATGCAGGACGCCGGCGCGGAGACATGCCTGGACGGCGGGATCTCGATGGGCGAAGCGGCCGAGGGCGTGCTCTCGCAGGGCAACTGAACCCGGGAAGGAAGTCCACCATGCGTTTCATGCTGCTGATGATTCCCAAGGGCTACGAGTCGGCTGCGCCGGGAACGGTGCCGGATGATGTCGAGGCCGTGGCCAGGATGATGAAGTACAACGAGTCGCTCCAGCGGGCGGGAGTGCTGCTGGCGCTCGACGGGCTCCATCCCCCGTCGATGGGCGCCAGGGTGACGTTCGAGGGCGGAAAGCCCCGGGTGACCGATGGTCCCTTCGCCGAGGCAAAGGAAGTTCTGGGCGGCTATTGGGTGATCGACGTCAAGTCGAAGGAAGAGGCGGTGCAGTGGGCGATGCGCTGCCCCGCCGGCGAGAACGAAATCGTCGAGGTCCGCCAGGTGCAGGAGGTGGAGGACTTCCCGCCCGAGGTGCAGGCCGTCACCTCCGGGCTGCCGGAGATGCAGGGCCGGTAGGGCGTCAGCCGGGGCACTTGCTCCGGTGGGTGTAGCAGGCGTGATTGGTTGCCGTGACGGAAACCGACACCCACCGGGCAATAGACGCGGTCTGGCGCATGGAGTCGGCCAGGCTGATCGCCGGCCTCGCGCGTCTGGTGCGCGATGTCGGCGTGGCGGAAGACCTTGCCCAGGACGCCCTGGTCATCGCTCTGGAGAAGTGGCCCGACTCAGGTGTCCCTGACAATCCCGGCGCCTGGCTCATGGCCACCGCCAAGCATCGCGCCATCGATCACCTGCGCCGGAACCGGCGACTCGAGACCAAGCATGCCGAACTGGGGCATGAACTCGAGGTGCGGCACGAACTGGCCCAGCCGGATCTCGAGGCGGCCATGGATGATGATGTGGGTGACGACCTGCTGCGGCTCATTTTCACCGCATGTCATCCGGTGCTCGCGCCCGAAGGCCGGCTGGCGCTGACCCTCCGGCTGGTGGGAGGGCTCACCACCGACGAGATCGCCCGGGCCTTCCTGGTTCCGGTTCCCACCATGGCCCAGCGGATCACCCGGGCCAAGCGTACCTTGTCCGACGCACGCGTTCCCTTCGAGATGCCTCAGCTCGCTGATCGCGCCGAGCGCCTGTCGTCGGTACTGGAAGTGCTCTACCTGGTCTTCAACGAGGGCTATTCGGCCACGGCGGGCGAGGACCTGCTTCGCCCGGCGCTTTGCGACGAGGCGATGCGACTGGCCCGGATCCTCTCCGGCCTGGCGCCAAATGAGCCGGAAGTGCACGGGCTGCTGGCGCTGCTGGAACTCCAGGCCTCGCGTTCCCGTGCGCGGGTGTCCGCATCCGGCGACCTGATCCTCCTGCTGGACCAGAACCGGGCCCTGTGGGATCAGCTGCTGATTCGCCGGGGGCTGGCGGCACTGGAGCGGGCCCAGCGGCTGGGTGGGGCCAGCGGCCCGTACGCGCTGCAAGCGGCCATCGCTGCCTGCCATGCCCGCGCCCGGACCGCCGATGAAACCGACTGGCGCCGGATTGCGTCGCTGTACGATGTGCTTTCGAATGTGGTCCCTTCTCCGGTGGTCGAACTCAACCGTGCAGTGGCGGTAGCGATGGCGTTCGGTCCGCAGGAAGGCCTCGAGCTGGTCGAGTCGCTGGGCGCCGAATCGGCGCTCAAGGCCTACCACCTGCTGCCCAGCGTGAAGGGCGACCTCCTCCTCAAGCTGGGCCGTTCGGACGAGGCGAGGGCCGAGTTCGAGCGGGCTGCCTCGCTGACCCGGAACGAGCGGGAGCGCGTGTTCCTCCTGAAGCGAGCGAAAGAGTGCACGGTTGAGCACTGATACTCCTGCGGCGCCGGTGGCCGCCGTCGCGCCCGTCGGTCCCGCGCCGCGCCGCTACGACCGGTCGATCGTCGAGGGTCCCCTGCTGCCGGCCGTCTGGAAGATTGCCTGGCCCACGATGCTCACCAACGTCATCGGAGGGCTGCAGGGGATCGTGGACCACGTGCTGGTGGGCCACCTGGTGGGCTTCCGCGGCAACGCCGCCATCGGCGTGAGCATGCAGGTGTGGCTGGTGGTGATCATCTTCATTACCTCGCTCTTCACCGGCATGAGCGTGCTGGTGGCGCGATTCGCCGGCGCGGGCGAGACCGAGAAGGTGGACCGGGTGGTGTACCAGGCGTTCCTCACCGCGGTCTTCATGTCAGTGGGGCTCATGGCGCCGGTGGGCTACTTTGCCGCGCCCTGGCTGCTGGACCTGGTCAACGCCGCGCCGATGGTGAAAGCCGAGGCGCTGCCGTTCATCCGCATCATGTTCGTGTTCAGCGGTGGCATGCTGATGTTCTTCATGCTGAGCGGCGCGCTCCGCTCGGCCGGCGACGCCCGCACCCCCATGGTGCTCGGCATCGCGCTCACCGTGATGAACCTGGTGTTCAACCTCATTCTCATTCCGGGGCTCGGTCCAATTCCGGCGTTCGGCACCGCCGGTTCGGCGATGGGCACCTCGCTCGCATCGGGGCTGCTGGGCTTCTACGCGCTCTGGAAGCTGTGGACCGGCGGATGGGTCGTGTCGTTCCCGCGGGGCAGGGGATGGGGGCCCGACTGGGGGATCATCCGCTCGCTGTTCCGGTTTGGGCTGCCCACCGGGATCCAGGGCATCGCGATGAATGTCGGCGGAGTGTTCATGCTCGCGTTCATCGGTTCGGTGGCTCAGAGCGCGGCGGCCCAGGCCGCCTTCAGCGTCTCCTACACTCAGCTCTTCTCGCTGATCACGTGGACCTCGGTCGGATTGATGGGCGCGGCGGCCGCGGTGGCGGGACAGAACCTCGGCGCCGGCCAGCCGGATCGCGCTGCCGATGCCGTGCACCTCGCCTCCCGCTTCGGCATGGCCGTCGCGGCGGCGATCGGCCTGCTGTTCTTCCTGGTGCCGCGCCAGCTGCTGGCGATCTTCGGCATGACCGAGCCGGCGGTGGTCGAGATCGGGGTGGAGCTGCTGCGGGTGCTGAGCGTGTCGGGGATGTTCATCGCGGTGGCGCTGACTTACACCGGCGGGCTGCAGGGCACCGGCGACACCCGGAGCCCGCTCTACATCTCGATCGTCTCACAGGTGCTGATACCGCTGGGCATCTGCTTCTACATCCAGCAGACCAGCCACCTCGACCCGATCGACATCTGGTACGCGATCCTGGCGGGCCACGCGTCCCGCTGCGCGCTCAGCGTGCTGCGTTTCCGGCAAGGCCAGTGGCGCAGCATCGCGGTGGACATCGGCTGAGGAAGTACAACCGCAAGAATTGCGAGAACTGCAACCGCAGGAACAACTGCAACCGCAGATTACGCCGATTTTAACAGCTGATTGCCCGGGGCAGGCCGGGCATTCTAGCTCCCGCAAGCACTGCCTGTTGTTGTGGGCGGAACGCCGGAGGCCAGTGCATCACCCACAAGAACAACAACAAGGAGGTCTGCCCGCTGCAGCGCCGCCGTGGGTACCTGGGAACAATCGGCTGTTGAAATCTGCGTAATCTGCGGTTGCAGTTCCTGCAATTCTTGCGGTTGCAGTTCTTGCGGTTTCAGGTCCTGCTATTATGCCCAGAGCGGCCGGGCGACGAGGATCCCGGTCGAGCGCCCGATCGCGGCGACGTACTCGGGAAGCGCTGAGCCCGTCACCTCCACCACCCCGCCCGAGAGGGGCGCGTGCAGCACCCGCAGCACGCCGTCGTCGCCGCGGTATGCGAACGCCGCATGGGTCACATCCAGCCCCACAATGCTGGTGGCGAACGCCAGCACATCGCCGGTCTCGATCCGGCCCTGGATCTCGGGAATCCGCTCGGTCGGAACCACCAGCCGGGGCGAAGCGTCCAGGGTCCGCTCCATCTCCCGGACCTTTTGCCACTCCGCCGCAGTCGCCGAGGCCGGGTAGCGACTGCGGTGCTCGCTCATGAAGCGCAACAGGCGGTTGTCCTTCTCTCCCCCCAGTTCCGCGCCCAGGTCCCGTACCAGCCCCCGCTTCGCGCCGTCGCTGATCCACTCGCTGAAGTAATGCAGCCGCGAGGCGTAGCCGGTGCGGACGCCGCCCCGGTAGCGCATCCGCTCAATCTCCTGTCCGAAGCGTTCCCAGGTGGGCTCGCCCTCAGCTGCCGCCACCCGTGCCAGCGCCAGGCAGCTCTCTACCAGCGTCACACAGTCGAAACTGGTGAGCGATACCTCGAGCGGCTCGGCGGTGGGATCACCGCCGGCCTTGATGTACGCGTCGAGCGCGCCTGCCACATACGGCGTACCGGCGGCGAGCTCGCCCACTCTCGCGGCGGCCCTGCCGAGAGATGCGTCCGGCGTCGCAAGCCCTTGCGTTCGGAGCGCCGCCACCCACAGCGCGAGCCGCTCGTCGTCCGTGGCGGGGCCGGTTGCCGGGGCTGGCGGCGGCTGGTCCGCCGCCGACTCGATGGTGGCGTCCTTCCGGGCGCAGGCGGACAGGGGAAAGGGCAGCGCCAGCACCGCAGCGGCAGCGGCGGCGTGGCGGATCAGGTCGCGTCTGCTTGGTGGAGTCGGCATGCTGGAAACCTAACTGCAACCGCAGATTGCGCAGATTTGAACCGCTGATTGCCTGAGGCAGTCCTGGCTGAATCGCTCCAGCCAGTACTGCTGGTGTTTGTGGGAGAAGCGCCGGAGACCGACGCTCCGCCCACAAAAACAACAGCGAGGTCTGTGCCCACCGCGGCGCGGCCAGGGATTCCTGGGACAATCAGCGGTTCAAATCTGCGCAATCTGCGGTTGCAGTTGTTGCAGTTGTTGCAGTTGTTGCTGCTCTTGCGGATCACATGCGGTTGAGGAGTTCCTTGTACCTGGGCGACGCGTGCAGCGGCTCGAGGTCCGAGTCGTGCTCGATCCATTCCCGATGCCCGAAGCCGTTGGCCACCGCCTGCTCCAGGCAATCCAGCGCCTGGTCCAGCTCGCCCAGGTTGGCGTACACGCACGCCACATTGTACAGCACGCCGGAGTCGTCCGGATCCAGCGCTACCGCGCGCCTGGCGAATTCGATGGCCCGGGTCCGGTCGCCCAGCGCGGCCAGGTCGTTGGCGCCGAAGTACACCGCGCGGGCATCATCAGGATTGAGATCGAGATGGCGCTCGACCACCGCGAAGTTCTCGCGCCGCGCCTCCACTGATTCCTCGTGCCGGTCCAGCGCCTGGAAGCACAGCGCCTGCAGGCTCAGCGCCTGGTAGTCCTCCGGCCGGGCGGCGTGAGCCTCGCCGAAACGGCGGGCGGCCTCCTCCATCTTGCCCTGCTGGAAACAGGCCCGGGCGTAGAAGAGCAGCGCCTCGAAGTTCTTCGGGTCGAGCCGGATCGCGGTCTCGAACTCCTGCGCCGCCGCCGGGTAGTCCTTCTTGAGCGTCAGGGCAAACCCCCGGGCGACGTGCGCTTCGGCCAGGTCGGGGCCCAACTCGAGCGCCTTGAGGCTCGCGGCCTGGGCGCCCTCGATGTTGGCCTCGGTGGCATCCCACAGCATGTAGAGCAGGCCATTGCACATGGCGAGCGCGGCGTAGGCCGCCGCATAGCCGGGGTCGATCTCGATCGCACGATCAAACATCCGCCGCGCAAACTTGACGCCCTTTTCGCGGGTCTGGTGCCAGAACTGCCGGCCGCGCAGGTAGTACTCGTACGCCTCGATGTTGCCCGAACGGGGACGCCCGACCGCCTTCTTCTCGCCGTCGCTCAGCACCACTCGCAGCGCCTTCACGATGCTCTCGGCGATCTCGTCCTGGATGGCGAACACGTCCTCCAGCTCCCGGTCGTAGCGCTCGGACCAGAGCTGGTAGCCATTGGTCACGTCCACCAGCTGGGCGCTGACCCGCAGCCGATTGCCCGCCTTGCGAACGCTGCCCTCGAGCACGGTGCCCACCTTGAGCTTGCGGCCGATCTCGCCGATGTCCTCGTTCCTGCCCTTGAAGGCGAAGGCGGAAGTGCGCGACGCCACCCGCAGCGCGTCGATCCGGCTGAGTGCGGTGATGATCTCGTCGGCGATGCCGTCGGTGAAGTACTCCTGGTCCCGCTGCGGACTCATGTCAGCGAACGGAAGCACCGCAATGGACTTGGTGCCCGAGGTCGACACCTGCATCGACGTGGTCGAGAAGGCGGGCGGGGTGTTGGCGCGGCCGGGCTCAAGCGCCTGGCCCAGATCGGCCGCGGTCGGGAAGCGGTCGGCGGGGTCCTGGGCCAGCGCGCGGAACACCGCGGTCTCGGCGGCCTCGGGTACGCCCGGCCGCGCCTGGCGGAGCGACGGCGGCGGTCCGCCGAATCGCTTCATGATGATTGACTGCGCATTGGGACCGGTGAACGGCGGCTCGCCGGCGATCATCTCGTACAGCATGCAGCCGAGCGAGTAAATGTCGCTCCGGCCGTCGAGGTTGACCTCGCCCGACGCCTGCTCCGGGCTCATGTAGGCCGGGGTGCCGATGGCAGTGCCGGTCTGGGTGAGCGACTCGCTGCCGGCCTCGCTGACCGCCTTGGCGATCCCGAAGTCGGTGACGATGGCGCCACCCTCATGCAGCATGACGTTCTCGGGCTTGATGTCCCGGTGCACCACGCCCCGGCTGTGGGCGTACCCCAGCGCGCTGGCCACCTGCCGGCCGATGGTGAGTACGTCTTCCAGTGGGAGCTGCTTCTCCCGGGCCATCCGCTGCCGCAGGGATTGGCCCTCGACGAACGGCATCACGTAATAGAGATGCCCCTCGGTCTCGCCCGAGTCGATCAGGGTCAGGATGTGCGGATGGCTCAGCCGGGCCGCGATCTCGATCTCGCGCAGGAAGCGCTCGGATCCAACGTTCGCAGCGAGGTGGGAATGCAGGATCTTCACGGCCACCGGACGCCGATGCTTCTGGTCCTCGGCGAGATACACCGTGGCCATGCCGCCCCGGCCGATTTCCCGCTGCAGCCGGTAACGGGAGGCCAGGACAGCATCGACCCGGTCGATCGTGTCAGACAGTGCGCCGTGCTCCGGAAAGGTCTCCCAACTTATCCGCAGATGACACGGATGACAATCTGCGGACCCGTCTGCGGACCCGTCTGTGGACCCATCTGCGGACTGTGGACGGATTCCGGTTTCGGGGCTACACTGGGCATCCCCATCCGGAGCGATCCATGCATCGCTTTGCCTTCCTGCTCGTGCTCGCTGTCCTGCCACCGGCTCAATCGCTCCATGCCCAGCGCAGCGCCACCCCTGCCGATTCCGCTGTCCGGATCCGGTTCCGGCAGGGCGACTCGGAGGAGTGGGTCTATGCCAATCTGCGCCGGGCCGGCACCGACTCTCTGCACCTGTCGAATGAACTCGGCGCGTTCGCAGTAGCCAAGGTCGACATCGCCGAGGCCGAAGTGAGCCGCGGGCGCCGTTCGAACACGACCAGGGGGCTCCTTGTCGGAGGAGGCATAGGTGCCGTCGCGGGAGTAGCCACTGCGGGTGTGCTGGACGCCGTGACTGAGGACAACTTCGAGATCGAGTACTTCCTCCTCGGCGCCGCACTGGGCTTCGTGCCGGGCGCGCTCCTCGGAGCAGGAACCGGCGCTCTCACACGCTCGGAGCGATGGGAGCGCGTGGATCCACAGGCACCGGCCATCGGGCTTTACCTCAACCCGGGCGCCGAAGGCACGGTTGTGGGGCTGTCGCTGAGTTTCTAGTTCGGTCCACAGTCAGCGTCATCCTTGTAGTCATCAGTTTCATCTGTGGATCATCTGTGGACGGATGATATCTTTGACCCTATGGAATACAGACGAGTCGGTGGATCCGGGCTCAAGGTCTCGGCGCTGTCCTTCGGCGCCTGGGTGACCTTCGGCGAGCAGGTAGGTGACGACACCGCCCGCGACCTCATGCGCACCGCGCGCGAGGCGGGGGTGAACTTCTTCGACAACGCCGAGACCTACGCCGACGGGGAGGCCGAGTTGATGATGGGCCGGGTGATCCAGCACTTCGGCTGGAAGCGCTCGGACCTGGTGCTCTCCACCAAGATCTTCTGGGGCGGCGATGGCCCCAACGACCGCGGCCTCTCGCACAAGCACATCGTGGAGGGGACCCTCGCCGCACTGGACCGGCTCCAGACCAGCTACGTCGACCTCATCTTCTGCCACCGTCCCGATCTCGACACACCGATCGAGGAAACCGTCCGCGCGATGAGTCATCTCATCGACCGGGGCCTCGCGTTCTACTGGGGCACCAGCGAATGGAGCGCCGACCAGATCCGTGATGCGTACGGCATCGCGCGTCGGGAGCACCTGGTCCCGCCCACGATGGAGCAGCCACAGTACAACATGTTCACCCGCGACCGGGTGGAGAAGGAATACGCCCGGCTCTACGACGATATAGGCTTGGGGCTCACGACCTTCAGTCCACTGGCCAGTGGCAACCTGGCCGGCAAGTATCTCGACGGCGTGCCCAGGGGCACCCGGCTGGACACCGAGGGCTACGAGTACCTCAAAAAGCAGCTGGACACGCCGAGGGGCCGCGACCGGATCGAAAAGGTGAAGCGGCTGATCCCCATCGCCGAGGAGCTCGGCGCGAGCGTGGCCCAGTTGGCGATCGCGTGGGCGGTGCGGAATCCGCGGGTGAGCACCGTGATCACCGGCGCCTCCCGGCCGGCGCAGATCATCGAGAACATGAAGGCGCTGGAGCTCTCAAGGAAACTCGGCCCCGACCTGCTCGCGCGCATCGAGGCCGTGCTGGACAATGCTCCAAAGCCTGCTGTGGACTTCAGGGAGCAGTGAGCCTGACCTTCTCACTTCTCACTTCTCACTTCTCACTTCTCACTTCTCACTTGGTTTCGACCACACGTTGTTCGGATGCCGCTTCTGATCCTCCGCGTACACCCGCCGTGCTTCGTCCTCCCGTCCTGCCTTGCGCAACGCCTCGCCCAGCTGGAGCCGTACTGACAAGTGCCAGGTGGGCGGTTCGTCATAGGTGAGCTCGTCCTCCAGCGCCACGCCCTGCTCGAAGATGGCAATAGCCGTGTCCGTCTCTCCCCGCTTGAGCGCGATGTCGCCGGCGGCCGCCTGCACGGCGATGCCCAGCACCGAGCTCCAGCTGTTGATTCCCCAGATCGTCATTCCCTCGAGCGCCGGGGACGTCGTTGCCTGGCGGAGCAGCGCGAGTTCACGCTCGGCGGCATCCAGGTCTTCTCGCGCCGAGAAGGCGAGCGCGCGGGCGTAGTGCCGGATGGCATTGGCGTAGACCAACTCCGGCTCGAAGGCCGGTGTCTCCAGCACTTCGGTCCAGCGTCGGAACCGCACCTGGGCGAAGAGCGGCGTAGCGAGGTAGTGCTGCAGCGCGCCCATGCCGGACGTGAGGAGCAGGTCCCGGTTGGTGTTGGCGGCCACCTTGTTGGCTGCGGTGATCGCGGTTTCCTCCCGGCCCGCCATCGTGGCCGCGAACCAGAGGAAGTGATAGTTGTGCGGATAGTACCCCAGGCGGTAGGCGCCGTCCGGCGCCATGTCAGCGAGATGCGCTTCGTCCGCGTGCACCGCGTGGAGATTGTTCTCGATGGCATCGTCGTAGCGGCCCACCCGGATGTAGATGTGCGCCGGCATGTGGACGATATGCCCCGCGCCCGGCATCAACGAGGGCAGGCGCTCGGCGCAGGGCACGGCACGTTCGGGCGCGACCGCCTCGACAGCATGGATGAAGAAGTGGCACGCACCCGGATGGTCAGGTGAGCGGTCGAGCACCTGCTCCAGCAGCGCCAGCGCCGAGGCGCCATTGGGCTTCGGCTCGCCCGACGGGAGGTAGTAGTCCCACGGGCTCAGGTTCATCAGCGCATCCGCGGCCAGCACCGCCGCGTCGTCGTCCTGCGGGAAGCGCGCCGCCAGGGCCACCATCGCGTCGGCGTACGCGGTGTCGCGCTGGCTCCGCTCCGCCATTGGATCCGGTCCGTAGCGCAGGGCCATCGCCTGGATGTAGGCCTGCTCCTTCGCGCCGGCCTGCGGTGCCAGTTCAACGGCTGTCCGGATCGCAGTCCACGCTGCCGCGCCGCTGGCGGAATCCATCGCGCCATTGATGTTGGGCCCGAAGGCGAGCGCCTCACCCCAGAGGCACATGGCGCAGCCAGGATCACGGCGGGCTCCCTCGCGGAATGACCGGATCGCCTCGGCGTGGTTGAAGCCATAGGTGAGCCGCACCCCCTGGTCGAAGTACGCCTGGGTGGGAGCAATGCCGGTGCTGATGGCGTGATGGTGGCTGCCGAGATCCCGGTACAGTGGCACCGAGTCGGCGGGCGCCTGGATCGCGGCAGCGAGCAGGAGATGGAAAGCGAGCGTGAGCATGGTGGTTCTCCGTGAAGGTTCATTCGTCCACCCATGAATGCGCAGGTTCGTGCTACCACCCGACACGAGCGCCTGGCCCACGTTCGGCCGGCCATTCGGCCGGCGTTTGGGCTATATTGTCGAGATACATCAAACAGCGAGCAATTGGAGCAAATGGCGACTGCCGCCCGGCATTGCCCGTCCTGTCACACCTCCCTCGCCGATGACGCGCAGTTCTGTCATCGGTGCCTGATCGCCACGCCCAGCGAACCGGGGGTCGATCCCAGGTTGACGCCCACGAGCGCGGTGGAAGTGGGCCGGGTGCGGCGGGTGCTGGCCGAACAGTACCAGATCGAGCGGGTGGTGGGCGAGGGCGGGATGGCGACGGTATTCCGGGCCGAGGACCTGAAGCACCGCCGGAAGGTCGCGGTGAAGGTGATGCGGCCGGAACTGGCCGCCACGCTGGGCGGCGACCGGTTCCTGCGCGAGGTGGAGATCGCCGCCCAGCTAAATCATCCGCACATAGTGTCGATGCACGATTCGGGCGACAACGACGGCGTGCTCTACTACGTGATGCCGTTCGTCGAGGGTGAGTCGCTGACCCAGCGCCTCGCGCGGGAGGGCCCGCTGCCGGTGGGCGACGCACTGCGCATCGCACGGCAGGTGTCCGACGCGCTGGCGCATGCCCACAAGCGCGGGATCATCCACCGCGACATCAAGCCCGGCAACATCATGCTCTCGGAAGGCCACGCGCTGGTGGCCGACTTCGGGATTGCCCGTGCACTTCGGAGCGGCGCCACCGCCATCACCACGGCGGGGCTCGCCATCGGCACGCCCCACTACATGAGCCCCGAGCAGGCCACCGGATCACGCGAAGTGGACGAGCGCACTGACGTGTACGCGGTGGGCGCGGTGCTCTATGAGATGCTGACCGGCGGGCCGCCCTTCACCGGCCGTTCAGGCCAGGCAATCATCTCGCGCAGCGTCACCGAGCCGCACCGGCCACTCGCGGCTTCCCGGCCGGGCCTCCCTCCGTCACTGGAGCCGCTGGTGAGCAAGGCGCTCGCCAAGAGCGCCGCCGATCGGGTGGCCTCCGCCGAAGAACTCTCGAACCAGATCGCGAAGGTGCAGACGGAGCTGGCGCGGGCTTCGGTCCCCATGGCCCACGTGACTGCGGACGAGCTGCGGCGATGGGGAATGCTGGGCGGCGCGCTGGTGCTTTCGCTGGTGCTGCTCTCGTTCATTGCCGGCCGGTGGGGACTGCCGCCCTGGTTGCTGCTCCTGGCCGCAGTCGGCCTCGGGCTGGCGGTGTGGGTACTGAAAAAGAAGTGAGTGGGGAGTGGGAAGTGGGGAGTGGGTGGAAGATTCATTACCTCCCACTCCCCACTTTCTACTTCCCACTTCCCACTTCTTTCACACACCGCAGGATCTCTTCCCGATAGCCCAGGTGCTCGTAGAACCCGCGCGCGCGGCGGTTGTTGACGAAGACCGACAGCTCCACCCTGCCATAGCCGCGCTTCGCGGCCCACCGCTCGGTCGCCTCCATCAACTGCCGAGCCACACCCCTGCCTGCCGCCGCCTCTGCCACGGCCAGCACCTCGATGTACGCCAGCGGCTCTCCGGTGAAGTAATCGGTGTCCGTGTTCGCGAACACGGTGCCAAGGATGGCGCCCTCGTCCTCGGCAACGAGGAAGAGCACATCACCGGCTGGCTGGGTCAGTTGTCGATCGAAATGGTGCAGGTCTGCCCTGGCTATCTCGTGGGCGGCACGGCCGGCTGGGAGATCGAAGTCGGCCAGGCGCTGGGCCAGCGTCACCACGGCATCGCGGTCTGCCGGAGTCGCCGAGCGGAGTCGGATGGGCATGGCCAAACGTATAACGATCCGGTCACCTCTTGCGGGTTCGGGTTTTCTTCGGTATCGTAGCCGGGTACCTGACAGTATCGGTTCCCGCACAGCGGTATTTCACCCGAAGGAGGCAGCTATGGCAGTCAAGGCAATCCCCGATGGCTACAACAGCGTCACTCCGTACCTCGTTGTCGAAGGCGCCGACCGGGCCATCGATTTCTACAAGAAGGCGTTCGGCGCATCGGAGGCCTACCGCCTGGATCACGAGGGCAAGGTGGCGCACGCCGAACTGAAGATCGGCAATTCCATGCTGATGATCAGCGAGCCGATGGCCAACTCGGTCTATCAGGACCCGATCTCGATCGGCGGCTCGCCGGTCGGGCTCATGATCTACGTCGAGGACGTGGACAAGGTGTACCAGCAGGCGATTGCGGCGGGCGCCACCGAGATTCGGCCGGTCGAGGACCAGTTCTACGGAGACCGGTCAGGCAACCTGAAGGATCCCTTCGGCCACCTGTGGACCGTAGCCACGCACGTGGAAGACGTCTCGCCGGAGGAGATCAATCGGCGGTTCGAAGCGGAGTACGGGGCGGCGGCTGAATAGGGGCCAGGGGTCAGGGGTCAGGGATTGCAACAAGTCGTGACCCCTGATCCCTAGTCCCTGACCCCTCGTTCGTCCGCGCGCCAGCCTGTTGGGCTGCGCAGCGGAATCCGCATTCCGCCGGTCGCGCGGAGTTGGTCGAAGAGACGCGTTCGCATCGTCTTCACCCGCTCCGCGTGCTCCGGCTGCCGGACCAGATTGTGGCGTTCTTCCGGGTCGGCCTCGAGATCAAACAACTCGGGGTCGTCCCACACGCCGTGGTAGTAGATGTACTTGTACCGGGCATCACGCAGCGCCAGCACCGTCGGCGTCTGGGGGAAGGCGTCCTCCCAGTAGTACTCGTACAGCAGCTCGGTATTCCAGGTCGCCCGCTTGCCCTGCAGCAGCGGCAGGAAGGAGCGTCCATCCATCGTGCGGCCGCTGGTGACTCCTGCCAGTTCCAGCACCGTGGGCGCGACGTCGATGTTGCGCACCATTGGCTCGATGGTGCTGCCTTCCTTGATGAATCCAGGCGCCCATGCCAGCATCGGCACCCGCATCGATTCCTCGTAGGCGTGACGCTTGTCGATCAGGCCATGCTCGCCCAGCGAGAATCCGTTGTCGCCCATGTACAGCACCAGGGTGTTCTGGTCGAGACCTGACTCTTCCAGGTAGTCCAGCATCGTCCCCACGCCTTCGTCCAGCGCCAGCAGGGTCTCGGCGTATCTCCGGTAGAACTCGTCGAACTGCATCGCCCCGTGATACATGAAGTCCACCCCATGCCAGCTGTTTCGCTGGGCCTGGACCCAGCGGGGGCGCAGGGTGTCGTCGGGCGACGGCGCCATGGTGGCAGGGTAGGGAATCGGCTTCGACGCATAGCGCCCCCGGTGCCGTGGCGCCGGAATGAACTCGGCGTGCACCGCCTTGTGCGAGAGCACCAGGAAGAACGGCGCGTCACCTTCTCCCGCTTTCAACTGCTTGAGCCAGCCGATGGCCTGGTCGGTCAGGATTTCGGTGGTGTAGCCGGGGATGCGCTGCCGGCTGCCGTTGATGTTGAGCTCGGGATCCTCGTAGACGCCCTGGCCGCGAAAGCTGACCCAGAAATCGAAGCCGGGGCGGGGAGCGTCGCTGTCCTCTCCCATGTGCCACTTCCCGACATATCCGGTGCGCCAGCCGGCCGCCTGCAACTCCTCGGGAAAGAACTTCGTTCCATCCGGCACCGGGCTGGTATTGTCCACCACGCCGTGGCGGTGGGCGTACTGGCCGGTGAAGATCGACGCCCGGCTGGGAGAGCAGAGCGCGGTCGTGACGAAGGCATTGGCCAGGTGGGCTCCCTCGGCGGCCATCCGGTCCAGGCTGGGCGTCTCCAGCCAGTCGGGCGCGCCGGGCATGAAGCCCATGAAGTCGTACCGGTGGTCGTCGCTCAGGATGAGGATGACGTTGCGGGGAGCAGCGCCCGGTGGCGTGTCACCCGGCGGGATTGGGCCGGAAGTCGCGGCCAGGGCGGCCAGCAGCAGCCCCGGGACGAGGGTGGGATGAGGTGTCATTTCCCACGGTAGGTCCGCGGGCGAGCGGGCGGAAGGGCCCTCCCCTACCCCTTCCGCTTGGCGGGATGGGCGGTAGGATATTCCCCGTCCACGCCCATACCCCCTTCCCGGAGCACCCCATGTCTCGACGGCAGAGGACTCATCGCGCAGTATCGCTCTTGCTCGCACTCGCAGTGGCCACACCAGCCGCCCTGGCGGCGCAGGGCATCCCCGCCAATGCTCCCGCGCTGCGCACCTCGCTGTCGGACATCGCGACGCTGCGCTCCACCTACGTTGACGCCTTCAACAAGAAGGATGCGGCCGGCGTGAGCGCGTTGTATGCGGATGACGCCGTGTGGATCACCGACGAAGGCCAGCTGCTGAATGGCGGGCTCGAGATCCGCGCTCACCTGACCGCCGAAGCGGCGTCGTGGCCCCACGCCGTGATCGAGTCCGACACCACCCGGGTCTTCGGCAGCACTGCCGTCGACCTCGGAACCTGGACCGTGCACCCCACCGACGGCGGCGAGATGAAGTTCCGCTACGTGACGATCCTCCGCCGGGGCCTCGACGGCTGGAAGATCACCCATGTGACGTCGGTGCCGATGAAGTGAAAAAGAGGGAAGTGGGAAGTGGGAAGTGGTCAAATCCACTTCCCACTTCCCACTTGTCTGTCGCCCCCCTGTTGTAACTTGCCGGTAATGCATCGAACCCTCGCACATCTGAAGCGGATCGAGGCTTCCTGGCCCATGGCCAGGAAGATGCTCGTCGGGCCCGACCTCGGCTGGGGCCGCGAACTTCTCTGCCTGCTGGCTCGTGATCTGGGGGGGTGGGTGGGCTGGGAAGCGGTGACCCCCAAGCTGGTGGCCGGGGAACTGGCCTTCACTACCATAGCCGACCGGGAACTGCGCACCGGCAACGACCTCGAAATCGCCGCGGTGTCCGAAGCGGCGCTGGAGGCGGCGCTGCAGCGTGGCGGGCTGCAGGGCCGCCTCGCGAGGCTGGCCGGAAGGGCGGGGATCCGGGTTGCGGTGCACGATGCGCTGCAGAGCCTGCGGGCGTCGGGGCTGAGCCTGGCCGCGGTGCAGCAGCGCGCGCCAGCCGGCAGCACGGCGCATGACCTCGGACAGATCCTGGGCGAGTACCTCCGGCTGCTGCGGGAGGAGAAGCTGCTGGATCCGGCGGACCTCTTCCGAACGGCGCTGGATGCCTTCGACCACGAAGCCCCATTCGTGCTGGCCCCGCATGTAGTGATAGCCGGCGAACTCTCGCTCCGCGGCATAAGGGGACAGTTTGTCCGGAAGCTGCTCGAACGGGGCGCGGTGGTGCTGGAGTCGGAGGCATACCGGGTACCGGCGCCGGTCCTGACGGTCGCTGCTTCCGGTTCGCCCGCGAGCGCCGTGGACGCGAATCCGGATCCGGCGCCCAGCCTCTTCTCTGCCACCACCCCATCCATCGAATTGCGCGAAGTGCTGCGGCGTGCCCTGGCAGCCGGGCTGGCATGGGGCGACGTCGAGATCGCCGCGACCGACGAAGACCGCTACGGTATCGAGCTCGAAGCGCTGGCTTCACATCTCGGGATTCCGTGCACTTTCCGGAACGGTCTCCCGTTCGAGCGCTCGCGAACCGGTCGCGCAGTGGCCCGGTTCCTGGCGTTCCTCTCCGAGGGCCTGCCGGCCGACGCGCTGCGCGCGGCACTGGAATCGGGTGAACTGGCATCGCCCAACCCTGCGGTTTCTCCGGCCCGCCTGGCGCGCCAGCTCCGCAAGCTGAGGGTCGGCTGGGGCCGCGAGCGGCTCGCGAACGCGCGTGACGCGCTACCTGAGCAGGTGATGGAACGAATCCGCCAGCGGGAGGATGAGTCGGCGGAGGCTTACGCCGTGCGGGTGGAGCAGGAGCAACTGGAGACGGAAACCCTCGGCAAGCTGCTCGCCCAGTTGCTGGAGTTGCTTCCGCCGGTACCGGAACGGGGCGACTTCACCGAGGTGGAGGCGACTCCCGGCGAACTGGCGCGCGCGGTCCGGACTTACCTCGGCATGGTGGCCCAGCCCGGACTGCCTGATGCCGCGACCGCCGGCGATCTTCACCTGCGCCAGCGCCTGATTGCCCGGCTTGAAGAGCTGGAACGGCTGGGCGGCACGAAGAGCACCTTTGCCGGCGCCCTGACGGAGCTGGAGGCGGTACTCGCAGAGCTGAGGGCGTGGCCTGAACTGCGGGGCGGGACCGCGGGCGCTTCGGCCGGCGACGCAATCCACTTTACTCATCTCACGCACGCTGGTCTCACCGGGCGCAGGGCCACGTTCGTGGTGGGCCTCGATGCCGACCGGGTCGGCGGCGCACGGGTGCAGGATGCGCTGCTTCCCGACGGGGTGCGTCATGCGCTCGATCCCGATGCGCTCCCGACGCTGGCCGCACGCCAGGAGGAGAACGGATGGAAGCTGGCGCGGTCGCTGGCACGGCTCACCGGTGAAATCACGCTTTCGTATGCTGTACGCGGCTCCGAAACGGGAAGCAGCACCGGCCCATCGCATTACCTGCTGGAGGCGTTCCGTCGCGCCGAGGGCAATGCGACGCTCAGCTACGACAAGCTCCGCAAGCACCTGGGCGAGCCGACGTCCGCAGTGCCTGCGGTTGGTGCGGCGCACCTGGACGAGCGCGATGCCTGGCTCGCCGCCGTCTCTGACGGTTCGCTGTTGCTGGACGGCGCCGCCCAGGTGCGCGATGGCTTTCCCGGTCTCGAACGCGGCCTGGCGCTCCGCTCCGAACTGAATGCGCCAACCTTCCGGCCGGTGCACGGGCTGGTCGCAAACCCGGGGGGACTCGATCCCACCGAGAGCACCGCGCCGGTCTCGGCATCGCAACTCGAGACCCTCGCCCGCTGCCCGCTGGCATGGCTTTACCGGTATGGCGTCGGCATCCGGGCGCCGGAAGATCCCGAATACAACGCGGATGCCTGGCTCTCGCCGGCGGAACGGGGTTCGCTTCTGCACGAGGTGTACGCCGCCATCGGACAGGAGTACCAGGGGCGGCGGGGTGAACTCGATTCGGACGCGGCGCGGGAGCGGGTGGAGGCGATTGCACAGGAGTTGATTGAACGGTGGCGCGACGACGTTCCGCCGCCGAGCGAGTCGGTGTTTCTGGCCGAAGCGGAAGAGTTCCGGCGGGCGGCAGTGGAGTTTCGCTCCTGCGAGATCGAGGACTTCGAAGCAACCGGCGCCGAACCATTCACCTTCGAGAAGGGCGTGGATTACCCGGAGTCGTTGCCCTTCCCCGTGGGTGCGCGGAGCCTGCGGGTCTTCGGCCGGATCGACCGGGTGGATCAGCTGCCCGACGGCACCCTCCGGGTGGTGGATTTCAAGACCGGCAGCCCGGCCAGGTACTCGGCAAGGACCAGCGGCGGGGCTTTCAACGGCGGCCGCCACCTCCAGGCCGGGATCTACGCCGCCATGGCGGAACAGCAACTGGGGAAGGCAGTTCAGCGCTTCGAGTACCGCTTCCCGACGCTCAAGGGCGCCAACCACGTAGCAGCCTATCCGCGGCAGGAACTGGCTCAAACGGCGGGGATCGTCGAAGGCCTCCTGCAACATGTGCGCGCCGGCGAGTTCGTTCCCACCACGACCGCAGACGACTGCAAGTTCTGCGAGTCGGCGCCTATCTGCCGGGTGCAGGTGGGCAACCACTACCGGATCGAGTCCGCACCCCGCGCCGAGTGGGCCGCCGAGCATGCCGAGACGCTCGATGTGTTTGACGGGATGCGACAGCGGCGAGGTGAGGAATGACGTCGCCGCCGCAGGACCAGCGCGCCCGCGACCGCATCAAGGCCGACCTCGATGCCAACCTGCTGGTGGAAGCCGGCGCCGGTTCGGGCAAGACCAGCGCGCTGGTGGGACGGATGCTGGCACTGGTGGAGAGGGGAACGCCGGTCGAGCACCTCGCGGCGGTGACATTCACCCGGAAGGCGGCGGCCGAACTGCGCGAGCGCTTCGAGGAACAGCTGGAGCAGCGGGCCGGTGGCAGTTCCGATGTCGAGATCGCCCAGCGCCTGCACACGGCCCGTGATCACCTCGGCAGGGCATTCCTCGGCACCATCCACGCATTCGCTGCCCGGCTGCTGCGGGAGCATCCACTCGAGGCAGGGCTGGATCCCGCCTTCGCCGAGGTATCGGAAGAGGAATGGCCCGCGATCCGGGGTGAGTTCTGGCGCAACTGGATGGAGCGCAGCCGGACGGAAGCTGATCCCGCGCTCAACACGCTGCGGCAGCTGAATGTCGACCCGAGGGGTCTCCTCGAGGCGTTCCAGGAGCGGTCGCGATTTCCCGATGTGACCTTCCCGGTGCACGACGCGCCGAAGCCTGATAACGCAGGGTGCCGAGCCGCACTGGAGCGGCTGATGGACCGGGCCAGGCCGCTGCTGCCCAACCACAAGCCCGACGCGGGCTGGGACAAGGCGCAGGCGTACTTCCTTCGGCTGGAACGGTTGCGCCGCACCGGTCCCGACTGGCACAACGTCGCTCGCTTTTGCGACGCGCTCTCCGACAAGGAGGACGTCGACTTCACCATGGTACGCTGGAACATCACGGCCAGGCAGAGGAAGAATGTGGCGCCTCGTGACGTGAGCCCGGTGCATGCACTGCGGGAAGACCTGCGCGAGTTCCAGGCGAAGCATGCACTTCCGCTGTTGCGAGCGTGGCGGGCCCATCGCTACGCGCCGGTGATGCGCTTCCTCGATCGGGCGGTGGAGGCCTTCGCGGTTCAGCGGCATGCGCGAGGCACGCTCGGCTTCGAGGACCTGCTGCAGCTCGCGGCGCGCCTGCTGCGCGAAGCGCCCGGCGCACGGCGCCGGCTGGGCGAGCGCTATCGCCACCTGCTGGTGGACGAGTTCCAGGACACCGACCCGATCCAGGCCGAGCTCTGCTTCCTGCTCGCGTCGGAGCCGGAGGAGGGGAACAACTGGACCGCTGTCACGCCGCGGCCCGGTGCCCTCTTCGTGGTGGGCGACCCCAAGCAGAGCATCTACCGCTTCCGTCGCGCCGACATCACCACCTACGAGTTGGTGAAGCAGTGCATCGCACGAACCGGCGCGGTGCTGCAGCTGACCCACAACTTCCGCTCGGTGGCGCCGATCGCCGAGCTGGTGAACCGCCACTTCCCGAAAGCTTTTCCCGCAACCGCCTCGGCGATCCAGGCGGCGTTCGCGCCGCTGATCACCAGCGACACCGGCGCGCCGGCGGATGGGGTATTCCGCTATCCGGTGCGGCCGGAGTCCAACAACAAGCAGGAGATCGCCAGCACCTGTGCGGCACAGGTTGCCACGATGATCGACCGGCGGCTGGCACGTGGCTACTCGCGGGCCGATTTCCTGGTGCTTACGACCGGGAAGGGGGCGCTGTCGAGCTACGCCAACGCGCTGGCGGCCCGCAACATCCCCGTGAATGTCACCGGTGCCGGCCTCACGTCCGGCTACGAACTGGAAGAGTTGCTGGTGCTGCTTCGTGCGATCGCCGATCCGACCAACAAGGTGCTGGTGGTGGCGGCTCTCGAGGGGCTGTTCGCCGGCCTCGCGCCGGCGGACCTGCTCGCCGCCCATCGCGATGGCGCGACGTGGGACCTCACGGCCGCGCCCGCGGGCACGTCGAGCCCCGCCGGCGTGGCACTCGAGCGGCTGCATCGCTGGTGGCAGTTGTCGCAGCAGCTGCCCCCGGACCTGCTGCTCGAGCGGATCGTGGATGACACCGGCCTGCTGCCGCACACCGCGTCGGGGACGCTGGGTGACAACGCGGCGGGAGCAATCGCCGAGGTCATTGCGGTGGCGCGCCAGGCGGTGGTGGACGGCGCCGGCAGCCTGGGCGACGTGATGCTCCGGATCGAGGCGGCGGTCGCCAGTGCCGACAGCGAAGCTTCACTCCGGCCCGGACTCGAGGATGCCGTGCGGGTGATGAACCTCCACAAGGCCAAGGGCCTGCAGGCACGGGTGGTTATTCTCGCTGCGCCGGTTGCCATGTGGGAGCCTGCGCCGACCGTGCACGTCGACCGGCAGGCGGACGGAAGCGCGTCGGGGGCGATGTCGGTGATCGATGATGATCGCGTCATTGCCCAGCCGGCCAATTGGGACGAGCTCCGTGTGCGAGAAGTCTCCTTTCTCAATGCGGAGTTTGACCGGCTGCTGTACGTGGCTGCGACGCGGGCCAAGCGGGAGCTGTGGGTGGCGCAACTCGACTTCGAGCTGAAGAAGGGCAAGGTAGAGGACGAGTCACTCTGGGCCCGCCTGGCGCCGTCGCTCGAGGTGCTCGCGAGGGCGGAGGAGTTGCCCACTGATGCTCCTCCCGGCCGGCGGAGGGTGGAGCGCAGCGCCGCCGAGATAGGCGCCGATGCGGAGGCCACGAAGCGCCGGAGGACGGAGGCCGCGTCGCCGCGCTGGTCCCGCAACACTGTGACCCGGCTGGCGCGAGAGGAAGCAGCCGAGGCGGAGGAGCTGAAGCTCGTTGCCACGCGCGGCCTCGGCCGCACCTGGGGCACCGCCGTGCACGAATGCATCGAAGCCATGGGCCGGGGCCGGAGTGGAGCGAACCTCGAACGGTACGTGCGGGCGGTGGCGCGGAAGCACAAGCTGTTGAAGGCAGACGGGAGTCGGCTACTGCAGCTGGTCCGGGCTCATGAAGCGTCGCCCGAATGGGCCGCCCTGGTGGCGGCGGGCGAGACGGCGCAAGTGGAACTCCAGGTTGCCTCAATGGAGACCAGCGAGACCGGCGTGCCGCAGCTGATCGAGGGCGTCATCGACGCAGTCGCGCAGATCAACGGTGAATGGAGCATCATGGACTGGAAGACCGACGGCGCTGACGATGCCGCGTGGCAGCAGCGCCAGGAACAGTACCAGCGGCAGGTGGACCGGTACGCCAGGGTGCTGAACAAGCTCACGGGAGAACTGGCGGCCGGACGGGTAGTGCGGCTCCGGGCGGAGGTCGGCTGATGGCTTCCAAGTTGCAGCGCTGGGTGGACCTGCTGGCGGCGCTCCTGCGCCACCGCTATGCGGTGTCGCTCGAGGAGCTGAGGCGCGACGTCCCCGGCTACCAGGCCATGGAGCACGAGTCCATGCGCCGCAAGTTCGAGCGCGACAAGAAGGAGCTGCGCGAGTTCGGCATCCCTATCGAGACCATTGGCGAGGACGAAGGCGGCGGCTACCGCCTTCGGACCCGCGACTTCTACCTCCCCTACCTCCAGCTGGTCGACGAGGAGCGGGGCCATACCGAACCCAGCCGTCTCCAGGGTGATCCGTGGCGCCAGCTCGCGCTGCTGCAGTTCACCTCCGACGAGCTGAGGGTGGTGGCGGAGGCGGCCGCGCGGGTCGTGGCGCTGGGCGACGACGCGCTGGCTTCCGATGCGCGCACCGCCCTGAGGAAGCTTGCCGTCGACCTGCCGATGGATGGTGCCGCCAGCACGGTGGAGCACGTGCACGGGGCCGAGCAGCACGATGCCGCCACACTGGCGCTGCTCGGCTCAGCGGTGCAGGCCCGGAAGCAGATAAGCTGCAGCTACCACAGCATTGGCAGCGACGTCCGCTCGGAGCGCACCCTCGAGCCGCTGGGCCTCTTCTTCCTGAGCCGGGCCTGGTACCTCGCGGCGCGGGAGCCGGGCGAGGAGCTTGTCAAGAACTTCCGGGTGAGCCGCATGGCTGATCTGACGATCAACACTGGCCGGGTCACTCCCGACTTTGAGCGTCCTGCGGGATGGAGTCTGCAGCGGCACGCTCGCGCACGGAGTTCCTGGGAACTGGGTGATGACGACCTCTTCGATGTAGATGTGCGTATTGTCGGGGACACCGGCGCAACTGCGGCGGCCGCGCGACTGGGCACGCCGGTCGAGGGCAGTCCGGACATCCTGAGGTATCCGGTGCGTCGCATCGATGCTTTCGTTCGCTGGCTGCTGCCGCTGGGTGATGCGGTGGAGCCGATCGCCCCGGAACCAGTGGTGACGGAATGGCGCCGCCTGGCCGGCGCTACGCTTGCGCTCTATCAGGAGGTCTCGTGAGCACCACCGCCGCCGACCAGCTGCGACGCCTGCTCCTGCTGCTGCCGGCACTGGCCGACGACCAGGAGCACCCCATCGGCGAGGTGGCCGAGCGGCTGGGCGTCGACCGGAAGACCCTGATGGGCGACCTGCAGTCGCTGGCCAACCGCACCGACGTGCCGGGCGGTTTCGTCGAAGGCGTCTCCATCACCATCGACGGCGAGAACCTCTCGGTCTTCAGCAGCCAGTTTCGCCGTCCGATGCGGCTCACGGTGGGCGAACTGGCTGCGCTGGACCTGGGGCTCGCGATGCTGCGGGCCGAGCGTACCCCTGATGAGCACGCCGTGATGGAGCGCGCCCGGGCCCGGCTGGGCGAGGCGCTGGCGGAGTTGCCGGGTCACGAGCCGGAGCTTCGGGTTGCCGAACTGGCGGGGATCCAGGCGGGTGCCACCGGAGTTCACAAGGCGCTGCGCCAGGCCGCGCATGGGCATCATCGCATCACCATCCACTACAGGAAGG
This sequence comes from Gemmatimonadales bacterium, assembly GCA_035759745.1. Taxonomy (GTDB): domain Bacteria; phylum Gemmatimonadota; class Gemmatimonadetes; order Gemmatimonadales; family GWC2-71-9; genus CAMLHP01. Next base: position 25,240 of record DASTUF010000050.1, read on the forward strand.
CCAGCGAGGCGGAAGCCTCGTCGCGCGTGGTCTGCCCGTACGGCCTGATCTTCTCCTCCGGCAGCTGGTATGCGGTGGCGCACTGCGAACGGTCGGAGGGGTTGCGGGTCTTCCGGCTCGACCGGATCGAACGGGTGGAACCGGCCGACGGCGAGTTCGAGCAACCGGACGACTTCGAATTTGAGAGCGTGATACACGACGGCCGGGTCTTTCACACCGAGGATCCGGTCGAGACGGCAACGGTCCGTTATTCGCCCCGGATCGCGCGATGGATCGCCGAGCGCGAGGAGGCGCCGCTGGCGGAGGACGGGTCGCTCACCATCGAGTATCCGCTGGGTGATGACGACTGGGTGATTCGGCATGTCCTGCAGTACGGCCCCGACGCCGAAGTGCTGGAGCCGGAACGACTCCGCGCTCGGCTGGCCGGGCTGCTGGTCGGCATGGCCATCGGGTAAGCGGTGCCCTTACCTTGAGGCATGTCCCGCGCATTCGTGAACGACGACGCCGGCGGCGAGGCGCTGCCGGAACACCGATATCCGCTGCCGCCGGCTGACGACCCCGACTACCTGCTCGCGGTGGCCCGGGCGCTGCTGGCCGGCGCCGATATAGGCGATTCCGCCGGCGCGGAAGAGGCCACCGGCTACGTCTTCGGTGCGCCTGAACTCACGGCCCAGGTGCAGTTGATCCTCGACGACGCCATCGCGTCCGGAGATGAGCGACGCGAGCAGCTGGCCGAGCGCTTCCTGCGGCGGGCTGGAGCCAGCACACAGTGACGCCGTGGGTTCGCCGGCTGCTCATCGCCAACGTCGCAGTGTTCGCGCTGACCATGGGCCTGCCCAACCTCGGCTATCTCCTGGCATTCCAGCCGGTGAGCTTCCTGGACCGGCCATGGACCGCGCTGACTTACATGTTCGTCCATGCCGACTTCTGGCACATTCTCTTCAACATGATCTCGCTGTACTTCTTCGGCCCTCGGGTCGAGGAACGCCTGGGCAGCCGCCGATTCCTGGTGTTCTACACCATCAGCGGCCTGGGCGGCGCGGCCATGACCTTTCTGACGCCGGTGGCGCTGATCGTCGGCGCGTCGGCTGCCACGTTCGGGGTGCAGCTCGCCTTCGCGCGCTACTGGCCGCGGGTGCAGATACTGATCTGGGGTGTGGTGCCGATCGAAGCGCGGTGGCTGGTGGTGATCATGACGGTCCTGTCGCTCCGCGGCGGCCTGTCCGGCGCCGGCGGCATCGCCCACTGGGCCCACCTCGGCGGCTACATCGCTGCCGGGATCTTCCTGCTCGTCATGGATCGCACCAGTTCGGCCCGGACCTTCAAGCAGAAGGCACGTGCGCCCCTCGCCTCGGCGGGCCCCCTTGCCGACCGCGCCCAGCTGGCTCGCTGGTCGAAGATCCGGGCCGAAGACCTGCACGAGGTGAACCGGGCGGAGCTGGAGCGGATACGTGCGGTGCTGGCGTCGGGAGGGGCGGGGAAGCTGACGGCGGGGGACAGGGAGTTTCTGGAGAGATTTAGTCAGGGAGTCGGGCGAGGGGCGTAAGGCGTGGGGTACTGCCCTACGCTTTACGCCTTACGCCCTACGCCCAACCTCGAATCCACACTGCGGTCGTTCCCCATACTTGCAACACTGCTGCACCTCCGCATCAAGGGCCGCCGAGAGAAAGGCGCGCAAGGCGGAGCAGACCTCGGGCCGGCGACGGACTGCGGAGGCGAGAGGGCAGAGCGAGCCTTCGATCCGGATGGTGCCGTCGTCGAGCTCAACTGTCACTGCCGCGCCCAGCTGGTCCAGCAGGTCGGCGGCGAGGGCCCGCAGCGACTCCTGGTCATGCTTCGCGGCCGGCGGCGAAGGGGCGAGCCGATGTCCGGTGCGCTCCATCAGCGCCACCAGTTCATCTTCCGGGAACCGATCAGCCAGTTCGTCCACCAGGGCGGCGAGCACCGGAGCGTAGGCGCGGGAGAACCGGTCCGCCGCGTTGTCCGGCACCCGGTACAGCGTGGCCGGCTTGCCGGCACCCGGCAAGCGCCGGACTCCCGCTGCCTCGGCGAGGCCATCGCGCTGGAGCTGGGTCAGCTGCTGGCGGACGGCATTGCCGGACACGCCCAACTCGGCCGCCAGCTCGTCCACGGTATGCTCCCGCCGGCGCAGCAGCGCGACGATCCGTGCCCGGCTTCCTGAGGTCGGCTGGTCGATCATGCTCCGAATCTGCCCCGATCGGTCCATAAACGCAATATCTGAAGTGATTACTTGACAAATATAGTACCCGGGCGCATGTTGGGTGATGCCGGCCGCATCGGTTCGCGGTACCGCGGCGTAACTGTACACCTCTCATTCCCTTTCGGAGCCACCTATGCGCTCGCTCACCCTGCCATCACTCCTGCTTGCAGCCGGTTCCGCGCTGCTGCTTACCACCGCGTGCTCCCGCCCCGACTCGGCGGAGCAGCAGGAAGCCACCAGTGCGGCTACCACCCCGCCGGCCGCCGCGCCGGCCCCCGCGCTCGACGATCCGACCATCGTCGCGATCTTCGACGCCGCCAACACCTACGATATCGAGACCGGCGGGCTCGCCGTGGAGAAGTCCACCAATCCTGAAGTGAAGGCGATGGGCGAGAACTTCGTCGCCGCCCATACCCAGGTGCGCCAGAAGGGCCGGGACCTCGCGGCCAAGCTGGGCGTGACCCCGACTGCGCCGGCCGAGAACCCACTGGGCGACGCTCATGTCGCCGCGATGGCCAACCTGCGCTCGCTCAGCGGCGCCGAGTTCGACAAGGCGTGGCTGGATCACGAGATCGCGTTTCACCAGGCCGTCATCGACGCGGTGAACACCACTCTGCTGCCGGCGCTCCAGAACGAGGAAGTGAAGGCGCTGGTCGAGTCGGTGGCGCCGGCCTTCGTGGCGCACATGGAAGGCGCCAAGGCGCTGCGGGCGAAGCTTCAGTAAGTTCAAATGATCACCACGGAGCCTCAGAGGTCACGGGGATTTCGGAGGTACTCCGTTTCCTCCGTGTGCTCCGTGGCTCTGTGGTTTTCTTTCTATTGAACATCTGATCCTGGCGGCGGGTCCATGGGCGAGAGCGCGGAACTGAGTGGTCCTGATCTCGAGGCTGGGGTCAGGGAATCGGAACTCGCTGACGGCGCGATGCTGCTGGGGCATGCGCATGGCGAACCGGTGCTGCTTGCCCGGGTGGGCGACGCGGTCCACGCCATCGGCGCCACCTGCACCCACTGGAGCGGTCCGCTGTCGGAGGGGCTGCTGGTGGATGGCCAGGTGCGCTGTCCCTGGCACCACGCCTGCTTCGATCTCGCCACCGGCGAGGCAGTCCACGCGCCGGCGCTCAAGCCGGTCCCATGCTTCGTGGTGCGAAGGAGTGGGGGGAAGATTTCCGTGGGCGACCGGATCGAGATCCCGGCTGCCCAGCCGCCCGACGTCCCCACCCCCGAACGGATAGTGATCGTCGGTGCCGGCGCCGCCGGCAACGCCGCGGCGGAGATGCTGCGGCGCGCCGGCTTCCAGGGACGAGTCACCATGGTGGGAATGGAGTCGGACCTCCCCTATGACCGGCCCAACCTCTCCAAGGACTATCTCGCCGGCAACGCCCAGGAGGAGTGGATCCCGCTCCGGTCGCTCGAGTTCTACGCCGAGCAGGCCATCGACCTGGTGCTCGACGCCACCGCAGTCGCTATCGATGCTTCCGCGCATGAAGTGAAACTGGATGACGGTCGCAGCGTGCCGTACGACCGGCTGCTGCTGGCCACCGGCGCCGAACCGGTGCGCCTGTCCATTCCCGGCGCGGAGTTGCCGCAGGTGCATTTGCTTCGGAGCTTCAGTGACAGCAAGTCGATCATCGCAGCAGCTGGCTCGGCGAAGCAGGCGGTAGTGGTTGGTGCCAGCTTCATCGGGCTGGAAGTCGCGGCGTCGCTCCGGGCCCGGGGCCTCGCCGTGGCGGTGGTCGCACCGGACAAGATCCCATTCGAGAAGGTGCTCGGCGCGGACGTGGGGCGGTGGGTGCGGAGCGTGCACGAGGAGCACGGCGTCGAGTTCCACCTCGGCCAGGGTGTCACGTCGATCGCGGACGACGGCGTGACTCTCACCGACGGCACGGTGCTGCCGGCGGACCTGGTGGTGCTGGGTGTCGGAGTGCGGCCGAGGCTGGCACTGGCGGAAAGCGCGGGACTCAAGATGGAGAAGGGCGTAGTGGTGGACAGCGAGCTGCGGACGTCCGAGCCGGACATCTTCGCGGCAGGAGACATCGCCCGCTTTCCCGACCCGCGTTCAGGCGAGATGGTGCGGATCGAGCACTGGGTGGTGGCGGAGCGGCAGGGGCAGACTGCAGCGCGAAACATGCTCGACGCGGGGGAGCAGTTCGACAGCGTGCCGTTCTTCTGGAGTTCGCACTACGACACGTCGGTCACCTACGTGGGGCATGCGCCCAACTGGGACGAGGCGGTAATCGACGGCGATCTCGCCGCGCGCGACGCCACCATCACCTACAAGCGCGCCGGGAAGGTCCTCGCCGTCGCCACCATCGGCCGAGACCTCGCGGCGCTGCATGCAGAGCTCGAGCTGGAGCAGCGAGGGGTCAGGGAGCAGTGATCAGGGGTCAGGGATCAGGGGTCAATGCCTGGTCCCTGACCCCTGGCCCCTGGTCCCTGGGAGCAAGCGAGCCGAGCGGGCCCATCGGGCCCATCTCGACCGGCTTCGGTTCGTCGCCGGCTGGCGGGGGCGGTGGCCAGACGGACTTCCGCGCCTTCGCCATCTCCAGGATGCGCGTCATGGTGCCGGGAAACGTCAGCCCCACCTCCTCGGCGCTTTCCATGAACGACACGCCCTCGGTGAGGTCGGGATTGGGATTCACCTCCAGCACGTAGGGCTCGTCCTTCTTCGAAACCCGGATATCCAGCCGGGCGTAATCCCTGCATCCCACCGCGTTCCATGCCCCGAGACAGGCCTTGATCAGCCGCCGCTGAAGCGTGCGGCTCATCGGGGCCGGGCAGCGGGTGATCACCCGATGGAACACCTCCGCCAGCGGATTCCACTTGGCGGCGTAGCTGATGATGGGCGGCTCGCCCTCGGGCAGCTCGGAGAAATCGTACTCCAGCGGCGGGAGGATCTCGGGCGGGTCGTTGCCCAGCATCGCCACGTGCAGCTCGCGCCCCTCGATGAACTCCTCCACCAGCACCGGTCCGCCAAACTCGTGCAGCATGTGCTCCAGCCGCGCCAGCAGGGCCGTCCGGTCGGTGACCACCGAGCCGGCGTCGAGTCCGGCGCTGGCGTCTTCGCGGGCCGGCTTCACAATCAGCGGATACTTGAGCCCGTGGCGGAGGGAGACCTTCGGTTCCCAGAGACTGAGGAACTTCGGGGTGGGCACCCCGTGGGACTGGAGGATCCGCTTGGTGAGCCCCTTCCGGCGACAGATCGAGAGCGACAGCGGCGTGGCGCCGGAATAGGGCACGCCGTAGAGATCGAGGAAGGCGGGGATGGCGGACTCGAACTCGGGCTCGTCCCGGAAGGACTCGACCAGGTTGAACACCACGTCGGGCGGATTCCGCTTCACCACCCGCTCCAGCACCTTGAGGTCGTCCTTGAGGTTGACCGAGCGGACCTTCCAGCCCTCGCTCCGGAGCGCCTTCACTATGGCCTGATACTCCTCGGACACGGTCGAGACCGCGATGTCGTACTCCGGCTCGAAGCCGAGGGTGGTGGGGTCGACGTGCTTGAGCTCGTCGTACCCTTCCTCGCTCAGTGCGTTGAACAGCACCACCACCGAGCCGGGACTCTTCGCCACTGGTCGCCCTCCGGTGTAGTTTCCGTCGACTCTCTCCCGGTATGCGATGGGAATATATCCCCAGCCCAATCTTTGGCAGTGCGGCCCCTTTGCGCTCAAGCATGCGCTGGTTGCCCTGGGTATCCTCAAGGATGAACGCGATATCAGTCGCGTGGCGGGCACCCACTGGTGGCACGGCACCGACGAGATCCAGCTGGGGCGGGCGGCCCGGAAGTACGGCTGTGACCTGCTGCTGGTGCGCCGCTACGACGCGGACCGGGCCAAGCGGGCCCTGGCGGCGTACCTCAAGCGGGGCGTCCCGGTGCTGCTCTGCGTGGAGGAGTGGAGCCACTGGCTGACGGTGGTCAAGTACGACAGCAGCCGGTTCATCCTGCTGGACAGCCGGGTCCCGACGGTGGTGGACATCGCCACCTGGCCCCAGCTCAAGCGGCGCTGGGTGTACCACGAGGAGGATGAGCTGGAGGACGGGGACGTCCGGACGCTCTACGACCTCCACCCGGTGGTCCCCCGGTTCCGTCCCGCCAGCAAGGCCCAGTTCTCGCTGGCCCGGGCCCGCGCCCTCCGCAAGAACCGCCGCCTGGCCGAGCGCTGGGACGACTACCTCGGCGACCTGCTGGCCATCTGCCGGCCCCGTACCTCGCGGATCTCCAGGGCGATTTCCCTGGGCGAGTTCATCCGCCGCCACGGCGCGATGATGCTGGAATCGATCGACTACTGGCACGGCTCGGTCGAGGTGCGCTCGGTACGGCATATTCTCAACAATCTCCATTTCGTCGCCGACACCTACGGCCTGATCATCCATGAGGACGACGAGAAGCGCGCCATCGCCAGCATCACGGCGCTGCTGACGCTGTGGACCGCCGCCGAGTTCGGGGTGCGGCAGGTGTATGGGCCGCGGGAAGTCAAGAAACGGCGGAAGCGCCGGTAAAACGTGAAATGTGATAGGTGATAGGTGATAGGTGATTGGGGCTTTCCTTGCCGCCCGTATCACTGTTCACCCTTCACCCTTCACCGTTTACCCATCACCTTTCACCCGCTGCGACCCTATCCCAGGCTGCGGCATCAATCTCCAGGAAGCCACAACCCCAACCTGGAGTCCCCCATGTACCGCTGGACCGGCGCCGTGCTGGCGCTACTGACCGTTCTCCCCGCGACCGTCCTGGCCCAGGACAGCGACCGGGACCATGAGGACGTCCGCGTGAAGGTGCGCGGCGAGCCTCTGATGCGATCCTACGCTTTCTCCCTTCATCAGGGCGCCCGGCTGGGGCTGAGCCTGAACCTCAACGCCGCCGACGAAACCAAGTCGCAGGGCGCCCTGGTCATGGATGTCACCGAGGGCAGCGGCGCCGACGACGCCGGCCTCCGCGCCGGCGACATCATCACCCGCTACGAGGGCACCTCGCTGGGCGGCGACAACCCGGCCGAGAAGCTGGTCGAACTGGCGAGCGACCTGTCCGATGGCGACAGCGTGAAGCTGGAGTACCGTCGCGACGGCAAGACCAGCACCGTGACCGTGGTGGCCAGTGAACTGGAGAATCAGTTCTCGTTCAACTCGCCGTCAGCGATGAGCACGCTGCGTCGCGCCATGCCGGCCATCACGATGGACCACGGATCGTTCAGCTTCTTCTCCCGCGGGGCGCTGATGGGCGTCGAGCTGGCCGAGATGAACAGCGGACTGTCGGAGTACTTCGGGACGTCGGAGGGATTGCTGGTGCTGTCGGTGGATGAGGACGCGACGATTCCGCTGCAGGCGGGCGACGTGATTCTCTCGCTCGACGGTCGCACCCCCCGCAACGAGGGGCACGCCATGCGGATCCTCGGCTCCTACGCGCCGGGCGAGACCGTGAAGTTCGAGGTGCAGCGGAAGCGTGAGCGCCAGACGATCGACTGGACCGTGCCCGAGCGGGACGAAGTCAAGGTCCGCGAGGGACGGTGGATCAGCCCGAGCGCACCAGCACGGAGATCAGTGTCGCCAGTAATGCGAGTATCACCACGATCTCTATGAACGCCGGACCCCGTCGGCTCCGCGGACTCATGGTCAGGAGCCGGTGAGCGAGGTGTAGAACCTGCGCGCGGCGGTGTCCGCCGCGATGCGATACATCAGCGCTTCGAACTGCTCGATGGAAAGGCCCGCCTCGGCGAGAATTGAATCCGCCTTGGCGGGCTGTTCCTTGAGCGCCAGCGCCACCGCCGCCGCCGGCGCCACCAGCGCCATCGTCGAGTCCACGACCTGCGGCGCCGTAGCTGTGGCGGCGGTGGCCGAGTCAGCGGCCCCAGCCTGCGGACGATCGCCGGTGCAGCCGGCCAGCAGGAGCGCCATCAACACGAAGCTTCCGTGACGCCCGGTCATAGCGGTTCACCATTGTTGCGCTTGCGGCCTTGGTTGCGATCCGCCTTGCGGCGGCCGTGCTCCTCGCGGATGGCGCCGGCGAGGGCGGTGCCCCGCTTGCCGTCGGCCAGCTGCTGCTGCACGAACGCGCCAAAGTTCTTCATGGGCTCCGCCTGGCCCCGCTCGATGTCCAGGGTGGTGACGGCATCGGTGGCCGGTACAGCGTGGCTCCGGAACGCCTCGAGCGCACGGTTGAGTTCGCTGAGCGGGACACCCTTGGCCTGCAACTCGGCCACAGCCGCCGGGAGGCGAAGGGCAGCCTGGGCTCTGGTGCCCACAGCCATGGCTGTGGGCACATTTGCGCCAGCTGTGGACTGATCGGACTGCGGCAACAGCGCCAACGCTGCCAGCAGCATTGTCGGTCGGATCACATGAGCTCCATTGGGAATGTCCCGAAGATACACGCAGAAAGTCAGTAGCGCCGCATCCGCACGTCGTTGGAGGTGCGGGCCCCCAGGGCGAGGATGAGCCGGCGGGGCCGGAACCCGTCCTTGGTCACCTGGACGTACTGGGTCCGGCACTCGTCCACCAGTGACTGGTCGAACGCCAGCCGGTACCACCCGTCATCGTCCGCGAACGTCGAGTACGAGGTGCCGATGATCTGCAGGAACGCTCCGGCCAGCGGGGTTGAGGTCCCCTCCCGATAGACCCGCCCCTCCACGTGCCCCATCGTCGGCTTCTCGCCCGGCAGCAACGCGCGCCGAGGCCGGGGGCGGCAGTCGTTCTCGCGATCCTCGGTGACCTCGGTGGCCCAGCGGCGCTCGATGGACGGGCCGTCCATCCGGTCCGATCCCACCCGGGGTGCTCCGAACAGGCGCTGCGCCTCGGACTCGATGGGGAGGAGGGCGACCTCGGTCGGCGCCTCGGCGGCGCGGCGGCTCGGCGGCTCGGCGCGAGGCGGTTCGGGTGCAGCAGCGGGTGGCGCCTCCCCGGGCGGCGCCTCGTCGGGCGGCGGGTCCCGCTCGATGGTGACCTCTTCGGGGACGTCGGGTCCGCGGGTGACCTGGGGCCGGGGAACGCGATCGGGTGGCGGCTGGTCGGCTGGCGGCTGGTCGGCTGGTCGGCTAGTCGGCTGGGGTAGGGTGACCGGCGCAGGCGTCGGCGGCAGTGGAGGCAACTCTACGTAGCGGGTGACCGGCGTCGGCTCGGCGGCTCGGCGGCTCGGCGGCTCGGCGTCGCGCCGGGAGAGTCCGAAGGCAACCACCATGAGCAACAGGTGGGTGCCGAGGCTCGCACCAATCGCGCCCCACGTCCATCCAGTGTCGTCGGCAAGGTCAGGCAGGTGGGGCGGGGCGACAGGTCTCACGGGTGAAAGATAAGGGGGCAGGGGTCAGGGGTTAGGGGTTAGGGGCCTCACTCTGAGGCGTCGCGAATTCGGCGGAGCAGATGGGCCAGGACGCCAACGTCATGATGCGAGAACGCGGCAAGGGTCGCAGCGTTCACCTCTTCGGCTGCGGGGAGCAGCTGCGCTACCACCCGCCTGCCTTCCGGCTCGAGCAGGCACAGGATCTGGCGCCTATCGGCACCATCACGAACTCTTCGAACCAGCCCATCCCGCACCAATCGGTCGACCAGTCGAGTAATTCCTGGGGAGCGCTCAGGCAGCCGCCTGGCGATCTCCAGCGTGGGCAGCCCATCCGTCGCATCATTCAATATCATAAGGACTTGGGCCTGCTGGGGCGTGACGCCACTACCGGTCATCGCCTGCTCCTGGCGCAGGCGCACCGACTCGGCGGCTCGCAGCAGTGCCGCGACAGTGGAGGCAGCGCGGGCGGTGTCGTGAGTTGGGGGCATAGGATAAATATTGTAGTCAACTATTGATTAGTCAATTTCTTTGTCACCCTGAGCGCAGCAAAGGGGCCAACACTCCGGGCGCCCCCTGGATCCAGACGACTGTAGCCGCCGCTCGGCTCTGCCGCTAAAGCGGCTTGGGTCTCCGGAGCGCCAGCCCAGCTCTGCCAGCTCTCCGGCGCGCCAGGCGATTCCGCCCGAGCAATGTCGCCGAAGACGACACGTGCCGAGCAGCGGCTCTTAGCCGCGTGTCGGGCCGCTTCGTTTCGCTCAGGGTGACGGTCTCCGGATCGCCCTGAAACCCGGAATCCAGGTCTCCCGTCTTACTCAGAAGTAAGCGCTCACTTGCGCTCGTGAAATTGTTCACTAGGTTGGTGCCCCATGGATATTCGCGAAAAGATCCTCGAAGCAGCCAGCCGCATCTACAGCGAGTGCGGATTCCGGGGCACCACGACTCGTCGGGTGGCGCAGGAAGCGGGCGTCAATGAGGTGACCCTCTTCCGCCACTTCGGGTCGAAGGAAGTGCTCATCCGCGAGGCGGTCCACGCCGGCTGGGGCCGGGTGGAGATCGCCCGGTTGCCCGACGTGCCGGTCGATCCGGCTGCGGAACTCACGCATTGGGCCGACGGCTATTTCGCGGTGCACGTCCACTGTGCCCCGTTCATCCGTACCCGGCTGGGGGAGTTCCAGGCCAACCCCGAGATCCTCCCGCCCAGTGGCTCGCCCGGTGCCCGCGCCGCCGCAGAGGTCGCGCGCTACATCGCGAAGGCACAGCAGCTGGCGCTGGTCCGGGCCGATGTCTCCGCGGTGCACGCGGCTTCAATGTTTGTCGGGTCCCTGTTCGCCAATGCGCTTATCCGCGAGGGCGTACCCGACATGTATCCCGGATCTCCGGTCGACGAGGTCCGCGACTACGTAAAGATCTTCCTGCAGGGAATGGGAACCACGCAATGAACCGGTTGATGTCTCGCGTGCTCCGCTGGGCCGGAGCCGCTGTCATGATGCTTGTCGTGAGTGGCGCCACCAGTGGCGCCAGGTTGTCCGCCCAGCAGGCGCAGGTGCGCCGGCTCACGCTGGACCAGGCGCTGTCCCTCGGCGCCGACGCAAGCGAAGCCGTGGGCATCGCGCGAGCCGGAGTGGAGCGCGCGCTGGGCCAGCAGAAGCAGGCGCGCAGCGAGCTGTTTCCCCAGTTGAGCGGCAGCGCCTCCTACACCCGGACGCTCGCCTCCCAGTTCTCCGCCGCGGTGGACGATTCCGCGTCCAGCGGTCCGCCGCCGCCGGAATGCCGCCACTTCACCGGCAATCCCGACCTGCCGATCGGCGAGCGGGTGGATTCGCTGGAAAGCGCGCTCGAGTGCGCTGCGGACCAGGATCCGTTCGCGCTCTTCAGCGACCTCCCCTTCGGCCGCGAGAACCAGTACAGCCTCGGCCTGCAGGCGTCCCAGACGCTCTTCGCCGGCGGCAGGGTCCGGGCCCAGGGACGGGTGGCCGCGGCGGGCCTTCGCTCGGCGCGAATCGCACTCGCCTCCGAGGAAGCGGTGCTGATGCTCGACGTCACGCGCGCCTACTACGACGCGGTGCTCACCGACCGGCTGCTGACCATCGCCGATTCGACCCTCGCCCAGGCGGAGCGGACGCTGGAGAACACCCGCCTCGCCGAGGAAGTGGGCAACGTCGCCGAGTTCGAGCTGCTCAGGGCGACGGTGGCGCGCGACAACGCGCGGCCCGCAGTGATCCAGGGCCGAGCCAATCGCGATGTAGCGATGCTGCGGCTCAAGCAGCTGCTGGAGCTGCCGGCCACCGATTCGCTGGTGCTGGCCACGACCCTGGGTGACAGCAGCAACGTGCTGCCACCGCCATCGGTGATCGCGGAACAGCCGGCTGACACCGCCACCGATACCCGCGCGTTCGTGCGGCTCGCCTCGGAGAACGTGGTCATCCGCGAGGGACTGCTGGACGTGGCTGACGCCGCCCGGTGGCCGACGCTCCGGCTCTCGTCGTCGTACGCCCGGCTGGCGTACCCCGACGAGGTGGTCCCCGCGTGGGGCGACTTCGTGAGCGACTGGACCGTGACGCTCGGCTTGAGCGTGCCGCTCTTCACCGGCGGCCGCATCGCCGGAGAACGCCAGGTGGCGCGCGCCGATCTCGACGAGGCCCGGCTCCAGCTGAAACAGGCACGCGAGCTGGCCCAGCTGGATGCGCGTTCCACCGAAGCCGAGCTGGACGCGGCCAACGCCGCGTGGGATGCGAGTGCGGGAGTGGTGGAGCAGGCCCAGCGGGCCTACGCGATCGCGGAGGTGCGCTACCAGGAAGGCATTTCCACCCAGACCGAGCTGGGCGATGCCCGGGTCCAGTTGCAGCAGGCAGTTGCCAACCGGGCACAGAGTGCGAGAGACCTGCAGGTGGCGAGGGTGCGAAATGCGCTGCTGCCAGACCTGCCGGCAGAACCCTAAGCCATAAGCCTTATGCCCTACGCCAACATCGCAGTACTCGCCCTCGCCGCCAGTCTCGTGCTGACGAGTTGCAAGGGAAACACCAGGGAAGCACAAGCCGAGACGCCGGTGCCGACAGCGGTGCTCGGTCCCGAGAACATCGCGATCGCCCAGTCCGACACGCTGGTGAGCGGGCCGATCGTTTCGGGCACCATCAAGCCTGAGCTGGCGGCAACGGTTCGGGCCGAGATCTCCGGTGCGGTCATTTCCGTGCCGGTCGAGGCGGGCATGTCGGTCCGGAAGGGCACCGTGCTGGTGCGGATCGAGGACGCCGCCGTGCGCGATGCGTACCTCGGTGCCCGTGCCGGAGAGCGCACCGCCGAAGCGTCGCTCAACATGGCGCGCCGGAACCTCGAGCGGTCCCAGCGGCTCCACGCCGCGGGCGCCATCGCCGACCGCGACCTCGAGGCCGCGCGAGTCAATGCCAGCGCCGCCGAGGGTGCAGCCGCCGATGCGCGCGCCCGGCTGGCATCGGCCAACGAGCAGCTTGCCCGCACCGAGCTCCGCGCGCCGTTCGGCGGCATCGTGAGTGAAGTGCCGGTGAGTGCGGGTGACGTGGTGTCGCCCGGCACTGCGCTGGTGACGGTGGTGGACCCGGCCACTATGCGGCTGGAGGCCACCGTGCCGGTGGATGAGGTGGGCAAGCTCTCGGTGGGGACGCCGGTGCACTTCAGCGTGGCCGGCTACAACGGCCGCGATTTCGACGGGAAGATCACCCGGGTAAATCCCGCGGTGGATCCGGCCACCCGCCAGGTGCGCATCCTGGTGAGTCTCCCCAACGAAGGGAGCGACCTTGTCGCGGGGCTCTTCGCCGAGGGACGGGTCGCCACCGAGACGCGGCTGGGCGTGGTGGTGCCCCAGAATGCCGCCGACACCCGTGGCATCCGGCCGATCGTGATGCGGCTCAAAGGTGGCAAGGTGGAGAAGGTGGAAGTGCGGCTGGGGCTCACCGACCAGGTCGGCGAGCGGGTTGAAGTCATCGAGGGTCTCTCGGCGGGTGACACGGTGCTGGTGGGTGCGGCACAGGGTCTCTCGGCGGGCACCATTGCGCAGGTGAGAAGGGATTAGGGATCAGGGATCAGGGATCAGGATCCAACCCCTGATCCCTGACCCCTAACCCCTGATCCCAGCCAGTCATAGCTGAGGACCACAGAATGTTCATATCCGATTTTGCCATCCGCCGTCCGATCATCACCGTCGTCACCATGCTGGCGCTGGTGGTGTTCGGCGTATTCTCGCTGATGCGGCTGGAGACCGACGAGTTTCCCGACGTGGCGCCGCCGTTCGTGTCGGTGGGCATCATCTATCCCGGCGCGTCGCCGGACGGGGTCGAGAAGGAAGTGCTCGACCCGATCGAGGAGGCGATCTCCTCGATCAGCGGGGTCAAGAAGGTGAACGGCCGGGCCGAGGACGGCTTCGGCTTCATCATGATCGAGTTCCTCTTCGAGAAGCCGCTGCAGGAGGCGACCCAGGACATCCGCGACGCCATCTCCGAGGTGCGGAACGACCTCCCGGAAGAGATGGAAGAGCCGATCATCCGGAAGCTCAACGACACCGACCGGCCCATCGTATCGCTGTCGCTCTCGTCCACCCAGCTGTCACCGGCGGAACTCACCCGGCTGGCGGATCCCGGCATCACCAGCGAGATCCGCTCGATCGCGGGCGTCGCCGAAGTGCAGGTGGTGGGCAAGCTGGAGCGCGAGCTGACGGTCGAGCTCGACCCCCATGCGCTGCAGGCAGCGGGAGTAAGCGTGGCCCAGGTGGTGCAGGCGCTGGAGCTGCAGAATCTCGCGGCTCCGGTGGGGCGGGTAACCCGCTCGCTGGATGAGCGGTCGATCCGGCTGCACGGCCGGCTCGAGGGCCCGGAAGAGTTCGAGCGGCTGGTGGTGGCTGAGCGTGACGGGTCACTGATCCGGCTGGGTCAGGTGGCCGACGTGAAGGACGGCACCGAGGAACAGCGGTCGCTGGCGCTCTTCAATGGCAAGGAAGCCGTCGGCATCGACATCAAGAAGTCGAAGGGCTACAGCACTACCGCGGTGAGCGCCGAAATCCTGGAAGAGGTCCAGGCGATCCAGGACACGCTGCCGGCGGGCACCACCATCGACGTGGTGCGCGATGCCGGCGTGCGGGTGGAAGCCGCGGTGCTGAACGTGCAGGAGGCGCTGATCGAAGGGGCCATCCTGACGGTGCTGGTAGTGTTCCTGTTCCTCAACTCGTGGCGCTCGACCGTCATCACCGGTCTGGCGTTGCCGGTATCGGTGCTGGCGTCATTCATCGCGGTGTGGGTGGCGGGCTTTACCCTCAACACCATGTCGCTGCTGGGCCTGTCGCTGGCGATCGGCATCCTGATCGACGACGCCATCGTGGTGCGTGAGAACATCGTGCGCCACGTGGAGATGGGGAAGGACCACTTCAGGGCCGCCCGCGAGGGCACCGACGAGATTGGCCTGGCGGTCACCGCGACCACGCTGTCGATCCTCGCGGTGTTCGTCCCGATCGCGTTCATGTCGGGGGTCTCGGGCCAGTGGTTCAAGCCCTTCGCGCTCACCATCGCCTGCGCGGTGGCGGTGTCGCTGTTCGTCTCCTTCTCGCTCGACCCGATGCTTTCGGCATACTGGGCCGATCCGCACCTGCCGGAAGACAAGAAGGCGTGGATCACGAAGAAGCTCGACCGCTTCAACGCGTGGTTCAACAAGCTGGCCAACGCCTATCGCAAGGTCATCGCCTGGGCGCTGGACCACCGCCTGGCGGTGGTGATCATCGCGGTCGGTACGTTCATTGGCTCGTTTACGCTGCCGATGAAGGGCATGCTGGCGCTGCTGGGCGTGCTGGCCGGTGTGGGGGTGATGGTGTTCGGGGTGACCCGGAAGAACCTGGCCTGGCCGCTCAAGACCGCGTCGGTGCTGGCCGGACTGGTGGTCGCTGTGGCGCTGGTGCGCGTGGCACCCGAGTTCATGAAGGTGGGCGGGGCCTTCTTCCCGACGGACGACCAGTCGGAGTTCTATCTCAAACTGGAAACGCCGCCGGGGTCCAATCTCGAGTACACCAGGATCAAGTCGGAGGAAGCCGCCGCGATCATCCGGGCCCATCCCGAGGTGCGCTACACCTACACCACCCTGGGTGATCCCTCGTCCGGCGCGGTGGATATAGGCAACGTGTACGTGAAGGTGGTGCCGATGGACCAGCGCGACCAGGGCATCGAGGAGTTTGCCGCGATGGTGCGCGAGGAGATCGCGACCCTGACCGGCGCCGATTTCTCGGTGTTCACCAGTGACTGGGGCGGCGGGCGGAAGCAGCTGGCGCTGGAGATCACCGGCCCCGACATGACTGCGATCAGCACCGCGGCCGAGCAGATCCGGGCCGAGGTGGAGCAGGTGCCCAATGCGGTGGACGTGTCGCTCACCAGCAAGGGGCAGAAGCCGGAAATCAACGTCCAGCTCAACCGCGGTCTCGCCGGCTCGATGGGCATCACGGTGGGTCAGGTGGCGCAGTCGCTCCGGCCGGCGTTTGCCGGGATCGACGCGGGTGACTGGCAGGATCCCAGCGGTGAGACCCGCGACGTGGTGGTGCGGCTCTCGCCCGAGTCACGCAGCCGGGCCGAGGACCTGCGGCAGCTGCCGCTGATCGTGGCCGGTCCCGATGGCGCAGCCACGGCCGTGCCGCTGGGGCAGGTGGCCACCATCGAGCCCTCGATCGGGCCGGCGGTGATCAACCACCTCAACCGCGAGCAGGTGATCGCGGTCGAGTGGAACGTGTCTGGGCGCTCCACCGGCGAAGTCATGACCGACGCGCTCAACCGGATCTCGACGGTCACGCTGCCGGCGGGCGTGCAGTACTCGGTGGGTGGCGACCAGGAACAGCAGAACGAGGTCTTCGGGAGCATCATCTTCTCGCTGGTCTTCGCAATCCTGCTGATGTACTTCATCCTGGTGGTCCAGTTCGGGTCGTTCCTCGATCCGCTGGCGATCCTGATGTCGCTGCCGCTGTCGCTGATCGGCGTGATGCTGGGGCTGTCCGTGGCCGGGCACACCATCAACATCATGAGCATGATCGGCATCATCCTGCTGGCGGGGATCGTGGCCAAGAATGCGATTCTGCTGATCGACTTCGCCAAGTGGGCGCGGGAGCGGGATGGCCTGCCGCTGCGTGAGGCGCTGATCGAGGCGGGCTCGATCCGGCTGCGGCCGATCCTGATGACGACGTTCGCGCTGATCGCCGGCATGATCCCGGTGGCGCTGGGCGGCGGCGAAGGCGCCCAGTTCCGGGCGCCGCTGGGTGTGGCCGTGATCGGCGGGGTGCTGACGTCGACACTGCTTACGTTGCTGGTGATCCCGACGGTGTATGAGATCCTGGATGACTTCCGGGAGTGGGCGCTGGGCTTCGTCAAGCGCCGCCGGCCAGGGCATCGTGCCGAGCCGGTGGGGACGGATCCGCTGCTGGCGGATTAGAGGGATTCGGGGTGTCTGATTGAGGGGATTCTGACTGGGGATTTCGCAGATTTTTGAACTGCGATTTCGGGGATAGAACCCGAGCCAAGCTTATCCACGTCGTCCAGGGCAAGCATCGCGTTTGTGTTTTTGTGGGAGCGCGACCGTGGTACAGCGCCCTTGCCGGCCCCGAGCGCCGGGACCCTGGAGTGCTCCCACAAAGAACAGCAACGCCTGACGTGGCCTTGGGCGCCGCGCCGAGTTGGCCGACGAACATCCCCCTAATCGCAGTTCAAAAATCTGCGAAATCCCCAGTCAGAATCCCCTCAATCGCAGTTCAAAATCGTCGGGGTTGCGGCGGGGTTAGTTTTGACCCGTGATCCTGCTCTTCGGCCTGCTCCAACTCCTTGTCGGCCAGCCGCCGCTCACCTGCGCCCAGTGGGACCCGAGCTGGGGCGACCCCGGCTTCTTCTGCATTGACCTCCTCCCTCGTGAGCTCGACGGTGAGCTCAGCGGGCGGGTGCGGATTCTTCCCGCGCCGTCGCCCTTCGGCATCTCGGTGGACCGCAACGGCATCCTGCAGAGCACGCTGCTCATCCAGCTCGACACCGGCAGCGCCGAGGGACCCTTTACCGCCTGGATCGCCGGGCCGCTGCTGACGCCGCTCGAGCGGCTCGGCAGCGTAGGCCCGGGGGAGACTCGCTTCGGTCCCATCGGTTTCGAGAAATACACCATCTTCATCACCGCCGGCCCCCACGCCGACTCGGCGGACATGCGGCTCGCCGTTCTTCGTGGCATGTCACCCAGCAACCTGCTCCAGCCCCACGGCACCAACGAACTGCCGCCTCGCCTCGTGCCCGAGGAAGCGATGCACCGGATGCACGAGGCCGGCTGGGAAATGCCGGCCCCCCATCCGCTGGTGCCCGACATGCCACCCGGTCTCGAAGCGCTGATGCCCGACGCCGAGCCGTGGCGCGCGGGCGCCGGGGTTGATCTCGCCTCACTGCCGCCACTCAGGCCGCGCGAGCTGCGTCAAGTGAAATCGGGCGACTCGCTCCGGCTGGAAGCGGCGATGGTGCGGCGGCAGGTCGGCGGGAAGACGTTCCCCGCGTACGCCTTCAACCGGCAGTCGCCCGGGCCGCTGATCGTGGCGCACAAGGGTGACAGCATCACGGTGACGCTGGTGAACCGGCTGGACCAGCCCACCACCGTCCACTGGCACGGCCTGCGGCAGGATTACCGCTTCGACGGCGTGCCGGGGATGTCGCAACAGCCGGTGTCGCCGGGAGACTCGTTTGCGTACTCGCTGGTGTTTCCGGACGACGGGATCTTCTGGTATCACCCCCACGTGCGCGAGGACATCCAGCAGGAGCTGGGACTGTACGGCAACATCCTGGTGCGGGGCGTGGACAGCGCCAGCATGGGTCCCGTGCGCCGCGAGGAAGTTGTGATGCTGGATGACCTGCTGCTGGGCGACACCGGCCCGTTGCCGTTCGGTGCCGACACAGCGACCCACGCGCTGATGGGGCGGTTCGGCAACCAGTTCCTGGTGAACGGCGAGCCGGAGTGGAACCTCGAGGTGAAGACGGGCGAAGTGGTGCGGCTCTACCTCACCAACGCAGCCAACGCCCGCACCTTCAATCTCAGCATCGACAGTGCCGATCTGACGCTGCAGGCTGCCGGGCTGGGCCCGCTGGGCCAGCCACGCACGGTGGAGAGTGTGGTGCTGGCGCCGGCCGAGCGCTGGGTGGTGGACGCCAGGTTTACCAGGCCGGGCCGGTACGCCATCACCAACCGGGCGAGAGGGCTGCATCCGACGGCCAGAGCTTTCATCAGCGTCATCGACACGGTTGGGTGGGCCAACGTTCTAGTGGGGAGTGGGGAGTGGGAAGTAGCGAGTGGGAAGTGGGGAGTGGGAAGTGGAGATGCTCGAAGTGGGGATTTTCCTTCCCACTTCCCACTTCCCACTTCCCACTTGAAGACCCTCGTCCTCTCGCTCCGCACCGACTCCCTCGCATTTGGCTTGCGCCAGGCTTTGCGGCTGGACACGCTCTGGACTCCGCCGGCGGAGATGACCGGCTTGATGCCGATGATGGACTGGATTCCCACGGCGCGGGGGATCACCTGGGTGCTGCGCGACAGCACCACGGGCCGGGAGAACATGGATATCGACTGGCGCTTCAAGAAGGGCGACCGCATCCTCCTCCGGCTGGTGAATGACCGGCATGTGGTGCACCCGATGGCGCACCCGATCCACCTCCACGGCCAGCGATTCATGGTGGTCGCGCGGAACGGCGAACCCACTCGGCCCGAGGACCGGGCCTGGAAGGACACCGCCCTGGTTCCCGCCGGCGGCACGGTGGATCTCTGGATCGAGCTGGACAATCCGGGACACTGGATGCTGCATTGCCATATTGCGGAGCATCTTGGATCGGGTATGCATCTCGGCATGCATGTGGACGAGAATTAACCACGGAGCCACAGAGGACACGGAGATATCGAGGACCATGTCCTTTTTGTTGTGGGCGTGCGGCAGGCGACGTTGCCTCGGAATGGCACCCACAACAACAGCTTTTCTCCGTGTCCTCTGTGGCTCTGTGGTTTGCTTTTGCAGTTCTTCGCGTCCTTCGCGCCTTCGTGGTAAAATACTGCCCAAGCCATTTACCGGAGCCATGCCGATGCGCACGAAGGCCCTGACCGTCCTGACCGTCCTGACCGCCCTGACCGCCCTGCCTGCGGCAGCGCAGTCGTACTCCGAGCTCGGCCCCGGCGCCCGGCGCTTCGTGTCGGTGAGTGACACGGTAGTGGCCCTGGAGCATGTGCGGCTGGTGGACGGCACCGGCGCCCAGCCGGTGGACGACCAGACGATCCTCATCTCGGCGGGAAAGATCGCAGGCGTGGGACCGTCGGGGACCTTCACTGTGCCGGCCGGCGCCAAGCGCATGGACCTCACCGGACACACGGTGCTGCCCGGCCTGGTGGGCATGCACGACCACACTTTCTATACCACTCCGGCGCGGGGTACCCAGGCCAATTACACCAGCCCGCTGCTCTACCTGGCCTCGGGTGTCACCACCATCCGCACCACCGGCAGCTACTCGCCCTATCACGAGATCAACCTCAAGCGCACCGTGGACGCCGGGAGACTGCCGGGGCCGCACATGTACGTGACCGGCCCCTACCTCACCGGCGAGACCGGCAACGGCAGCATGCACCAGGTGCTGACACCGGAGGACGCCCGGCGGGTGGTGTCGTACTGGGCTTCGGAAGGAGTGAGCTGGCTCAAGTTCTACACCACGGTGAGCCGCGACGTCCTCAAGGCGGCGGTGGATGAGGCCCACAAGCACGGCGTGAAGGTCACCGGCCACCTCTGCTCGGTCAGCTTCACCGAGGCGGTGGCGGCGGGGATCGACAATCTCGAGCACGGGCTGTTCGTCAACACCGACTACTCCGAGAACAAGCAGCCCGACGCCTGTCCCCAGGGCGCCACCGCCACTTACAGCGGGCTCGACCTCAAGAGCGACGAAGTGCAGCACACCTTCAAGACCATGATCGACAACGACGTCCCGATGACGTCCACTCTCGCGGTGTATGAGCTGTTCGTGCCCAACCGCCCGAAGGTGGAGCAGCGGACGCTCGATGCGATGAGCCCCGATGTCCGCACCGAGTACTTGCAGGCGCGAGTCCAGATCGCCCAGTCCGCCGGTTTCGGGCTGTCGCCCGAGCTGTTCGCCAAGGGGCAGGCGTTCGAGCTGGCGTTCGTGCGGGCCGGCGGATTGCTGGCCGCGGGCGTCGATCCCACCGGCAACGGCGGCGCACTGCCGGGCTTCGGTGATCAGCGCAACTTCGAGTTGCTGGTCGAAGCGGGATTCACCCCGGTCGAGGTGGTCCAGATCATGTCGCTCAATGGTGCCAAGGTGCTCGAGGGCGACGCCGAGTTCGGCAGCGTTGCGGCCGGGAAGCGGGCGGACCTGGTGGTCATCAAGGGCGATCCCACAGCCAAGCCCGCCGAGATCCGCAACGTGGTGACCGTGTTCAAGGATGGCGTCGGCTATGACTCGCCCGCGATGATCGAGGCGGTCCGGGGGCAGGTGGGCATTCGTTGAGCTGG
This sequence comes from Gemmatimonadales bacterium, assembly GCA_035759745.1. GTDB lineage: Bacteria > Gemmatimonadota > Gemmatimonadetes > Gemmatimonadales > GWC2-71-9 > CAMLHP01. The sequence continues at coordinate 46,240 of DASTUF010000050.1, forward strand.
GACGCAATCGTCGTAGGCAGCGGGTTCGGCGCCGCCTTCGCGGCGCGCCCGCTGGTGGAGGCGGGACTTCGCGTGCTGCTGCTGGAACGCGGACGCAGGGTGACACGCAGTCCGGAGAGCTGGGCGCCGCACGAGGCTGCCCAGCTCTCGCAGCATTACAACACGGAGCCCGGCTGGATGGTGGAGGACGGCCACGGCCGCTCGACCACCGGCGGCTTCTTTTGCCTGGGCGGGCCGTCGGTGTTCTACGGTGGCGTTTCACTCCGCTTTCGGGCGGAGGACTTTCACCCGCCCGCCGAGATCGTGGGCGACTCCGGCGCCGCGTGGCCGTGGGACTACGCCGAGCTGGAGCCATGGTACGCCGAGGTTGAGCGGGCCCTCGGCGTCGCCGGTGAGGCAGGTGTCGACCCCACCGAGCCACCGCGCAGCACCAACTATGTCGCCGCGCCGAAGCCGCTGGCACCTATATCGGCGAAGCTCACCGACGCCGCGCGCGCACTGGGATATCACCCCTTCCGGCTGCCGCTGGCACTGAACTACTCCACATCCACAGATGAAACTGATAGAAGCAAGGATGAAGCTGATGGGCGTGGCGTGTGTATCGAGTGCGGGACGTGCGACGGGTTTGCGTGCGCGATAAGCGCCAAGAATGACGTGGCGACGGTGGTGCTGCCGGCGCTGGTGGCGCAGGGGCTGGAAGTGCGGACCGGCCATGCTGTCACCCGGATCCTCGCCGACGACACTCGAGTGACGGGAGTTGAATCGGTTGATGTCGCGACCGGAACGCGTGAGGTCCACCAGGCCAGGGCCGTGATCCTCGCGGCGGGCACGTTAGCCACTCCCCAGATCCTCTTCAACTCTCAACTCTCGACTCGCAACTCCGCGCAAAGCGCGGTGGGTGCCTACCTGACCAGGCACATCAACCGGATCGTCTTCGGGCTGTTCGCCAAGCGGCCGGACCCCGAGAATCGACATCACAAGCAGGTCGGCATTCACGATCTCTACTTTCCAGTGGGAAGTGGGAAGTGGGAAGTGGGAAGGATTGGAGGGCTCCAGTCTTTGGTGACCCCGCCGGTGTCCCTCGTCCGAGCCCAAGTTCCGAAGTTCGTGGGACCGATTGCGGCGCGGCTGGTGCCGCACCTGACGGGTTTGCTCGCGATTGCGGAGGACCAGCCGCAGGCACAGAACCGGATCAGTGTGATTCCCGGGAAGCACGACGCGCTCGGGCTCCCCACCATCCTCATTCGCCACCAGTACACCGAGCGCGACGAGCGCGCCGTGGGTATCCTTGCCGACGCCGGCCAGCGGATCCTCAGGAAGGCAGGGGCGCTGGCCTTCTACCGCCACCGGATCTGGACCTTCAGCCATGCGCTGGGCACCGTGCGCATGGGCATCGACCCACGCACGGCGCCGCTGGATGGCGCCGGCTGCTATCGCGGAGTGGAGAACCTGGTCATCACCGACGGCAGCGCGCTGCCCACCTCCGCCAGCGTCAATCCCAGCCTCACCATCGCTGCCACCGCGCTCCGCGCCGGCACGCTGCTGGCCCAGAGGCTCACCCGGGTCGCGGCCGTCTCGAGCACCACCACATGACCGCGCCGCGCATCATCCCGAAGGATGTGCCGCTTCGGCTAGTGTTCCTCGGCTGCGGCAACATCGCCCGCCGGCACGCCCAGCTCATCCGCAAGCGCTTCCGCGACGTCCACCTGTTCTTCGCCAGCCGGGACGGCACCAGGGCAGGCCAGTTCAGCCGGGAACTGGGAGGTGCGGGCTCCTTCGCGGGGTACGCCTCGGCGCTGGCCGACCCCAGCACCCACGTCGCATTCGTCGCGACCCCCACTGCCCAGCATCTCGAGCTGACCCTCGCGGCGCTGGCCGCGGGCAAGGACGTCATCGTCGAGAAGCCGCCCTTCATGCAGAGCAGCGACTTCGACCAGGTCGAGGCGGCAATGGCGGCGTCGGGCCGGCGGGTGTTCGTCGCCGAGAACTACTACTACCGGCCACTCACCCGGACGCTGAGAAAACTCATCAGCGAGGGCGCGGTGGGCGATGTGCGCTACCTGATCGTCAAGGCACTCAAGCAACAGAAGACCGGCGGCTGGCGCGACGACGTGAAGATCGCCGGCGGCGGCGCGCTGTTCGAGGGCGGGATCCACTGGGTGGACCTCATGGCCAGTATTGGACTGAGTGTGAAGAGTGTGAGCGGGTGGGCTCCGCGCAACGCACAGCCCGAGAGAAGCATGCTGGTAGTGTTCAAGTATGAAGAGGGTCCAGTGGGAACTCTCTTTCATTCCTGGGACACACCCTCGCTCCTCAAGGGGCTCCGACTCTCGCGTATCCATGGAAGCGGAGGGTCGATCGCGTTCGAATCCAACGGGCTGTTCCTGCTGCTGTTCTCGCGCAGGCCCCGGATTATCTTCCCCGGCTTCCGGGACATCAGCGGCTATGGCGCGATGCTGGCCGACTTCCTGGGCGCCATTCGGAACGGCCGGGAACCGGAGTTCTCGCTGGCCATGGCCCGGCGCGACCTGCAGCTGGTGGAAGAGGCCTACCGCACCGCTGCCGAATCCTGACTTTCACGCAAGGAACCTTGATGCAACCGTGGCTTGCCGCTGCGCTGGTCGCCTTTGTGGCCGGACTGCACTCCTCGATCTGGGGGATGTACAAGGACGCGCCCCACGAAGGCTTCACCTGGAGCACGTTCTTCCGGTCGATGTTCTTCGCCACGGTGCTGGGCGTGCTGATCCAGCAGGTGACCGGGCTCTACCCGGCCGATGCCGCGAGCTTCGTGGTGTTCTTCGGGGTGGTGTACGTGGTGGAGCGGGCGGTGGCCGAGGCGTACAAGACCTTCTTCCGGCAGCAGGACCAGTCCAAGTACACCATCCCGATGCAGTTCGCGGTGTTCGGGAAGCCGGTGACCAGCCGGGGGCTCCGGGCGCTGCTGGGCGTGGGCTACGTGGGCATCATGGTGCTGACGCTGTGGCTGGTGTGGCTGCTGGACCGCTCCATCGACGGCCCGCCACCGATCTGGCTGGTGTTCCTGGTCGGCTCGGCGGCGGGCTGGATCAGCGCGTTCGGCGGGGCGTGGAAGGACGCGCCGATCGAGGGGTTCCAGATCTTCAAGTTCTTCCGCAGCCCGCTGATGGCCGGCGGTTACGCGCTGCTGGTGTCGCTCCTGACCAGCAACCTGGTGTACATCGTGATGGCGGCGGAGGGGTTCGTCATCATGACGACGGAGACGTACAAGACGTTCTTCTTTCCCAGCAAGCCGCGGGGCAAGTTTGCCGGGAAGCCGGTGCTGTTTCCCGAGTGGCTCAGGTATCGGCAGTACTTCGTGCCGGTCTACGTGCTGATCTGGCTGCTGGTGATCGCGACCTGGGTGCGCGCCGTAGTTTAGTTACGTCATTGCGAGCCGCCGAAGGCGGCGAAGCAATCTGGCCGCCTACCGACGAACCGCACAGTCAGCATTAACCACAGAGCCACAGAGGACACAGAGAAAAGCAACTGTTGTTGTGGGTGCCATTCCGAGGCAACGTCGCCTGCCGCACGCCCACAACAAAAAGGATAGGGTCCTCGATATCTCCGTGTCCTCTGTGGCTCTGTGGTTAATGAGGGCTGTTTGGTTCGCAGGTGCGTGCTACGGCAGGCTGCGCCTTGGCCCGATGACGTTGGCGATCAGGATCCCCGCCACGATTGACACCGCGATCACCACCATCCGGAACGCGGTCTCGATTCCCGAGATGACCTCCCGCTCCATCAGCGCCGTGAGGCTTCGCATGCCCACGCTCCCCGGCACCAGCAGCAGGATGCCGGGCACCAGGAACACCTGCGACGGCCGGTCGCGCAGGACTGCGAGCAGGTTGCTCGCGACACCCACCGCCAGTGCCCCCACGAAGCTCCCCAGCTCGGGCCCGAACAGCGTCGCGCCCAGCCGGCTGCTGTAGAACGCCAGCACTCCCACCAGCACCAGCCACGGTGCGCTCCGCTGCTCGGCCTTGAGCAGCACCACGAATCCCAGCGGCGCCACCACCAGCGCCACGAGGTTGTACCACGCCGGCACGCTCGCCGGCGCGATGCTCATCGGCGCCCCCGAGATGGTGGTGCCAAGGGCGGTCCCCAGCGCCACCCCGAACAGGATGCTGAGGAAGGTCATCATCGCCGCGCTGAGCCGGGCGGTGCCGGACGCGAGGTGACGGGTGGAGAGCTCGATCATCGACACGGTGAACGTGAAGCCCGGCACCAGCACGATGATCCCGCCCAGCGTGGCGAGGAACACCGAGTGTGGGTAGGAGTGGCTCAGGACGGTCGCAAGAAATGCCACCAGGAACGACGCCAGGGTCTCGAAGGTCCGGGCGATGGCGGCGTAGCGCACTCCCACCGCGGCCAGGGCGCCGACCACAAGTCCCAGCCCGGTGCTCACGATGATCTCGCGCAGCCCGCCGCCCAGGAACCGGGTGGCGGCACCCGAGGTGAGTCCGAATGCCAATGCCGTCAGCAACAGCCCATAGCGGGGAGGCGCCGCCGAGATCAGCTCGATCCGGCTGGAGCCCTCGGCGGGGGTCACGTCACCCTTGAGCACCTGCAGCGCTATGGCGTCGAGCTGGGTCAGCTTGCCGAGGTCCTGCTCGCCCGGCTGCACCCGGATCATGAAGGTGCGCTGGCCCTCCATCGAGCCGAACGCCACCATGATCGAGGTAGGAGTGGAGAAGAACTGGGCCTCGACGCCGAGGTCGAGGCTGGCCTTGCCCAGCACCGCTTCCAGCCGGTGCGCCGCGTACCCGTAGGTGTGCAGTGCGCGGCCGAGATTGAGGATGAAGTTGATGGTGTCGGGCGCGAAGTAGCCGGCCCGGCGCTCGACAGGGTAGGGGGTGGTCACGGAAGCAAAACTAACGCCGCCACTTACGTCATTGCGAGCCAGGCCGAGCGGAGCCTCCCTACTGAGACGAGGGTTTTGACCGCGCATGTGCCGCTGGGCCTCGCGGACAAGGTGGACGCGATGGCGGCGCGGCTTGAACGCTCGCGTGGCTGGGTGATGAAGCAAGCGCTCGCCGCCTGGGTCGAGCTGGAAGAGGAGCGTCACCGGATGACGCTCGAGGCCCTGGCAGATGTGGATGCGGGCCGCGTCATCGATCATCAAGCGATCGAGGCATGGGCTGACAGTCTCGGGACCGACAGGCCGCTTCCGCTTCCCGGCAAGTGAAGATCCTGTGGACCAGCAGGGCGGCCTCGGACCTGGTGCGCCTGCACCAGCATCTGAGCCCGGTGGCGCCGCTCGCGCATGCGCCTCGTCGACTGCTCGACTATCCGCGGATTGGCGAGAAGCTGGAAGCCTATGAGCCCCGCGAGGTGCGGCGGATCATCGTCGGCGACTACGAGCTGCGTTACGAGATCGCGGGCGGGACCATCATTATTCTGCGCCTTTGGCATGGCCGCGAGAACCGCAGCTTCAGTTCGGAGGACTGAGGGCGGTGTGCGTGTCCCATTGCACGTGGATCGGGCTCCCCCTCTTTCGGGCGGCACCTGCTCTTGACGGGCTATAACGTATGCCGTTATAATAGATGCCGTGATACGGTCCTTTGCCACCCCAGCGACCGAGGACCTCTTCAACGGGGTGAGCAGCCGTCGCGCGCGGACCACCTGCCCCCTGGCGCTGTGGCCCGTTGCGCGCCGCAAGCTGGACCAGGTGAACCGGGTCCGCGATCTGGCAGAGCTTCGGGTGCCGCCTGGCAACCGGCTGGAACGGCTCCGCGGAGACCGGCTGGGACAGCACAGCATTCGCATCAATGATCAATACCGGATCTGCTTCCGGTGGGAGGCCGGCTATGCCGACGACGTCGAAGTCACCGACTACCACTAGGCGTACTGCCGGGTTGGTGCAGCGGCGCCTGCCCAGCACACGGCCGCCGACCGCTCCTGGGGAGATGCTCCTGGAGGAGTTTCTCAAGCCGCTGGGCATCTCGCAGTCGGCTTTCGCGGTGCGGCTCGGGGTCTCGTTCCCGCGCCTGAACGAGATCATCCATGCCAAGCGCGGGGTCACGCCCGATACGGCGCTGCGGCTGGCCCAGGTGACGGGGATGAGCGCCGACTTCTGGCTTGGACTGCAGCAGGACTGGGATCTCTGGCACGCGGTCCGCTCGCGCGCAGCGGCTGACATTGCCCAGCTGGAGCCATTGCCGAAGACTGGTTGAGCGAGTAGCGCGAGCCCCGGCTCTCAGCCGCATCCGCGAGCGACCCCCAGCCCCGCCAGGCGCCCCGTTGCCCAGGCCCACGCGAAGTTGTAGCCACCGATGGGGCCGAAGGCGTCGAGCAGCTCCCCACATAAAAAGAGCCCCGGGTGGCGCCGGCTCTCGAGGGTGCGTGGGTTGACCTCGTCCAGCGCCACGCCGCCTCCTGTCACCTCCGCCTTCTTGTAGCCCTCGTCGCCGGTCCAGGGCAGGGGATACCGGGTCAGGACCCGGATCAGCTCGCGGCGCTCGTCGCGGGTGAGGTGGGACAGGGTCCGGTCATCGGGAATGCCGGCCTCGCCCAGCAACTGATCGGCAAGCCGAGTGACGAGCTGCCTTCGCACCAGGTTGGCGACGGTGCCGGTCCCGCCCTCGGCCAGGAGCGCTTCCCACGCCGAGGCGTCGAGCGCGCTCCATTGCACCTGGATCGGCTGGGGCGGGCCGCCGTTGAGTCGGGAGAGCACGGCCAGGTGGGAGACGTCCAGCACTGAGGGGCCGCTGTATCCGCGGTGGGTGAAGAGAAACCCGCCCGTGGTGCGAAAGGGCTTCCGGCGAGCGGGTGCTTCGATGGAAACCACCGGCGAGATTCCCGCCAGCGACGCGTGCGCCGGCGGGTCGGCGGTGAGCGGAGTGAGCGCAGGGTATGTCGGGTGGATGGTGTGCCCCAGCCCGCGCAGCACCTCGATGCCGACACCGTCGCTGCCGGTGGCGGGCACCGAGAGGCCTCCGGTGGCGAGCACTACCGCCGAGGCGGCGAGTGGCGCCGAGCCGTCCAGCTCTACCTGCCAGCCACCGTCGGCTGCAGTGAGGCCGGTGAAGCGGGCTCCGTAGCGGATCTCGACGCCTTGCCCCAAGGCGTGGCGCACCAGGCCGTCGCGGATGTCGCGGGCCTTGTTGGAAACGGGGAAGAGCTTGCCGGTCTCGGCCTCGAGGGCGAGCGGAATGTTGAGCGTCGTCTCGAAGAACGCCTGCTGGTCCGCCAGCGGCCAGCTCTTGAGGAGGTTCCGCATGGTGGCGGCGGATGAGCCGGTGACGTAGCGCGCGGGGTCGAGCTGGGAGGGGAGGACGTTGCAGCGCCCGCCGCCGCTGATGAGGATCTTGCGGCCGCCGTCCTTCGTGCGCTCGAGCAGCACCACCCGCCGGCCCGCGCCCGCGGCATGGATGGCAGCCATGAGTCCCGCCGCCCCGGCGCCGAGTACGGCGATCACGTCACTCGGCGTGCAGCGACGCGAGTATGAAAGCGTACTTGAACGCGACCTCCTTCAAATAGTCATACCGGCCGCTGGCGCCGCCGTGGCCCGCCCCCATGTTGGTCTTGAGCAGGATCGGGTTGCTTCCGGTGTTGTGGTCCCGCAGCTTCGCCACCCACTTGGCCGGTTCCCAGTAGGCCACCCGCGGGTCGTTGAGCCCCGCGGTGACCAGCATCGCCGGATACTCGGCGCTTTCCACGTTGTCGTAGGGTGAGTACGACCGCATGTACTCGAAGTACACCGGGTCGTTGGGATTGCCCCACTCCTCGTACTCCAGCACCGTGAGCGGGATGCTGGGATCGAGCATTGTCGTCACCACATCCACGAACGGCACGTCGGCCACCACCGCCCGGAAGAGCTCGGGGCGGGCATTGGTGACGGTACCCATCAGCAGCCCGCCGGCGCTGCCGCCGCTGATGGCCAGCCGGTCAGGCGAGGTCCACTGCTCCTTCACCAGGTGCTCTGCCACTGCGATGAAGTCGCGAAAGGTGTTCCACTTCTCCAGCAGCTTGCCGTGCTCGTACCAGGGGCGGCCCAGGTCCTCGCCTCCCCTCGGATGGGCCAGCGCCACCACCAGGCCCCGGTCCAGCAGCGACACCCAGTTGGACGAGAATGCGGGATCGATGGTGATACCGTACGACCCGTAACCGGTAAGCAGCATCGGCCGCTTGCCGTCGCGCTCCAGCGGCAGGCGATACACCACCGAGATGGGAACGCGGATGCCGTCGGACGCCGTGGCGAACACCCGCTCGGTGCGGTACTGGGTGGCGTCGTACCCGCCCAGCACCGGCTGCTGCTTCCGCAGGTCCCACTTCCGGTCGTCCATGCCGTAGTCGATGACGCAGGGCGGGGTCACCATCGAGGTGTAGCTGAACCGGAGCGTGGTGGTGTCGAACTCGGGATTGCCGCCGCCGCTCACCGAGCGCACCGGCTCGGGAAACTCCACGTAGTGCTCGGCGCCGGTCTCGAGGTTGCGGATCCGGAGCTCGGGCGTCGCGTCCTTCCGCTCCCAGATCGCCAGGTGGTTCCGGAACGCGTCCACTCCCTCCAGCCGCACGTCATCCCGCCCGGGAATCACGTCGCGCCAGTGCTCGCGCGAGGGAGTCGCCACCGGGGCCTCGACCAGCCGGAAATTCACCGCGCCATCGTTGGTGGTAATGAAGAGCCGGTCGCCGTGGTGCTCCACCGTGTACTCGACCTTGTGGCGTCGGGGTTCCACCAGCCTGGGCGGCCCTTCGGGCTGCTCGGCATCGATGAGCCACACCTCGCTGGAGCTGTGGCTGCCAAGGTGAATCACCAGGTAGCGACGGCTGCGGGTGCTGAAGAGCGACAGGAAGTAGAGCCCGTCGGGCTCCTCGAACACCATCTCGTCGTCATCCGGCGGGTCGCCCAGCCGGTGGCGCATCACCCGGAAGGGGCGCTGGGTCTCGTCCAGCGTCACATAGAACAGCCACTGGCCGTCGGCGCTCCACTCCACCGCGGCAGCGAGGCCACTGACGTGGTCGGGGAGGAGGGTGCCGGTGGTGGTGTCGAGTACCTGGAGGTCGTGCTGTTCGTCGCCCGAGGTATCGGTGACGTAGGCCAGGAGCCGATGATCGGGCGAGGGCTCCCACGAGCCGAGCTTGAAGTACTCGGCGCCCTCGGCAAGGGCATTTTGGTCAATCAGGATCTGTTCAGCGTCATCCCCCACCGCATGACGACAGAGAATGGCGTACTGAGCGCCTTCCACCGTCCGGGTGTAGTACATCCAGTCATCCCGGCGCACCGGGACCGAGAGGTCGGTCTCCTGGATCCTGCCCTTCATCTCCAGATAGAGCGCCTCTTCCAGCGCCTTGTGGGGCGCCATCACCGCCCGGGCGTACTCGTTCTCGGCCTCGAGATGGGTGCTGACCGCGGGATCGTCGCGTTCCCGCAGCCAGTAGTACGGATCCGGACGTTCGTAGCCATGTGTGACGTGCACGTGGGAGCGGCGCTCGGCGCGGGGAGGTTTCATTCCGGCAAGATATCCGGTGACCGTCGTCACGTCATGCACCGGAACCGAGGCCTAGGTTGGGAAGTCGTTCGCGGGGCACGACTCGCGACTGTCCCACACAGGAGGCAAACGCATGATCAGCACCAGGAATTTCTGGAGTGGTTTCGCCGCTGGCTCGGCACTGCTATTTGCGGTGGCCTGTAACGAGTCGCGCGACACCGGCTCCGTGACGACCCAGAGTTCGCAGGGCACCTCGGTGGCACCCGACGCCGAATCGGTGGAGGGCAGGGACAACGCACTGGTGCGGGTAGTGAACGCCATTCCGGGCAGTCCGGCCAGCATCTATGCCGACGACTCGGTGGCATTCGAGTCGGTGGCGTACAAGGCGGTGTCGGAGTGGGAGGAAATGCCGGACGACTTCTTCGGCTTCAAGGTGGTGCAGGTGGGCCAGTCGATTGGTACCGACACGCTGGCCGAGAACCGGGAGAAGCTGTCGAACGGCGGGCACTACACCATCGTGGCGCTGCCGGAAGACCGGGCCAACCCGAGCCAGGGCGATGAGTACGGCGACCTGCGCGTGCTGGATGACGAGTTGAAGCCGATGACGGAGGGCAAGGCGCGGGTGCGGTTCATCAACGCGGTGGCGGGGCTGGAGACCGACATCGACGTGATCCGGTCGGGCGACAACGAGGCGCTGGTTGAAGGCGTGAACTACGGCAACGAGGCCGGCTGGAACGACGAGGACCCGTGGACCGGCGCGCTGGAAGTGCGGCTGGACGGGAACGAGACTGCGCTGGCGACGATCCCGGCGGTGGAGTTCCAGGCGGGCCGGAGCTACACGTTCATCTTCGCCGGCACGCCGGAGAGCGTGGAAGTGATCCGCTTCAGTGATGACGTTCACCCACAGATGGACGCGGATGACAAGATGATGGACGCTGAGGGTGCAGCGGATACCGCTGCTGCGGCTCCGTACTAGGGATTTACTAGGGATTAGGGATTAGGGGTTAGCGGGATCATTCCCTAATCCCGAACCCCTAAACCCTAACCCCTGTAGTCAAAATAGAACCGCAGTCTGGTACCGTCAGCCGAGAGTGTTGTGCCAAGCTTTCTCTCGGCAGGCGTTACGGGGCTGCGGTTCGTGCTACTGGGATCAGGGACCAGGGATCAGGGATCGGGGTTTCATTCCCTGACCCCTGACCCCTGATCCCTAGCCCCTGATCCCCGAACTGGCGCCATGGATTAGCTTCCTGCCATGGGCCAATGCTGGCGTTGTGGCGGTGAGTTGCCGTCGTATGCGGTGAAGTGCACCTGGTGCGGGCGCAGCACGTTCGTGAGCGCATTCTTCCAGGTGATATCGCTGGCGGTGGTGACGGTGGCGCTCCTGCTGATCACGGGGGTACTGCCGTTCGCCAAGCTGGTGGACTGGTATCCGGGGTTGCAGCGGTTTGCGCCGAAGCCGGCGGCGACCAGCGCCGAGGCGGGGCCGGACGAGGGCGGTCAAGGCGGACAGGGCGGTCAAGGCGGTCGGGGGTACGGGGAAGTCGGGGCGGTTGTGCCGGGCGGTCAGGGCGGTCGCGACGCCGAGGGTGGTCAAGGCGGTCAAATCACTGATGAGGCCTGCGCCACGGGGGCGCGGGCGAAGACTCTGGCGCTGGCGAACCCGGGTTGGAGTGCGGGGGACGTGGGGCTGATCGCGTGCCGGCAGGTGCGGCCGGGGTTCGACGAGGCCCAGGTGCGAGCGGCGCTGGGCAGCCCGCGGGAAGTGATGGAGCCGAGCGGGGCGTCGCCGGTGTCGGTGTGGGTGTACCGGCAGCAGCGGGTGGTGTTCGAGCGGGATACGGTGGTGGGGGTGCGGTGACCGCCCGGCGGCTCGGTTTGACAGTGGTAGCTCTGGTAGCGCTCATCGGTTTGGTTCCGCAGTATCTCTCACGCACAATTCCTGACGTTGCGTTCCCGCTATGGGCAGCGGGGCGGGTGCTGGACGGCGCGACGCTCTATGTAGACATCCTCGAAATCAATCCACCGCTGTTCATCTGGCTGGACATCCCGCTCGTGACATTCGCGCGCTGGACCGGGCTGGATCCGATCCTGGTGTTTCGGCTCGCGGTGACGGCTCTGCTGGTGGCATCGGTTTGGGCGAGCTACCGCGTATTGACGGAAGGACGGAAGGACGGCTGGACGGATACCATCCCCCTGCTTGCCGTGACCTTCGCGCTGTTCGTGCTGCCGAGGCTCGACTGGGGCGAGCGGGAGCACCTGGCGCTGGCACTGATGCTTCCGTGGCTGGCGGTTGCGGTGCGGCGGTTGGAGGGCGGGGAGGTTTCGCGTGGAATGGCTCTGATGACGGGACTGGCGGCGGGGCTGGGGATCGCGTTAAAGCCGCATTTCGTGCTGGTATGGGTGGGGCGGGAGGTGGCGGTGCGGCTCGGCGCGGGCGGCACACGTGCCGCCCCTGATGCGACTCGGCGGCTTGGAGCACCATCGCCAGAGAGTCTTGTAGCAGCCGGCGTCTGCGTCGCCTACCTGCTCGCCGTGATCGTCTTCACCCCGGAGTATTTCCCGCTGGTGCGGGAGCTGGCGGGGCCCTACAGCAGGTTCATCCGAGCGACGATTCTGGAGACGATGTTCGGGCCCGCCCCGGCGGTGGCGCTGACCGCGATCGTCGTGGCGGTGGGTTTGCGGAAGCTGGTGTGGAGACCGGATGGAGTGGATGGGCAGGTGGGGTCTCGCGGCTCGCGGCTCGCGGCTTCAGTAACCGTTCTCTTCTGCGCCACCGCGGCCTGGTCTGTTGTGGCCCTGCTGCAACTCAAGGGTTTCCGGTATCACTGGTACCCGGCCATGGCATTGGGATTCCTGCTCTTATGCCGACTGGCGCAGGTGGCCCGGGGGGTGCATATCTCCTTCACTTCTCGGCTATTCAGGGCGGTTGGAACGGCGGTGGTGGTGACCACGGTGGTGCTCACCACCTGGGGCGCGTTGCGTCAGACAGCGGCGCCGCTGGCGCCCGAATGGGACGCGGACCCGAGCATCGGGCCGCTGCTTGAGGCGCTGGAGGGTCGGGTCCAGCCGGGGGACACGCTGGCGGTGCTCAGCCCCAACATGGCGTCGGGGTTTCCGCTGACGAACTACCTGGGCACGGTGTGGCCGCTGCGACTTTCGAATGTGTGGCCAGCCATCGTGACCTACACGCCAGCGCTTGAGCTTGGCCAGTCGCCGGAGCTGCGGCCGGACTCGACGATGTCGCCTCTGGAACGATGGTCACTGGATGTACTTGCCCGAGACTTCGCGCAGGCCCGACCCGAGTGGATGCTGATGTTCCGGCACCTGCCGGCCGGACCCACTCCACACATGTCGAAGCTGGACCTCGCAGGTTATCTGCGGCGCAATACCCGGATCGACTCGGCCTGGTCAGCATTCGATTCGCTTGGCGTAGTGGGCCTGTACACGCTCTGGCACAGGCGAGACGATATTCCGCGCCGACCCATCGGCAATGTGCAGTGGCCTCGCAGTAGTGGCCGTGGTCCGGCGGCCACGGAGGCGGTGACAGATCGTGAGCTGTGGATCGCGGCGTTCATCATCGCACTAGTAGCTGTGGACCTGATCACGGCTCGAGCCGCCGAGCCCGCTTCTCGAAGCTAGGCCGGACCTCCACTCCCGCGCTCTATGCGACTCTCGGTAATCATCGCGGCGTACAACGAAGCGTCAACGATACGCAACATCGTCCAGCGGGTCCGGGCGGTGCCGCTGGACATCGAGATTGTGGCGGTGGACGACTGTTCTGTGGATGGCACCGGCGCATTGCTGGACCAGCTACACGCGGAAGGCAAGATCGAAGTAGTGGAGCACCACCT
>DASTUF010000051.1:0-19640 GCA_035759745.1 Gemmatimonadales bacterium
CCCAGGCCGCCCCCCGCTGGGCCGAGGCCCACGCCCGGATCATCGAGGCGCTCGGGGCCGAGCAGGCCGCCGGACTGCAGCACGCGCTCGACGCCGCCGCCCAGGTGGCGATGGGCGAGCTCGAGGTTTCCGCCGCATGACAATCCCTGCCTCAACTTCACGAAAGCCAAACAAGCCATGACTGCTTCCATCCCTGCCACCGCTGAAATCGAAGTGCTTCAACTCATCACCCGGAGCTCGAACGCCGTCGTGCAGGCCAACGTGGCCGGCATCACCCACGACGAGAGCCTGGTCCAGCCCCAGCCGGGCGGCAACTGCCTCAACTTCATCCTCGGCCATCTGGTCGCGACCTACGACGGGGCCCTTTCGATGGTGGGACAGGAACCGGTGCTGCCGCAGGAGGAGATCTCGCGCTACAACCGTGGCTCCGAGCCGGTGACCGATTCCGGCGAGGCAATCGACTTCGGCCGGCTGCTTTCGGCCTGGGACGAGGCCTCCCGCCGCTTCGATGCGGGGCTGGCGACCGTCTCGCCGGAATTCCTGGACCAGAAGGCCGGGTTCAGCCCCAGCGGCAATCCCGACGAAACCAACCGGTCGCTGCTGGCGACCATCGCCTTCCATCAGGCGTACCACGCGGGGCAGACGGCGCTGTCCCGGCGGCTCGTGGGCAAGCCGGGCGCCATCAAGTAGGCGCAGCGCTCCACCATGCAGGCCGCACCCTGGTACATCACGGTCATCACGATCGCCACCAACGTGGCCATCGCTGCGGCGGACGGTGGCGACGGCCTCCCTCCCCACACTCGTCGGCGCCCAGTTCTACCGGGTGATTAGTGCGGTGTTCGTGGTGATGCTCGCCCTCGGCCGATTGCCGGCGCATTTCGCAATCCCGGCCGGCTGGGGCGACATCGCCACCGGGGTGCTGGCTCCCGTGGTGGCGTTCATGCTGGCCCGCGGAAGCAGCCTTGGCCGTCCGATGGCGCTTGGCTGGTGCGCATCGGGACTGCCGTGAAACCGGTGCCAGGATGGCGCCGTCCGGACCTTGAGGTACATTCGCAGTGCATTCACTTCAGTATCATGACCCCCCATGCAGCAGGAGCACTTGCCATGCAGTTCATTCCCTACCTCGGCTTCAACGGCAACTGCCGTGAAGCTCTCGAGTTCTACGCCAAGACCCTCAATGCCACGCTTGAGCTGATGGAGTTCGCTGGCACACCGGCCGAGGAGCACGTTCCCGCATCCGCGAAGAACCAGATCCTCCACGGCAACCTCACTCTCAACGGCAACACCATCCTGATGGCCTCGGACGGCGGCGGCATGCCCTTCGAGAAGATGCAGGGCATGCAGGTGGCGCTGGTGCTGGATGACACCGCCGAGGGCGAACGGATCTTCAAGGCGCTGTCAGACCAGGGCACCGTGACGATGCCCTACGAGAAGACCTTCTGGGCCGAGCGGTTCGGCATGTGCACTGACCGGTTCGGCACCCCCTGGATGATCAACGCGGGGATGCCCGTCGAAGCCGGCGCGGCGAAATAGCGGCAAAACGTGAAGCGTGAGAGGTGATAGGTGAAAGGGCCCCTTCCGGGAGCCCCTATCACCTATCACCTATCACCCGTCACCTTTCACGCGGCCTTGCATGACACCGGCTGCATCTGCCACTCCTGCACCTGCTGACTGCCGTCGCCGCCATCGATGCGTGCGGTCAGCGCGCCGTCGTCGCCCAGGCTGTACCGGATCCGCTTGGGAAAATCGTGCTCCGGTGCCTCGAAGAGCGCGTGACCAGGCCCGGATTGCGTCAACCGGAATTCATGCTCGGACGGCCGGCCGCCCGGATGCGGATGCAGTACCACCCCGGTGGAATCGGCGGTGATGCGGCTGAACTCGAATTGTACGGCGCTTTCGTCACGCAGGTAGCGCGAGACCCCGAGGATCAGGTTGGCCGACGGCGTGGTGTAGATCTCTTCGAGAACCGCTGTCCCGCCCTCGGCGGTGCGCCAGCAGCCGGCCATGAAGTCCAACACCTCGAGCGGCCCCGCAGCACTGCCCGATGCCTCCTGGGCCGCGCACGGCACGGCGATTCCGGCGCCGAGCATCGCGGCGAAGACCACACTTCGCATTGTTGCTCCTCGAGCGAGAATTCGAAGTTGAGGTTACCGCCTTCCCCGAAAAAGGAAAGGGGCCCCCTTCCGGGAACCCCCTTCTCACTTCTCACTTCTCACTTCTCACTTCTCACTTCTCACTTCCCACTTCCCACTTCCCACTTATTGGATCGCGTTCATCATGTCGAAGATCGGCAGGTACATCGCCACCACCATGCCGCCGACAATGACACCCAGCACCACGATCATGACGGGCTCCATGAGCGACAGCAGCGCGCCTACCGCCACGTCCACTTCCTCGTCATAGAAGTCGGCGATCTTCGACAGCATCTCGTCCATGCCGCCCGTCTGCTCGCCGACCGAGATCATCGAGATCACCATCGGCGGGAACACCTTCGACTTCTCCAGCGGCGCCGCGATGGTGTCACCGCCGGCGATGCTGGCCCGGCTCTGCATCACTGCATCGTGCACCACCCGGTTGCCCGCCGTCTTGGCGGTGATCTCGAGGCCGTCCAGAATGCTGACGCCCGAGCTGATCAGCGTGCCCAGCGTCCGGGTGAAGCGCGACACCGCGCTCTTGCGCAACAGGTCGCCCAGCACCGGCAGCCGCAGCATGATCGCGTCGACGTTGCGCCGGCCACTCTCCGTGGCCCGGTAGCGATTGAAGGCGAAGACCGTGAGTCCGATCGCCGCGAGCATCGCCCACCAGTAGTTGATCAGCAACTGCGACGCCGCGATGACGATCCGGGTCGGCAGCGGCAGGTCCATCCCCACCGAGGCGAACATGGTCTGGAAGGTCGGGATCACGAAGATCAGCAGGATCGCCACCGCGGCACCTGCCACCGAGAAGATGACGCCCGGATAGATCATGGCGCTCTTGACCTTGCGGATCAGCGCGTCGCTCTTCTCCAGGAAGGTGGCCAGCCGGAGGAGAATGGTGTCCAGGATACCGCCGGCCTCGCCCGCCGCCACCATGTTGACGTACAGGTCGCTGAACGCCTTGGGGTGCTTCGAGAATGCGTCGGCCAGGGTGTTGCCGCTCTCGACATCGTAGACCACGGCCTTGGTGACGTCCTTGAGCGTCTTGTTCTCGGTCTGCTGCGCCAGGATGGTCAGCGACTGCACCAGTGGCAGGCCGGCGTTGATCATCGTGGCGAACTGCCGCGTGAAGATCACCGTATCGCGGGTCTTGATCCGGGCCTTGCCGCCGAAGCTGATGCCCTTGGGCGCCTGCCGGACGCTCACGAGCATCATGCGGTTCTTCCGCAGGTGCGCGTTCACCTCTTCCGGGTTCTGGGCCTCGAGCTGCCCCTTCTGGATCTGTCCGGTCGCGTTGCGCGCCGTGTATTCATACATCGGCATGGCTCATCTCCGTTCGCCGTTGGTTGGGCGGACACAGGGCGGACGCAGTCCGCCCCTTCCTCCCACTGCCACTTGCTACTCGCTACGTTCCGCTTTCATCGCTTCCCCCCCGCAACCGCCCGCATCCCGCTCCCGCCTCCACCCCGCTCATGCAGGCTGGTGTCGGCCTCGTCCATCGGCTTCTCGCCGATCGCGCGCAGGAACTCGTTGGGCTCGGGCGACACCCGGAGGCACTCCTCCTGGGTCACTTCCCGGCCCATGTAGAGCTGGTAGAGCGCGTCATTCATGGTCTGCATGCCGTGTTTCTTGCCGGCCTGCATCGAGCCGTAGATCTGGTGCACCTTGTCGTCCCGGATCTGCGCCCGGATGGCCGGGGTCGCCACCATGATCTCCGCCGCCATCACCCGCCCCCGCCCGCTGGCCTTCTGCAGCAGCGTCTGGGTCAGCACGCCCTCCAGCACGAAGGCCAGCTGGGCCCGCACCTGGGGCTGCTGGCTCGACGGGAAGACGTCGATGATCCGGTTGATGGACTCCGCCGCCGAGTTGGTATGCAGCGTAGCCAGGGCGAGGTGGCCCGTTTCGGCGATCGTCAGCGCCGCGGCGATGGTCTCGAGGTCACGCATTTCGCCCACCAGGATCACGTCGGGATCCTCGCGCAGCGCATACTTGAGCGCGCTGCCGAAACTCCTGGTGTCGGTGCCTACCTCGCGCTGGTTCACGATGCAGGACTGGTGGCGGTGGATGAATTCGATCGGGTCCTCCACCGTGATGATGTGGCCCTTGCGTTCCTTGTTGATCTTGTCGATGACCGCCGCAAGCGTGGTGCTCTTGCCCGAGCCGGTCGGGCCGGTCACCAGGATCAGCCCCCGCGGCTTCTCGGCCAGCTTGGCCACGATCGGCGGCAGGCCCAGGTCCTGGAAGGTCTTCACGTTGAACGGGATCATCCGGATGACCACCGCCACGCAGCCCCGCTGCTTGAACACGTTGCCGCGGAACCGCGCGAGGTTCTGGATCCCGAAGCTGAAGTCCAGCTCGTCCTCGGTCTCGAACCGCTTCTTCTGGTTCTCGGTCAGCACCGAGTAGGCCAGCTGCAGCGTGTCCTTGGGGGTCAGCACTTCGTTGACGGAGGAATCGGTGATGTCCCCGTCGATCCGGAGCTTGGGGCGCTCGCCGGCGGTGATGTGGAGGTCGGAAGCCTCCCGCTCGATCATCTCTTCCAGCAGCGCGCGAAGATTGAAGCTCATCCTGCCGTCTCCTTCACGACTTCCTCGAGGGTGGTTACGCCCTTCTCGATCTTCTTGATCCCGTCCATCCGCAACGTGAGCATGCCTTCCTGCACCGCCATGTCCTGGATCTCCGCCACCGAGGCGCCCCGCAGCACCATCCGCCGGAGTTCGGGCGACATCGCCATGACCTCGTACAGCCCCGCTCGCCCCTTGTAGCCCAGCCCGCCGCAGGTGTCGCAGCCGGTGCCGCGCTTGAACTTGATGTCCTTGAGCCGTGCCGGATCCGCGCTCAGGCTCGCCAGTTCCACTTCGGTGTACGTCACCGGCTCCGAGCAGTCCTTGCAGATCCGGCGCACCAGCCGCTGCGCCACCACCAGGTTGACCGCGCTCGCCACGTTGAACGCCTCGATCCCCATGTCGATCATGCGGGTGATCGTGCTCGGCGCGTCGTTGGTGTGCAGCGTCGAGAGCACCAGGTGGCCCGTGAGCGCCGCCTTGATCGCGATCCCGCCCGTCTCCAGATCCCGGATTTCGCCGATCATGATGATGTTCGGGTCCTGCCGCAGGAACGCCCGCAGCGCCGCCGCGAAGGTCAGACCGATCTCGTTCCGCACCAGCACCTGGTTGATGCCCCCGAGGTTGTACTCGACCGGGTCCTCGGCGGTCATGATGTTCACTTCATTGGTGTTGATGCGCTGCAGGCAGCTGTACAGTGTCGTCGTCTTGCCCGAGCCCGTCGGCCCCGTGACCAGCACCATCCCGTACGGATTCAGGATGGCCTTCATCAGGTCGGCCTCCGACTTCGGCTCGAAGCCGAACTTCTGGAGGTCGAGCGTGAGGTTGCCCTTGTCCAGGATACGGAGCACGATCTTCTCGCCGAACAGCACCGGCAGGGTCGAGACCCGGAAGTCGATGACCCGCGAGCCCATCTTCAGCTTCAGCCGGCCGTCCTGCGGCACCCGCCGCTCGGCGATGTTCAGGTGCGAGAGGATCTTCACCCGGCTGGTCAGTGCCGCCTTCATCTTGAACGGCGGCTTCATGATCTCCTGCAGCGCGCCGTCGATCCGGTACCGCACCCGGATTTCGTGCTCGAACGGCTCGATGTGGATGTCGCTCGCGCCCCGCTGCACCGCGTTCTTGAGGATCCCCTCCACCAGCTTGACCACCGGCGCGTCGTCGATCTGCGCCTGGGTGGCGAGTTCCTCTTCCTCCTCGGCGACCACCTCGACTTCGTCGCCCTGGTCCTCGAACTCCTTGAGGATGTTCTGGAACTGCTGGTCGACCGCGTTGCCGTAGTGCTTGTCGATCAGTGACCGCAGGGTGAATTCGCCTGCGAGCACCGGGAAGACATCGTACCGGGTGATGAACTTGAGGTCGTCCACCAACCCGAGGTTGGTCGGGTCCGCCACTGCCACCGTCAGCGTCCGGCCTTCGCGCTTGAGCGGCAGCACCACTTGCTTCGCTGCGACGTCGGGCGGAATCAGCCGCAGGATCCGGGCGTCCACCTCGAACCGGCTCAGGTCCACCGCCGGCATCCGGTACTGCCGCGCCAGCAGGCGGGTCACGTCCAGTTCGGTGGCAAACCCCAGCTTCACTACCGCCAGCCCCAGCCGCGACTTGGAAGCCTTCTGCTCGGCCAGCGCCTGGCCGAGCTGATCACGCGTGATCAGCCCTTCCTGGAGCAGGATCTGCCCGAGCTTCTCAGTCTGCTGGGCTGCCGCAGTAGCCATTGCTGGTCCGAAAAGGGGATAGCCAAGGGACCCCGAAGGGCCGCACTCATAGCCAGCCACGGGCCAGACCGCAGAGCCTTGCACCCCCTCAGCGTACGTCCAGACTGGGACGCAACTTGGCCACTGTCGCCGGGCCTATTCCGGGCACCTTCTCCAGGTCGTCGATGCTCGCAAATGACCCATGCGCCTCGCGATACGCCACGATGGCCCGGGCCCTCCCGGGCCCTATACCCGGCAGACCAGCCAGGTCATTGGCTGAAGCAGAGTTGAGGTGCACAATTGGGGCCCTTGCCCGCACCGCCCCAGGGGGGTTGGGGGAACTGGGTTCCCCCAAGCTGCCAACCACGCCAGAGAGCGAAGCCATTCCCGCAATCCGCCCCAGCGTTGCCGCGCCCACCCCCGGCACCGAATCCAGCCCCGCCAGCGAGCCAAATGGCCCATGCGCCGTCCGGTACTCCACGATGCGGACCGCCAGTGACGGCCCCACCCCAGGCAGCCGGTCAATCTCGCGCGCCGGCGCCCGGTTCAGGTCCACTAGCTCCCCCGGCGCCAGCGGCTCAGCCACCCGCTTGGCGCTGTCCCGCTGGGCCGAGAGGGTGCCCTCCTCGGCGCCGAGGATGGTCACTCCGCCAGGAGCGTCGCCGGGGTCCAGCAGCCACCAGCGCACCCCCTGCCCCCCAACCGCGAGGGCCAGCAGGATGACGACGGCACGATGGTCGGGAGACATGCCTGCAAGGTGCGGCGAGACCGCTTATGCGAAGTAACCGGGAAAGCGAGGGACGGAGCGGAAAATCAGGCGGTCACGCGCTGGGGCGAGGGAGATGTCGCCGAAGGCGACACGTGCCGAGCAGCGGCTGTTAGCCGCGTGAACGAAACTGAAAATGCGTGAAAAGGACTACGAACCGCTTTCCCTTTCACGCATTTTCAGTTCCGTTCACGCTATTGCAGTTCCGCAGTTGAGTTACATCGCTTCGACCGTTGCTATGACTTCGAGCGCCACCGTACCCACGATCCCCAGGCTCGCCGCGCTGATCTTGTCCATCGTATCCTCCGGCGTATGCCACCAGGTGTTGCCGGGACCATACGAGAAGTCCACCACGTCGATCGCGCGGATGCCGCCCTTCTGGAGTTCCACGTGGTCGTCGGTGAGGCTCATTCCCTCGTGCCCCACGAACACCGAGGAATACCCGGCATTGGCGGCGGCGTTCCAGACCAGATCCACCACCTCGGATGCGCCGATGAGCGAGTTGCCTTCACGCTGGATCCGCAGGTCCCGGTCGCCCACCATGTCGAACAGCACCGCAAAGAGCGGCGGTGGCGTCAGCTGGTTGGCGGCGTAGTACCGGCTCCCGATCATCACATCGACCTGGGGCCGCGCCGAAAAGTCGCCGAAGTCCTCTCCGTCGACGAACAGCAGGTCCACCCCGATCGAGGGCGGAATGGAGTCGAGCGCGTCGGCGACGCCGAGCAGTACCGCCACGCCGGAGGCGCCGTCGTTGGCGCCCGGCACCGGGACGTCCTGCAGCTCGGGAGCGGCCGCATCGGACATCGGGCGGGTATCCCAATGCGCCAGCAGCAGGATCCGCCGGGTCGCCGACGGATTGAACTGGGCCAGGAAGTTGACCAGCGGCAGCGAGTCGCCCTCACCCGTGACATGGGTCCAGCGCTGGCGGTGGACCGTGTCCGCCTTCGCCCGGAGCAGGCTGTCGAGCCACGCGGCCATCGCCTCATGCCCAGGCTGGCCCGGCACCCGGGGTCCGAAGGCCACCTGGGTGCCCGCGTACCGCAGCGCCCGGTCGCCGTCGAACGACCGCGGATTGTGCAGAGTCGAGTCGTCGCAGGCGATGGCACCGGCGGCAAGGAGCGTGGTGAGCAGGACCATGGGCGCCCACCTCCGGGGAATGGTCATCGCAGGTCTCCCGCGAAGAGCCGCAGCTCGAAGCTGACGGTCATATAGATGGTCGAGAGCCGGCGATTCAGGTGTGACGCATCGTTGAGCAGGTAGCCCACGTCCAGCGCTCCGCGCAGCAGGTCAGCGAGGTCGGTCGCGAAGCTCGCCGAGATTTCGCGGCTGGTGGTGTTGCTGATGACGGAACAGCCCTCGGTGTCCGGCCGGTTGAGGCAGGTGCTGCCGTTGTCGGAGCGGAACGTCAGCGACGACGAGATCCGCTTCCGGCTCCCGCTCACCGACTGCGGCAGCCGGAAGGACCAATTGAGCGAGCCCGACAGGTTCCGCGAATCGGATTCGGTGATCGAGCCATTGTTCTCGCTCGACTGTCCATTGTCCGTGAGCCGCAGCGTGAGCCCGATCCCGTTGCGGAAGCCCAGCTGCAGGTCCGGCATGAACGAACGCGACTCGACTCCGCTGGTGAGGGTGGAGCTGCCCGATACCGGCTGGACCGTCGTGCCGGAGCGATTGCGCCAGGTCGTCCCCAGGGTCAGGAGCGTGAGCGGACCGCCTCGAAATGCCCGCGACCATCGCAGTGCGGCGCTGGGCCACTCGGTCTGGTCGGAGTGGATCTCGCGTCGGAGCCCGCCGGCGAGCTGATAGCGGACGGACTCGGTTTCGCTGGCACCCAGCGAGAACGTGAGCCCGAACGGCAGGTCGGCCCCGGTGGAGACCGATCGCGTCAGCGTCGTGCCTGCGCCCAGGGCATCCGCGCCGAACTGGCCGAGGAAGTGCTCCAGCCCGCCCATCGCGAACTGGTAGCTCAGTGTGGGCTCGAAGGCGGCGAGGTCGAACGTGGACGTCAGGACCCGCCGCTGGGTCAGCTCCAGCGGGCGGAGCCGCCCCAGGGCGCGCCCGACGCTCGAGCTGTCGCCCAGGGTGATCGTCATCAGGCGTCCGAGATCGATCGATGCCCCGAGCTCGGTCGACTGACTGTTGTTCAGCGTCTGCGGCAGCACGAACCCGCCCAGCGTGTCGCCGTCGATCTGCACCGGTGGCCGGCTGGTCAGGCTCCGCGAGAGCGTGAAGCCCGACCGGCGGAGGTAGCGGGGCCGCAGCCAGCTCGACAGCCGGGGAGCCAGCTGGACGGTGCTGCTCAGCTGCCGGTCGCGCTCCACCCCGACGTCCATCCCGAGGAATCCCCGCCGGGACGCGCCGGCCAGCCGGCCGATCGCGGTCGAGTCCCCGTAACGTCGCAGATCCCGGGTGCTGTTCACGTCGACACCCAGCGTCAGCATCCCCAGCGGCTGCCAGCTGATGCCGGCCGCGTTCCGCCAGACATGATTGAGCCGGGTGGTGGGGAGGATCAGGCTGTCCGCGTCCCGGGTGATCGCTACCTGGTAGGCCGTAAGTTCCCCGCGGTCGCGCGCCAGGCCGCTGGAGAACCGGACATTGCTGGGGGCGATCCCCAGCCGCGTTTGGCGCAACGACCGCTCGAGTTCCGTCCCGCGGAGGAAACCGGGCACCAGCGGGCTCAGGTCCAGCACCGGGCCGGAGCGCTTCAGCTGCAGATTGTAGTTCATCGACACATTCGCCGTATTGGCGTTCGACTTGCTCAGCTCGGTCTTTGACGAGCCGCGGATCAGCCCGAAGCTGAGTGTCATGGGGTCGATCAGCCCGCGCACCAGCCAGCTCTCGCCCCGGCTTGATCGGCGCAGCGCCACCTGGTAGCTGGCGTTCCAGGAGCTGGGCTTGCGAAGCGCCGCCAGGGAACTGCCCCGGATGTCGGTGCCCGTGATCAGCTGCGGATCCACCGACGCCCGGGTGAAGCTCACCGTGGCCGGCATCGAGATGCCCAGCGACTGAGGCAGGAAGCGGTCGAGCCGCCAGGTACCGGACAGTCGCATGTCGTCGGTGGTCCGAAAGGTCGGCCGGTTGCCGATCTGGCGGAACTGGCCGTCCTGCTTCACGAAGGAGAGCGAGATGTCACCCACATCGGATGCGACCAGCCGGGCATCCAGCGCAAGGGCAGCGCCGGTTTCCGAGACGGGCTGCGTCAGCCTGATGTCGTCAATCCACAATTCGGCCTCGTCCAGCGGACCCAGGTCCCCGACCCGGTACAACCCGGCGCTGAGTTCCTGCACCGACGCGAGGTTCGGCGGATTGATGCCGGGACTGGCCACCTGGATCATGTAGGGACCGTCGCACGCGACATAGGCGGTTTCTTCGCCGCCGCACTCGGCCGCGCCCGAGGGTGGCTCCCCGCCGAGCCAGCGTTGCTCCACCTCGGCGCGCAGCTCGCGCCACACCTCCAGGTCGATGACCATCTCCGGCTCCCACGTCGTGGTCAGCGCCGGCGCCCGGTAGAGATAGAAGTTGCGATCATCGCTGCCCAGCTTCACGAACGCCTGGAGGTCGCCCCGTTCCCAGCCGTCGCCGAAGCCCCGAGTCCAGACCCGCATCTCGCGATAGTTGAGGAGGTTCTGGGCGCCGGCCGGGAAGCGAAGGTAGGCTTCGGCGCGTTCGTTCACCTGCAGGTCTCGCGCGATCACCCGAAGCGACTTCTCGTTCACCTGCGTTCCCAGCTGGTTCTGGCCGGCATTGCGGTCGTTGAGCGAGCCCCGGACCCCGGGCGGCGACTCGTACCTGACCTCGACGTTCTCGGTGGAGACAGTCGCGGTGAGCACTTCGCCGTGCGGCTGCCCGATCGAGCCCGAGAGGCCGGCAATCGGGCTCTCCGCCCGCCGCGACCAGGGCGCGCCCACCAGCCGTAGGCGGCTCAGGGCGAACCGCGCCACCACGTCCTCCCCGTCGTCCGGCGGCGCCACGAACGTGAACCGCAGGTGCTGCACCAGCCGCAGGTTGGGGGAGCCCAGTGCGGTGGCGTTGTCGCTCCGGATGGGGATGCGATAGAGCACCCATCCGGCCGGCCGCCCGCCGGCATCGGTGGTCTGCAGCCCGCGGCCCGGGACGATGAATGTGCTGTCCCCGATGGGCACCACGTAGCGCATCACGCTCTCGCCGCTGCCGGTGGCGTTGAGCAGGTTGTCACCGTTGAGGTCCTCGGTGTCCAGCACCCCGTTCCCGTTGCTGCACCGCGCGCTGAGATCGCCCCAGGGAAACACCAGCACCCGCGCGGTCAGGAGCCGCTGGCAGAGGGGCAGCTGTTCCACCGTCGTGCCGTTGACCAGGATGGTGTCGGGGCGGTCGCCCAGGATGCCCACATCGTCGGTCGAGGCATTGAAGATGCCATCGGTGCCGCGCTCGGTGTCCAGCTTGCCCCGGCCTACCAGCTGGCGTCCGGAAAACAGCGAATCGCTCCCCGTCGTAACCAGCGTGGTGGGTGCGATGCCGAGCGCATCCTCATTGACCGTGCCGAGGTCGATCACCATCTGCATCCCGGCGGAGTCGGCGCTGTGCAATCCCGACTGGTACACGTAGAACTCGAGATACTCCGTGCGGGAAAGGTCGAGTCCCGTCGGGCTCAGCGAAGTGACGAACGAGCGCCACCGGGGCTGAAAGGGCCGCGGCTCCAGCGACCAGGCCGACGACCGGTCGTCCCGCACGATCCCGCCGGCGGTATCGGCGTGGAAGGTGGTCCAGAGGACGGTCTCGAACTGGTCGCCCCGGCCGGCCAGCACGATGGTGGAGTCGATGTCCTTGGCCTGCAGCTGCACCGTCCGGCCGTCCGGGCCAGGCACCAGGTTCTGCCACGTCATCTGCACCGCGTCATCCGGATTGAAGGCGCTCATCCCCAGCGAGGGGTCGAGCCCGTCCGCCGACTGCGGCGCGGCAGCGAACCGCCAGTTGGTCTCCCGCAGCGACACTGGAATGGCCTGCTCGCTGTCGAAGTCCTCCAGGTAGGCCGCGCCCGACCGGTTGGGGTCCGGCTTCGAGATGGCCAGCTCGGCGTTGATGTCGAGCCGGGACGGCGCCGTGGATGGGCCCTGGACCACCCGGTTGAGCAGCCGGGTGATTGCGTCAGACTGGAAGTGCAGATCGGTCACCAACCCGCCCACCATGTTGGCACTCGCCTCGAATCCCACCTGGGGGCGGTTGTACGCCGACGCCTCGCGCTGGAAGACGCCGATGAGGCTGACCGATCCCGTCCGGCCCAGTGAGTAGCGCGAGGTCAGCCCCATGATCGTGGTGGGGGCGATGGCGAAGAGGTCCTGCTGCTCGAACCTGGCCCTGACGCTGCCGCCGCCGGCACCGAATAGCGCTTCGGGATTGCTGAACGTCAGCAGTCCCGAGAGGTAGTCGATGCTGTAGTCCACGCCCCGGACCAGCAGGCGGTTGTTGACCTCGATCTGCTCGCTCCCGTCCTTGATCTGGAGTGCGCCCAGATCCAGCCTCGACCGGTCGGTTCCGGAAGCGGCGGAGTACTGGAGCCGGAACTGGAAGCGCGAAGGGGGACCCTGCGACGAAAGAACCAGGTAGAGCGGTGTGCGGTAGAGCGAATCGGTCACCTCACTGGGCGCCAGCCTCGCGGGATCGGCGAACGGCGTCAGGTGCGGCATCACGATGTAGGATTCCCGAATCACGTCCTCGGCGCCTGGGTCGCGTGCCCGGGGAAACAGCCGGTTCTCGCGATCGAAGCGCGCGGGATCGGTTGGCACTGCAATGTCGAGCTGGGCCAGGAATGTCGGCGCGCCGCCAGCCGGGCGTTCCGACCGATTGAGCGAAACCGCGACCTCCAGCGACGAGCGATCGAGATCACTCCCGGCCACCCGGTACACCTGCCGCATTTCGTGGCGGAAGGTGCCCGAGGAGGGCCCGCGCCGTGGTTCCACTATCAACTCCAGCGAGTCGACCTCGGCGGGCCGGTCCGCGCTGGGAAATGACCCCACCGGCTCGCCACCGACCGTGGTGTAGCTGACCGCCAGGTAGTCGCTGGGATCCAGCTTCGCCGCCAGCACGATCCACAGGCCTCCCGGCTCGACGTAATAGTCCCGGCCCGGAACCAGCAGCTCCCACTGGACGCCTTCATCCGGCTGCGCCACGCCGACCAGCTGCGACGGATCGGCGCTGTTCCGGGCGTACGCCTTCACACCGCCGATGATCGGCGTGGCGTTGCTGCCCCCGGAAGCGGCGCGGTAACGGTACACCCGCACTTCCTGCGGCCGCTGGCTGGCAGGCAGCGCACCGGCATCGACGTTGAGGATGTCGATGGCCGGATAGGCCGGCAACCGGGAGGGATCCACAACCCAGTAGAACCGTCCCGATTCGAAGTCCACGTCCCGCAGCAACCGGTCCTGGGGTACCCGGGTGGACTCGCCGCCGACCTGGAACACCCGCTCACCCAGCGAGCTGCCCTTCTGGGTGGCGAAGAGCGCCTGGAACTGGAGCGGGCCCACGTCGAACAGGCCGTTGATGCCGAAGTTGGAGCTGGGCACTGCCGCCGTCAGGAAGCGCGACGCGGGAGGACGGAACGTCACCGTTCCCACTTCGACCCGGCGGACGATCTCGTCCTGCAACCCCTCGTAGTACACCTGAATCAGGTTATTGGCGCTGAAGTCCCGCTGCGACTGGAAGTCCACGTCGACGTGGACCCGCTGCCCCAGGAGGCCAGTTGAGCGAACGTCGATGTAGTTCTCCAGCCGGGGCGCCTTGATCCGGCCACCGCAGTTGGAGTTCGGGTCCTGCAGCTCGAAGGCGGTGCAGCGCTCGTTCTTGACCCGCTCGGTCCGGATGTCGAGCGACGCTTGGCCATCGATGGCGAGGTCGGCATACTTCCGGTCGATCCCCAGCAGCGAGGGGCGCTCGGGTGCGGCCGTCGTGTCGACCGCGCCGCGGCCGTAGATGGCGAACGCCCGGAGGGTTCCGACCCGGACCTGGCGCGCCGAGTCGAGCGCGCTCGACACTGAGCTGTCGAACGCCACAAAGCTCCGGGGCGCACCCAGCCAGGGCGCCCGCAGGGCGTCAGGAATCTGGAACTGAAACCGGGGCAGGTCGAACGTGGCACTGGCGCGCGGCAGAGAGTCGGGCACCTGCGCCTCGAGGGCGGACGCCAACGACAGGGATAGCACCAGGATCAAGCCGGCGGAGAGGCTTCGCGCCACGCTCACTCGGGACTGAAGGAGATGCGCCGTGGAGGGACGGTGCTCAATATAGCCATGGCCAGAAACCCTTACAAGCAAGGTACTTAGCTCGTGCCGCTGCTTTCACGCTATGTGCTGAGGCGGCTGGTGGCGCCGTTCCTCTTCGCGCTCGCCGCACTCACCGGCTTCATGCTCCTGAGCCAGGTCGCCCGCCGCTTCGAGCAGCTGACCGGCAAGGGACTGGCCTGGCAGGTCATCGCCGAGGTGTTCGGCCTCTCCCTGCCGTTCATCCTGGCGCTGACCATCCCCATGGCGGTGCTGGTCGCGGTCCTGTTCGCCTTCAGCCAGCTGGCCGCCGACAACGAGATCACCGCCATGCGTGCCAGCGGCGTCAGCGTCGCCCAACTGGTGGGCCCGGTGCTGGTCGCGGCACTCGCGATGTCCGCCTGTACCTTCGTGTTCGTGGACCAGGTCCTGCCCCGCAGCAATACCCGCCTGCGGAATCTCTACTTCGACATCGCCCGGAAGAAGCCCACGTTCGAGCTCCATGAGCAGATCATCAACAGCATTCCCAGCTCGAATTACTTCGTGCGGGCGGCCGGGATCGACCAGCGGCGCGGCCTCATGCGCAACGTTGCCATCTATGATCTCGAGGGGCAATGGAGCCGCCGGGTCATCTACGCCGACAGCGGCAGGATGGCGGTCTCGGCCGATGGCGCGGACCTGGTCCTCGAGCTCCAGGTTGGCGAAGTCCACGAGTTCCCCACGTCGGAGCCGTCGGACTTTCGCCTGATCGGGTTCCAGTCGAACCGCGTGGTCCTCCACGATGTGTACGACGAACTTCAGCGCAACACCGGCGACGTGGTGCGCGGCGACCGCGAGATGAGTTCCTGTGAGATGCTGGAGGTCGTGCGCCAGGCAAGGCAGGAGGCCCACCAGGCCGGGCTGGACCGCACGGGCCTGCTGGAGCACGACCTCCGATACCTCGCCGGCGTACCGACCGCCCCCCCGGCGCCGGCCTCGACCGAGCCTCGCGCGGGCTACTGTGCCTGGATCGACGCGCTGGGACGCCTGGTGCTTCCTAGGACGGCCGAAGCGCAGGGCAGTGCACAGCAGCAGGACCCCGGCCAGCAGTTCAAGCTGCCCCGACCAGACCTCAGGCCTGCGGACCCCGCCACCGGAGTAGTTCAGTCTCCGCCGCGGCGGCCCGTACGCACGGCGCTCTCAACCTGGGGCGAGATCACGTCGGCGGTATCGACGGAAGATTTTGCGTCCCGCCGCGCCGCCCAGTTTGCCGTGGAGGTCCACAAGAAGTGGGTCATCGCCGTCGCCTGCCTGCCCTTCGCCCTCGTGGCCATCGTGCTGGCGCTGCGCTTCCCCCGCGGCGGCGTCGGTTTGGTTATTGGCGGAGCCATGGCGGTGTTCTCGGTATTCTGGGTGGGGCTGACGGCAGGTGAGGCCCTCGCTGACAAGCATTACATCGCGCCCTGGCTGGCGATGTGGAGCCCCATCCTGATCCTCACCGCCATCGGACTCACGGGATTGTTGCTGGTGAGCCGGGAGATGGGCTCGACCCGGGGCGGCGACTGGGAGGAGGTGGCCCAGTGGCTCAGGGACCATCTCCGGCGCCGCAGGCGGGAGGCCTGATGATGGTGAGGCTGCTGGACCGCTATGTCCTCCGGTCCTGGATCAAGCTCTTTCTGGTCACCGCGCTGGGATTCCCGGTGGTCGCGGTGCTCACCGAAATGGTGCAGGAACTCAACGACCTCCTCGGGCGCGGCCTGACCGTACGCCAGGTAGTGGTGAGCTACATCTACGGCATCCCCGCCTGGGCCTCGATCGTCATGCCGGCCGCGGTGCTGTTCGCCACCATCTTCACCGTGGGCAACATGGCTCGGCACTCCGAGGTCACGGCCGCCAAGGCGGGTGGAGACAGCTTTCACCGCCTGGTTGCGCCGCTGTTCGTCGCGGCGATTGGGGCGGTGCTCCTGGCAGTTGTGGTCGGCGAACTCGCCGTCACGGCCAGCGCCCGGCAGGTCGAACTGCAGACGGAGCCTGCGAGCCGGAATCCGTCCGGCCGCTACAACTTCGTGTACCGGGCCGATGAGGGCTGGGTCTTTGCCGTGCGGGCGCTGGACGTGGCCGACAATGCCATGCGCGACATCGTGTTCGAGCGCGCTGGCAGTGGGCCCGACTACCCGACCCTGGTGATTCGGGCGGACAGCGCCACCTGGAGTGATTCATCGGAGGCGTGGACCGTCTGGCACGGCCAGAGCCGGGTCCTCCGCTCGCCCACCCAGCTCGCGACCTTTCTGTTCCAGCGCATGGAGCTCCACACCATGACTGAACCGCCGGAGGCGTACCTGGCCGAGAATCGCGATCCCAAGGCCATGCGCTATGCCGAACTGGGCCGCTACATCCAGTCCATGGAGCGGGCCGGCAACGCCTCGGGAAGGCTGGAAGTGCGCCGGGCCCAGCGGATCGCCATCCCGGCCGCCTGCCTGGTCATCGCCCTCTTCGGGGCACCGCTCGCCATGGCGGCCCCGCGCTCCGGCTCCGCCTTCGGCGTCGGCGTAAGCCTCGGCGCCACCATCATCTACATCCTCCTCGCCCAGATCGCCATCGCCATGGGCGACAGCGAACTCTTCCATCCGGTCGTGCTGGCGTGGCTTCCCACCATACTCTTCCTGCTGGCCGCGCTGGTGCTGCTGAACAGAGTCCGGAGCTGAGCGAACCGGTGAAAAGTGAAAGGTGATCGGTGATTAGGGAAAAGGACGCCTTATCACCTATCACCTATCACTTCTCACTGGCTACTCAGAACGCGTATCTCAACCCCATCTGCACCTGGTAGGAGTTCCCCAGGGCGCTGGTGACCTGGTAGCGGTTCTCCAGGTTGGCCGGGTCGAACTGGAACACCGGACGGTTGGTGCCCTCGTCGAAGTCCACCATCTGGAGCGGGTCATCCGAGTAGAACACGGTGCCGCCGATGGTCTTCACCTTGCCCCACTCGGAATCGATCAGATTCAGCAGGTTGAAGATGCCCACCTCGAACGTCAGCTCGTGTCCATTCATCGGCGGCAGCGACTGCCGCACGCTCATGTCGAGGAACGTCTGCCACGGGTTGCGGCAGCTGTTCCGCTCCATCAGCTGGCCCCGCTGCTCGCTGAGGCACGACTCACCGGCGATGAACTCGTCGAACGCGGTGGCCTGCTCCGCCGCGGTGACTTCCACCACCGCGCCGTCCATGATGTCGGCGAACTGCAGGTTCGGATCCGACACCCCGGTCGGAATGTAGATCGGGTCGTTGGTGTTGGTGCCGTCGGCGTTGAGGTCGCCCCGGTTGCTGCTGCCACCGGCGATGTAGGTGTACGGCTGCCCCGACTGGCCCGTATACGAGAGCGAGATCTCGGTGGCGTACTTGTCCCAGGGCGCGATCCAGGTCGCCCCCAGCGACAGCCGGTGCGGACGGTCGAACGAGCCGGTGGTCGCCTCGTCTTCGGTGTCGAGTCCGGACAGCGTCCGGCTGTTGCGCCAGTTGGAGATCGCCCGGCTCGAGGTGAAGCTCTGGACGTCCTCCGCGTGGGAGTAGGTGTAGCCGGCCCGGAGCAGCAGGTTCGACCCGAACCGCCGCTGCAGCTGGCCGGTCAGGCTGTAGGAGTAATTGTTGCTGGTGTTCAGCAGCTCGTAGACGCCCCCCGAGCGCGACGGCCCATAGATGCTGTTGACGTAGTCCGGATCGGCGTCACCGTCGTCCTGGAAGGTGCCGTACAGCGTCCGGCCGGTGGCGTCGGTGCCCACCGGGCCCGCCAGGTTGCGGTTGACGATGAAGTAATCGTCCACGCCCTTGGTATAGATGCCTTCGAGCGTGCCCACGATGCCGCTGCCCAGCTGCTGGTCCAGCGCCAGGTTGAGCCGCAGCACCCGCGGGAACTTCGTGTCCTCGCCGATCAGGTCCACTTCGCCCACAAAGCCGCCCGGCTCGATGGCGGTGCCGTCGGAGCAGGCCTGCGGCGCCGGCAGCGACGGGTTGAACACCGGCACATTGCTGGTGCCGCCGGGACCATTGTCCTCGTCGCACGTGAGCTGGCTGAACTTGAGCCCGGTATTGGCGTAGGCGTTCGACATCCACACAAAGGCCGGCGCGCCGGCAAACAAGCCGATGCCACCCCGGACCTGCGACGTGCGGTCGCCCCGCAAGTCGTAGTTGAACCCGATCCGCGGCTGCCACATCACCTGGCCCGACGGGACGTCATGCGCACCGAAGTCGGTCGCGACCCGCGGATCGTACTCCGGGTTGTCGGGGAACATGGGGATGTCCGCCCGGACGCCGTAGGTCAGCGAGAACCGGTCGTTCATCGTCCACTGGTCCTGGGCATAGAAGCCCAGGGTGTAGGTGTTGAACGTGGTCTCGCCGGTCACGCCGCCGCCCGCCGCGCCCGACACGATCAGCTGGTTGGGGATGCCGGCTTCGAAGTCGTCGAGGCTGCTGAACCGCCACGCGCCGTAGGAGGCCTGCGCGAAGAGGTTGCGGACGTTGTAGAACTCGTTGCGGGTGCCGATCGTCACCATGTGGTTGCCGATCGGCTTGGAGAAGTTGTCGGTGATTTCCCAGAAGTCCTGGTCCAGCTCGTTGCCCTGGGAAAACTGCTCCGACCCCGACTGGATCCGCGACGTCCCCGCGTTGAGCGGGTTGGTGAGGTTCTCGACCATCACCAGCGGCTGCACCACCGATGGAGTTCGGCGGTCCCGGATGCTCTGGAAGCTCAGCCGGAACTCGTTGCTGGCGCCATTGCCGAAGTTGGAGAACAGCTGCACCGACGGATTGTGGGTCTTGTTCTGGAACTGGTACGCCACCGAGCTCAGGTCGAAGACCGGATTGTTCGGTGCGGTTGAGCGGCTGAAGTTGTCGTCACCCGCCTGATTGTAGCCGTAGCGCAGCACCAGCCGGTTGCTGGTCCCCAGCTGCCAGTCGAATCGCGCGAGCAGGTTGGTCAGCGGGTTGCTGCGGTCGAAGATGTCGCCGTTGCCCGCCGTCAGCCCGTAACCCTCGAGCAGGCTCACGAACCGGTCATACTCCGCCTGCTCCACCGGCGCCGGGCTTTCCGTCGACCCGAAGGCAGGGCCGAGCGCAGGCGCGGTCCGGCGGCTGAACTCGCCGCTCAGGAAGAAATGCGCCTTGTCCCGGATGATCGGCCCGCCCAGCGAAGCGCCGAACTGCGACTGGTTGAACTCGCTTTCGCCCAGCGGATCGCCGGCCAGCGCGTCATTGCGATAGGTGACGAACGCCGATCCCGAGA
>DASTUF010000052.1:0-14438 GCA_035759745.1 Gemmatimonadales bacterium
GGAGGGAACGCAGGAATCTTCGAGGGAACCGTGGTGCGCGAGGGAGCCGTCATAGCGCCGGGCGTCACCCTCAGCGCGGGAACCGTCGTCTATGACGCGGTGCATGATCATCTCATCCGGAGCGACAACACCCGCACCCTCGAGATCCCGCCCGGTGCAGTGGTCGTCCCCGGCACTCGGCCGGCGTCACAAGGCCACGCCGCCGACCGCGGCATCGCCATCTACACCCCGGTGATCATCAAATATCGGGACGACCGGACCAACAACCACGTCAGACTCGAGGAATTGCTGCGGTAAGCGGCGAGCGCCGACGTCTCCTGAAGGCGGCGTGCCGGCTATCGCCCAGGGGCGGACGCAGTCCGCCCGCCGGCCGAGCCGCCGGAAGGAGACTCGGCGCGAGCAGCGATGCGACTCGGCGCGAGCGGCTCGGGAACGCCGAGTAGCTACGCTGTCCTGAGCCGAGTTCGAGGCACTGGCCCGACGACGCGGTTCCGCCCAGTGTTCTTCGCCTCGAACAGCCGCTCGTCGGCACCATCCACCAGCTCGTCCGCGGTCACCCCGTCCTCGGGAAAGATCGACACACCGGCGCTCATCGTCAGCCGGGCCGTGAGCCCGTCGGTGCGAGGAAGCGGAATGTTGTGCCGCGCCAGCTTCTCCCGGATCGCCTCCACCTTGCGGATCGCCTGCTCGCAGCTGGTGGACGGCATGATCAGGACGAACTCCTCACCGCCGTAGCGTGCCAGGATGTCGCTCCGCCGGATCTCGCCGGTGATCACCCGCGTCACCGAGCGAAGCGCCGCGTCGCCCGCCGCATGGCCGAGGTCGTCGTTGAACTTCTTGAAGTGGTCCACGTCCATCATCACGATCGCCAGCGCTTCGTCCTGCCGCCGGGCCCGGCTCAACTCGGCGTTGAGCCGTTCGTCAAACGAGCCCCGGTTGAGCACCCCCGTCAGCCGGTCGATCGTCGAGAGCCGACGCAGCGCCCGCGACTTCTCCACCACCACCGCGGCCAGCCCGGTGGCCGCCGCCAGCATCAGCAGCCTGCCCAGCTGTATGCCCCAGTCGAACATCCCCAGCCTGCCCGCCCCGAAACTGGCCGCGTTGAGGTTGAAGCGGGCATCGGCCAGCAACACAATCCCGGCGTACTCCATGATCGCCAGCGACCCTGCGATCACGCAGAGCTTGACGTCGTACCGGAGACAGGTAGCGATCAGCGCAAGAAAATAGGCCTCGAACACCACGAAATTGTTGAGCGACAGGTGGGGCTTGTCGAGGAACAGGAACGTCGCCAGCGCCGCGCTCACCAGCGTCACGTCCATCACGCTGCTCGCGAGCCCGATCCACGCACCCAGGACCTGCTTGCGCACCAGAATCAGTACCACCAGCGCCAGCGCCAGCGCCCACGCCCCGACCATCATCCCCGCCAGGTGCTCCGGCGCGGTTGGATTGCGGAAGTAGTTGTAGCCCGGGATGCAGAGGACCACCAGCACCAGCATCACCCGGATGCGCGCAATCAGCATCTCGCCGGTGGCGCCAGCGTGGGTGAAAAACGGATCGCCCCCACCAAAGACCCGCTGCCAACGGTCCTTGGTCGGGCGGCTGCTGGAATTCAGGAGCTTGTGGATAACGCCTCGCGATTGGACGGGTCATTCCGCCGAGCTGACCCCGCAGAAAGCAGCAATGCTCGGGCCAATCGCAACCGTGCAGAAATTGTACAGTCCCGTACTGTCGCTACATAAGACGGTAACGTGGCCCGCTGCCCGATTCGCGGGGTGTCCAGCGCGGGCCAAGGACATCGGTAGCCTTGCAGTCAATGCAGTTAGCTGCGTTCACCCGAAGGGTGTCCCCCTCCATTTCGTACACCCCGGCCGGGCACACATGGGTATAGAACTCGGCCACCTCAGCTGTCACATCCTTGCCCACCAGCAGGTGGCTGGGAATGGTGTCGCGCGTGGCGTTACCGGACTTGAAGACTGCATCGAGCTTGCTGATGCTCAGTTCCGAGGGGGGGGCAGCGGGAGGGAGCTCTGCCCCTCCCCGCATAGCCTTCGGAGCAGAGGAGTCCGCCCCCATGCGGATCCTTGCGCCCGGTAGCCGGCCGCCGGTGAGGGTCATCAGACCCGCCTTTGCACCCCCCAGCCAGAAGCCGTCCTTGAAGGCCAGCCGCATGTTCCGGGTCCGGTACAGGTCCGCCCGGATGTAGCTCTCATCCACCAGCCGATCGTAGGATGAAAGCGACGCCCGGGACGTTTCCCCCCGCGCAAGGGCCTCGGCGATCGCCCGTGCGGCGTAGATCCCCGACTGCATCGCGTAGTGAATTCCCTTGAGTGACGGCACGTCCACCAGCCCCACCGCGTCCCCCACCATCAGCAGTCCGTCGCCATGCCGGCGGGTCGGCAGCGCATGGTAGCCGCCCTCGGGGATCGTCTTCGCACCCCACTCCAGCAGCTCGCCGCCCTGCAGTACCTGGCGGAAAAGAGGATGCTGCTTGAGCTGCTGCAGTAGCTGGTGCACGTCCAGCCTGGCGTCGTGATAGTCGAGCCCCACCACCAGCCCCAGCGCCACCTGGTCCTGTCCCAGTGGATAGAGGAACGATCCGCCGAATGCGTCCGACGGCAGCGGCCAGCCCATGGTGTGGATGATGTCCTGCGGCGACGACGTGACCCGCCAGACCTCCTTCACCCCCAGCGCGAAAATCTGGGGATTGGGCGACGTGATCTCCTGCCATTTCCGCCACGCCTGCCCCAGCGCGCTCCGGGTGCCGTCGGCCAGCACCGTCACCTTGCCCGTCAGGTCGGTCGGCGGCGTGAAGTCGGAGCCCGGATTGCCCGAGCGATCCAGCCCCGCCGGCGTAGTCCGCACGCCCCGAACCGCCGAACCCTCGACCAGCAGCGAGTCCACCGGGAAACCGGTGAAGACGTTCACTCCCATCGCCTCGGCGCGCTCGCCCAGCCACCGCACCATCTCCGAAAGCGAGGCCGTGTAGTAGCCGTGGTTCCGCATGGTGGGTGGCGTGGGAATCCGCTGCGCCCGACCCGAGGTCATGAAGTACACCGCCTCGCCCGTCACCGGCTGCCGGAATGGCAACTCCTCCACCGGAACGTCGGGCAGCAGCTCGCGGAAGGCCCGCGGATTCACCACAGCACCCGACAGGCTGTGCTCGCCCAGGCTCCCCGCCTTCTCCAGCACCCCGATCTCCAGCCCGGCCAGCGGCCCGCCTTCGGCAGCATGCCGTTCCTTGATCTTCGACAGCTCGATCGCGCACGCCAGCCCCGCCGGCCCCGCACCCACGATCAGCACGTCCATCTCCACCGCTTCCTCCCCCGGCGGTTCGGAGAGGAGCAGCCGGTCGAGCGGAAGAGCGACTTGGTGGGCAGCTGGAATGATGGAGGGCATAGGGATCAGGGATCAGGGATCAGGGGTCAGGGGTCAGGGTTCTCACTTCCCACTTCTCACTTCTCACTTCTCACTTCCAAGGCCACATCTCCGGCCACCACCGAATGCGTCAGCGCCCCGATCGACACGAAATCCGCCCCAGCTTCGGCGTACTCGCGCACATTGGCGAGGGTGATGCCCCCGGTGGCTTCGATTTCGATTCCGGAGCGCAACGTGCGAGCCTGCGTACCCCATGCCCGCACGGTCTCGGGCGTCTGGTTGTCCACCAGCAGGCGCGTGGCGCCGGCAGCGCACGCCTCGTCGAGCTGCTCCAGACTCTCCACCTCCACGAAAAGTGCCGAGGCACCGAGCCGCCGAGCCGCGTCAAGCGCCTCTCGAAGCTTGCGGCTCGAAGCTCGGAGCTCAGTCCAGTGATTATCCTTCACCATCACCGTGGTCGCGAGGTCGGTCCGGTGCAGCGCTCCACCGCCGGCCAGCACTGCGGCGATGTCCAGGCCCCGCAGCCCAGGCGTCGTCTTCCGGGTATGCAGGACGCGACACTTCGTGCCACTTACCGCATCGACATACGCGCGCGTCGCAGTGGCAATTCCGGTCGCACGCTGCAGCAGGTTGAGCATCGGCCGCTCGGCGCGAAGCAGCAAGGCGAGGTCGCCGTCGACTTCGCCGATCACCGCGCCCGCGCCCACCACGTCACCATCGCGCGCCAGCCACCGCACCGGATCCAGCCCGGCTTCTATCATCACGGCGTCGGCGAACGCTGTCCCCGCCACCACGCCGCCGGTCCGGAACTCGATCCGCGCCTCACCCCGCGCCCCGGCCGGAATGCACACATCGGAGGTGATGTCCCGCTCTCCATCCTCCTCGAGGGCGGTCCGAGCAACCCGCACTGCATCGTCACCCGCCATCACACCCCCTGACCCCTGATCCCTAATCCCTGATCCCTCAATCTCCCGGCTTCCCCCCCGCTCCCAGCGCCACCATCCGGTCCACGCTCGCCCGGGCGCGCCGAGTCGTCTCGGGGTCCACCGTGATGTGGTGCTGGTCCTTCACCAGCGCGTCGCGCACCGCTTCCAGCGTGATCGTCTTCATGTAGGCGCACACCGCCGTGCGGTCGGCCGCGATGAAGGTCTTCTCCGGCGCCATCTGCTGCATCCGGTGCATGATCCCGGTCTCGGTCGCCACGATGAACTCGCTGGCCGGGCGCTCCCGCACCAGCTGCACCATCCGTTCGGTGGACGCGATGTGGAGCCCTTCGGGATCCACATCGCCCCTGCCCATGGCGTACACCAGTTGCCCGGCGCAGCCGCACTCGGGATGCACCAGCACCTCGGCCTCGGGATGCGCCGCCCGCTCGGCGTTGAGCGCGTCGGGGTTGATGCCCTTGTGCACGTGGCACTCGCCCATCCAGACCTCGATCTTCCGGTCCGGCCGCATCCGCCGCACGTGCGCGCCCAGGAAGAAGTCCGGCAGGAACAGGATGCCCTGGTCCTCCGGCACCGCATCGACCACGTCCAGCACGTTGCCGCTGGTGCAGCAGTAATCCAGTTCCGCCTTCACCGCCGCGCTGGTGTTCACGTAACCCACCGCGACGTAGCCGGGAAACTGCTCCCGCCAGTGGACCACGTCTTCCGCGGTGATCGTGGCCGCGAGCGAGCACCCTGCTTCAAGATCCGGCAGCAGGATCCGCTTCTCCGGCGAGAGGATCGCCGCGGTCTCGGCCATGAAGTGCACCCCGCAAAACACGATCACCGGCGCGTCGGTCGCCGCCGCCTTGCGTGAGAGCCCCAGCGAGTCGCCCACGAAGTCCGCCACATCCTGCACTTCGGCCCGCTGGTAGTTATGCGCGATCAGCAGCGCGCTGCGGTCGGCGGCGAGGCTCCGGATCTCGGCCTGCAGCGCGGTGATCTCGTCGGGTGACAGGGTGGTGGGTTCGATGACGGGAAGATTGAGGCCCATGCTACGGCAGCTCCTGTGCGGTGCTCGCGGACGGTGCCGCGGGATAATCGAGTCGCGCGTGCCCGCCCCGGCTCTCACGTCGCTCCAGCGCGGCACGGGTGATCAGCCGGGCGACGAGCAGCTGGTTGCGGGTGCGCCAGGCCTGGCGCGGGGTATCGTCGTTGAGGTCCGACAGCTCGTGCTCCGCCTGCATCAGCGACGCTTCCGAGCGCTGCACACCCACGTCGCGTGTCATGATCCGTCTCAGCGCGGCACGGGTCTCGGACTGCGCGGCGTCCGGCGCGGCGTCGTCCCGCTCCGGAGTAGAATGCTCCAGCTCCTCCGGCAGTTCCAGCGTCACGGTGCCGCTTTCCTCGATGTCGCGCGCCACCCGGTCGGCAAACACCAGCCCCTCGAGCAGGGAGTTGGAGGCGAGCCGGTTGGCGCCATGCACGCCCGTCGAGGCCACCTCGCCGCAGGCCCAGAGGCCGGTGCGGGTGCTGCGGCCTGCCAGGTCGGTGCTGATGCCTCCCATCGCGTAGTGCAGCGCGGGAGCTACCGGCAGCAGGTCCCGCGCCGGGTCGAGGTCGTGCTGCGCCAGCATCGCGGTGATTCCGGGAAACTGGGTCGTGAAGTCGGCCAGCTCGCGCGCGTCCAGCCAGGCGCCGCCCGCCTGATCGGCCGCGAACACCGCCCGCGCCACGATGTCGCGTGGCGCCAGCTCGCCCCGGGCATCCGCCGCGAGCGCGAAGCGCTTGCCCGCGGCATCGACCAGGATCGCGCCCGCGCCGCGCACCGCTTCGGAGATGAGCGGCGCCTGGTTGACGCCGGGAAGGTTGAGCGCGGTAGGGTGGAACTGCAGGAACTCGAGGTCGCGCAGTTCGGCGCCGGCATGGTACGCCAGCGCCCAGCCGTCACCGGTGGAAACTGCTGGATTGGTCGTCACATCGAACAGCTGCCCCACACCACCGGTCGCCAGCACCACCGCCGGTCCCCAGCGATCCTCGACCCTGCCGTCGGCGCGCACGATCCGCACCCCGGCGATTCGCCCGTCTGCTTCCAGCAACTGGCGCACTTCGGCGTGCTCCAGGATCTCGACTTCCTCCAGCATCCGGATGATCTCGGCCAGCGTGCTCACCAGCACGGCGCCGGTCCGGTCGCCACCGGCGTGGATGATCCGCGCGCGGTTGTGCGCCGCCTCGAGCCCAAAGCGAAGCTGACCGTCGGCGCCGCGGTCGAAGTGCGCACCCAGCGCCAGCAGCTCGCGGATCCGATCCGGACCCTCGGTCACGAGGATTTCGACAGCTTCCGGATCGGAAAGCCCGTGACCCGCCGCCATCGTGTCGGCCGCGTGCTGGGTGGGACTGTCTCCCGGCGCGAGCGCCACTGCGATTCCGCCCTGGGCCCAGGCCGACGCGCTGTCGCGCAGCAGCCCCTTGGTCACGACCACCGAACGCCGTCCCGCCACGGCCAGCCGCCAGGCGGTCCAGAGCCCGGCAATGCCGGTACCTACGATGATCGGCGCATCAGGGGTCGTCATGAGGCGAAATATAGCCCGGGAACTGCACCTGAAGGTTTCTTCATACTACCCTCACTCTTCCATACTTACTTACTCCTACACTTCCCACTTCCCACTTCCCACTTCCCACTTTCTACTTTGTGAAGCCCCTGCCCCAGGCCGCTGCCGTGCCACCGCCATTCCCGCTGCTCGCCACCCACTTCGTCACCGTCGTGGCAAGCGCCGTCGCCGGCAGCGTCGGCCTGGTCCTGGTAGCGCCTCGCCTGGCCGCCGGCGACTTCCTCGCCCCATCGGTCCTCGCCACGGTGCATCTCTTCACCCTCGGTGTGCTGACCACTGCCATCTTCGGCGTGCTGCACCAGTTCTACCCCATGGCGCTCGCCGCCCCCCTGCGGAGCAGCCGCGTGGGGTGGGTCGGCGCCACCGCGCTCATCACCGGCATGCTGGCGGTAGTCACCGGCTTCGGAAGCTGGACCCCGGCGCTGCTGGCCATCGGCTGGACCCTGATCACCATCGCGATGGGCGCGCTCGCGTGGAACGTCCTCTCCGGCAGGCGCCGCAGTCCTCACGCCGGCGCGGTCGGCCTCTACGTCAGCGCAGGCCATGCTGCTCTCGGCATCGCGATCCTGCTGGCGGGCGCTCGCATCGGCGAAGTGCTCGGCCTCTGGACCGTCTCGCGCCTCGGCATCATCGCCGCCCACTATCACCTCGCCGCACTCGGGTTCGGGCTGCTCACCGTGGTGGGCGTGGGTTCACGAATGGTGCCGATGTTCCTGGTGTCGCACGGCGCGCCCACCTGGCCGCTCAAGTGGATCGGGCCGCTGATCGGTGCAGGACTGCTGCTGTTCGCAACGGGTGTGCTCGGGGCTGGCGCGCTGCTCACCTGGACCGGCGCCTCGTTCATGGCGGCCGGGGTCGTGCTCCACCTCAAATTGGTGCGGGACTACTTTGGCAAGCGCCTTCGGCGACAGGTCGATGGCGCACTGGCCCACGCGCGCCTGGCGTTCGTCAACCTCGCCATCGCCGTCGGCCTCGGCGCGCTGCTGCTGGTGCTGCCCGGCTTCCAGCCCCGGCTCTGGATCATCTATGTCGCGATCGGCCTCGTGGGATTCCTGGTGCTGCTGATTCTGGGAATGCTGCAGAAGCTCATGCCCCATATAGGGCGCCTGCACCTGTATCGCCCGGTGAGCGGGTCACCCCCGCCCGACGCCAACGCCCTCCTGCATCAGGGTGCCAGCCGGGTATCGCTCGTGCTTGCGGAGCTGGGGTTGATCACCTTCGCCGCGGGCGTCCTCGCCGGCGACGGCTCCGTCGCCCGTATCGGCGCCATCGCGTGGCTCGCCGCGGTGCTGATGATCGTGGGGCAGTTCGTGAGAATAGTGCGAATGCTGAGAGTGAAGCGTGAGGAGTGATGGGTGAACGGTGACGAGTGAAAGGCCAGGGACTGCCGACCTTTCACCCATCACTGTTCACGTATCACCGTCGCTGACTGTCAAGGCTCAGCTCTCACGCCCTGACGCTCATCGCCTCCGCGTTGACCTTCCGCAACGCCAGCCGGGTCAGGTGCTGGTCGGTCATCCCTTCCTCGTTCAGCGTTTCCTGCAGCAGGTCCGCCGCCGCGATCTCGTCCAGCTTCTCGGCGAAGGTCCGCGCTGAGCCGTAGGCAGCGATCTCGTAGTGCTCGATCCGCTGGGCCGAGCTGATCAGCGCGGCATCCCGTACCGCCGACGCCTCGCCATCCTTGATCATCATCCGGCCTTCCTCGATCAAGCCTTGCATCCCTCGGCAAGGCTCCCCTTCCGGCGAGATACCCAGCTTCTCGCACACCTGTTCCAGGCGCTTCAGGTGGGTACGGGTCTGGGAGAGGTGATCGGTGAACGCCTGCTTCAGGTCGGGATCGTGCGCCGCCGAGACCATCTCCGGCAGCACTTCCATGATCTGCTGCTCTGCAGAGTGCAGGTCCTGCAGTTCATGCGCCAGCAGCTTGCGCAGTGAATCGACATGCATATGCACCTCCTGTGTCATTCATGCCGCACAGGGAACCTATGCTGGGTACAGCGGACTGCAACTGCGGAACTGCAACTGCGTGAGAAGTGAAAGGGAACGCAATGTCGCCGAAGGCGACACGGGCCGAGCAGCGGCTCTTAGCCGCGTGTCGCGCGAGCCGGCATCAGCCGAAGCTGGGTCCCCCACGGATCCGTCACGACTGCGGTACCGTTGTCCCGCATCACGGTGCTGCCGCCTCGCTCGAGGCTCGACGCCGCCTGCTCCACATCCGAAGCACTCGGCACCAGCACCTCCCACCCCAGCAGTCGCGCGTCGTTCTCTCCTGCGGGTTCGGCTCCCACGGCCCACGTGTTGACGCCCAGGTGGTGGTGATAGCCGCCGGCGGACAGGAACAGCGCCCCGGGATAGTTCCACACCGTGCGGTCGAATCCCAGCCCCTCGTGGTAGAATGCGGACGCCTTCTCGAGGTCGCCCACGAACAGGTGGACATGGCCCATCGTCGTGCCTGCCGGCATCCCGGCCCATGGCTCGCCGCTACCTGACCGCACCACGTCTGCTGCGTCCAGCGGATCGGTGGCCATCACCAGCTGGCCATCGTCGTAGGTCCACTCGCTGCGGGGTCGGTCGCGATAGACCTCGATTCCCAGTCCGTCGGGATCCGTGAGATACACCGCCTCGCTCACCAGGTGATCTGACATCCCGGCGCGGAGACCGAGTTCCGCCAGGTGCTGGATGAATCGCCCCAGCGCCGCGCGGTTCGGCAGCAGAATCGCGAAGTGATACAGCCCCAGCCGCCCCCGCCGGGACACTGGGGCGACCCCGCGCCGCTCGCGCAGCGATACCAGGACCACGTCGTCACCCTGCGGACCCAGCTGCGCGCTGCCCTCGTCGCGCGCAATGACTCGCATGCCGAGCACCTGTTCGTAGTAGTCGATCGAGCGCGCCAGGTCGGCCACCTGCAACGAAACGCTGCCAGGCCTGGTCGAGTCTGGCAATCGATAAGTCATCCCCCGCCTCCGAGCTCCGTGTTCTCTGTGGCTCTAAGGTTACCTGGATTCGCTGCTATGCGAGGAAGCCCGAATGGCGGCATCCACGGAAAGTCGCCCCGGGCCCATTAGCGCAAGCGCTACCGCAGCGCCGAACAGCGAGAGCGGAAACTCAAACCCCTTTGGATTGAAGAAGCCTGCGGGAAGGTGCACCAGAAATACCGCACCCGCCATCACCACCGCCAGCCCCAGCGCCGAAATCCGGGTGAACAGCCCCAGCACCACCGCGATGCCGCCGAAGAACTCGAGCAGCGCCACCAGCGGACCCACCACCTCTCCCATCGGAACCCCCGACTGGGCCATCATCCCGCCGATGTTGCCCAGGCCAATGGTGAACAGCTTCTGCGCACCGTGCACGATGAAGATGCTTCCTACGATCAGCCGCAAAACCGTCAATCCGGCATTCAGCCGCGCCGCCGGAATCATGGAACCACTCATATAACCCCCAGGGTCGCCCCTGTTGCATGTTGTAACACATATCACTCCACTCCCCACACTTCTCACTTCCCACTTCCTACTCTCGAACCGCCTCCAGCAGTGCAATCAGGCTCTTCAGCTTCTCCGGCCCCAGATGTCCCAGCTGCTGCCGGTGCGCTTTCAGGATAACCTCGTCCAGCGGCTCGATCGCCTTCAGGCCTGCCGCAGTGATTCTGGTGGTCACCACCCGGCGATCGTCCTCCTCACGGGTTCGCGTGGCGAACCCCATCGCCATCAGGCGGTCCAGCAGTCGAGTGCAGTCCGGCACCCGCGCCACCAGCCGGTCCTGGATCTCGTTGCGTGAGAGCCCTGCCTCCCCCGCCCCGCGCAGGACTCGCAACGCATTGTACTGGGTTTGCGTGAGCCCGTGCGGCTTGAGTACCTCGGCGATCTGGTGCTCCAGGCACGCGACCGTCCGGGCCAGGTTCAGGTAGGCTTCCTGCTCCAGGCTGCCAAACGGCTTGCGCTGCTTGATCTCGGTGCGA
Source organism: Gemmatimonadales bacterium (assembly GCA_035759745.1). GTDB lineage: Bacteria > Gemmatimonadota > Gemmatimonadetes > Gemmatimonadales > GWC2-71-9 > CAMLHP01. The sequence continues at coordinate 10,866 of DASTUF010000052.1, forward strand.
AGTGAGGGCGACATGGGGGAATAATGTATGTGTTATAACATTAGATGTCAATGGCGGGGTTAGGGGTTAGGGGTTAGGGGTCAGGAGTTAGGGCTCCCTAATCCCTGATCCCTAACCCCTAATCCCGAACCCCTGATCCCTACGCCGGACGACATACAGCACCCCGCCGATCACCAGCCCGGCCAGCCCCGCCAGCAGGTTCCCCGCCGTGGCGCTCGCCAGCAGCCCCAGTGACAGCGCCAGCGCCAGGATCGGGATCAGCGGCCCGCCCGGCAGCACCACCGTGCTCTCGGTGCGGGGAAACTTCTTCCGCAGGAACGGCACCGCCGCCGCCGTGCCGATGTAGGTCGAGAGCCGAGCCATGATCGACAGCATCGCCAGCTGCACGAACGATCCCGACAACGCCAGCGCCAGCGCGATGACCGCCTGCACCGCGATCGCGGCGGCCGGCGTCTCGTAGCGGGAATGGACGTTCGCCAGGAACTTTGGCCCGTAACCATCACGCGCCAGCGCGTAGAGGTAGCGCGGACCCGCCAGCATGGTGCTCCCGATGTTGCCGCCGATCGAAATCACCGCGCCCGCCGTCATCATCAGGCCGGCGCCGGTGCCGATCGCCACCATCGCCGCATCGGCCAGCGGCGCACCTTCCACCTTCGACGCCAGGTCGGGCAGTGTCCCCAGCGCCACCAGCTGGATCAGCGTATAGACCGCGGTCACGATCAGGATCATCGCGATCAGCGCGAAGGGCACGTCCCGCTTGGGATCCTTGTACTCGCCCGCCGCCGCCGCCGTGTTCTCGAACCCGGCATATGCGAACAGCAGCAGCAACGCCGCCTCACCCAGGTTGCCCCACACCAGCCCTTCTCTCGGCTGCAGCAGGCTCCAGTCGATCGCGAACACTCCCGCCAGAATCAGCACCACCAGCGGCAGCAGCTTGGCGATGGTGAACCCCACCGCCACCCGCGCCCCGTGCTTCACGCCGATGATGTTGATCCAGGTGAGGATCGCGAGCGGAATCCCGATGACGAGCACCCGTACGAACCCGTCGTTGGCGCCGGGCCAGATGAACGTCAGCGCCTGCGCGAAGCCGTTGGCCAGTGAGGCCACCGACGCCACCCGCGCCAGCCACGTCATCCATCCCACCTCGAACCCCACGAACTTCCCGAACACCTCACGAGTATAGAGGTAGCCGCTCCCCGGCTGGTCGAAGTGGCTCGCCGCCTCGGCGAAGCACAGCACCAGCAGCAGCACCGCGAATCCGGCCAGCAAAACAGCCCACACGCTGGCCGGACCCAGCAACAGCGCCGCCGCCGCCGGCAGGAGGTACACCCCGCTGCCGATCACGTCATTGATGGCGATGCCCACCAGTTCCCACCGGGTCACTACTCGGCGGAGCGCGGGCGCACTGCTGGACGGCGTGGACGACCCTGCGGTCATGCGTGCCTCAGGCGTTGGGATATCGGAGCGGAGCGCCGCAGGGGATGCGGCCGTGACAGCCGGGAAAGGTAATGCATCCGGCACGAGCCGCGAGCCGCCGAACCCTCCGCCCTGCGCCCTGCGCCCTACGCCCTACGCCTTACGCCCTACTCCTGAAACGGCAACTTGAGCGGCGCCGGCGAGAGCGCCGGCGTTGCGACGCCCAGCTGCCCGTACACGTTGTCGCCCCAGCAGTAGAGCACGCCATCCGTCGTTACGCCGCAGCTGAACGTGTCCCCCGCGCTGATACTCTGCCAGGTGAGCCCGCCCACCACAGCAACTGGCGTCAGCGTCGAAGCCTGGGTGCCGTCACCCAGCTGGCCCAGCGCGTTGTCGCCCCAGCAGTGCGCCTCGCCGTCGACTGTAATGGCACAAGTGTGACGATACCCGGCCGAGATCGCGCGATACCGGAAGCCGCCGAGCACCGCCACCGGAATCGGCGAATCCGACGTGGATCCCCGGCCCAGCTGCCCATTCTCACCTTCGCCCCAGCAGACCGCCGCGTCATCCGCGAGAATCCCGCAGGTGTGGGCGAACCCTGCCGAGATGTAGCTCTGCCCCGGGATGTAGAAGTCGGGATCCGGCGCCGGAGGTACTGTGTTGGGCTCGGTGCGGAAGACCGGACCAACGATCGCCAGCGGCGTTCCCCGGGTGGTGGTCGTGCCGTCGCCCAACTGTCCCGAGGCGTTCCAGCCCCAGCACTCCGCGGCACCGGCGTCGTTCAAGGCGCAGGTGTGCAATCCCGTCGCGGTGACCGCGCGGTAGCCGTCGCCCACCAGGTCGGGCGCTGCCGATGCACCGGGCTCCACCAGGCCGTTGCCCAGCTGGCCCTCGTTGTTGCTGCCCCAGCACCAGACCTGCTTGGAGAGCGAGAGCGAGCATGAGTGAAGCAGTCCCGCGGCCACGATCCTCGAGGGCGGTGCGCCCGGAGCCGCCTGCCCCGCACTGTTGCTCCCGAAGCAGTTGACGTCGCCGGCCAGCGTTACTTCGCAACTGTGATAGCGTCCGGCCGACGTCATGCGGACCGTGGCCGCGCCGGGCGACCGTGTCATGCTGAGGGGCGAAGCGGCGGCATCACTCACCTGCCCGTCCTCGTTGAAGCCCCAGCAGAGCGATGCTTCATCCGTCGTGATGGCGCAGGCGTGGTAGCTGCCGACCTCCACGTAGCGGAACACCACGTTCCCCGCGGCGGGCGAGGCGGTGGCCGAGAATGTCAGGGTATCCAGGCCCTCGAGAATCGCGGTAACCGTGACCGGTCCGCTCGAGGCGGGAAGGGTGAGCTCGGTCGTCGCTTCGCCTTGCGCATCGCTCTCGGTGGTATCACTCGCGAGGGCGCCGGCGCTGGAGGACCATACGACAGCGACGCCCGGCACCGGGCGCTCACTGGCGTCAAGCACTCGTGCGGTGAGAGGCAGGCTGAGTTGGCTGCCCACCTGGCCCATCTGGCCATCGCCCCCAGCGATGACGAGGGAGGCGGGAGCGCCGGCAAGGTCCAGCGGCTCGGTAGTCTCGTTGCACGCGGCCAGCAGGGGAAGCAGCAGCAGGCTCCGGATGAGGCGACTCATTGGGTGCATCCCTCCACCGCGCCGAACGCCTCGGTCGTGGTCTCGTCACTCCGGATGTCGTTGCCCAGCCCGAACCAGGTCGGGTTCTCGATCCAGACCCGCAGGATGCCGGCCTCGGTGGTCTTGGCCACGTCCCAGCAGATAGGCGCCGGATGCTGGCTCTTGCTGGGCAACGTGATGTTGCGGGTGCCCCGGCCACTCACCGGATCCGACACCACCACGCCCTCCCACGTCGTATCCGATTCGATATGAAGGACTTCGGGGCCACAGGCGGCGAGCAGCAGCGCGCCGGCGGCGGAGACGACCGAGCTGAAGTGCATGTCACACTCCCAGGGGAAGGGCTGATGTAGGGATCAGCCCCCAACCTGGGGAGGGGGTGTGACAATGGGGACGAGGCTCCGGCGTGCGGTAATTCGGTTACCGGTGGGTAGGCACTCCTTCGCAGTATCGTGGATGCCCCCTTGCCATCCCCTGCCGCCGAGCCGAGCCTTATGGGTATGCCGCAGCCTGCCGAACGTTGGACCGCTGACCT
>DASTUF010000053.1:0-6855 GCA_035759745.1 Gemmatimonadales bacterium
GTCCACGCCAGGGTCCACGACTCGATGTAGCAGTAGTAGATCAGCACGATGACCGGCATGAACAGCCCCAGCACGCCGAGGTACTTGGCCACCGGATGGTGCCAGAGCGCCTCCAGCATCCCGGGGGTGGAGCCGTGGCCCCGCGCGCCGCCGTGCCGGCCCACCCCCCACTCGATCCACATCAGCGGGATGCCCACCAGCAGGAAGGCGATGAAGTACGGGATCATGAACGTCCCGCCGCCGTTCTCGGTGGCCTGTACCGGGAAGCGGAGGAAGTTGCCCAGCCCGACGGCGTTGCCCGCCATCGCCAGGATCAGCCCGATCCGCGAACCCCACTGCTCGCGATGTACGATCTCGTCTGCCACATCCGCTCCTTCGGTTCGTGGGCGTAGAACGTGGGATCAGGGGTTAGGGATCAGGGATTGGGCCAAGAGCGGACCTGACCCCTGACCCCTGACCCCTGATCCCTATTTGTAGACCGGAAACTCCCCCTTCGTGTACTTCTCCCAGTAACTCGTCAGATCCGCCCGTACCTTCCCGCTCAGCAGCAGCACGCCCAGCAGGTTGGGGAATGCCATCCCCAGGATCATGTAGTCCCCGAAGTCGAGCACGTTGGTCGCCGTCACGATCGAGCCGAGGAACGTGAACGCCAGGAACAGCACCTGGTACAGCCGGGTGGTGCCGTCGCCGAACAGGTAGCACCAGCAGCGCTCGCCATAGTAGGACCAGCTGATCATCGTCGAGTACGCGAACAGCATCACCGCCAGCGACAGCACCAGCGGGAACCAGGTGATGTGCTCCCCGAAGGCGCGCGACGTCAGCGCCGCGCCCTGGTTGTCCGCGATGATGCCGGCGTATTCAGGATTGGCATACGCCCCGGTGATGACGATGACCAGCGCGGTCATGGTGCAGACCACCACCGTGTCGATGAACGGCTCCAGCAGCGCCACGATGCCTTCACGCACCGGATAGGGTGTCCGCGCTGCCGAGTGCGCGATAGCGGCCGAGCCCGCGCCGGCTTCGTTGGAGAACGCCGCCCGCCGGAACCCTTGCACCAGCACGCCGACGAAGCCGCCGTACGCCGCGCCCGGGTTGAATGCTCCCTCGAGGATCGCGCTGAACGCCGCCGGGATCGCCGACGAGTTGGTGAAGATCACCACCAGGCACGCGATCACGTACAGTCCGCACATGAACGGCACGATCTTGTCCGCCACCGACGCGATCCGCCGGATGCCGCCGATGATCACGATGCCGGTCAGCAGCACCATGATCAGCCCGTACACCCAGGGGTACGGCGTCAGCAGGGGGACGTTCTCCTGCAGCGCGTTCATCGACTGGTTCACCTGGAACATGTTGCCGCCACCCAGCGACCCGCCAATGCACATCACAGCGAAGATCACCGCCAGCACCTTGCCGAACTTCACCATCCCCATCTCGCCCAGGCCCCGCGACAGGTAGTGCATCGCTCCGCCCATCAGCCGGCCGTCCGGTCGCACCACCCGGTATTTCTGGCCCAGGGTGCATTCGGCGAACTTCGACGACATTCCCAGCAGCCCCGCCAGGATCATCCAGAACGTCGCCCCCGGCCCGCCGATCGAGACCGCGATCGCCACCCCGGCGATGTTGCCCAGCCCCACCGTCGCCGACAGCGCCGCGGCCAGTGCCTGGAAGTGGCTGACTTCGCCCTCGTCCGCCGGGTTGCTGTACTTGCCCCGGGTGACGTTGATCGCGTGCTTGAACGCCCGGAAGTTGATGAACCCCATCCGGAACGTCAGGTAGGTAGCCCCGAAGATCAGCCACAGCACCACCAGCGGGAACTCGTGCGCCGGGTCCCAGAACATCACGTCCCAGAAGATCACCGCGCCCACGACGCTGTTGATCACGCCCACGAACCCATCGGCCGCCGCCATCAGGCCCGTCTGCTCGCCCGCCGACTCCGCCGAGGGTGCCAGGATGATCGTGTCCTGGGCGGACATGGTCGGGCCGGGCTGAATGGCGCCCGCATCCTGCGCTGGCAGGGTGGACGGAGTGGCGCCCAATAGCAGCGCACCAGTCACGAGCAGCCTGGCAGCAGCGAACAGAAAGCGCGGCATCGTCATCCCGGGATGAGGGCGTGTGGCGTAAGGCGTAGGGCGTAGGGCGTGGGGCGTGGGGCAGGTGCCTTGGCCCCTACGCCCCACGCCCTGCGCCTTACGCCCACGAGTCAGGCGCTGTAGTTCGGCGCCTCACGGGTGATCGTGACATCGTGCGGGTGTGACTCCCGCAGCCCTGCTGACGTGACCTGAAGAAACTCGACATCGCGCTGCAATCCCGCAATGTCGGCGGCGCCGCAATAGCCCATCCCGCTGCGGAGCCCCCCCACCATCTGGAACAGCACGTCGGCCACCGGCCCCTTGTAGGGCACCCGGCCCTCGATCCCCTCCGGCACCAGCTTGGAGGGCGCCATCTCCCCCTCCTGGAAGTACCGGTCAGCCGAGCCGTCCTGCATCGCCGCCAGACTGCCCATCCCCCGGATCATCTTGAATCGGCGGCCCTCGGCCAGCACGCTCTCTCCCGGGCTCTCCTCGGTGCCGGCCATCATCGAGCCCATCATCACCGACGCCGCCCCGGCGGCGAGTGCCTTGACCACGTCGCCCGAGTACTTGATACCGCCGTCGGCGATCACCGGCACGTCACCCGCGCCCCGTACCGCATCGAGGATGGCGGTGATCTGTGGCACCCCGACGCCCGTCACCACCCGAGTGGTGCAGATGCTGCCGGGACCGATGCCGACCTTGATCGCATCGGCTCCGCGCCGCACCAGCTCCTTCGCGCCCTCTTCGGTCGCCACGTTGCCCGCCACCAGTTGCGCATCGGGAAACGCGTCACGCAGGCGGGCCAGCGTCTGCAGCACTCCCTCGCTGTGGCCATGCGCCGAGTCGATGACCAGGACGTCGGCCCCTGCGTCCAGCAGCGCCTTCGCCCGGACCTGGTCCTTGGGATTCCCACCCACCGCTGCAGCCACTCGCAGTCGGCCGTGCTGGTCCTTGTTGGCAGCCGGGAATTCGCGCCGCTTGAAGATGTCCTTGACGGTGATCAGGCCCTTGAGCACGCCCTGATCGTCCACTACGGGCAGCTTCTCGATCCGGTGTCGCGCCAGGATCCGCTCGGCCTCGTCCAGCGACGTGCCCACCGGAGCCGTGACCAGGTTCTCCTTGGTCATCGCCTCCTGGATCGGCTGCTCCAGGTTGTGCTCGAACTGGAGGTCGCGGTTGGTGATGATGCCCACCAGCCGCCCCGACCCGTCCACGATCGGCACCCCCGAGATCCGGAACCGCCGCATCAGGACGGCCGCCTCCCGCAGCGGACGGTCGGGGCCCAGCGTGATCGGGTTGAGGATCATCCCGCTTTCGCTCCGCTTGACCCGATCCACCTCGGCGGCCTGGCGATCCACCGACATGTTCTTGTGGACCACGCCCATGCCGCCGGCCCGGGCCATGGCGATTGCCATGTCCGCCTCGGTGACGGTGTCCATTGCGGCCGAAATCAGCGGGATGTTGAGCGGGATGGTGCGGGTCAGGCGGGTGACGGTCGAGACGTCGCTTGGGTGAACCGCCGAGTGGCGGGGCACCAAAAGCACGTCGTCGAAGGTAAGGCCAGGCTCTGGTCGGAGTCGCTTCATGCCCCCGCGCCTCGCCGATACAGCAAGGCCCCCGGGCGCGGCGCCAATGCCGCGAGGGGGCCGATGTTCATGGTTCCCATCCCTGATTCTAGGGCGCGAGCCCGGCAAAATCAAGCGGGACGCCCCAGCCGCCTCCACAGGAAATACACCGGAATCCCCAGCGCGACGATGATCAACCCCGGCCAGGTGAACAACGGCTTCCGGACCAGCAGTACCACCAGCAGCGCGGCCAGTGCCGCCAGGTAGAGCCCCGGCACCACCGGGTAGCCGAAGGCCTTGACCGGCCGGGGCAGTTCGGGCTGGATGCGTCGCAGCCGAAAGAGCGCTACCATCGTGAGGCCGTAGAACAGCACCGCCGCGAAAATCACGTAATCCAGCAGCTGGCTGTAGGTACCGCTCAGGCAGAGGACCGAGGTCCAGGCCGCCTGGGCCCAGAGGCCATACACCGGCGTGCGGCGCACCGGATCGAGCCGCCCGGCCCGACTGAAGAACAGGCCGTCCCGCGCCATGGCGTAGTACACTCGCGGCCCGGCCAGCACCAGGCCCGCGTTGCAGCCGAAGGTGGAGATCACGATCAACCCCGCCATCACCATCCCGCCGCCGGCACCCAGCATGACCGCCGCCGCCGCCGAGCCCACCCGGTCCTGGGTTGCGTGCTGGATGCCCCGTGCCAGGACGGTGGTACCCTCCGGATCTCCGGCGAACGGCAGCACCGACAGGTAGGCCAGGTTCGCCAGCAGGTACAGTAGGGTGACCGCGCCGGTCCCGAGCGCCAGCGCCCGCGGCAGGTTCCGCGCTGGGTCCCGCACCTCGGCCGCCGCGAACGTCACGTTGTTCCAGGCGTCGCTGGAGAAGAGCGACCCCACCATCGCGGCGCCCACCGCCGGCAGCATCAGCAGCGACCAGTCGGCCTCCCCCCAGAAGTTGCCGAAGTTGGCCGCGGCGACCTCGGGCTGCCGGAACAGGCTGAGGCCCAGGAGGATCAGCAGCCCGACTGCCGCCGTCTTGACTGCCGTCAGTGACGTCTGCACCCGGGCACCCAGCGTGACGCCCCGGCTGTTGATCCACGTGAGGATGAGCACACTGGCGATGGCCACCAGCCGCTGGCCCGACACCCCGATGGGAATGTCGGCCGACGATCCCGGCAGGCGAACGCTGCCAAGCGCAAGGAAGACCGTGTCGGTCAGCTCCGGCAGGAACACGGCGAGGAACCGCGCCATCGCCACCGCGACGGCGGCGATGGTGCCGGTCTGGATCACGGTGAAGAGGGTCCAGCCGTACAGGAATCCGGCGGCGGGACTGAGGCCTTCGCGCAGGAAGGCGTACTGCCCTCCTGCCCGGGGCATCATCGCCGCCAGCTCGGCGTAGGCCAGTGCGCCGGCCATCGTCATGAGGCCGGTGATGATCCAGACCAGCATCAGGCCGCCGGGCCCCCATCCGTGCATCTGCCGGGCGATGTCAGCCGACACGATGAAGATGCCCGACCCGATCATGGTACCCACGACCAGCGAGACCGCCTGCCACGGACCGATGCCGCGGACGAACTGAGCCTCGCCCCCGTTGCCGGAAGTTGTTGTAGTCACAGGAGAGAGATCAGGCGCCGGTCTTCTTGTCGAGTTGCGGGGGCGGTGCCTTGGGCTGTGACTCGACCGCCTTCACCGCCTCGTCCACCACCGCCTGCCCCGCAGCTGCCAGGCCCTTCATCACCTTGCCCGCGCCGTCCATCAGGCCCGTGGTGGTGCTGATCGCCTTGATCGGCACCTTCCCGGCCCGCATGGTGTCCTCCACCGCATCGCTCAGCTTGGCCAGGATGTTGGTCGGCCGCTGCCGCTCGGCGTACCGGCTCTCCAGGAACTCGACATAGTCCAGCACCTGGTACCCCCGCTCGTCGCTCAACGCCTCGAGCGCCCGGAGGATGCGTTGCTTCAGGACGTCATTCATTCCAGAAAACTGGGGCATTCCCCGGCAAGGGGCTAGGGGGTCCCACTTCCCACTTCCCACTTCCCACTTCCCACTCAAATGTCCGACACCAGCTCCCCCGGCCGATCACCGCCGCCACGCCGCCGAGCCGCCGAGCCGCCGAGCAGCGCCTTGAGCACCGGCGGCGCCACGAACGTCGTCACCATCACCATCAGCGTCAGCGCCGCGTAGAGCCCCGCATCCAGTACTCCCGACGCCAGCCCCATCTGGGCGAAGATCAACCCCACCTCGCCCCGCGGGATCATCCCCACCCCGATCACCGCTTTCCGGCCCTTGAACCACACCGGGGCGAAGCCCGCCAGGAACTTGCCAACGATCGCCACCAGGATCAGCAATCCGCCGATCGCAAGCACCCGGGGATCAGCGAACGTCCGCACGTCCACCGCCGCACCCACCGACACGAAGAAGATCGGCACGAAGAAGTGCCCCAGCCGTACCACGCCCCGCTCGATGACCGCGGCGTGCTCCGTCGGAGCGAACAGCAGCCCCGCGCTGAAGGCGCCGATGATCATCGCACTTCCCACGGCGTCGGCCGCCACCGCCAGGTACAGCGCCACCACCACCCCCATGATGGCGATGGTGGTCTCGTCCCCCAGCTTGGTCAGCAGGCTGAAGACCGGAGGAATCAGCACCCGGCCCAGCAGCAGTGCCGCCGCGACAAACCCGAAGGCGATGAGCGTCGTGACGGTCACCCCGGTGGCCGTCAGCTCGCCGCCCGCCACCAGCGTGGTCACGACCGCCAGGATGACCAGCCCCACGATGTCGTCGATCACCGCCGCGCCCAGCACCACCTGACTCTCGGGGTCCTGCAGCCGCCCCAGGTCGCTGAGCACCCGCGCCGTGATGCCCACCGATGTCGCCGTAAGCGCCGCTCCCAGGACCAGTGCCTGCAGGTCGGTCATGGCGAACAGTTCTGCCACGCCGAACCCGAGCCCGAATGGCAGCGCCACGCCCACCAGCGCCACAGTGGTGGCGGTGCCACCAACCGACAGCAGCGACTTGAGCTTGGTCTCGAGACCAATCTCGAACAGCAGGATAATGATGCCGATTTCGGCGATGATGTGAATGGAGGGAACGGCGGGGTCCACTGCGGCAAGTACCGACGGCCCCACCAGCACGCCGGCGACGAGTTCGCCCAGGACTGCCGGCTGTCCGATCCGCTGCGCCAGCTCGCCCAGCAGCTTGGCGGCCGTGAGCGCCGCCGCCAGCATGAG
>DASTUF010000054.1:0-109791 GCA_035759745.1 Gemmatimonadales bacterium
GCCTGCTCCTGCTCGTCCCGCAACTGGCTCAGCGGAATGATCCGGGCCGCCTGGCTTTCGCCGCGCAGGTACACCCGCTCGCGGAAGATGTCGACCGCCACGACCTTCTCCGAACCAACCGCGGTCTGGAGGATCTTGCCCTCCTTGGGGAACCGCTTGCGGCTGGCCACGTAGAACTCGTGCTCGTACTTGAGGCAGCAGAGCAGGCGGCCACAGCCGCCAGAGATCTGGGACGGATTGAGCGAGAGGTGCTGGTCCTTGGCGAGACCGAGGTTGACCGGCGTGAGTTCCTTGAGCCACGAGGAGCAGCAGTACTCCCTGCCGCAGCGGCCCACCCCCGAGAGTTGTGCCGCCTCGTCGCGCACCCCGATCTGCCGCAGCTCGATCCGGGTCCGGAACTGGCTGGCGAGGTCGCGTACCAGGGTGCGGAAGTCCACCCGCCGCTCGGCGGTGAAGTAGATGGTGAGCTTGGCCCGGTCCCACTGCCATTCGCAGTCGCTGACCTTCATCACCAGGTCGTGCGCCCGCACCCGCTCCATGACCTTCCGGCGCACCGCTTCTTCCGAGCCGCGCGCTTCCTTCCAGGTCTCGAGATCTTCGGGTGTGGCACGACGGACTACATCGCGGACTGGCGCCTTCTCGCCCACCACCGCCTCGCCCACGGCGCAGCCGGTGCAGGCTCCCGCGCACTTCTTCTCGGCGACGGCGCCGGCCGCACTGACATGACCGAAGTCACGGCCCCGCTCCGCCTCGACCACGACCGCTTCGCCAGTGCGCACTTCGTCCGCACCGGCCCACCGGAAATAGCTTCGTCGTGTTCCCTTGAAGCGGACCTCGAGGAGAGTACCGTCGGCCATCATGCCTCTTCGTAGACGCCCATCGCGCCGTACTTCTCGGCGCGCCGCCGCACCAGCCGGTCGGGCTTTACCTTGCGGAGCTCGCCTACATGGCGGATCAGCGCGGCGCGCACCGCTTCGCCGGTCGCGTCGGGATCGAGGTGCGCGGCGCCCAGGGCCTCGGGGATGATCTCGTCCACCACCTTGAACTCGAGCAGGTCGGGCGCCGTGAGCTTGAGTGCTTCCGCGGCGCGCGCGCGCTGGGAGGCGTCCTTCCAGAGAATCGCGGCACAGCCCTCGGGCGAGATGACGGAGTACACCGAATTCTCCAGCATGAGCACCCGGTCGGCCACGCCCAGCGCCAGCGCCCCGCCCGAGCCGCCCTCGCCGATCACCACGGCGACCGCGGGCGTCGGCAGCGCGCTCATCGCGAGGATGTTGCGGGCAAGCGCTTCGCTCTGGCCCCGCTCCTCGGCGCCCAGGCCGGGATAGGCGCCGGGCGTGTCGATCAGCGTGATGACCGGCACGCCGAACTTGGCGGCGAGTTGCATCAGCCGGAGCGCCTTCCGATAACCCTCGGGGTGTGGCATCCCGAAGTTGCGCTTGAGATTGTCCTTGGTGTCGCGGCCCTTCTGGTGGCCGATCACCATCACCGTCTCGCCGTCGAGCCGGGCCCAGCCACCCACGATGGCGGGGTCGTCCATGAACAGCCGGTCACCGTGGAGTTCGATGAAGTCGGTAAAGATGCTGCTGAGGTAGTCGAGGGTGTATGGGCGACGCGGGTGGCGGGCGACCTGCACCCGCTGGATGGGAGTGAGCCCGCTGTAGATCTCGGCGCGAAGCTTCTCCAGCTTGGCCTCGAGGCCTGTCACCTCACCTGACACATCCACCCTGTTGTCCGAGTGGACCCGCGACAGGTCCTCGATCTGGCGCTCCAGTTCCAGGAGCGGCTTCTCGAACTCAAGGGTGTACAGGGATGGAGGCATGCCTCAGTTGGCCTTCACATAGTGGACGGCGTCCGGTCCGAGCAGGTCGCGGAGGGCCCGCAGGAGGTCCTCACCAGCCGCGACGCGAACGCGACGGGCGCGGAGGCGCACCGCCTCTCCGTTCCCGTCGCTCCACTCAATATACAGTGGGGTGGGACCCGGGTGGGCGGAACAGAGCGCCGCGGCGGACCGGACGGTCTCTGCCAGTGGGGCGCTTGGCTGGCGCCAGCGGAGGCTCAGCGCCACCGCTCCACTCTCACGCAGGTCGGCCAGGGCGGTGGCGTTCTCGACCAGGAACGGTGCCCGATCCTCACCCCGGTCGCGGTCGCTGAAGCCGCCGGTCAGCAGCAGGGCGGCATCCGGCGTGATAACCTGGTTGAGCCGCGCCCAGGCATCGGGAAACACGATTGCGTCGGCTGTGCCGTGGAAGTCTTCCAGCACCAGGCGGGCGTACTCCTTGCCGGTCTTCTTCGAGATCTGGCGCTTCACCTGGGTCACCACCGCACCGATGGTGACCGGATGCTCGCTCCATTCCTGGAGCGTGGCCGTGGTGCGGGCGCCGAAGAGCTCGACCTCGCTCCGATACCGTTCCAGTGGATGGCCGGAGATGAAGAATCCCAGCACCTCCTTCTCCCTGGCCAGCCGCTCGGCCTCGGACCAGGGTGCGAGGTCGGGCAGCGCGCGCGAGTGCTCCCGGGCCGGCGGTCCCTCACCAAACAGCGACGCCTGTCCCGCCTCGCGCTCGGCCTGGAGCAGTGCCGCTTCAGCCAGTGCGTTCTCGAGCGCCGCCGTCAGCTGCCGGCGATTGCCACCGAGCCCGTCGCACGCACCCGCCGCCACCAGGGACTCGAGCACCCGCTTGTTGCAGAGGCGGAGGTCCACCCGCTCCACCAGCTCGGCCAGAGTGGTCAGGGGCTTCTCGGCGCGAGCGGCGATGATCGAGAGGATCGCGCCTTCACCCACGTTGCGAATCGCCCCGAGCCCGAAGCGCACCCGTCGATCGCCCACCACAGTGAACTTGAAGCCCGACTCGTTGACATCCGGCGCCAGGATCTCGATGCCGAGGCTGCGCGCCTCATTGATGTACTGCACCACCTTGTCGGTGTTGCCGATTTCGGCCGACAGGAGCGCCGCCATGAACTCGGCGGGGTAGTGCGCCTTGAGCCAGGCGGTCTGGTAGGCCAGCACCGAGTACGCCACCGAGTGCGACTTGTTGAAGCCGTAGCGCCCGAAGGTCTCGATCTGCGCCGCGAGTTCCTGCGCCAGCTTCTTCGTATGGCCCTGGGCGACAGCGCGCTCGACGAAACGGCTCAGCTCCTTCTTGATGAGCCCGGCGTCCTTCTTGCCCACGGCCTTCCGCAGCACGTCCGCTTCGGCCAGCGAGAAGCCCGCCAGCACGTTGGCGATGCGCATCACCTGTTCCTGGTAGGTGATGACGCCGTACGTGGGCTCGAGCACCTCTTCCAGCAGCGGATGCGGGTACGTCACCTTCTCCTGGCCCAGCTTGCGCCGGATGAACACCGTGTGCATGCCGGTGTCGAGCGGGCCCGGGCGGAGCAGCGCGTTGGAGGCCACCAGGTCGTCGAACCGGTCGCACTTCATGGCGCGCAGCGTCTCGGTGGCGAGCGGCGACTCGAACTGGAACACGCCGGCGGTGCGGCCGTCGCGCAGCAGCTCGTACACCTCGGGGTCGTCGAGCTCCAGCGCGTCGATGTCGATGGTGCGGCCGTGCCGCTCGGCGATCGCTTTCACCGCATCGTGGATGACGGTCAGGGTCTTGAGGCCGAGCAGGTCCATCTTGAGCATGCCGACCTTCTCGAGCGGACCCATCTCGAACTGGGTGATGATGGAGTCCTCACCCGAGCCGGCCGCTCCCGCGCCGCGGGTCGGTGCGGTGCACACCGGCACGTAGTCGGCCAGCGGCCCTGGAGCGATCACCACGCCCGCCGCGTGGACCGAGAGATGCCGGCTGATGCCCTCGATGCGCGAGCTCAGCGACATCAGCCGCTGGTACGCCGGATTCGCGCGGACCAGCTCCTTGAGCTCGTCCACCTTCTCGACCGCCTCGGGAATCGACAGGCTGTAGGCGGGCCCGGACGGAATCAGCTTGGTGAGCCGGTCGGCCTCGCCCGGCGGGATGCGCAGCACCCGCGCCACGTCCTTCACCGCCGCGCGTGCCTTCATGGTGCCGAAGGTGACTATCTGGCCTACGCTCTCGCGGCCATAGCGCTCGCGCACGTACTCGATCACTTCGCCCCGGCGCTCGAAGCAGAAGTCCACGTCGATGTCGGGCATCGACACGCGCTCGGGATTGAGGAAGCGCTCGAACAGCAGGTCGAACTTGAGCGGGCAGACGTTGGTGATGCCGAGGGAGTACGCCACCAGCGAGCCGGCGGCGGAGCCGCGGCCCGGCCCCACCGGGATTCCGCGATCGCGCGCGGCCTGGATGAAGTCCTGGACGATGAGGAAGTAGCCGGCGTAGCCCGCGCCGTTGATGACCGACAGTTCGTAGTCGAGCCGGGTGCGCGCGTCGGCCGGGAGCGGCGTGCCATAGCGTCGGGCCGCGCCGTCCTCGGCCAGCCGGGCCAGCAGTTCCTCGTCGGTCGCGGCGTCGGCGGGGCGGGGGAACGTCGGCAGGAAGTAGCGCTTCTCGAAGTCGAACTCGCAGCGATCGGCGACCACCTGGGTGTTGGCGATGGCGTCGGGTTGCTCGGGGAAGAGCGCCCGCATCTCGGCTTCGCTCTTGACGTACGACTCGGTGCCGGTGAAGCGGAACCGCTTGGGGTCGTCGAGGTCGCTGCCGGTGCCGATCGCGAGCAGAACGTCGTGGCTTTCCGCGTCCTCCCGCCGGAGATAGTGCGCATCGTTGGTGGCAACGACGCCGAGGCCCAGGTCACGCCCCAGCGCGAGCATGCCCTCCTCGACGATGCGCTCCTCGGCGATGCCGTGCTTCTGGATTTCGAGCCAGAAATTTTCCGGTCCGAAGACGCGGGAAAACCATGACGCACTTTCGCGGGCGAGGTCGTACCTTTCCTGGCGCAGGTGCAGCGCCACCTCGCCCGACATGCACGCCGCCAGGCAGACGATGCCCTCCGAATGGCGCTCCAGCACCTCGCGGTCGATCCGCGGGCGCCGGTAGAAGCCTTCGAGGTAGCCGATCGAGCTGAGCCGGATCAGGTTGCGGTAGCCGGCGCGATTCTTCGCCAGCAGCACCAGGTGGCTGTAGGCAGCGGGAGCGCCGGGGTGCTTTTCCCGGGCCTGCCGGGGGCCAAACGCGAGGTATGCCTCGAAGCCCAGGATGGGGCGGATACCAGCCGCGCGGGCCGCCGAGTGGAAGCTCCACGCCGCGTGCAGGTTGCCATGATCCGTCACCGCCAGCGAATCCATCCCCAGCTTCTTGACGTGGCTCACCAGCTCGTCGATCCGGCTGGCCCCGTCCAGGAGCGAGTATTCGCTATGGGTGTGGAGGTGTGCGAAAGCCATCAGATGCGC
The DNA here is from genome assembly GCA_035759745.1 of Gemmatimonadales bacterium. Lineage (GTDB taxonomy): Bacteria > Gemmatimonadota > Gemmatimonadetes > Gemmatimonadales > GWC2-71-9 > CAMLHP01. The sequence goes on from DASTUF010000054.1 coordinate 5,315, forward strand.
CCGCTTCTTGCGACAGGAAGCCGATCCGGCTGCCTACCCCGCTCCTGGCGGGCCGGTGGCTCGCAAAATGCCCACGAGGCGCCCGTTTCGGGGGTCAAGCCGACCATTCGGGCCGGTGACGACAACAGCCAGCAGGCCCTCTGGTCGTGGTTCACGGCGGAAGGTATGGACCGCCCACATGATTGTCAAAAACCGTTGCCGCGCCTAGGCTTGAACAGTCCTTACCGCACGCACGAGCAGTGGGGAGCGACGCCGTGAAGTCAATCCATTCCGCCTGGGTCCTCGTGCCCATCCTGCTGTTGTTTGCCTGCGGGGGCGATCCGGTCGACCCCAACCCGAATCCGGGCCCCCCGCCGCCGCCGCCGCCTCCACCTCCCGCAGGCAGCTGTGCCAGCCCGGTGGCCGTCACCCTGGCCGTGGGGCAGCATACCATCGTGAATCCATCGAGCGGCGCCGGGTGCATCCAGTTTCCCGCCGCTGGAGCGGGTGGAGCCGAGTACCTGTACGCCGCGCTTTCCACTGCCGGCCAGGAGACTTCCAGCGGCGTCACGGCGGGCTACCAGATCACGGGAGAAGCACCGGTCGCGGCCGTGGCAGCGCCGGTCGAGAATCCGGTCGTGCTGGTCCCGCGGCTGGGCGCCTTCGGAACTCGCCGAACCAATGCCGGCTTCCACGCCATGCTGCGCGCGCGTGAGCGCGTGCTCTCGAAGTCTTCCGGCGCCATCAGCTTTGATGCCGCCCTCGCCGCCCATCGGGTCACGGTGCCTCCGACCGTGGGTCACGAGCGCACCTTCGAAGTCTGCACCACCGCTGACTGCGGTGGCTTCACCAATGTCGCCGCGACGGCGGTGTACGTGGGAGAGAAATCCGCGATCTACCTCGACGACGAAGTGCCGGCGGGCGGCTATTCCGCCGGGGATATCGAGGGCATCGGCCAGTTGTTCGACCAGTACCTCTACCCCATCGACACCACGTCCTTCGGGCGCGAGTCCGACCTCGACAATAATGGCGTCGTGGTTGCGCTGCTCACCGATGCCGTCAACGACCTCAGCCCCAACTGCAACAGCGATGGCAGCGTCATCCTGGGCTATTTCTACGGCAACGACCTGCTCCCCGGCAACGCCCATTCCAACGCTGGCGAGATCTTCTACAGCCTGGTGCCCGCGCCGGGCGACGCCGACTGCACCATCGACCTGACGTTTGCCCAGGAGTACCTCGGCCCGACGTTCATCCACGAGTTCCAGCACATGATCAGCTTCAACCAGCATGTGCTGGTTGGGGGCGGATCTTCCGAGGACACCTGGCTAAACGAGGGGCTTTCACACTACGCTGAGGAGCTCGCGGGCCGGGCGGTGCCGGATCAGTTCTGCGGTGGTGACTGCCTCACCCGCTTTGCGGTCGGGGACATAGGCAATTCCTACAGCTACCTTACCGATCCCGAGCAGCATTTCCTGGTCGAGCCCGGCTCCAGCAACGGCTCACTGGCGGAACGCGGTGCCAACTGGCTGTTCGTGCGCTGGCTGGTGGACCAGTTCGGCGCCGACCTCACGGGGGCGGCTTTCACCCGGCAGTTGGTGGAGACCAGCAGGGTGGGGGAGGCCAACGTCGAGGCGGTCGCGGTCCAGGACTTCACCACGCTGATTCCCGAGTGGCAGCTGGCCAACTACACCGACGACCTGCCGGGATTTTCCGCCGCGAGCGAACGGCTCCGGTATCCCAGCTGGGACTTCCGCTCGACCTTCGCGTCGCTGAACTCCCAGAGCCCTTCCTCATTCCCTCGGGCGTATCCCCTGGCACCGGACAGCACCCTGACCGGCGCGTACCAGCGCACCGGTACGCTGCGAGGGGGGTCGGGGCGCCACGTCCGGGTGATCCAGCCGGCCCAGGGCGCCGCCGTGACGCTGCAGCTCACCGACAGCCAGGGCAACGCCATCGGCGGCAGCGTCGCCGCACCTCGGATCGGCATCGTGAGAATTCGTTAGCCGCCTGTGAAGAGACGAGGCTGCATGATCTTCATCATCGTGGTGGGCGCGCTCGTGGCCGGCGCCGGCACGGCCTGGGTTGCCAGCGACGACGTCCGCTACCTCGCGCGCGCGGGCCTCGAGGAAATTCACATACTGCAGTCCCGCGAGTCGATCGCGGCCATGGTGGCCGATAGCAGTACCCCGCCGGAACTCCGCCGCTCGCTCTCGCTGGTGCTCGATGCCCGCGACTTCGCCGACTCGCTCGGGCTCGACGCGGCGTCCACCTACACGACCTACAGCGACATCGGCCGCGACACCCTGCTGCTGGTGCTGCAGGCCTCGCCCCGCGACTGCCTCTGCCCCTACGTGTGGAAGTGGCCCATCGTGGGGCGCATGCCCTACAAGGGATTCTTCGATGTGGAAGCGGCCCGGCGCGAGGCCGGCCGGCTCGCGGATCAGGGCTACGACATCTATCTCCGCCCGTCGGGTGCGTTTTCGACCCTCGGCTGGTTCGAGGACCCCCTGCTGTCCACTGCACTCAGCGCGGACCCGGTTGAGCTCGTGGCCACGGTGTTCCACGAGATCGCCCACAATTCGCTCTACGTGAAGAGCGCCACGCCTTTCAACGAGAGCTTCGCGCAGATGATGGGCTATCGCTCGGCGGAACGCTTCTTCCTGTCGCGGGGTGATTCGGTCGCGGCGCGGCGCGCGGCCGATCGGTGGCACGACGAGCAGGTCTTCGGCGAGTTCTATGGCGAGCTCACCGAACGGCTCCAGACGCTGTACGCCCTGAAGCTCGACTCCGCCGGCGTGGACTCGGGCCGCGTGGCCGAGGGCAGTTGGGCCCGCGCCCAGCTCGAGGGCCCGGTACGCGACTCTATCCGGACCTTCCGCATCGGGCCCGTGCGCGACCAGCCGGTCAACAACGCCCGCCTGGTCGGCGCCATGATCTATCGCACCAACCTCGAGCAGTTCGAGATGTTCTTCCAGCAGCACGGCGGCGATGTCACCCGCACGCTGCACGGGCTGCAGCAACTGGTGGCCGGCGCGGAAGGGGACGAAGCATTTTCGCGACTGGCGGAGGCGGTGACCGACGGCTAAAGCCGCCTCTCGGCCCTACGGCTGAAGCCGCTGGGTCCGACGGCGGGCAAGCTACACCCAATCAGAACCAACCGCTTAATCCCCCACGCCCTACGCCCTACGCCCTACGCCCCACGCCCCACGCCCCACGCCCCACGCCCTACGCCCTACGCCCTACGCCCTACGCCCTACGCCCCTTAGTTTTCAGCTCCATCTTCCGATTGGCGTTCATGGACTCCGACTTCGTCTCCACCCACCGCGACCGGATGCTCAAGGAGCTCACCGAGTTCCTTGCCATCCCCAGCGTCAGCGCGCTGCCATCGCACGCGGCCGACTGCCGACGTGCCGCGGTCTGGCTGACCGATGAGTTGCGCCGGCTGGGATTTCCGGTGGTGGACCTGGTCGAGGGCGACGGGCACCCTGTGGTGTGGGCCGAGAGCACGCCGGTGCCTGGCGCCCCGACCCTGCTCATCTACGGCCACTACGATGTCCAGCCGCCGGATCCGCTCGACGAATGGACCACGCCGCCTTTCGAGCCCACGGCCCGCGACGGAAAGCTGTTCGGCCGCGGCACTGCCGACGACAAGGGCCAGGTCTACTGCCTGCTCAAGGCCTGTGAGAAGGCGAGCGCCACCGAGGGCCATCCCCCGATCAATCTCCGGTTGGTGATCGAGGGAGAAGAGGAATCGGGCGGGCACATGGTCCACGATTTTCTCCACGCCGATCCCTCCCGGCTCGATGTGGATGCGGTCCTGGTGTGCGACATGTCCTACTTCGCACCCGGCCTCCCGGCGGTGTACACCGCGTTGCGGGGCATGTGCTACGCCGAGATCCATGTGCGCACGCTGCAGCGCGATCTGCACTCGGGCACCTACGGCGGAGTGGCGCCCAACGCACTGGAGACCCTGGCCCGCATGCTTGTGGAGCTCAAGACCGAGGACGGCGAGATCCGCATTCCGAAGATCTACAAGTGGGTCGAGCCGCCGGAGCCGGGTGAGCTCAAGGCGTGGAAGGCGCTGCCGTTCGACAAGAAGGAGTTTCTCGAGGACGAGATCACTGGCCGGGCCATCACCGGGCTCCGCAAGTTTTCCATCTTCGAGCGCACGTGGGCGCTGCCCACCTTTGAAGTGCATGGCGTTCGCGGCGGTTTCACCGGGGACGGTGCCAAGACCGTCATCCCGGCGACGGCCATGGCCAAGGTGAGCCTTCGGCTGGTCCCGGGGCAGACGTTCGAGCGCGTGGCGCGGGCGCTGAGCAGGGCAGTCGAGGACGTGGCGCCTGACTGGGCCGACGTGGAGGTGAAAATCCTCCACGGCGCCGATCCGGTGCAGGTGGATGTCACCCATCCCGCATTTGCGCTGCTGGATCAGGCGTTCAAGGAGCGAGTCGGGAAGGGCACCGTGGCGGTGCGCGCCGGCGGGTCGATTCCGGTGGTGCTGGACCTGGGGAAGGGCGGCGCGCCAGTCATCCTGTCCGGTATCGGCTTGCCCGACGATGGGCTGCATTCGCCGAACGAGAAGCTCGACCTGCAGCAGCTGTGGGACGGGATCGACGTCTTCGCGCGGTTCTTCGAGCTGTTCCGCGGATTACACGGATAACATGTGAAGACGCTGATGGCGCGGCTTACGACCTGCCATCAGCGTCCTCATTTTACATCCGTGTCATCTGTGGACTAGTCCTCGGGCGGCAGCTGCGGACGCGGGATTCCCCCGGAGTAACGCGCTTCGGTACGCGCCTGCAACTCATCCACACCAATCGCGTCGCGGGTGAATGCGATGATGCCGGCCACGACGTCGTCGGCCCAGTAGGGCTCGGGGCGCTCGTCGGCCGGCAGCTGTTCGCCCGCAACCTCGAGATACCGGATGGCGGTCTCGATCCACTGGTTCTGTGCGCCCGACACCAGCGACCATGAGCCGGTGGACCGGAGCTCCAGCTCGGCGAGGTCGGCGAGGTGGGTCTCGATGCCGGCCGTGACGGCCGATGATCGCAGCCGGTCGGCGATATGCTGCAGCATCTCGGCTCGCTCGGACTCCTGGTCCGCCGGAAGCGGCGCCAGGTAGTTCCGCTGATCGGCCACCATCTCCGCCAGCCGGACACAGACGGCCCTGATGCTGGGCCGGAGCGCCTCCGGTACATCGCTCGACCACTGATCAGCGCAGTGCAGGATCCTGGAGATCCGCTCCTCGGCCTGCGCGCCCGGCGCCTGCCGTGAGTGCTCTTCTGCCATGCCACAAGAAGGCCTGTTTGGCTCCCGAAATCAACCGCTCACAGGGTGGGCAGCGCTGCAGAATCCGGCTGGCGGCTGAAGCGGCGGCCAAAGGCCTCCACCACCGCCTCGCGCGCGCGCAAATCAATGTCCTTCAATGAATTGCCAGTGGTGTCCAATTCCCGGCCAACGCTGGTCATCTGCACGTCCGCAATCCCGCACGGCACGATCCAGTCGAACCACGCCAGGTCGGTGGTGACGTTGAGCGCAAACCCGTGCAACGTTACCCACTGCTTCACGTGCACGCCGATGCTCGCGATTTTGCGGCCGCCGGTCCACACGCCCGTCTTTCCCGGGTTACGCTCCGCCGCAACACCCAGCACCTCGAGCGCATCGATCAACGCGCCTTCCAACTCCCGCAGGTACCAGTGCAAGTCCTGCCGGTGCTCTGAGAGGTCGATGATCGGATAGCCGACCAGCTGCCCCGGTCCATGGAAGGTGACGTCGCCGCCCCGTTCGATCTCGAAGACCTCCGCGCCGCGCCGGCGAAGCAGGTCGGGTGCGAGCGGCAGGCTGGATTCCCGGGTGCTGCGCCCGAGAGTGTACACCGGGTCGTGCTCGACCAGCAGCAGGATGTCCTCGTCGTGGCGGCGCTCGACCCGCGCCCGGCAGAGACTCCGTTGCAGTTCGAGTACCTCGGCGTACGGACGCCGGCCGAGGTCGTGTACCAGGAGTCTGGGGTGGGTCGACAGCGATGTCATCGCGAGAGCCGTGCAACCCGGCGGCCCAGCAGGATGATGCCAACCACGCACGCGAGCAGCAGCACCACCAGGCCGGTCGTGCCCCACGCTGCGTGGGCGGGGCGGGCCACCAGCATCAGGACCACGGTGGCGAAGCCCGCGACGGTCGCCAGCATCGCCCGGCGCCAGTAGTTGTTCAGTGGTGCCAGCACTACCCAGGTGAGGAGCGCCGCGACCGCCACGCCGCCCAGCGTCCCGGAAACGAGCAGGACCCCGGCCGTGGTTTCCAGCGGCGAGGGTCCCATCTCCGGTCGCACCGCTGATACCACGCCCATCAGCGTGGCGGTGACGACGGCGGTGCCGGCCAGCGCGCCGAGGGCCAGTGCCGTCAGGGCGAGCCGCGCCAACTGGCTCGTTCGCTCAGCGTCATCCATCTGTCTATCCGTCCAGCCGTCCAGCCGTCAAGTGTGCATCACCCGTCCCATCGAGTCGAGCGCCGCCTCGGCGATGGCCTCGCTCAGCGTGGGATGGGCGTGAATGGCAAGATCCACTTCCTCGACGGTGAACTCGTTCTCACGGGCCACCGCCAGCTCATGGATCATCTCCGATGCGTGGCCGCCCACTATGTGGGCCCCGAGGATCTCGCCGTACTGCTTGCCCCGGATGATCTTGACGTGTCCCTCGGTCTCGTTGGAGGCCCGGGCACGGCCATTGGCGCTGAAGGGGAAGCGTCCCACCTGGTACTCCAGCTTCTGCTCCTTGCACGCCTCCTCGGTCAGGCCGATGCCGGCCACTTCGGGATGGCAATAGGTCACGCTGGGCACGTTGTCGTACTTGATCGGGTGCGGCTTGTGGCCCGCGATGGTCTCGGCAACGTTTACGCCCTCGCGGCTCCCCTTGTGCGCCAGCATCGGCGGGCCGGCGACGTCGCCGATGGCGTAGACGCCCTTGGCCGAGGTCTCGAGCGTCTCGAGGTTCACCTTGATGAACCCGCGGTCGTTCAGCTCCACGCCCGCTTCCTTGAGCCCGAGGTTCTCGGTGTTCACCGCGCGCCCCGCCGCCATGAGCACCTTCTCGGCCTCGATGGTCTTCGTCTCGCCACCAGCCTCGATCGTGAGCGTCACCTTGTCCTTGCTCACGTTGGCCTTGGTGACCTTGGCGCCCGCGAGCACCTCGATCCCACGCTTCTTGAAACTCTTCGCCACCACGTCCGAGCTTTCCGTGTCTTCCAGCGGCAGGATCTTCGGCAGCGCCTCGATCAGGGTCACCTTGCTGCCGAACGCGCTGAAGATATCGGCGAACTCGCAGCCCACCGCACCGGCGCCGATCACCGCCAGCGTCCCCGGGGCCTTTTCGAGGAAGAGCGCCTCGTCGGAGCTGATGACCGTGGTCTTGTTGATGTCGAGGCCTATCGGGGGAATGCCCTTGACCCGCGAGCCGGTGGCGATGACCACGGCCTTGGTGGCCTCGTGGGTCTCCTTGTCCACCTTGACCTTCCGGCCGGGCAGCAGCGTCCCGGTGCCGGCCAGCACGGTGACCTTGTGCTTCTTCATCAGGAAGCCGACGCCCTTGGAGTTCTGCTCCGAAACCTTGCGGCTGCGCTTCATCGCCACGCCGTAGTCGGTCTTGACCTCGCCCACCGTGATGCCGAGCTCCCTGGCCTCATGGGCGATGATCCCGGCCGCCCAGGAACTGTGGAGCAGCGCCTTGGTCGGGATGCATCCGATGTTGACGCAGACGCCGCCCAGCTTGTCCCGCTCCACCACGGCTGTCGAGAGCCCCAGCTGGGAACAGCGGATGGCGCAGACATAGCCCGCGGGCCCACCGCCCACGATGATGACGTCGAATTTGGCCACGAGAGATCCCGGCAGTTAGACGTTTGAATGATCAATTTTCCACTTCCCACTTCCCACTTCCCACTTCCCACTAGTACACCATGGCCAGCGGGTTCTCCAGCATCCGCTTGAGCGTCCGGAGGAACACGGCGCCGGTTGCACCGTCGATCACCCGGTGGTCGCATGACATGGTGATTTTCATCCGCTTCCGCACCTCGAGCCCTTCGCTGGCCGGCACCACCTGCTCGCTGATCCGGCCGACGGCCAGGATCCCGGCCTCGGGCGGATTGATGACCGCGGTGAATTCGTCGATGTCGAGCATGCCGAGGTTGGAGACCGAGAAGGTGCCGCCGGTGTACTCCTCGGGCTTGAGCTTGCGCTCGCGGGCCCGGCCGGCGAGGTCTTTCGCCTCCACGGCGATCTCCCGGAGCGACTTCTGGTCGGCGTGGCGGATGACCGGCGTGATCAGTCCTTCGTCGATGGCCACCGCCATCGCGAGGTGGACTTCGCTCCAGTAGCGGATGTGGTCGTCCTGCCACCAGGCGTTGCAGGCAGGGTGCTGTACCAGCGCCAGCGCAGTGGCCTTCAGGATGATGTCGTTGAACGACACCTTGCCCTCGCCCAGCGCGTTCAGCGCCTCGCGCGCCTCGGTGGCCCGTTCCATGTCCACCTCGGTCGTGAGGTAGAAGGTGGGGATCGGGCCGATGCTCTGCACCAGCCGCTTGGCGATGGTCTTGCGAATCTGGCTCAGCGGCTCGTCCCGGAAGGGTTCGCCACTGAACGTGATGGTGCGGCCGGCCGGACCGGAGGCCGCCGGAGCCGCTGCGGGTGCGGCGGCAGGAGCGGTGGCAGGCGCGGGACCCGCGCCTGCTTTCGCCCCCTCGACATCCCGCTGGACTATGCGCCCGGCGGGCCCCGAGCCGGTGATGCCGGCCAGATCGACGCCGCGCTCGGTCGCGATCCGCCGCGCCAGCGGGGACGCCTTGACCCGCCCGCCCGCGGCGGGAGCTGCCGGCGCCTCCTGCTCCGCCGTCGCTGGCGTGACCGCCTGCTTCGTCTCGACCGCCTTGTCTGCCTGCTTCGCCTTCTCGGGCTTCTCCGTCTGCTCCGCCTCCACCCCCTCCGCTACCTCTTCTACTTGTTCCGGCTCTGCCGCCTTCTTCGCCTCACCGCCCGGCTTCTCTCCCGCCTCTCCGATCCAGCCGACCACGTCCGACACCGGCACGGTGGCGCCCGCCTCGACTTCCTGCTTGATCAGGGTGCCCGCGACCCGCGCCACCAGTTCCATGACCGCCTTGTCGGTCTCGACCTCGGCGATCACATCCCCGACCGCGACGGCGTCGCCCTCGTTCTTCTTCCACTCCACAAGGCGACCCTCCTCCATCGTGGGGGAGAGCGCTTCCATGACAATCTTGGTGGCCATTCGTGGTCCGCCCGATCTCAGGATTCGAGGTACAGCGCGCGCTTCGCCGCCTGCACCACCTTGGCGGGATCGGCCTTGGCGGCCTTCTCCAGCGCACGATTGTAGGGCATCGGGACATCGGCCCCGGTGACCCGCTCGACGGGAGCATCCAGTTCGTCAAACGCCTCGTGCTGGATGGTGTACGCCACCTGGGCGCCGACACCGGCGTAGGGCCAGCCTTCCTCGACGATCACGCAGCGGTGGGTCTTCGCCACCGACCCGAGAATGGCCTCGGTGTCGAGCGGGCGGATGGTGCGGAGGTCCAGCACCTCGGCGGCGATGTCCTCCTTGCCCAGCTGGTCGGCGGCCTTGAGCGCCACCGACACGGTCTTGGAGTGGCAGATGAGCGTGAGGTCGCTGCCCTCGCGCTTGATGTCCGCCTTGCCGATCGGCACGATGTGCTCACCCTCGGGCACCTCACCCTTGGTGTTGTAGAGCATCTCGCCTTCCATGAAGATGACCGGGTTGTCGTCCCGGATGGCGCTCTTGAGCAGGCCCTTGGCATCGGCCGGCGTGGCGGGCGCGATGACCTTGAGCCCGGGCACGTGGGCGTACCAGCTCTCGAAGGCTTGCGAGTGCTGCGAGCCGAGCTGGAGCGCCGCACCGCCGGGACCCCGGAACACGATGGGGCAGCCGAACTGTCCGCCCGACATGTAGCGGATCTTGGCCGCGTTGTTGACGATCTGGTCGATGGCCAGCAGCGCGAAGTTCCAGGTCATCATCTCGATGACCGGCCGAAGCCCCACCATCGCCGCGCCCACCCCGATTCCCGTGAAGCCCAGCTCCGCGATCGGGGTGTCCACGATCCGTCGCGGCCCGAATTCGTCCAGCAGCCCGCGACTCACCTTGTAGGCGCCGTTGTACTCGGCGACTTCCTCGCCCATCAGGAAGACGTTGTCGTCCCGCTGCAATTCCTCCCGCAGCGCCTGGTTCAGGGCATCACGATACGTCAGCGTCTGCATCAGGAATCCCGTCCTTCGCTGCCTTGCGGCGCGTACACGTCGGTCCAGAGCGCTTCCGGCTCCGGTTCCGGCGACTCGTCGGCAAACGTGAGGGCGTCCTCGACCTCGGCCATGACTTCCTTCTCGATGCTTTCCATGGCGGCGTCGTCCAGCGCCCCCGCCTCGCGCATGCGGTTGGCCAGCACCAGGATCGGGTCCCGTGCCTGGTACTCTTCGACTTCGTCCTTGGTGCGGTAGGTGCCGTGGGCGGCATCGGACATCGAGTGGCCGACGTAGCGGTAGGTTCGCACCTCGAGCAGCGTCGGCGCCGAGTCGCTCCGGGCCCTGCGCACCGCGTCGTCCATCGCCTTGCGGACCGCGACCACGTCCTGCCCATCAACCACGACGCCCGGCATGTCATACGACGCGGCGCGCTCGAAGAGGTCGGTGATGGCACTCGACCGCTGCACCGAGGTGCCCATGCCGTAGCCGTTGTTCTCGATGACGAACACCGCGGGCAGCTTCCAGAGGCCTGCGATGTTGAGGGTCTCGTGAAACGCGCCGATGTTGGCGGCCGCTTCGCCGAAGAAGGTGAGGGACACCTGATCGGTGCCCCGATACTTGGCCGCAAAGGCGAAGCCGGCACCCAGCGGGATCTGGCCGCCCACGATGCCGTGCCCACCCATGAAGTGGAGGTCGGCGTCGAACAGGTGCATCGAGCCGCCCTTGCCACCAGAGCAGCCGGTGGCCTTGCCGTAGAGTTCCGCCATCACGCTGCGGCTCGACATGCCGCGGGCCAGCGCCTGGCCGTGCTCGCGGTACGCACTGATGACATAATCGTCGGGTCGCAGCGCGGAAATGGTCCCCACCGCCACCGCTTCCTGCCCGATGTAGAGGTGGCAGAATCCACCGATCCTGCCGAGGCTGTAGGCCTCACCCGCCTTCTCCTCGAAGCGCCGGATGAGGACCATGGTCCGAAGCCACTGGCGCCACTCGTCCAGCGTCGCTGCATCCGGTTTCACGGGGCGTTGCTCCTTCGTCGCTGTTCCCGCCATCAAGCGGATCTCCTCTGGGCCCGGGCGCCATCGACCTGCTCCCAGGCGTGGTACGAACTGCGGGTGAGTGGACTCGCCTGCACGTGGCGGAAACCGAGCCGCATGCCGATGTCACCAAGCTCGGCGAATTCGTCGGGGGTGTAGTAGCGCGCGACCGGGAGGTGGCTATCAGTGGGCCGGAGGTACTGTCCCAGTGTCACGATGTCGACGTCGGCCCGGCGCAGGTCACGGAGGCAGACGAGAATCTCGTCCCATTCCTCGCCCATGCCCAGGATGATGCCGCTCTTGGTGAGCGCGTCGGGGCCGCCCAGCCGGCGCGCGTTGGCCAGCACGGTGAGCGCGCGGTCGTAACGGCCGCCCGGGCGCGCCAGCCGGTACAGCCGTTCGGCGGTCTCGAGATTGTGGTTCAGGATGTCCGGCTCGGCGTCCATCACGATGGCGAGCGCGCGCTCCGACCCCTTGAAGTCGGGAATCAGCACCTCGACCGATGTCTCCGGCAGCCGCCGCTTGATCTCGGTGACACAGCCGGCAAACCCCTCGGCGCCGCCGTTCTCGAGGTCATCGCGGTCCACCGACGTGATCACTACATGCTCCAGGCCCATCCGTTCCACCGCGTCGGCCAGCCGCGCCGGTTCCAGCGGATCGAACGCCTTGGGTGTGCCATGCGAAACCGCACAGTAGGTGCAGTTCCGGGTGCAGACATCCCCCAGGATCATGAAGGTCGCGGCCTTGTGCTCCCAGCATTCGCCGATGTTGGGGCAGCGGGCCTCCTCGCACACGGTGTGGAGGCCCAGCTCGCGCATCATGCTCCTGATGTGCACGTAGTTGGCGCCGCCCGGCGCCTTCACCTTGAGCCACGACGGCTTTCGCACCGGCGGTGCACTCGGGATGGTGCCGGCGGTGACGGCTGGGAGGCGGGTGAGTTGAACCAGTGGTGCGGCCAAGACTGATCCTTCGGTCGTCGCTGTCGGGGGTTCAGGGACCGAAAGTTAGTCGCGTCAGGGGGTTCGCGGGAGGCTAGAAAAAGAGCATCAACCCGGTCGCGACGGCCAGCGCGCGATTGGCGCTGGTGGCGGGAGCTGCATCACTGCTCCAGGCGTGGGTGATTTCACCAACCACCTTGAGCGAAGGCGTGGCCTGCAGGTACGCGCCGGCGGTGGCGGCGCGATTGATGGTCTTGAACGGCGACTCGCCCAAGGCGTTCTCCAGCTGACTGGCGCCGAAGCTGGCCCCCACGGTGAGGGCGCTGCCCGGCTGGCGCCAGGTGACCTGTCCCAGGTAGCCAAAGCCGGGCCGCAGGTTGACGCTGGTGGTGTCGGATGTGCGGCCGTCCTGGAACAGCAGCGTCGCGCCGATGCCCTGGCCCCAGTAACCCTGCGCCGACAGCGTGACGCCGCCCCGGCTGATGCGGGCGCCGGCACTCGCGCCCCACGCAGTGGCCGACGCGTCCAGCCGGGTGTCGCGCTGGTGCTGTGCCAGGCCACTGCCCCAGATCACCACGCCATTGCGTTCCCACGACGCTTCCGCCTCGAGCCGGGGAAGCAGCAACTCGTCAAAGCCGTTGTTGATGCTGGGGTCGAAGATCGCGACTGTGTACTGGATTTCACGGTTGTTGGGGCTGTGATACGCTATCTGGGCGTTGAATCCGGGAAAGATGTAGCCAAAGCCGCCGTGGCCGAGCGTGGTGCCGCCGGGGTTGCCACTGATGCCGCCGACCGCGCCAGTGCCGAACAGCGTCATGTCATCCAGCATGCTCTGCTTGAAGAAGACCCCGACCTCGCGCCCGGCCAGTACTTCGCCCCAATCGCCGCCGACCGTGAGGTAGGCCTGACGCAGGTCCACCCGGGCACCCAGGCCCTCGGGATCGTCGTGCCCACCAGCGGTCTGCACCACCGGGGCGAGCCCGAAGTGCACCGAGAGGGCGGTGCTGCCTTCCACTCCGCTGGCCTCGAGCACCGCGAAGGAAGGCAGGTATCCCGAACGCACCGCGCTGCCTCGCCGCCCGATGCCCACCACCGCGCCCGGCGTGACGACGCTCCCGTTGTCCGATTCCAGTGCGAAGACGTAGAACGCGCCGGCGTTGCCGGCGAAGGTGAACGTCCATGCTCCGGCGGTGTCGATTGGCACCTGCGCCATCGCCAGGCGCGGCACCAGTGCAAGGCACCCCAGGACCGCTACCCAACGGCGCATCATTCCTCCAGCAGTCGCTCGATGATGCTGCGGTATTCCCGGACCTGTCGCTCATGCATCGCGCCGGTCACGGGGCCATGGAACCCGGCATACACCAGCCGCACGCGCCCGTCGCGACCGATGAACACGCTGGTGGGGTACGAGGTGAATCCGCGGAGCTGGGGCAGGGTCGCCGCGGTCTCCTCCACCAGATTGACGCCGGCGAGCAGCAAGGGGAAGGGGATGGCGAACTTCTCGCGGTACCGGCGCACCAGCGCTCCGTCGATGGCGGTATCACCCGACACCTCGTACGCGAGACCCACGATTTCGAGCCCGCGGTCGTGGTAGTCGTTCCACAATTGCACCAGCACCGGCGCGGCTCCATGGCAGGTGGGGCACCAGGTGCCGAAGATATCGACCAGCACGACCTTGTTGCAGAACTGTGGATCGGTGCTGGAGACCAGTCCGCCCGACGCTTCGGGAAAACTGAAGGCGAATGGCGCCGTCGTGTCGGCCACGGTCAGGCTGGTGGATTCCTGCAGGTGCGGCTTGCCGGTGGATCGCACGGCGGTGAATGGCGTCCGGGTCCGGAGACCGGCGTGGAACACTCCCCGCAGCGTGTCGCCGTCCAGCGCACCGGTTACCAGATAGACGAAGGAACCATCGAAGTGCGCCAGCGTGAAGGAATCGGCCGTGCCATGCCCGCTGAACACGCCGTAGTCGCCGGTACTGGAGACGATGGTTCCCTGCATGCCGTTGGCCGCGTCCTGGAACACCAGCACCCGCGGGCTGGTGCGGGCGCCGCTGACGAACGTCGCGTCCCAGGTGCCGGCCAGGTTTGCCGGCGTGGGCGCGACCGGCCAGTTGCCCCGCGACGCGTGAAACGGAATGACGCGCGGTCCGCGGTTGCCCACGTTGCTGTAGCTGCCCACCAGCGAATCACCGGACCACGTGGCGCGGATCACGGCCGCGTAGTCCGCCATCTCGAAGATCACCGAGTCACCCCGCGACACGATCGCCGAGAACCCGTCGCAGCTGTCGGCATTGCAGAGCCGGCCCCGCACTTCACCGTCGCTGGTCTCCACCACCATTGTGAACGGGAGCGACCCACCCTCCAGCGCCAGCGCCGCACGCCATGGACCCGCCAGGTCAGGCGGCGCCGCCAGCGCGGCCAGCAGCAATAATGGCGTCACTTGATCGGGACGTAGCGCTCGCCCACTTCCAGCGCGACCGGCAAGGCATTGCCTCGCCAGGGCACCGGACAGGCATAGGCCGAGCTGTAGGCACAGAAGGGATTGCGGGCGCGGTTGAAGTCCAGGCGATAGCGACCGTCCGCCTGGGGCACCAGCTCCACGAATCGCCCTGCAGGATAGCTGCCCTGCCCGCTGGTCGCGTCACGGAAATAGATCTCGAGCGTGGCCTCGCCACTGCCGGGATCGGGAATCCGCATCACCGTGAGCCGAATCGTGCTGTCGGCCACCGGGACAGCCACGGTGCCAGCCAGCGCTGCCTCGACCTCCACGCCGTCTGGCGCGAGCAGTCGCGTCGTGGAAGGCGCGTCGGGAGGCTGAAGCCGCCCGGTGTAGCTCGCCGCCGGGTCGATGTCGTAAAAGGCCGGTGCGCCCCGCGCATGCGAGCTGTCGAACACGGTGACCACCGCACGTCCCGCCGGACCGCCCGCCACCAGCATGTACCGACCCAGGCGCACCGCGCGACCGCGGGGAAGCGCGCGGCGGCCGGTGGGCCCGGTGAGGGACACTGTTCCGGAGGCAGTCACGCGATGGAGCTCGACGCCGTGCAGCGGCACATCGGCGCTGTCGGGTCCCATGGTGACTCCCGGACCGATCGGCTGCTGCGCAACGGCGAGATAGGGCGACGTCGGCGCCGTGGCGAGCCACTCGGTCCATGCACTGCGCTCGGCGGCAACCGTGGTGCCCTGCGCCAGCAGGAATGAGGGCGCCGCAGCCAGCAGGGTGGTGAAGATCGTGATGAAGCGCTTCCGGAATCGCATCATTACCAGTTCCAGAGCCGACTCGGGCTCATCGCAAGTACATGTTCATGCACCGGGTCGCCGCGCAGCATCTGCTGCAGCAGCAATGCGGTGATTCCCGCCAGGAGCACGCCGTTGCGGCCGTGTCCGGTGGCATACCATAGCCCCTCGACGTCGGGTGCCGGGCCCATGATGGGAAGGCCATCAGGAGTCACAGGCCTGAGACCGGCCCACGTACGGTGCGCCCGCGCAGCGCCGATGGGGGGACAGAGCTTCCGGATCGCCGCCCAGATGCGCTGCTGGCCCTCGTCAGTGACCGAGGCATCAAAGCCGGTGTACTCCATGGTGGAGCCGACCACTGCCTCGTCGCCGCGTGCGACGACATAACAGTCGTCGGCGTACAGGATCGCGCGCGGTACGTCCGCCGGCCACGGCATCGCAGCCATCTGGCCCCGCACTGGTTCGACCGACAAGGGACGTGGCAGCCCGCTGATGCGGCCCGACCAGGCACCCGCCGCGATGATCACGTCATCGGCCGAGTATTCGTCGCCGGCGATCACTCCGATGATCCGGTCGCCTGTACGCACCACTGCCGTTGCTTCCGCATGCACCGTCACTGCACCGTGGTTTCGCGCGTCGGTCAGGAGTGCATGCACCAATGCTTTCGGGTCGAGCGCGCCGTCCATCGGAGCCCACAGCGCGCCGGCAAGGTCGCGCACCCACGGCCAGCGGTTCCGCGCTTCGTCGGCGTCGAGCCAATCCGACACCTGACCCTGCTGCCGCTGCTGAGCCACCCGGGCCCGCAGCAGCTCGGCCTGGGCCGGCTCGGTCGCCACCTGGGCGATTCCCTCACGCCAAAGTCCTATATCGACCCCGGTGTCAGCCAGCAACTCGGGCGCGAGGTCAGCGTACCGGTCGCGGCCGGCGACACTCAACTCGTGCAGCGCCTCGCTCTCGGTGGCCTCGATCTGCGGCGCCAGCATGCCTGCTGCTGCGCGCCAGGCCTGCCCTCGCTCGTCGTCCGGGTCGAGCACAACCACGCGCCGCCCCTCCCGGGAGAGTTCCCGGGCAGCCGCGGCGCCCACGACGCCTCCGCCGACGACGATAACATCGTAACTGGTCGCCACTTGCCTCCTCGACGAAACTATCTGGAACATGCGCCCGTACTGCGATGCGACCGGCCACTTCAGGGGGAAAAGTACATGATCCGGACCGTTCTGGGCTTCTCAGTGTTCGCCGTTGTAGGCGTCCTGGCGATGAAGCTCCTGTTCTCGGTGCTCGGCGGGGTGCTGTCGCTGATCGGGACCATTCTCGTCTGGGCCTTCTGGGGGTTCATCTTCTACCTGATCCTCAAGGTGGTGGCGCCCGACACCGCCGCCCGGGTCAAGGAAGTGATCACCGGGCGGCCGGCCTGAGCCGACGTCCCCCTGGAACGGCAGCGCGCCCGGCCATCTGGCCGGGCGCGCTTTGCCTGGGTCAGGTCGCGGGCAGGGAAGTCGCCGGCGGATCGCCTGACGCAGTGACCGGCCTACCTGCCGGCAGCTTGATGGTCCGGCGGGAGCGCCAGAGCGAGAGGGCAGTGGCCCAGGGCGAGTTCCGTGAGGCGCGTTCCCGGCGGTCGAGTCGCTCGACGGCGCGGATCCGCTCGACCCGCCGAGCATGGCGCGCGGCCAGGCCCAGCAGTTCCGCATTGGCGGCCCAGCCCTCGGACGCGAGCACCGGCCCCGTGGGGCGATCGCGGAACGCATCCCGCAGCGTGACCAGCCGGAAGGCCGCAAACCCGCCGACGAGGTCACGCACTCCCGGCACCCGGACCCGGCGCCCCAGCAGCAGCGGGGCCACTCGGCGCACCAGCCGATGTCCCGGACTGGGCGTGCCATGCAGTTCGCCTTCGGCCACGACCAGGTCGGCGCCACTCTCGATCTGCCGCACCAGGTCGGGAAGTGCCGCGGCATCGTGTGCGAAGTCTGCATGCATCAGGATCGCCGCGTCGCGACGGGGCCGGTCGGTCCGTTCCAGCGCCATCCGCAGCAATTCCGTAATCGACGCCGCGTAGCCTTGGCGTTCGGCATGGCGAATCAGCGTGAGCGGCAGTACCCGGGCATAGGGCTCGAGTACTTCGCGGGTTGCATCAGTGGACGCGTCGTCCACTACCAGCAATTGGTACTCGCGGGGGAAATCGGTGAACGTCTGGCGGACCTTCCAGAGCAGGAGCCCGACGGTGCGGGCCTCGTTATGGGACGGGATGCAGACGTAAATCATGCTGGCGTTGGGTCCTCGGTCGGCAAGGGATGGCCGCCACTCTCCCGTCCGTGAGCCGCTCGGGCGGCGGATGACAGGAGGGCGCGGAGTTCGGCCAGCCCAAATGGCTTGTGGAGCCACGGGCGGTCGAGGCTTTCCAGAAAGGTAAGCGTGTCGCCGCGCACCGTGTCACCGGTGCTGAAGAAGACCCGGGGAGCCATGCGGGGCGCCCGGCGCACGATTTCCTCGTACAGCTCTCGTCCGCCCAGCCGCAGCATCCGGAGGTCGGTCAGGATCAGGTCGTGCCGTTCGGTCAGCGCCAGGGTCAGGGCCTCCTCGCCATCAGTTGCGACTTCCACGTCGTGCCCCCACGCTTCCAGCGTCGATCGCATGTAGTGGAGGATGTGGGGTTCGTCGTCCACCACCAGCACCCGGAGCTGGCGCGTCACCGGTCGAACCGCAGCGGCGGTGGGTGGCTCCGGCTGCGGCTGCCCCTGGGGCAGCACCACCGTGAACGTGGCGCCCGACCCGACCACACTCTCGACCGTGATGCGGCCGCCATGCTCGCGCACGATTCCCTGGCAGATGGGAAGGCCAAGGCCGGTGCCGCGCTGTTCGGCCTTGGTAGTGAAGAATGGGTCGAAGATCCGGCTGGCCACGTCGGGCTCGATCCCGGGGCCGTCGTCGGCGACATCGATCGCCACGCCGTCAAGGAACCGGCGCGCCCGCAGCGTCACGGTGCCCGGACGGCCAGCGCTATTGATGGCCTGCGCCGCGTTGGTGACCAGGTTGACGAAGACCTGCTGGACCTTGGAAGCTTCCATCATGACCGGCGGCAGGTCCGGCTCGAGCTCCAGGCGGGCGTCCACCGTGCTGGCCATCAGCGTGTTTCGCAGCAGCATCATGGTGGACTCGAGCAACTCGGCGAGGTCGGTTGCCGCGCGCTGGTTGTCGGTCTTGCGCGCGAAGCTCAGCAGGTTGCGCACGATGGTGGAGGCGCGTTCCGCCTCCTCACGGATGACCGCGAGCGGTTCGCGCAGGTTGGCCGGCACGTCGCTGAGTTCACTCAGGAAGTCGGCGAAGCCCACCACGGAGGCGAGCGGGTTGTTGAGGTCGTGCGCCACGCCGGCCACGAGCTGCCCCATCGCCGAGAGCTTGGCGCTCTGCAGCAGCTGATCCTGAAGCGTCCGCGCCTCGGTCTCATCCTCGAACAGCAGGACGGTGGCGGTGTTCTCCCCGGCGCCCACCCGGAAGGCGCTCACCCGGAACGACCGCAACCCGATCCGCAGCTCTACGGCGACTCCATCGGCGCGCTCCAGCAGGGCCGCGACGTCGTTGCGCCACTCGGGCATCGCGAATGCATCCCAGGGGCGGCCAACCATGACCGCCGGAGGGACGTTCATCAGCTCGGAAAAGGCCCGGTTGGCACGGCGTATGCGCCCGGATCCGTCAACGATGCAGAGGGCCAGGCTCAGGGCATCGACGACTTCCTGCCAGGAGCGGCGCCCGTCGTCGTAAACGTCGATCAGACGTGCACTTTCGAGTGCGATAGCGGTCTGGGCCGCGAGGGCATGGAGATAGCTTTCGGCGAGGGGCGCGAAAGGCCCATGGGCACCGCGCAACGCGATGCTCCCCAACTGGCGGCTGCCGGTTTCGATCGGCACCACCCACCATTCGTCGGCGCGCTCTCCCGCCGGGTGCACCATGCCGCCGGAGACACCCACACCGGGATCGGATTCCGGTTCGGGCCAGGTATAACTGGTACCGACGCCCGCGCCGTTTCCCAGGGTGAACTCGATCCGCAGGGCGCTGGGCTCCAGCGATGCTCGGAGCTCGCCGACCAGCAGCATCGTGACAGCGTCGGGTTGCAGGGTGCCGGCCAGCGCGCGGCCATATGCCGCCAGGCGCCCGGCCAGCTCAGCAGCGCCGGGAGCACGCGAGACCGGTGCAACTCCAACGGAGGGGTGCGACATGATCCGGGCCGATCTGCGCAGCCGACTGACCGCGTCGGACCTGCGCCTGATGGTGCTGCTGCTGGGCGGCGGCAGCGCGGCGCGCCGTACCGCCGTCGAGCGCCAGCTGGAAACCGAAGGTCCCGACGCCCTGCTCGATGCGCCTGACCTCGCCGAGCGGCTCCGGGCGGTGCGCACCCTGCTGGTGCCGAGCGAGCCACTCTTCATGTACGTCATGGTCCGCCAGGCGCTGTTGCGCGCCGGCATCGCGGACCGCGCGGTGGCGGACTACCTCGCCGCGTTGCTGGTCGACTTCGGACGGCGGGATCGCGCCCATCGGGTGGACTGGAACGACGATGCCCAGCATCGCTACCTCGTCGATATCGTCCGCGACCTGGAATCGAGCGTCGGCGAGCGGCGCTTCCGGGTCATGCTCCACCTCGGCAACTACGCGCTCTGGCTGGCCGGCCTCTATCCTGATTATATCGCCGCGCGTCGTGCGCGGCATGGCGGCCCCGACCTGCCGTACTACGACGCGCTGGGACAGCGCGGTTTCGTGATGGCGTCGGATCACGAGTTGGCGGACCGGCTGGGGCTGGAAGAGGTGCTGGCGGAGACCGCGGCCCGCTACCGCGCCATCCGCGGCGCGCTCAACGGCGTGAGTGACCAGTACTTCTTTCCCGCTGCGACCACACCTGGACGCTTCCAGCGCGGCCAGGCCAACTGAGGGCCTCAGCCGTCAGCGGAGGATGGAATCGGGAAAGTAGGGGCAGGCGGTGTCCTCGTACGTGCCTGGATCCGCTTCCACCCCGATCAGCGGTGCGCTGGCCGGCCCGAAAGTGACGGTGCCGATCTCCGGGGCCCGCTCCACCGGCAATCCCTCGAACAGCACCAGGCCCCGCGTCTGGCCTCCAGGCGCCGTGGCCAGGACCCCGAACCCGAGTGCGAACACTTCCGGTGGAGTGCCCTCGACCCCGATCAGCAGCAGGGAATCCGCTTCGGACGAGCGGCCCACGATCGCGGAGTAGGCGCCTCCGCCGGCCACCCGCGCCACCAGGCGACCGGGAACCGAATCAGGGGCCACGCTCAGCGTCTGGCGAGGCACGCCGAATTGGCTCAGCAGCGACTGGGGGCCTATGACTGCCGCCAGTCCACAGGTGGTGTTGGAGCCTTCGCGGGCGCCACCACAGGCGGCCAGCAGGGCCAGGAACGTGGCAAGGGGGAACCGGCGCATGGCACGCTCCGTAAGGGCTGGAGGGAACCCGGAACAGTTCCTAACATAATGCAACGTCGCGGTTTCGCCTCTCGTATCGCTTGACGCGGCCGTCGGCGGCCCGTAACGTTGCGTGTCCCCGAAGCAGGAGTGCCGTGGGAGTTCTTGACGGCTTGCGAGCCAGGCTCGACCGCCTGCTGGCGGAGCACACGCGGTCCGACCCCAGGGCGGTGGCCGCCGGACTGCGCGAGGCGGTGATCGAGGCGCGGGCGGCGGTGGCCGGCATGCGCGACCAGCTGGCACGCAGCCAGCGTGAGCTGGAGGTCGAGCGGAAAGCCCGCGATGACGCCGAGCGCCGGGGAAGGCTGGCGCGCGAAATCGACGACCAGGAGACCGCACAGCTCGCCGACATTTATGTCGGCAAGCATGCGGGCCGGGTGGAATTGCTCGAGCGCAAGATCGCGGTGCAGGTGGATGAACTGCAGCTGGCCCAGCGCGAGGTCGAGCAGATGACGTCCGACTTCCGCGCTGCCCAGGCGGGTGGGGCGCAGATGCGGGAAGTGCAGGAGCGCGCCTGGCGCGATATCGAAGCGGCCGGCGGAACCCGTCCGGAACTCGACCTCCAGGGCGAACTGCTCAAGGCACAGGCCGATCGCAAGCTGCACGAAGCAGCAGTGGAAGCCCAGCTGGCCCATCTCAAGAAGCAACTCGGAAAAGACCGCGGCTGACCGCCGCCCCCTTCGTCCACCGGGAGTCCTCTCTTGGCATACACCGCTCCGTTCGCAGCCAGCGCCACGCAAGCCTCACTCGATGACCGCGGATTCTTCGGCCATCCAGCCGGGCTCTCCACGCTCTTCTTCACCGAGATGTGGGAGCGCTTCAGCTATTACGGCATGCGGGCGATCCTGCTGCTGTTCATGGTGGCGCCGCTCGCGACTGGCGGACTCGGGTTCTCTACCGAGGTGGCGGGTCCTATCTACGGCCTGTACACGGCGATGGTGTACCTGGTGGCACTCCCCGGCGGCTGGTTCGCTGACCGGGTGATCGGCCAGCAGCGGGCCGTGCTGTACGGCGGCATCGTCATCATGTTCGGGCACATAGCGCTGTCCAGGGAAGGCATCGGCTTCTTCCTGCTGGGCCTCTTCCTGGTGATCATCGGCACCGGCCTCCTCAAGCCCAACGTCTCGACCGTCGTGGGGCAGCTCTACACCGAGGAGGACAAGCGGCGGGACTCCGGCTTCTCGCTCTTCTACATGGGCATCAACCTCGGCGCGTTCTTCTCCCCGCTGGCGTGCGGCTGGCTGGCGCAGAGCGAGGCGTTCCGCGGCATGCTTCAGGGCTGGGGTTTCGACCCGGCGCGCTCATGGCACTGGGGCTTCGGGGCGGCGGCGGTCGGCATGTTCCTCGGTGTGGTGCAGTACCTGCTGGGCCAGAAGCGGCTGCGGGGCGCGGGCGCCGAGCCGGGCGACCCGCTGGCACCGGGAACCCGGCGCGGGGCAATGTTCGCGTTGCTGGGCCTGATCGTGGTCGGCGGCTTCATCCTGATGAGCTCGGGTGACGCAGCTATCGCGGCCATGCCCACGGTCAATCGCGTGGTGGGCACAATCCTGCTGCTGGCGCCGGCGGTGTTCTTCATCTGGCTGCTCACCGCCGGGAGCCGCGACGCCGACGAGCGCAAGCGCCACCTGGTGATCTTCGTGCTCTTCCTGGGCGCCGCGGTGTTCTGGTCGGCTTTCGAGCAGGCCGGCTCTACGCTCAATCTCTTTGCCGAGCGCAGTACCCGCACCAGCATCCTGGGCTTCGATTTTCCCGCCAGCTGGCTGCAAAGCGTCAACGCCCTCTTCATCATCATCCTGGCGCCGGTCTTTGCCTGGCTCTGGATCCGGATGGGCCGGAAGGAGCCGTCGAGCCCGGGCAAGTTCGCCTTCGGCCTCCTCTTCCTGTCGCTGGGCTTCGCGCTGCTGATTCCGGCGGCCGGCATGGCAGCCAGCGGGGCGCAGGTGAGCCCGATGTGGCTGATCGGCACCTACCTGCTGCACACCATCGGCGAACTGTGCCTGAGCCCGGTGGGGCTCTCCGCCATGACCAAGCTCGCCCCGATGCGCTACGCCGGCCTCATGCTGGGCGTGTGGTTCCTCGCCGCGTCGGTGGGCAACTTCATCGGCGGCAACGTTGCCGGTGTGTACGAGAAGTTCACCACCGCCCAGATCTTCACCGCCGTGTCGCTGTACGTGATCCTCGCCGCGGTGATCATGAGCCTCTTCGTGCAGCCCATCAAGCGGATGATGGCGCGGAGGTAGCGGATGGCACGGCGACTTGCGGGGCTGGCACTGAGCATTCTGGCGGCGGGCGGCTGCGGTGAGGCCTCACCGCCGCGCGCCGCCGGCGGGTACGTACCCGATACCGTGCCATTTCAGGTGCCGTCGGACTCCACGATTCCGGCTGGCCCGCTGGGCGAGTCGATTCGCCGTGGGCGCGCCCTGCTCGAGCATACCGCCGACAGCCTGCCGGAGTACGTGGGCAACACGCTCGCCTGCACCAGCTGCCACCCGTCCGCCGGCACGCTCGCCGGCGGCATGCCCTGGGTCGGGGTGTACGGCCAGTTCCCCCAGTATCGCAGTCGCGTCGCCAGGGTGCAGGTCATCGAGGACCGGCTCGACGACTGCTTCATCCGATCGATGAACGGCAAGCCCCTGCCGCGCGATGGCAGGGACATCCGTGACATGGTGGCGTACTTCGCGTTCCTGTCGCGGGATATCCCGGTGGGTGCGAGGGTGGAAGGACAGGGGATTCCGAAAGTGGATGTGTCGAACGCGGACAGCGCCGCCGGCAAGGCGCTCTACGCCATCGAGTGCGCCCGCTGCCATGGGGAGGACGGCGGCGGGTATGTGGGGCCGCCGCTCTGGGGCGACAGCTCGTTCAACATAGGTGCCGGCATGGCTCGGCTCCGCACCGCCGCCGGCTTCATTCGGGCCAACATGCCGATGGATCGCCGCGGCAGCCTGACCGATGAGCAGGCCGCCGACCTGGCGGCGTACCTGGTCAGCCGCCCGCGCCCCGACCTCCCGGGCAAGGAATACGACTGGCCCAACGGCGATCCGCCGCCCGACGTGGCCTATCCCACGCTCGCAGCACAGCGGAAGGCGCAAGCGCAGTAGCCGGGCGGCCATCAGGCCGCCCTGATCACTTCTCACTTCTCACTAAGCTTTCAAGAACATCCTCACCGCAACCACAACCAGGAACGCCGCAAACAGTTTCTGCATCACCGCCGGCGGCGTTGCCAGCGCCAGCTTCGCGCCGAACCAGGCCCCGATGAAAAGCCCCGCGGCCACCAGCAGCCCGCTCTTCACTTCGATGTGACCCGCCTGCCAGTACGCCACCGCGCCGAGGAGTCCGACCGGCAGCAGCAGCGCCATCAGTGACGTGCCGGTGGCGGTCTTGATCGGCAGTCCGGCGAAGTACATCAGCGCCGGAACGATCAGGACGCCGCCACCGATGCCAAAGAGACCTGCCAGGACTCCGGCCGCGAGGCCGATCGCGATGAACATGAGCATCGAGTGCCGCTCCAGGGCGAAGAGTTGGTGACACCAAGGTACAGAACCCGCGGCGCACTTGCCTTGGCGGCCGCCCCCGCCGTGCTTTCGGCATGTACGATTGCGTGATCGTGGGGGGTGGCCCCGCCGGGCTGAGTGCCGCGCTGATGCTGGGTCGTGCGCGACGACGGACGCTGGTGCTCGACGCAGGCGAGCCCCGCAATGCGGTGTCGCATGCGCTCCACGGATTCCTGACGCGGGATGGCATCAAGCCCGCGGAGTTCCTGGCGCAGGCGCGGAGCGAGCTGGAGCGCTACGACACCGTCGCGCTTCGCGACGCGCGGGTGGATACGGTCGAACCGATCGCCGACGGATTTCGGGTGCAGCTCGCCGGTGGCCCTGCCGCGGAGGCGCGCACGCTGGTGCTGGCAACTGGCGTGGTGGAC
This sequence comes from Gemmatimonadales bacterium, assembly GCA_035759745.1. GTDB lineage: Bacteria > Gemmatimonadota > Gemmatimonadetes > Gemmatimonadales > GWC2-71-9 > CAMLHP01. The sequence continues at coordinate 30,142 of DASTUF010000054.1, forward strand.
GACCTGCCTGCGCTGCCGGGGCTGGATCAATGCTACGGGATCAGCGCCCATCATTGCCCCTACTGCGATGGCTGGGAGCACCGGGACGAGCGGCTCGTGGTGCATGGCCACGGCGACACGGCCGCCGACTATGCCCTTCGGCTGCTTCGGTGGAGTGCCTCGATCACGCTGTGCACCAATGGGCCCGCCGGGCTGGGGCCGGAATCCGCGGCGACACTGGCCCGGCACGGCATCGGCGTGCGGGAGGAGCGGATTCGTCAGCTGGATGTGGTCGGCGGAAAGTTGCAGCGGGTGGTGCTGGATGAGGGCGAGCCGGTGGAGGCCGAAGCGCTGTTCCTCTGCCTTGGCCACGAGCTGCGCTCGGATATTGCCGCCGTGCTCGGCGTCGCGTTGATGGAAAGCGGCGTCGCCGACAGCACCCGGGCCGGAGCCACGAACGTCGATGGTGTCTATGCCATCGGCGACGCGTCGCGCGACCCGCAGTTCGTGATGACCGCCGCGGCCGAGGGTGTCGCAGCGGCGGTGGCCATCAACGAACGGCTGACTCGGGCGGCGCTGGACGGCAGGCGTTCACCGCACCCGGGCTAGAAGCGGATCTCCATTCCTACCCGCACCAGCCGCGGCTCGCCGTAGGCAAAGAGCGGCTGGGTGAAGTCTCGCGCGGCCATTTCATAGAGCGGCATCAGCTCTTCCTCGCCTGCGACATACCCATCCTGGTTGGTGTCCGCCCAGCGCCGGTAGCGCGGCGATTCATAGGGAATGGCCTGCGAGTTGGCGGCGTACGCCGATTCGGCCATGGCGTCGATGATGTCCTCTGGTGTCTCCGGCGTGCCCGAGTCCCTGCGCACGGACACCACGTTGCGTCTCCCCAGCAGGTTGCGGGCATCGAGATAGATGCCGGCATCCACCCGGCCAAACGATATCGGCCGCCGCAACAGCAGGTCAAACGTGTGAGTGGCAGGCAGTCGTGCGCCGTTGACGTCGCCGATGAGGGTGTCGCTGCCGGGCGCGCGGCGGGTGAATGGCAAGCCGGACGCAACCCGGGTGATGAGTGCCGCCTCAAAGCCGGCGAAGGGCCGGATGCCGGCCACCTCCGGCCCGGCGGAATCGGCGACCTGCCCTTGCAGGATCACCACCAGCCCATGCCGCCGGTCGTAGTCGAGCGGAAACTCGATCCGGGGCGGGATGATGGTGTCATGGGTCAGGGTATCGATCCGGATCGCCCGCCGCAGCAGGAACGCATTGCTGCTCGACGCCGTCGCCTGCTGCAGCGTGTAGGACGCGCGCACGCCCCACCCATCGCGCATCTCGCGCTCCAGCTGCACTTCAAATCCCTTGACCGTGCCGAAGTCGGCATTGCCGAAGATCGACGAGTCGGGATTGGCGCCCAGTGGCACGGTGGCCACCAGCCCTTGCAGGCGCTTCAGGTACACGCCGGTGCGGAGCGCGATGCCAGGCCGGGGCCGCGCCCGCACGCTGAACTCGTACTGCCACGAGTCCTCGAACCCCAGGCTGGGGTTGCCCCGGCGGAACCGCCCGGTGCGCAGGGTGTCGTCGAACGCCGCGTCCACCAGGTACTGGTAGTCGGGTGGCTGGCTGAAGCGGCCGATGCTCGCGACGAAGGTGGCGGCGCTGAGCATGGTCGACGCGGCAAACCGGGGATTGATGCGGGTCCTGGCCCCGGCGTTCTCATCGGCGATGTCGGCCCGGGCATCGAACCGGTCCATCCGGAGCCCAGCGGTGAAGCCCAGTTCCGCGAGCCGGAACTGGCCTTCGACATATCCCGCCATCGCGAGCGGCGAGAAGTTCGACGCCGCGGCCGCGGGGACCGAATCGCCCACCGGCAGGTAGCCGAGCGCCCGCTGAAACGTGCGCACATCCTGCGAGACCACCTCACCGCCGACGTACAGGTCACCACCAGTGCCGGCGGGGAAAGTGAGGTCGAGCTGGGTGCGCAGCTCGCGGAACCGGTTCCATGACAGTTCGCCGCGCGAGCCGCCGCCCAGGAAGAACGCCGGCACACCCCACGGCGACCGAGCGGTCAGTCCGGGCACGGTCAAGCCTGCGAGAGGTGCGGCCGCGGCCTCGGCGTCCTGCGCCCGTGCGAGGTCTTCTCCTACGACCTCGAACCGCGAACCGGTGAAGGCCCCGAAGCCGAAGTCAGGTTGCTCGGTGAGGGTGCCCCGCACGAAGTCGCGGTGAAAGAGCGCGACGCGGAGATCGGCCACCAGCGGCAGGCCGGCCCCTGGCCCCGACGCGTGCTGCAGGTGCGCGCTGGCGAGGGTGCCGGCGGTCCGTCGTGCCGGGCCGAACTCGGAGTCGTACTTGAACGCGGGGTCGTACAGCAGCCGCTGGTCGATGGACCGGAGACCGAAGAGCCGCAGGGTCTGGTTGCGTCCGAACGGAATGGTGAGCTTGCCCGCGAAGTTGTACTGCTCGCCACTGTTGTGGGGCAGCATCCATGGCTGCGCGAAGCGTGGGTCGAGCTCATTCAGCGGCGCTGGTGCATTGACCGGGTCCGCATCGAGACGGGCCGATACGTCGAGCGCGGCCACTGCGCGGACGCCGCCGGCGATGGGACCGTCGGCCTCGAAGACGGCGCGATCGAGACCGTAGTCCCAGCCATCGCCGAAAGGCCGGTCGGTTTCATACGCCAGCCGGCCGCTCCAGGAATCCCCGCCGTCCTTGGTCACCACGTTGATCAGCCCCGACACCGCCTGCCCGTATCGCGCTGAGAAGCCGTTGGTGACCAGTGACGCCTCGGTGAGCATGTCGGGCGGGATGGCCAGGCCCAGCGCGCCGGTACTGGCATCGAGCTGGTTCTTGACACCCAGCCCGTCGAAGATGAATGACTCCTGTCCCAGGCGCCCGCCCCGGTAGCTCTCGCCCACCGTTCCGGCGGAAAGCGCGAGCGCTTCTTCGAGCGAACTCACCGGCAGCCGGCGGAAGTCGTCGGCGGTAATGACCTGTTCGGAGGCGGTCGCCAGCGGATCGAGCACCGGGTCGGCGCTTTCCACCACCAGCTCTTCCAGCTGCACCGCCCGGGGCTGCAGCCGGAAGTCGGCGATGGTGGTCGACCCGGCCTGCACCGCCACTCCGTCGCGCCGCACTGGCCCGAATCCGAGGGCGCGGGTCAGGAGCACGTAGGTGCCTGCCCGGACTTCCCGGATGCGATAGCCACCCGCGCTGTCGGTGATCGCGCCGCGCCGCCCGTCCTCCAGCAGCACGGCGGCACCGACGATCGGCGCGCCGGTCGTGGCATCGGTGACATGGCCGGAGATGGCACCGGCGGCCTGGGCGGCAACCGAGGCCGGCAGGAGCGTGAGTACGGCCCCTGCGAGGATCAGTCGAAGGTGATAAGCCACAGGTCCCCGCGGTGGTTGAGGGCGTTGTAATCGGAAACCGGACCGACATGCACCGGTGCGAAGGGGGAGGCTTCCACGACCAGGCGCGAGCCATCCGGGGCCAGCGCGGGACGGCGGAACAGGGTCTCGTCGAGGGAGAACACCTCCGTTTCGCCCGACGACAGCTCCACGACGTGGAGGTTGCCACCTTCGTCTCGCTGGACGAACTGCTGATGCGCATCCTCGAACTGGTACAGCACGCTGCGGCCCACGATGGCCGCGAGTTTGCCGCCGGCAATCTGCGCGTCGCGGGCGATGCCGGCCGCGCCGAAGTCCCAGAGTTCGGTGCGTGCGCCCGTCACCAAATCAACTCGGTAGACCTTCGAGTCGCCCCCGAAGGTCGCGATCACGGTGCCGGGCTGGTCACCGGCCGCGACCGATGACGCTTCCTCGGTGCTCGGCACTACACTGAGCGTCGCCGCATCCCCATCCACCGAACCGTGCACGATCTCCAGCCCGGTGGCGAAGGTGTCGGGGAAGAAGGTCGAGCCCTGGTACCAGAGATACTGCGCCAGGTACACGAAATGCTCGTCGTCGAGCCACGCGGGCGAGGCGACCAGGAGGTGGGTCTTGCCGCTGCTGGCGAAATAGGGCACCGGTGTGAGCGCCGTCGCGGGCACCGGCGCGTCCAGCGTGGCGAGCGCCAGTTCCATCCGCGGGCTCTTCTGGTTGCCGATCCGGCTCACCGCGCGCAGGTAGAGCAGTCGGCCGCCCGGACTCACCACAGGAGACTGGAAGACGTCAGTGCTGTCCTGGTGCCCCGGGCGTCGCTCGCAGATGCTGCGCGATACGGTGCCACCCGACGATGGCATGACCAGCAGGCAGCGATCGTGGTCTGACGGCCCCTCCAGTTCCTCGCTCGAGTAGATGAATGCCGAGCCGTCCGGCAGCCAGCTCGCCGTCCGATCGTCCGCGCTGTTGAACGTGAGCCGCGCGGGCACCCCCGGACCGAACGGTCCCGGTTCGGCGGGCACCTCCGGCGCGAAGGGCGCGCCATGGTCACACGCCGCAAGCATCACCAGCCACGCGATCGCGGTCGCGCCCCGCCTCACGGAACAGTCATGCGCCACAGGTCGCCTCCCGCCGTAGTTAGTTGCCCTCCGCGAGCGACAACGCTGCGCCCGTCCGGACTCAGCACCGGATCGCGGAAGAGCATGTTCGGAGGGCTTACGACGGCCGTGGTGCCAGACGCGAGGTCGAGGACCGTCACCACTCCCACGCCGTCGTCGGTCTGGATGACGCCGATGTCGTCGGTCGCGACCACCTCGGTGCCGCCCAGGATGACCGCCACCTTGCCCGCCCGGTAATCTGCACCCCGAACCTTGCTCCCAGCTCCGAAGTCATGCACGACCACCGAGTCGCCGTCGGGGGAAATCCGCCAAAGCTGGTCGCTGGCGGGGAAGGTGGCGAACAGGCCGCCCTGGCCGTCCGGTGTGATCGAGGTTGCGAGGAAGCTGCCAGGCACGGCCCTCGGTGCGCCGTCCGGGTTCGGAGTGGTGCGGTAGGCACCGAACGGTATGCGCAGCAAAACGTCGCAGCGACGAGGGCCGCAAGTCCGTTCCAGTATCTCGTCCGTCCAGGCGAGGAACACGAGTGACCCATCGGGCTGCCAGGCAAGATCGGACACGTTGTGCATCAGCCGCCCGTCCTGGAAGAAGGGCACCGAGGTGATCTCGGTTGCAACGAAGGGAGTGGCCAACGGTCCGATCCGGATGGCCCCAAACGTCGAGCCGCCCAGCCGACGGTGGAAATAGCGGACCGCCAGGGTGCGGTCGCGCGAGACAGCGGGGGAGCCGTAGTCCTCCACGGAGTCAGACTGGGCATGGCCGGTGGAACAGTACCCACCCTGCCGGGTTCCGCCCGCGGCCGGGAGCCGGAAGAGACAGACGTCGCCTTCATGTCGGTCGTCGTCGCGGGCGGCCAGGACCAGCGTGTCGCCGGCCGGCAGCCAGCTGGCCGGGGACACCCCGGCTCCATATGTCAGCCGCACCACCGCGTCCGGCGCGAATGGGCCATCCTGCACCGGGTCGGACACCGCGAACGGCTCGGCATGACTGCAGCCGAGCACCAGGAGGGCCAGCAGGACAGGACTGACGTGCGCCATGGGCTCTCGCGCGTGAAGTGGGCAACGTGATGGGGGACGCAAGGGGGCTCCGGCGGTGCACACTGCATGGTGGTGGCGGGGCGCTCAGCAGGCGGGTAATATGGGCCAGCACGCTCCGGGCGTCGCCGCCCGGCCATTCCCCAACCGCGAGGCGCCAATGTTCAAGGAATTCAAGACGTTCATCATGCGCGGGAACGTCGTCGACATGGCCATCGGCATCATCATCGGTGGTGCCTTCGGCACCATCGTCAAGTCGCTGGTTGATGACGTGATCATGCCACCGGTGGGCCTCGCGCTGGGCGGCGTGGACTTCGCCGACAAGTTCGTGGTGCTGAAAGAGGGCGCCACCGCGGCGGCGCCGTACGGCACGCTGGCCGACGCCCAGGCGGCCGGTGCCGTGACGCTCAACTGGGGCCTGTTCATCAATGCCATCGTCGCCTTCCTGATCATCGCGTTCTGCGTGTTCCTCCTGGTGCGTGCGGTCAACAAGATCATGCCGCCCCCGGTACCGGCGGTCACGACCAAGGACTGCCCCTACTGCGCCATGGCCATCCCGGTGGCGGCGAAGAAGTGCCCCCACTGCGCATCCACGCTCTGAGTTCCGGCTGGACCTCGGGCCCGGCTTGACGTCCGGCCGGGCCCGCTTTACTCTGTAGAGTACTTTACGAGGTGGCATGCCCTCGCGCTCTTCCCAGCCGGCCGCGCTGTCCGACCGGGCCATCGAGAATCTCTCGTTCATTCGCTCCGCCATGGAGCGGGCGACCGAGTTCACCGCCGTTCCCGGCTGGGGTGGGATGGCGATGGGGCTGTCGGCGGTGGTGGCTGCCATTCTCGCTGCCCGGCAGCCCGACCGCTCGGCATGGCTGGCAGTCTGGCTGGGCGAGGCCGCCATCGGCGCAGCGCTCGGCATTGCCGGCATGCTGTGGAAGGCCCGCCGCACCGGGCTGCCGCTCACCAGCCGTCCCGCCCGGCGCTTCCTGCTGAGCTTCGCGCCGCCGCTCGCTGTCGGTGCCGCGCTCACGGCGGTGCTCTGGCGAGGCGGGCTGGCGGCCCAGTTGCCGGGACTCTGGCTCCTCTCCTATGGGACGGCGGTCGTGACCGGCGGTGCCTTCTCGGTGCGGGTCGTGCCGGTGATGGGGCTCGGGTTCATGGGCCTCGGCCTGCTCGCGCTGGCGGTCTCGCCCGGGTGGGGCAACGCGCTGCTGGCGATCGGATTCGGCGGATTGCACCTGGTGTTCGGCTGGGTGATTGCAAGGAGGCATGGTGGCTAGAGGTGGAGCAGCACGAAAGCGGGAGGCAGCCGCAGCGCCCGAGAGTGCGAGCCGGCCGGCGAAGCTGGCCGGTGTGGCCGGGAGTCCCGGAGCGCACGCGGCTGGCCTGGATCGGGTCATTCACGAGCGGGTGCGGCTGGCCATCGTCAGCGCGCTCGCCGTCAACCCGAAGTTGTCGTTCACCGAGCTCAAGCGCCTGGTCGACACATCCGACGGCAATCTCAGCGTCCATGCCCGCAAGCTGGAGGACGCAGGTTACGTCACCAGCGACAAGGGCTTCGAGGATCGGGTGCCCCGCACCGAGTACGCGCTCACCCGCCAGGGGCGCGCCGCCCTGGACCGCTACCTCGGGCACATGGAGGCGCTCATCCGCGCCACCCGTCACGGCTGATACCGTGTTTTTATTTGGAGTATGACTTTATGATGCAAAGTACTTCGCACGTGGCCATCATCATGGATGGCAACGGCCGCTGGGCCGAGGCCCGCGGGTTGCCGCGGGCAGCTGGGCATCGTGAGGGCGTGGCTGCGGTGCGGCGCACGGTGGAGGCGGCGCTCACCCATGGCATCGGCACACTCACGCTCTATGCCTTCTCGTCCGACAACTGGGAACGGCCGCCGCGCGAGGTGCAGTGGCTGATGCGGCTCTTCCGCGAGTACCTGCGGAGTGAAGTCAACCGCGCGCTCGCCACCGGTGTCCGGATCAGCGTCATCGGCCGGCGCGACCGCCTGGCGCCCGCGGTGGGTTCCGCGATCCAGGACGCCGAGCGCCGCACTGCCGGCGGCTCCCGGCTGCACCTGCGGATTGCAGTGGACTACTCCGCGCGCGACGCCATCCTGCGAGCGGCCCAGTGCGTGGTGCCGGGAACGCCGGTGACGCGCGAGCAGTTCGGCCGGTTGCTGGCCATTGCCGATCACGGCGCGACCCGGGCGCCCGACGTGGACCTGTTGATCCGGACCAGTGGCGAGCAGCGGCTCAGCGACTTCCTGCTCTGGGAGTCGGCCTATGCCGAACTGCTGTTCCTGCCGGTGCTCTGGCCTGACTTCGCCGCCAGCGACCTCGCCGCCGCGTTGCAGCAGTTCCACGGGCGACATCGCCGGTTCGGCCGGCTTTCCGCGCCTGAAGGCGCGGCTCGGCGGAGCGTCGCCTCCGGCGACGCCATCCGCTCCTGACCACTGTGAAGGATCCCAGCTGGCGTCCCGGTGCCTCCGGTCTCACCTTCAACTGTGGGGCGGTGGTACCTTTGAAAGTCGGGGAGGACCACTAATGGGCAGGATCGAGAGTCAGCCGAAGGGGCGACGGGCATACGCCCGGCAACGACTCGGTACCGATTTCCGGGGCCGGGCGCCGTCGGTCATGCTGCCCGACGGACATCCCGAGCCGCACGTGGCGAGTGGATCGAGGGAGCTGGTCATGCGCATGGTCATGTTCGGGCTGGCGATCGTCGCCGGCGTGCTCTGCGGCTTGTATGATCTCGGGTCGGGCCGCACACTGATCACCGCGCTGCTCGTGGCCGCCGCGGCGTTCGTGCTGGCGGTGGTGCGGCCGTCGAGCGCCTGGATGACGGCGGTGCTTGTGGCGCTGGGGGTTCCGGCGGTGTACCTGTGGGCGACGCTCGCCCAGCGCGCCATCCCCTATCCTCCCTCGCCCCACATCGCGGCCACGCTGCTGGCGCTGTTGCCGGCGGTCGGCGCCGCGCTGCTCGGCGTGTTCCTACACCGCATTGTGGTGGGCGAGCAGGGCGCGACGACGCCGCAGTGACCATGTCGCCTTCACCCTCGTTGCGCCGGCCCGCACCTGATGGGGCCGGCGCTTTGTTGTCCCACGAGAATGACGTTGGCAGCCCGCTCGCGCTGGTGACCGGAGCGACGACCGGCATCGGCCTCGAGCTGGCGCGGCTGCTCGCACGCGATGGGCACCCACTCGTGCTGGTGGCGCGTACCGCGACTGCGCTCCAGGAAGTTGCTGTCGAGCTCGAGTCACTGGGCAGCACCGGCGTGACAACCGTGGCCGCCGACCTGTCGCGCGACGGTGGCGTGGACCGGGTGATGCAGGCGCTCGCGGGTCGGCCGGTGGACGTCCTGATCAACAACGCCGGCCACGGCGGGGCGGGAGACTTCGCCGAGAGCGACGAGGCAGTCGTGCTCTCAATGCTGCGGCTCAACATCGAGGCGCTGACCCTGCTCACCCGCCGGCTGCTCCCGGGCATGATCGCGCGCGGTCGGGGCCGAATCCTCAACCTGGGCTCGCTGGCCGGCTTCCTCCCGGGACCATGGCACGCCATCTACTACTCCACCAAGGCGTACGTGCTTTCCTTCTCGGAGGCGCTCGCACAGGAGACCGCCGGCACCGGCGTGACCGTTACGGTGCTGTGTCCCGGACCGGTTCGGACTCCGTTTCATGCCCGCGCGGGGATGGGCAACCGCGGCGCCAGCGGGCTGCTCGCCACCATGGACGCCGATGCGGTGGCGCTCGCCGGCTACCGCGCGATGATGGCCGGCGACCCGCTGGTGGTGCCGGGGCTGGGCAGCAAGATGATCACCCTGCTGGTGCGCCTCCTCCCGCGCCGCCTGGTGGCGCGGCTGGCCGGCAAGGTGCAGCGGAGACGGAGGGCCGGGTCGTCGCCCTGAGCGCATCGAAGGGGCCGGGCCCTCACGGTAACCACAGAGCCACAGAGCACACGGAGATATCGAGCACTTGTTGATGTGGGCGTGCCGCGATCGGCGTTGCCCTGGAATGGCACCCACAACAACAAGCAGTTCTCCGTGAATCTCCGTGTGCTCTGTGTCTCTGTGGTTGACTCGCAGGCCCTCGCGTCCCTGGTCACTTCGTGGTTGGATCAATCAACCTAGAAGTTGACCTCGAAGCCGACGCGGACGCGGCGCGGCGCATCGAAGAAGCCGGTCTGAAAGCGCTCGTTGAACCGGGCATCCGCGGCCACCTGCTGCTCGGTCCGCGCAAAGAGGCCGTCGCCGTTGCCCCAGCGCTGCTCGGCGCGAACCAGCGCGACGCAGCTGGGTGCTGCGGCGTCCCCGCTGCTCGAGGTCCAGCCCTCGCAACCCGAGGCGCCCGCACCGGCAAAGCGCAGGTCGATGGCGTCGTCAGGCTGCAGCACGCTGTTCGCCTGCGCCTCGTTTGCGTAGTGGTCGAGATCGCCGGAGGTCACCAGCAGGCGCGCCGTTTCGTTGCTGGTCTCACCGGTCGCCGCATAGACCGCGATGGTGTTGCGGCGGTTGAGCAGGTTGCGCGCTTCGGCAAACAGCGTCACGCCGCCCGGTCCCGCGGAGAGGTCGGTGCTGGCGCGGAGGTCGAGCTGCAGGAAGGCCGGCAGCCTGAACGCGAACACGTCGTCAGGATGGTTGACCCCGCAGGGGTCGCCGCTGCGCGCCAACTCGCCGGCGATGTCACCACCGGCGCACCGGCTGTATGGAAGCCCGCTGCCCCACCGAAGCCCCAGCCCCACCCGGGCGCCGGGTTCTCGCGGGCCCGGGTCGTCCCCCCGCGAGTCGTAGGCCAGCAGCGCGCTCAGTACCCGCGGGCGCTCCCAGCTTGCCGGGTTGACGCTCTCCGAAGCGAAGGGTCCCTCGCTCGTGAAGCTTTGACGGATGCGCTGCAGCGTGAGCCCGAGCGAGAGGTCGACCGTACCGCGATGCCACCCGAAGGCGCCCTCGATTCCGCGAGCACTGCGTCCGAGGGCGTTATCCCATACCCGGATGCCGACGGGGGCTCCCAGCCGGGTCGGGTCCGGCAGCTGCCGGAACACCGGCAGCGGGACGTTGCTGAGGGTGCGGGAGAAGACGACGCCGTCGAGCCAGCCGTGCGCGCCCAGCGTCTGGCGGGCGCCGAGCTCCAGCGACCAGCCGCGGCTGAACCCGAGGTCGCCGCCCCATGTCGCTCCGGAAAATGTCCGCGCCATGTCGGTATTGGCGCCGGTGAACACGGCGTGCAACTCGGGAAGCACCGCGATGCGCGAGGCAGCGGCCCGCACCACCGTCCCGCGCCCCGCGACCAGCCGGATCGAACCACGCGGACTCCATGCGCCGTGCGACGGATCCTCCCGGCCCTCGACCAGTGGCATCGGCTGGCCGTTGATCGTCGCCATGCCATCGGCATCGGAGTAGCTGACCCAGCGCGGGAAGAACGAGTAGGTACCGTAGGCCGGGTTGGGCGCGCCGCCGCTCCCGGGTGTCGTCGCCAGGGTGTCGAGCACGTACGGGCGCACGGCTCCCGAGGCGAAGCGATCGTACCGGAGCCCAAGGTCCACGCGAACCTGGTCGTAGCCGAACCGTTCCTCGAGGTACAGCGCCAACCGGTCCGGTGATGCGAGGTAGAGGTCCGCGCCCGCATTCGATGTCAGATTGTGCTGGTAGTGGGTGAGGCCATACCAGGTGTAATCGCCGCCCACCGTGAGGCGCGCATTGCGCGATGACAGCCAAGTGGCTGACACGTCCGCGGCGGTGCGGGTTTCACGCGAGTTGAACAGCACGCCCAGCGGTCCACCGGATTCGGGAGCGGAGTACAGCGCGTAGGGTCCGTCGAGGAATTCGTTGACGAGGTTGTACTGGTCGGGATTCAGCACGTCGTAGGGCGAAGTGCTTACGGCGAGGTCATTGGTGCGGAAGGCCTCGGCCAGCGCCTCATCCACCGGGAAGCTCTCGAGGTCCCAGCGGAAGTCGAGTCCGGAGAACATGATGCCAAGCGCCGGGTCCCTCGAGTCGAGTTCGCTGTCCGGCGTGAGTGGCCCGACGTTGGTCTCGTTCGATTGCCGCGAGAGCGCCACGGACAGGATGCCGCTCCCCTTCCCGCGACCAAAGGGGCTCTCGAACCGCACGCCGTACAGCCGGGACCGATGTTCCTCGGCGAAGGTGTTCGACGGGATCAGCGCATCCTGCATTCGGGGAAGGCGCTGCGACTCGCGGGATCGGAGCGTCAGCAACGAGACCCTGCTCGACTGGCCCATCGGGAACTCGGTCCCGGCGGCAAACTGCAGCGATGTTCCGCCGGTGCCCGGCGTGCGGTCTCCAGTGCACTCGGTGCCGTAATTGTCCGCCAGCAGGGAAGGGCTCAGTCCCTTGAGGGCATCGCAATCCCCGCGCGAGACCGCGAAGGCCGGCACTGACTGCGTACGGGTGCCGCCGATGTCCGGGTCGAAGAAGCTGACGGTGGTGTCGATGCCGGCAGTCCGGAAGCCGGGGATGTCGCGGGCGCCCATGCCGAGGTCGATGCTGGAATGGCCGGTGACGGCGCCGGCAAGGAACATGCTGCCCCCCCGCAGGCGGCGGGTCAGGGTGCCCTCGAGCCGGTTGATCCCCAGCGAGCGATCGCCGGAGAATCGGTCGGTGGCGAAGCGTGCGCGGGCGGTGCCGGGTGCATCGCCGGAGACCCGGGTGTCGATGCGGGCGGAACCGGTTGCGCCGCCGGTGGCGTCCTCGGGGCCGGAACGAACCCGGATCTCGCGCACCAGCTGGATCGGCAGGACCACACCGGGGCGGCGCGACCCGGTGGTGACATCAAACCCGTTGACCCGCCTCGCGGCGGCTCCCGGCTCCGACCCGCGGACCGAGACGCCTCGCTGTTCCATCGTGATACCCGGGAGGAGGTACTGCAGCGCCCCCGCGGAATCGGCCGGCATGGTGCTGATCACCGGCCCGGGCAGTATCCGCTCGGTGACGGTGCTGGTGTCGAGCGCCGGATTGAGGCGCGGCTCCTGCGCCTGGAGCGAGGGCGCGGCCGCAGCGCCAAGCAGGAGAATCAGGAACGGGACGATACGCGGAGGATTCATGGCGATTATCAAGGGCGGCCCGCTGGCCCGTTTGTGTGAAAGGTGAGATGTGACCAGTAACATCAGCAGACGGCGCTTCCTGATCGCGACCGGCACCGCCGGTGCCGCGGTGACCGCGGATGCCTGCGGACTGGAGCCCCGGGTGGTGCGACTCTCGCGTCCGGTGATGCCGGTCCTCTCGCTGCCCGCCGAGCTGGAAGGCATCACGATGGCGCACATCACCGATCTGCATCTGCCGGGCAATCGTCATGCCGCGCGCCACGCCCTCGAGCTGCTCGAGCGTGAACGACCTGACGTGGTCGCGTTCACCGGTGACATGGTCGAGGAAGCTGCGGCACTACCGCTCCTCACCGAGTTCGTGGCCGGCATCTCCCATGGCCCCGTGATGGTGGCAATTCACGGGAACTGGGAGCGAAAGGCCCGCATCCCCTTGGGCACCCTCCGGCGCGCGTACGAACGCGGCGGCGCGGAATTCCTGCTGAACGGCAGGTCGGTGCTCAGCCGTGGCACGGCGCGGTTGGGACTGGTGGGGCTGGATGATGGACTCTACCACCAGCCGGTGCTGAATGCCACGATCCGGGACACGGCTTCGACCGATGCGGATGTCTGGCTGGTGCACTGTCCGGCATATCGCGACCGCATGCCGGCCGATCTCACGCGCTCACCAGCGGCGGTGCTTGCCGGTCATACCCACGGTGGCCAGATCCGCCTGCCGGGGTGGACGCCGTATCGGCCCCTGGGGTCGGGGGACTACGTCTCGGGCTGGTATCGGGAGGGTGGAGCGCCGCTGTACGTCTCGCGGGGAGTCGGCACAGTGGTGATCGAGGCGCGGTTCTTCTGCCCTGCGGAACTTCCGATTTTCACCTTGCGGCGCGCCTGATCCTCACCACGGCAAGTCGTCGCCGTGCTCGTCGATCAGCCGGCCGGAGTCGGCCGGCGCCAGGCTGTCGGTGGTCGCGAGCAGTCGCGCCGCCGACTCCTCGGGCGTAAGCGAGGCATTGGCGCCACCCATCTCGGTTCGCACCCATCCCGGGGTCACGGCGACACAGATGATGCCGTCGCCTGCGAGCTCCGCAGCAAGCCCCCGTGTCATGATGTTGAGCGCGGCCTTGCTGGCGCAGTAGGCGTAGTCGCCCGGGGTGTCCTTCTCCGACACCGAGCCCAGCAGCGAGGTGAGGTTCACCACCCGGCCACCTCCGGGACCCGCCGCCAGCAGCGGCCGGAGCACGCGGGTGAGGAGCATCGGTGCCACCGCGTTGATCCGGAATACGTGGACCAGTTCCTCGTCCGTGACCGCTTCCAGCGGTGTCGTGCGGTTGTCCCACCTCTTGCTCTGCAGCGAGTACACTCCGGCGCAGTTGAAGATCGCGTCGAGGTGGTCCAACTGCTGCTGCAACTGCGGGCCAAGTTCCATGATGGCGGCTTCGTCGCCGACGTCGAGCACTAGCGGGACCAGCTCTCCCAGGCCGGCGAGCGGCTCGAGGTCGCTGGAGCGGCGGGCACTCGCCACCACCAGGTCTCCCCGCCGGAGCGAGGCTTCCGCCACGGCGCGGCCAACGCCGCGGCTCGCACCGGTCACCAGCACGGTGCGCCGGCTCATTCGATCTGGACCGCGAAGTGCGCTTGCAAGCCGGCTCCTGGTTGCGAAACGATGGGCCACCCAGCTACGCTCCAGCACAACTATAGGAGAGGTCGCACATGCGCGCACCTGTCTGGCCGTGTGTCGCGCTGCTTCTGGTGGCGGCGGCATGCGCGCCCGAAGCGCCTGACGCTGAAGCCCGGGACCAGGGCCGGACATACACCGCCTGGCTCCAGGATCGTGAGTTCGAAAAGTTGTGGGAGCGCTTCTCGCCGGAGATGCAGCGGACCTTCGCGTCGTCGGCGGATCTGGCGGCGTTCGCCGGCCAGGCGATGGCCGACCTCAATGGCGAGACCGGCGCGCCCGATGAAACAGTCACCCAGGAAGACACCCTGATGGTCTACACCCGCCGGGCCGCGCTCGCGAACTCGGGCAGTCAGGTCGTGGTGCAGTGGACCCTGACCCAGGACGGCAAGGTGACCGGCTTCGTGGTGCGGCCGGCTGTGGCGCTTAGTCCGGGCTGAGCTCAGCGCATTGGCCAGCGGCTTCGGCCGCCGGGAACGAGAGGCGGCGTCAGCCGTCATGAACGAGCGTCGCTAATACACCCTTCCCCCCACCGGGACATCCCGCTCCGGCTGGAGTAGCACCACCCGGCCTGCTGCATCCGGCAGGCCCAGCACCAGCACGTCGGATTCGAACCCCGCGATATTGCGCTGGCCCAGGTTCATGGCCGCGATGACCAGCTTCCCCACCAATTCTTCCGGCTGGTAGAGCGCTGCCAGCTGCGCGCTGGACCTCCGCTCACCCTGTTCACCAAAGTCGATCCAGAGCTTGTGCGCCGGCTTCCGCGCCTGCTCGTTCACCTCGGCGCGCAGCACCCGCCCCACCCGCAAGTCCAGCATCTCGAACGCTTCGACTCCAGTCATTTCGCCTCCGTCGGCCCACTTCTCACTTCTCACTTCTCACTTCCCACTTCCCACTTCCCACTTCCCACTTCAGAACTCCAGTTCGCCTCGCATCACCGTCACCGCCGTCCCGCCCAGGCGCACCCTCGCGCCGGCGACCTCGACATGCACAGTCCCCCCGCGCGCGGAAAGCTGTCTGGCAACCAGCGACGTTCTGCCCAGCCGCTCAGCCCAGAACGGGCCCATGCAGCAGTGCGCCGAGCCGGTCACCGGATCCTCATCGATGCCGCTGGCCGGGGCGAAGAAGCGGGACACGAAGTCGATGCCGCCGTCGTCACCCGGTGCGGTGACCATGACGCCCCGCGCCTCTACGGTCCCGAGCCGGCTGAAGTCGGGAGCCAGCCCGCGTACCGTGGCCGAGTTCTCCACCTCCACCATCCAGTCGGTCGTGTTGCGGCCGACGAAGCGGGGTTGGGAGACGCCCAGTGCCTCGAGCAGACCGGCGGGCGGCGGCGCGGCATGGGCCGGCTGGGCCGGGAAGTCCAGCACGATCCGTCCGTCGATCCGGCGAGCACCAAGCTCGCCGCTGCGGGTGTGAAAGCGCGCATCAGCGTCCGGCGCCAGGTGGCCGTCCTGCCAGAGCACATGCGCACTCGCCAGGGTGGCGTGGCCGCAGAGGTCCACCTCGACGGCGGGGGTGAACCAGCGCAGGTCGTAGCTGCCGTCCGTGCGCGCCAGCAGGAAGGCGGTTTCGCTGAGGTTCATCTCTCCGGCGATGGCAAGCAGGCTCGCGTCGGGCAGGGAAGAGGCAAGCAGGCACACGGCAGCAGGATTTCCGGTGAACGCCCGCTCGGCGAACGCGTCCACCTGGACGATGGGCAGCTTCATCACTGCGGCTCGCGCACGATGGCGTCGGCCTCGATCTCCACCAGCATGTCGAGATCGATCAGCCGGCTGACTTCCACCATGGATGTCGCCGGCCGGATGCTCCCGAAGGCTTCGCCGTGGACCCGTCCCACTTCCTCCCAGCGGCTGATATCGGTCACGTAAATCCGGGTGCGCACCACATCGGCCAGATCCGATCCGAGTGCCTGCAGCGCGCTTTGGATGTTCCCGATGACCTGGCGAGTCTGCATCGCGGCATCATTCAGTCCGACAATGCTGCCCGAGGCGTCAGTCGCCGTGGTGCCCGAAACAAGGATGACCCGGCCGGCGCGAACCGCGCGGGAGTAGCCCACCACGGGCTCCCACGGAGTGCCTGTGGAATGGAGCTGGCGATCTGTCATCGGGGACCCGGGTAGAAGTTCCCCAAAATACAACCGGCGGCTCAGGGCCGCCGGTCGTCGTCGTGTCGGATGCTGCGGTTCAGGGCTTCTTGTCCTTGTCCCGGTCGAGCAATTCACCTGCCTTCTTCTGGGCCTTGCCCCACTGCTCCTCCGCCTTGCCCTGCAACTCCTGGAGGTTGCCCTTCGCCTGGGCGCTCTCGTCACCGGCCAGGTCGGCCGTGCCGGAGCGCACCTTGCCCTCGGCATGTTTCAGCTTGCCTTCGGCAACATCCTTCATGCCTTCACGCTTCAGCTTGTCGGCGAAGCTCTCTTTCGAGCTCATGATATCTCCTTCGCTGGATGTCCGTGCTGCTTGCTGCGCACGCTCGATGCCGTCGCGGAGACGGGCCTTCGCAGCTCGTGCGAGCTGGATCATCCCGTCAGCCGGGTTCGGCGTTGACTTGCGAATCGGCATGCACGCATTCGCTCCGCTCAATTGGTACGAAGCGAAGCTACTGGTTGGGGATGGCCGGGGCGGTGACCTGTGCCACAGAGGAATGCTCCGCATAGTGGCAGGCGGCGCGCGTGGCGCCCACCGGCCGGAGCAGCGGTGTTTCAGCGCTGCAACGTCCGTCACGTAGCTGGTGGAAACACCGGGTGTGGAAGTGGCAGCCCGGCGGCGGAGCCGACGGACTCGGCAGGTCCCCGCTGAGCACGATCCGCTCGCGCTGGTGCGTGGGGTCGGGCTCGGGCACGGCGGAGAGCAGCGCCTGGGTGTAGGGATGCCGAGGGTTGGCGAGCAGCTTCTCGGTAGGGCCGGTCTCGACGATCCGTCCGAGATACATCACCGCGATGCGATGTGCCAGCTGGCGGACCACCGCGAGGTCGTGGGCGATGAACAGGTACGACAGCCCCCGGCGCTGCTGCAGCTCGCGCAGCAGGTTGAGCACCTGCGCCTGCACCGAGACGTCCAGCGCCGATACCGGCTCGTCGCACACGATGAACGACGGCTCCACTGCCAGCGCGCGTGCGATCCCGATCCGCTGCCGCTGCCCGCCCGAGAATTCGTGGGGATAGCGACTCGCGTACGAGGCGTCGAGGCCTACCTCCTCGAGCAATGCTGCTACCCGCCGGGCGGTCCCGGCGCGGTCGGCCAGCTTGTGGATCTGGATTCCCTCGGCCACGGCGTCACCCACGGTCAGCCGCGGGTTGAGCGAGCTGTACGGGTCCTGGAAAATGATCTGCATCTTGCGCCGCAGCGCGCGCAGTTCTTCGCGCCCCAGCGCCAGCACGTCGCGACCCTCGAACATCACCGAGCCGGAGGTGGGCTCCTGCAGCCGCAGGATGGAGCGCCCCGCCGAGCTCTTGCCGCAGCCGGACTCGCCCACCAGCGCCAGTGTCTCACCCTGGGCAACATCGAGCGAGATGCCGTCCACCGCGCGCACTGGTGGCGTCGAGCGCTGGAACAGCCCGCCCGAGCGGTAGTGCTTCACCAGGTCGCGCACTTCCAGCAACGGGCCACCGTTGGTTGCCGGCGCGGTCACTGCTGGTCCTCCGCCAGCCAGCAGCGCATGCTGTGGTCGGGCCCCACCTGGAGCATCGGCGGCATCTCGGCGCTGCGGGCATGCACGATGGGGCATCGGGTGCGGAAGCGGCAGCCACTGGGCCACGCGCTCGGCGGCGGCACCGTCCCAGGAATCGGCATGAGGTGGCCCACCGGTCCGGTCAGTCTCGGCACCGAGGCGAAGAGTCCCTGGGTGTACGGATGCGAAGGCTTCGCGAACAACGCGGCGGTGGATGCCTGCTCCACGATCTGCCCGGCGTACATCACGGCCACCCGGTCGGCGCGCCCGGCAACGATACCGAGGTCGTGGGTGATCAGCAGCATCGACATGCCGTGCGTCGCGCGAAGCTGGTCGAGCAGCTCCAGGATCTGCGCCTGCACCGTGACATCGAGGGCGGTGGTGGGTTCGTCGGCGATCAGCAGCTCGGGCTCGCCGGCCAGCGCGATGGCGATCATCACCCGCTGGCGCATGCCGCCGCTCAACTGGTGAGGATACGCATCCAGTCGGGTGGCGGCGTCGGGGATGCCGACTTCGTTCAGCAGCTTGAGTGCCCGGTCGCGCGCTTCCTGCTTCGGGACCTTGAAGTGCGCGTGCACCACCTCGGTGATCTGGTCCCCGACAGTGAAGACCGGGTTGAGGCTGGTCATCGGATCCTGGAAGATCATGGCGACCCGCCGTCCGCGGACTTTCCGCAGCGCCTTGTCTTCCAGCGCCAGCACATCGGTGCCGTCCAGCACCACCGCACTGCCGGACTCGATTCGGCCGGGCGGCGGGATCAGCCGCAGAAGTGCCAGCGCGGAAAGGCTCTTGCCGCAACCCGACTCGCCCACCAGCGCCAGGGTCTCGCCCCTCGCCAGCTCGAAGCTGACGCCGTCCACCGGCTGCACTGCGCCGGTAGCACGATCGGGAAAGCTCACACGCAGGTCGCGGACTTCGAGTAGCGAACTCATGGACTCCCGGAATCGGCGGCGCGGCGCAGGGCCTCGCCGAACAAGTTGATCGCGAGCACCGTCGCCACGATGGCGAGGCCGGGGAAGAGGCTCACCCAGGGTGCCGCCTGCAGCACGTCCTTGCCGTCGAGGATCATTCCGCCCCAGGAGGGAGTCGGCGGGCGGACGCCCAGTCCCAGGAACGAGAGCCCGGCCTCGAGCAGGATGACATCTCCCACGCCAAGCATGGCCGCCACCGAGAGCGGGCCCAGCGTGTTGGGCAGCAGGTGGCGAAACATAACGCGCCTCGCCCCGGCGCCGAGCGCCTGGGCCGACCGTATGAACTCCACTTCGCGCAGCCGCAGCACTTCCGCCCGGACCAGCCGGCTGGTGCCGAGCCAGCCGGTGGCGCCAATCACCAGGATCAGCGCCGCCAGCGGCAGGCGGTCCCACGCTGCCACCAGAAGGAGCAGCAGAAAGAGCCGGGGGATCGCCATTGCTCCATCCACCGCGCGCATCAGGATGGTGTCGACCGCACCGCCGAAGAACCCCGCGACCAGACCGACGACGGCACCCAGGGTGATGGAGAGCGCGACCGCGATCACCGCGACCGCGAGCGAGATACGGGCACCATTGGCCACGCGCGAGAGGACGTCACGGCTGAGGTGATCGGTCCCGAACGGATGCATGACGCTGGGCGGAAGCAGCGCACCGTCCACGATGTCGAACTGGATGGCGGGATCGGGCAGGGCCAGGGGGGCGGCGAGGGCGAAGAGCGCGATTGCGAGCAGCGCCACCGCGCCGGCCCGGCCATTGGCCACGCCCATGGCGCGGCGAAGCAGGCTTGGCGCCGAAACGTTCATGCCGGGCGGACTCGCGGGTCGAGCGCGGCGTAGGCGATGTCGGCCAGCAGCCCACCCAGCACCACCAGGACCGCGACCAGCAGGGTGACGCCCATCAGCAGCGGATAGTCGCGGGTGCCGACGGCTTCCGCGGCCAGGGACCCGAGCCCGGGCCACGCGAAGACACTTTCCACGAACACCGATCCGGCGGCGAGCACCGGAAGCCAGAGTCCGAGCAGCGTGACGATGGGGAAGAGCGATGTGCGGAGCGCATGCCGCCACCGAATCCGCCGCTCACTCAGGCCCCGCGCGCGGGCGGCAGCGACGAACGGCTGCGCCAGCGCCTCGAGCATCGCCGTCCGCTGGTAGCGCATGACCGCGCCGATGCTCACGATGGTCAGCGTCAGCAGCGGCAGCGCCAGATGCCGGAGCACGTCCGCGACCTGCAGCATCCAGGAAGCGTCGGCAGCCAGCAGCGGGTCGCGAAAGCCCCCCACCGGCAGCAACCGCCATTCGATGCCGACCAGCCACGCGAGCACCAGGCCGAGCCAGAAGGACGGCGTGGCGTAGGCCGCGAGCGACACCACGCCCGCAGTGCGGTCGAGCAGGCTGTCCCGGCGGAGCGCCTGCAGCGCGCCCAGCAGGGCACCGCCCAGCATCGTCAGGAGCAGCGCCCCGCCACCGAGGAGAAGTGAAGCCGGCAGTCGATCGAGAATGATCTCGCGCACTGGGCGGCCGTAGTGGATCGAGCGGCCGAAATCGCCGCCCACTGCAGCCGCGACGAACGTTGTGTACTGGGCCAGCAGCGGCTGATCCAGGCCGTATCGGGCGCGAAGCCCAGCCAGTTCCGACGCCGGCATCGGGCGCTCGTCACCCAGCCGGGAGAGCGGATCTCCCGGCGCAAGGCGCATCAGAAAGAACGCGAGCGTGATCGCTATCGCGACCGTGAGGACGGCGTGCAGCAGGCGGCGAGCCAGCCAGCGCGCCATGCTAGCGGGGGACTCGGTCTCGCGCGATTTCGGCGCCGCGGCGTACGCGCCAGCGCCAGGCCATCATCCACGGGGAGCCCGGACGGAGCGACACGTTCTCGAAGCGGCGATGGAGTGCCACGACATCGTAGGGAGCGTACAGGAAGGCCGCGGGAGCGCTCTCCTCCAGCGCGCGCATGGCGGCGAGCCACACGGGTGTTGCGTCGCCCGTCGCCCGCCGTGCGGCGGTCATCAGCGAATCCACCACCGGCTCGCACCAGCCTGAGGCATTGCCCGAGCCTTCGCAACTCCACGTCTGCGGGAACGCGGACGGGGTCGGCTCCTGCGACAGCGACCCGAAGATCACGTCGAAGTTGCCGCCGTTCAGCCGCTCCATCCACACGCCGCGATCGCTCACCGTCATGCTGAGGTCGATGCCCAGTTCGCGGTGCTGGGCCATGGCGATTTCGGTCAGCCGCCGGCGGAGCATGCTGGTGCCCGGCACTTCAACCGTGAGCGCGAGTGGCGCACCGTTCCGGTCGCGAATGCCATCGCCGTTGCTGTCGCGCCACCCTGCGGCATCGAGGAGCTGCGCCGCCTGCATTGAGTCGCGATCCGCCGCTTTCGGCGCCAGTTCGCTGAGCCACAGCGAGGTGGGGATCGGGCCGTACGGCACCTTCGCATACGGCCCCAGCATCGAGCGCAGCATCGCATCACGGTCGAGTGCCAGCACCAGCGCACGCCGCACCCTGACATCGGCAAGTATCGGGTGGGGCCGGGCCGAGTCCCCCCGGGCGTGGGTGTTGAACAGGAGGTAGCCCACCGAGCTCGACGGGATCGTCACGAGCCGGAACCCGCGCGCCTCCAGCTGGTCGCGATTGGAGAGTGGAGGCACCGGTGCCCGCAGCGCGTCCGCCTCGCCCGACAGCAGCAGGTTGAGCCGCGCACTCGCGTCGGTCGCGACCCGGATGACGATCCGCCCGATGCCAGGGCGCCCCAGGAAGAACGCGGGGTTGGCGGTGAACTCGAGCAGCTGCCCGGGCACTGCACGCGACCAGCGGAAGGCGCCGTTGCCTACCGGGGCCTGGGCAAAGTCGGAGATGGCGATGCTGTCGGGATCGAGCGCGCGCAGCAGGTGCGCGGGCAGCGGCTGGACGTAGTGGGTGGCGTCGAAGAACTGCTCGGGGTACGGCCGCTTGAAGGAGATCACCACCCGGCGCTGCCCTTCCGAGCGCACGGCGTCGATGCCCTGGAGCAGCTCGGCGAGAGACGGCGCGATCACGGGGTTCATGGCGCGCTGGAAGGTGAAGACCACGTCTTCGGCGGTCACGTTCCTGCCGTCGTGCCACCGAGCGCGCGGGTCGAGCTCGAACACCAGCGTCAGCGAGTCCCGCCGGGACCAGCTGCGGGCCAGCTGCGGCTCGTATCCCGACTCGTCCAGGGTACTGCGGCCGGGCCCTTCTACCGCGAGCCGGAGGAAGAGCAGGTCGGCGACGTGGGTGTTCTCGGTGGTGGAGGCGGGGCCCTCCATCAGCGTCGGCACCGGCAGCGTGGCATACTCGCCGCTGACGATGACCAGGGTACCGGGGAGTCGCCGCTGGGCAGAAGCGTCACACGCGACGAGCCCGAACAGAAGCGAGATGGCGAGTGTGGTACGCAGCATGGCTGGCTCCGGTGGGCGACGCGTCAGCGCCGCCAGGTCCAGTCAGGAGACCGGAATCGGTCCTCATGGGGGCGGGCAGCGCGCAGCAGCGGCCCGTTGTCGCGAACCTCGTGCCAGTCGTGCTGCCACTCGAAGGCCGCGTCGCGCAGGGCGAGCGCTGCCTCGTCGAAGGCCACGGGCCGGCCCAGCGCCGCGGCCAGGGTGCCGTCGCGGAGGGTGGGGGGATCGCCGGCAGTCACCTCGCTGGCAACCGACTGCGAGCCCGCCAGCAGCAGCGAGCCGTGCTGGAGCAGGCCGCTGCCCTGCCGCACCTGCGCACTGCCAACCAGCTTGTCGGCGCCCAGCACCAGCTCGCCGCCGACCGGTGCGGCGAAGCACGCGCCGCTTCCGAGGCTCAGGCTCGTGGCCGGTGCCGGCGCGAGCGCGACCCGAGCCCCCAGCCGATCGAGCGCGGCTGCCAGCAACTCGTGGATCGTGCGGTAGGCATCGCGCAATGCACCAAGCAGGTCACCCGGCGCGGCCACCGCGTAGGTCAGCTCGTCGGCGTGCCAGACGGCGCGGCCACCCGTCGGCCTGCGGACCACGTCAAGGCCGAGCTGCTCGATCCGGCCGCGGTCGTAGCGACGGAGCGCCGGCTCGTTGCGCCCGAACGAGAGGCAGGGCGGCGACCACCGGTACACCCGGAGCACGGCCTGCCCCTGTTCCGCGAGGTCGAGCAGTCCGGCATCCACCGCCATGTTGGCCCATCCCGGCCGTGGCTCGGCGTCGAGCCAGAATTGCCAGGTGGCCGTCGCCGCCGCGGTCACGTCAGGCGTAGGCGTCCATTCCCTGCCAGCGGCACACGAGATTGCGATCGCCGTAGGCGCCGTCAATCCGCGACACCACAGGCCACACCTTGTGGTCGCGGGTGGCCTCGGACGGGAAGGCCGCCCGCTCGCGCGAGTAGGGCCGGTCCCAGCTGTCGCTCAGGCACTCGGTGAGTGTATGAGGCGCACCCTTCAGCAGGTTGCGTGAGCGATCAGCCTTGCCGTCCTCGATCTCGCGAATCTCCTCCCGAATGGCGATCATCGCGTCGCAGAACCGGTCCAGTTCCTCCTTCGACTCGCTCTCGGTCGGCTCGACCATGAGCGTCCCCGCCACCGGGAACGACACCGTCGGCGGATGGAAGCCGAAGTCGATGAGCCGCTTGGCAATGTCCTCGACTTCGACCCCGGCGCTGGCCTTGAAGGGACGCATGTCGACGATGCACTCGTGCGCCACCAGCCCGTGGGCTCCGCTGTACAGCAGGTCGTAGTGACCTTCGAGCCGCTTGGCGATGTAGTTGGCGCTGAGGATCGCGACCTGGGTCGACTCGGTGAGGCCCTCCGCACCCATGAGCGCGATGTAGGCCCACGAAATCGGGAGGATGAGCGGGCTGCCCCATGGAGCCGCCGAAATGGTGCCGCTGGCGGCGGCGTGGCCGAGATCGACCACCGGATGTCCCGGGAGGTATGGCGCCAGATGCGCTGCAGCGCCGATCGGCCCCATGCCGGGACCACCCCCGCCATGCGGGATGCAGAAGGTCTTGTGCAGGTTGAGGTGGCAGACGTCGGCCCCGATATCAGCGGGGCGGCAGAGTCCCACCTGCGCGTTCATGTTGGCGCCATCCATGTACACCTGGCCGCCGCTGGCATGCACGATTTCGCAGATCTCGCGGATGCTCGCCTCAAACACGCCGTGGGTCGAGGGATAGGTGACCATCAGCGCCGCCAGTGTATCGGCGTGCCGGGCCGCCTTGGCCCTGAGGTCCGCGACATCGATGTTGCCGTTGGCGTCGCTCTTGACCGCCACCACCTTGAGCCCGGCCAGCACCGCGCTCGCGGGATTGGTCCCGTGCGCCGACATCGGGATGAGGCAGACATCGCGATGTCCCTCGCCCCGTGCCTGGTGATACGCGCGAATGACCGTGAGCCCCGCGAATTCCCCCTGCGAACCCGCGTTCGGTTGCAGCGACACCCGCGCAAAGCCGGTGATCTCGGCCAGCTGGTCCTCCAGCTGCTGGAAGAGCACCTGATAACCCTGCGCCTGGTCCCGTGGGGCGAAGGGGTGCAGCCGGTTGAACTCGCGCCAGCTAAGCGGCATCATCTCGACCGTGGCGTTGAGCTTCATGGTGCAGGAGCCCAGCGGGATCATCGCCGACGTCAATGACAAATCGCGATCCTCCAGCCGCTTCAAGTACCGCAGCATCTCGGTCTCGCTGCGGTAGCGGTGGAACACTTCGTGGGTCAGCACATCGTCGCTCCGCCGAGTGGACGGCGGAAGCGCGGTCGGCGCCGACGTCCCCAGGTCGTCCAGCATGAACGGCAGCGCGTCGTCCAGCGAGAAGATGGTGATGAGGTCGGCCAGGTCGCCCAGTGTCACCGTCTCGTCGAGCGCGATGCAGAGAGTCGTGGGACTCATCGTGCGCAGGTTGATCCGCCGGGCGCGCGCGGCGTCGAGGATGCGCGACTGGGTCCGGCGCTCGACCTCGACGCACACCGTGTCGAAGAACCGCTCGTGTACCACCGTGTACCGCAGCCGGCGCAGGGCGTTGGCCAGCAGCACGGCGCGGGAGTGGACCTGCTCCGCGATCCTGGTCAGGCCGTCGGGGCCGTGATAGACAGCGTACATCGCGGCCATCACCGCCAGCAGCACCTGCGCGGTGCAGATGTTGGACGTCGCCTTCTCGCGCCGGATGTGCTGCTCGCGGGTCTGCAGCGCCATCCGCAGCGCGGGCCGGCCCTCGGTGTCCTTCGATACACCTATGATCCGGCCCGGAAGGTGACGCTTGAAGGCATCGCGGGTGGCGAAGAATCCGGCGTGGGGCCCGCCATAACCCATTGGCACACCGAACCGCTGGCTGTTGCCCACCGCGACATCGGCGCCCCAATCCGCCGGCGACTTCAGCAGCATCAGCGCCAGCAGGTCGGTCGCTGCGGTCACCAGCGCGTCGCCGTCGTGCGCGCGCTCGGCCACGGCGCGGAAGTCCCGCACCTCGCCATCGGTGGCCGGATACTGCACCAGGCAGCCGATGACCCCGGCGCCGAACTCAAACGTTTCAGGATCGCCGACACTGATGGTGATGCCCCGCGCCATTGCACGGGTCTTCACCACTGCGATCGTCTGCGGGTGGCAGCGCTCGTCCACCAGCCAGGTGTGGGGTGCCGGCTTGCTGCTGGTGGCCGCCGACAACTGCATCGCCTCCGCGGCCGCCGTGGCCTCGTCCAGCATCGAGGCGTTGGCGATCTCCAGCCCGGTCAGGTCGGACACGACCGTCTGGAACGTGAGCAGCGCTTCGAGCCGCCCCTGGGCGATCTCGGCCTGGTACGGCGTATACGCCGTGTACCAGCCGGGATTCTCGAACACGTTGCGCAGGACCACCGGCGGGGTGAAGGTGCCGTTGTAGCCCATGCCGATGTACGACCGGAACACCGAGTTCTGCGCGCCCATGGCCCGGAGCGCCTGCAGCACCTCACGCTCGGTCCGGCCCGGCGGCAGCGACAGCGGGCGGCGGAGCCGGATGTCTTCCGGAATGACGGCATCCACCAGCGCGTCGAGCGACTGGTAGCCCACGGTGCCGAGCATCGATTCGAGATCGACGGCGCGGGGTCCGATGTGGCGTGCGGCAAAGTGGGTCTGTCGGGCGGACACAGGAGGCTTCTCCTCAGTCCGACTGGTCTCGCGAGCAACAGGTGTGGCGGTGGTCATGATGAAGTCCTGCTCCTGCCTCTGATGTCGAAAACGCCCAAGGACGGACGCCCCGGGAGACTCCGTCCCGGGGCGTCGCTCAGCTGCCTTGCCTGTGTACGCGCCGCACGGCTACTCGCCGATGTGCTTCCGGTAGCCGCCAGCGTCGAGCAGGCCATCGACCGCGCCGGGGTCGGCCAGCCGGATCTTTACCATCCAGCCCTCGGCATACGGGTCCCGGTTGACGGCGGCCGGGTCGGCATCCAGCGCGCCGTTGACCTCGACGATCTCGCCCGCCACCGGGCTGTAGAGTTCGGAGACGGCCTTGACCGCCTCGATGGTGCCGAAGGGCTGGTTTGCCTCGAAGGTGTCGCCCACCTTGGGCAGGCTCACGTAGACGACGTCGCCCAGTTCGCCCTGGGCGTAGTCGGTGATACCCACCGTCGCGACATCCTCGCCGCCAGTGCGCACGTATTCATGCTCGGTGGTGTAGCGGAGGTCGTCCGGAACGTTCGACACGGGAACTCCGAGGGTGACGGGGAACGGGCGGAGGATAGGGGCGCGCTGGGGTGAAATCAAGCGCGTTCGAGCAGTAACGTCCAGACCTCGTGCGCGGCGTGCCGAAGGTCCTCCAGGCTGCCTTCGTTGTCGATGACGTAGTCGGCCCGGGACCGCTTCTCGCTCGACGGCAGCTGGGTGTCGATCAACGCCCGGGCCTCGTCCGGGTCCAGCCCGCGCAGCCGCACCAGTCGCTCGAGCCGGACCGCCTCCGGGGCATCCACCAGCACCACCGCATCGAAGTCCGACGGGTCCATCACCTCGTACAGCAGCGGGATGTCGCTCACCACGACGAGGTCCCCCCGCTGCCGCGCCGCATCCAGCGCCAGTTGACTCCGGCGCCGCACTTCGGGGTGGACCAGCGCGTTGAGGCCGGCACGGGCTTCGGCGTCCTGCAGCATGATGTCGCGCATGCGGCTCCGGTCGAGCGATCCGTCCGGCCGCAGCACATCCCGGCCGAAGCGCTGCGCCATCGCGGCCAGCAGGGGCTCGCCCGGTGCCTGGGCCTCCCGCACCAGCTGGTCCGCATCGATGATGGTGGCGCCCCACGCGCGAAACCACTCAGCCACGGCGGACTTGCCGCTGGCGACGTTCCCCGTGAGTCCGATGTGGAACACGCGGGCCTGGCCGCTAGCTCCGCGCGCTGGCGACTCGCGCCTCGGGCAGCTCCAGCGCGCGCTGGTCCTCGTCCACGCGAGGCACATCGTGGCAGTGGCGGCACCGGGCCTCGTAGCTCTCCCGCCCGCCGACCATGATGGTGGGCGAGTCGTAGCGCGCCGGCTTGCCGTCGATCAGCCGCTGAGGGCGGCACGCCAGCTCGCCGCACCGCACGCAGATGGCCTGGAGCTTGGTGACTTCCTCGGCCACGCAGAGCAGGGCACCCATCGGCCCGAAGGGCTCGCCCCGGAAGTCGGTGTCGAGCCCGGCGAGGATGACCCGCTTGCCGGCCGCGGCCAGCGCCGTCACTACATCCACGATTCCGGCGTCGAGGAACTGGGCTTCGTCAATCGCGACGATGTCGGTGTCGGGACGCACCTGGCGGAAGATCTCGGCACCGGAATCCACGGGCGCGGCATCGAGCTCGGCGCCATCGTGACTGGAGACGCTGTACAGCCCGGCGTAGCGGCTGTCGAGGTGGGACTTGAAGACCTGCACCCGCTTTCGGGCGATGATGCCCCGCCGGACCCGGCGGATGAGCTCTTCGCTCTTGCCACTGAACATGACGCCGGCGATGACCTCGATGCGGCCGGCGCGTGCTGCTGCTCCCATCCGGATTCCTCGCGAAAGGCTCGACAGGTTACGGAAAGTTGTACGCATGGTCAAGCGTTCAGTCTTGCGGGTCGCAGCCCGCGACCCATATTCAGCTTCCGCTACGCCAGCCTGCCTGAGGAGACGCCGTGACCCGCCAGGAACTCGTCGCCACCGTTGCCCGCCGCCTGAAGCTGCCGCGCGCCCGCGCCGCGGAGGTCGTGGACCTGTTGTTCGGGAACGACGGGCTCATCGCGGCCGAGTTGCGACGCGGCGGCCGGGTGCAGATCAGCGGCTTCGGCAGCTTCGAGACCCGCCGGCGCGCAGCGCGCAAGGGCCGGAATCCTGCCACCAATGAAGAGATGACCCTGGCGCCTGCGGTGGTGCCGGCCTTCCGTCCGGGCAAGGGCCTCAAGGACGTGGTCGCCCGGCGGCGCTAGCGCCGGGGCGGCCGATCCGGACGACCGGAGCGCTCTGGACGGCCGGACCGCTCGGGTCGGCCGCGGCCGGGCGCCGACGTGGGGCCCCGGTCGAGTCGGGCGACTACGCGCCGCCGCCGGATCGTGAGCTGGCTGGCGCGCTCGGCGATCTGCTCGGCCTCGAGCGCCGGCACTTCCACCAGCGTGAAGCTCTCCCGGATCTCGATCTTGCCGATCCGGCTCCCATCCACGCCAGCCTCCTTGACCAGCGCCGCCACGATGTCCCCCGGCGTCACTTCGTCGCGCGATCCGACTCCCATCCACACCCGCGCCTTCTCGGGACCTGCGCGCGAGGCCTGCTCGGTCGCGCGCGGCGCGGCCGCCACAGGCGCGGGCATAGCCAGCGCGCCCTGCCACAATTCGTACAGTGCAGACGCGACCTGTACCGCGTCGTAGCGCTCGAAAACCGGTGCCAGCACCAGCGCACCGCGCTCGAGGTCTCCGGTTTCGACTCGCCGCACGATCTCCCGCCGCCGCTGGTCTCCCGCATCCCGCACCCGCTCCGCGAATCCCGGCAGCCGGAACGCGCGTCGCACGTTGGCGAGCCGCGGCAGGTACTGGTCGGACCCTGGCGTCGCGAGCAGTACGACATCGCCGCCGGCGCGGAGTTGCTGCAGCCGGGCAGGCGTGGGCAGGTCGTACGCGATGATGACTGGGGCAGGTGGCGTATCGCCGGTGACAACCTCGACTGCGCCACCGAGGGCTGGAACTGCACGCCGGAGCTCGGGAATGGACGCGCCGCTCGCCAGCCACACCACGGCGTGGTCCGGGTCCAGCAGTTCGAGGATCTGGCCCACGGCCTCGGCCCGCCGGTCCCAGCCGACCGCGGCAACCCGCACCGGCTGCTCCGAAGGAGCGGCCGCCGCCAGCAGGTCGAGCTGCAGTGCCTTGCGGGCGTGTCGCTCGGCGAGATCCGCCACGCCCATCGGTTCCGAGCCAACAATCAGACGCTGAGCATCGGACGGAAGATCGGCGAGCAGGGAATCGAGCGGCTCGCGGTCCAGCCGTTCGGCGCCCGCCAGCACCAGCGATCGCACCGTATCCAGCTTGAGTGCCGTGCGCTGCACCAGCGCCATCGCGATGGCGGGTGTGGCGAGGAGCATGTCCACCTGACCGGCGAGCAGCAGGCGAACGGCACGGGCTTCACCCTGGGCGGCCAGCACCCGCCAGTCGGTCCCGGCGGCGAGCCGATGCGCGAGCGCCGCCCATTCGGCGAGCTCGGCGTCCGGCGCCAGTAACAGGCACGGACGCGCCTCGGGCCGGCTCATCAGCCCGGCCAGCGTGGGAGTCGCCCATGCAGGGGTGGGGGGCGCCAGCAGCGCCAGGTTGTTACCCCGGGCGGCCGTGGCCACAGCATCGCGGACCTCGCGCTGCGAGGCCTCCCAGCCCCACTCCACAAGACGCTGGGCCAGCGCCGGCGACAGGTGCAACTCTTCGAACGACGACACAGTTCCCTCGATTCTCAAATAGCGACGCAGTCGGGGAGCAAGATAAGGGGCGTGGGGCGTGGGGCGTAGGGCGTGGGGCGTGGGGCAGCCCGTTGACTTGAAGGCCACGCTCCGAAACCTTTCCCGGCATCCCGTCAGACGTCCGGTTCGCTCACTTCTACTCAGGGCCGCCGCTCTCGCATGCCTGATCCGCTTTCGCTGAACGTCCAGCACCTCAAGGCATCGGAAACGATCGCCATCGCCACCGAAGCCAAGCGCCGGAAGGCCGAAGGCGAGGAAGTGTACGACCTGAGTGTGGGAGAGCCGGACTTCGACACGCCCGCACTGGTGGCGGAGGCCGGGATTCAGGCGATCCGGAAGGGCTACACCCGGTATCCGCCCAACATTGGCCTGGCCGAACTGAGGACCGCCATCGGCAACCAGCTCGCCCGCCTCTCCGGCGGGCGGGCGGTCAATCCCGACAACATAGTGGTCAGCTCGGGCTCGAAGCAGGCGCTGTTCAACACTTGCTTCACGCTCTTCGGCCCGCACGACCGCGTGCTGATCCCGGCGCCGGCGTGGGTATCCTATCCCCAGATCGTGCAGTTGTGCCGGGCCGAGGCGGTGATGGTGTCCGGTGACATCGAATGGGGCCTCAAGGTGAGTGTGCGCGACCTCGACCGGCACTACAGCAAGCTGACGAAGGGGCTGATCCTCTGCTCACCCTGCAACCCCACCGGCTCGGTGTACACGCTCTCGGAATTGCGGGCCATTGCGGAGTGGGCGAAGCAGCACGACGTCTGGATCATTTCCGATGAGATCTATCGCCGCATCCACTATGGCCAGGGCCCGGCGCCGTCGGTGCTCGACCTTCCGGATGAGCTGCTCGAGCGTACAGTGGTCATCGCCGGTGCGAGCAAGGCCTACGCGATGACGGGGTGGAGAATCGGTGCCGCCCTGGCGCCGGCCCACGTGGCGAAGAAGATCGCGGCCCTTCAGAGCCACACCACCACCGGGGCCAATCATCCGGCGCAGTGGGCTGCCGCCACCGCGTTCGGGGATCCCCGGGTGGAAGAGGACATTACCCGAATGGTGGCCGCGTTCCGCAAGCGCCGCGACTATATCGTCAACCGGTTTCGCGCCGAGGCACCGGGTGTCGAGTTCGTCGAGCCGCACGGGGCGTTCTACTTCTTCTTTCGGGTAGACGGCATCCGCGAGCGCGATCCCATCGGCAGCGCGGACTTCTGCGCCCAGCTGATGCAGGACGAAGGCGTCGCACTGGTGCCGGGTGCGGCATTCGGCGACGACCGCTGGGTGCGGCTGAGTTACGCCGCCAGCCAGCAGACCATCGAGTCGGGGCTTGATCGGGTGCTCCGCTTCATCGACCGACTCGCGGCGGTGCCTGCCGCCAGCAACGCGTGACGATCCAGGCCCACGCTGAGCCGCTGGACGGGCGGCTGCCCCCGGTGACGTGGCGCTGGGATGCCGAGACCGACATCCTGTCGGGCGCATTCAAGTCGGGACGGAAGGGCGGGGGATTCACCGGAACGCTGGAGCTGACCGACGAGCATGGCTCGGTCGCGGTGGTGGATGTGCAGCAGGGCGTGATCTGCGGCCTCGATATAGTGGTGTGGCCTGAGGTGCAGTCGTCCTCGCGCCTGGCCGTGCCCGCCCAGCTGACCGATGGCCGCGTGGTGCTGGCCCGGCGCGAGCAGCCGAGCGTCGCCTTGCTGGAACTGGAAGCGCCGCTCGCGGTATGGACCGACGCGTCGGAAACGGTATTTCACCTGCAGGTGGGCGAGCCGCGCCCGGTAGATGTGGTGCGGATCGCGGACCATCTCTACGTGGAAGTGGACAAGGAAGCCGGACTGGCAGGCTTCTGGCTGACGGGCGTGCCGGCGTTTCCGGAGTTTGACGAGGCTTAGTAGCAAGGCGTAGGGCGTAAGGCGTGAGGCCTAAGGCCACTGCCCTGCGTCCCACGCCCTATGCCCTACGCCTCATTCGAGGTGCACCACCAGCCCTGTCGTCAGCGTCCGGTCATTGCGAAACTCCACACCCGGCAACGGCGACACATCGCGGTTGAAGGTGTAGGTCGTCTGGAAGGCGAGCGTCCGGGTCAGCTTCACCTTGATCGCGGTATGTGACGTGAGCAGGTAGTCCGCGAGGTCGCCCGCCACCGGCTGGATCTGGGAGCTGTGGTCCAGGGTGACGTCGGACGTCAGCGGCGTTGCGCCCCGGAACTGCAGGTTGAAGCGGGTGGACGACAGGGTCGGTTGCTCGGTGCTGCCGGCCGGCAGATCCCGCGACTCGTAATCCTGCAACAACGCCAGGCCCAGCGTCATCGTGCTGGGACCCTGCGCCAGCAGGTTCATTTCCGCCCCCACCGCGATCGCCGCGCGCACATCGAGCAGCCGCACGGCATCGTGCTGCAGCGTGGTGCGAAGGAAGGGCGAGACCTCGCGCCGCGGCTGGAAGCGCAGGTTGAACTCGCCCTGATAGATGCTCACCGCCAGGTCCCCTTCACTCTTGCCGTAGCGCGCCGATCCCTTGATCCCCACCTCGACTCGCTTGTTCTCGAGCAGCCGGAGTCCAACGCCGGTGCTCAGCAGCGAGAGCGACTTGTTGCCGGCCATGTCGGTGAAGGAGAGTTCCGCGTCCGCGACCCAGCGGCCGTGCACCGTCGAGTCGGCAGGCTGCGCGTGCAGCGGGGCGGCCAGGGGCGAAGGCAGCAGCACGATGCAGATAGCGGGGCTCAGCCAGCCCGGGGCATGGCGAATCATGGCAGCGTGTGGTTGTGAGCAGCGGGGGATTGCCGCGCAGTAGATAAAAGGCTGGCCGGACTGACACAACCCCTCAATCCCCACTTCCCACTTCCCACTTCCCACTCACCACTTAACGCGGTCGTATCCGCGCCAGCACCCGGCGCACGCTGGCGGCCCGGCGGCGGCGCTCCGCCGCCTGCAACCGGCGCTCGTGGGCCTCGAGCAGGTCGCTCCGCGTGATGATGCCGATGACCGTAGCCGGTTGGCTCCGCGCCACCACAGGCAGTCTTCCCACCTGCTGGCGGACCATGTGGTCTGCCGCATCGCGCACGCTCTGGTCCTCGAAGATCACCGCCGCCGGCCGGGTGACGAGCGCGCCGACCGTCTCCGAGGGGTCGCGGGGGGTGTCTCGCACCTCGCGCGCCATCACGACGCCGACCAGGCGGTCGGCGCTGTCCAGCACCGGGAATCCCTGGTGCCGCGTCCCCACCTCACCGGAGACGAGCCAGTCGCGGGCATCGGAAATGGTCATGGACGCCGCGAGACTTACCGCCGGTTCGGCGCAGGCGTCACGCACCCGGATTCCCGCGAGGTGGTCCACACCATAGTCCGCCGGTACGGCGGTGCCGCGCC
Organism: Gemmatimonadales bacterium; assembly: GCA_035759745.1. Classification (GTDB taxonomy): domain Bacteria; phylum Gemmatimonadota; class Gemmatimonadetes; order Gemmatimonadales; family GWC2-71-9; genus CAMLHP01. The sequence goes on from DASTUF010000054.1 coordinate 63,229, forward strand.
GCTCGAGCCGCTCGGTCATGATGGTGCTCCGCATCTGGACCAGCGACACCAGGTACGCCCCGGTGCAACCGGCGAGCAGCGGCAGCAGGCCCACCGGCTGGCGGGTGGTTTCGAAGGCGAAGACCACCGAGGTCATCAGGGCGCGCGATGCCCCGGCGAAGATCGCTGCCATGCCCACCAAGGCGGCCACTCGCGGGTCAACGCCCAGCGCGGGGATGAAGCGCTGCAGGGACGCCCCTACCAGGGCGCCCAGCCCTCCGCCGATGGTGAAGAGCGGGGCGAGCGTCCCCCCCGAGGTCCCGCTGCCCAGCGCTACCGACCACGACACCAGCTTCGCCACCACCAGCAGCAGCAGCGCGGTGCCGACGATGTCGCCCGACAGCACGGCCGTGATGTTGTCGTAGCCCACGCCCAGCGTCAGGGGCTCCAGCCACCCCACGATGCCGACCACCACGGCGCCAATCGCCGGCCACCACATCCAGTGCACCGGCAGCCGCTCGAACGCATCCTCGATCCGGTACAACATGCGCGTGATCACCACAGCGGCCAGCCCGATCAGCGCGCCGATCGCGATGTACGTCACCAGGGCGGAGCCCGACGGCTGTGCGATCAGCGGCATTGGAAAGGTCGGTTCCGGGCCATGCAGCACCATCCGCACCCCGGCCGCGACACTGGCGGCGAGCGCCACTGGCACCAGGGACCTTGCCCGATACTCGAACAACAGCAGTTCCACCGCCAGCAGGACTGCCGACACGGGCGCCCCGAAGATGGCCGACATGCCCGCGGCCGCACCGGCGGCGAGCAGCACCTTCCGCTCGTCGGCGGTGGTATGCAGGGTTTGCCCCAGGATCGAGCCCAGTGCACCGCCGGTGGCGATGATCGGTCCCTCGGCACCAAACGGCCCCCCGGTGCCAATGGATACGGCCGCCGACAGCGGCTTGAGCAGCGTCACCCGGGGTGAGATGCGGCTCTCGCCATGAAGAATCCGCTCCATGGCTTCGGGAATGCCGTGGCCCCGGATGGCCGGCGTGCCCAGCCGGGCCATCAGGCCGACGATGAGGCCGCCGATGATCGGCACCGCGATGACCAGGACTCCCAGTCCGTGCCCGGCGGGCGACGCTTCGGCCAGCGAGATTCGCTGGTAGAAGAAGAGGTTCGTGGCCAGCGCGATCAGCTTGACCAGCACCTCGGCCGCCGTGGCGCCGGCCAGCCCCATGAGACAGGCCAGCGCGGAGAGCTGGAGCAGCCTCCGATGGTCGGGCTCGGGTTCGAGGGTGATGCCGGCGGACTGGAGGGCGGGATCGAGTGACGGGGCGACTGGTACTGTTGGGTCGGAATCCGGAGTCATGGGCACAAAGTAGCGTCTTGTGCGGCGCGATGGGGAGGGACATTCTCCACCCTGTGAAGCTCGCCCATCTGGCCGATCCCCATCTCGGCATTCGGCAATATCACCGCCAGACCCCCGGCGGCCTCAACCAGCGGGAAGCGGATGTCGAAGCCGCGTTCCGCGCGGCGGTGGACAGCGTCCTGGTGGCCCGGCCAGACGCCGTGGTGGTGGCGGGGGACCTGTTCCACAGCGTCCGCCCCACCAACGCCGCGATCGTGTTCGCCTTCCAGCAATTCCAGCGGATGCGGGAAGCGCTACCGACGGCGCCCATCGTCCTCATTGCGGGCAACCACGACACGCCCCGCTCGGTCGAGACCGGCTCCATCCTGCGGCTCTTCGAGGAGCTCAAGGTGGATGTGGCGACGACCGGCGAGCGGACCTTCGACTACCCCGAACTCGACCTCGCCGTGCTGGCGGTACCCCACCAGGCGCTGGTGCGGGCGGACCGCCCGGCGCTGCGGCCGTCCGGCTCCCGCCGCCACCAGGTGCTGGTGATCCACGGCGACGTGGAAGGGGTGGTGGCGCACGACCACGGTGTGGCCGAATACGGTGGCGCCATGGTCACCGCGGCCGAGCTTGGCGCCGAGCACTGGAGCTATGTGGCCTTCGGGCACTACCACGTGCAGCGGCAGATCGCCCCCCGCGCGTGGTATGCCGGTTCGCTGGAGTACGTGAGCACCAATCCCTGGGCCGAGATGCGCGAAGAAGCGATGTACGGTGGCAGCGGAAAGGGCTGGCTGCTCGCGGATCTGGAGTCCGGCGCGGTCGAGCGGATGCCGGTACCGCTGGCGCGTCGCTACATCGACCTCCCCCGCATCCACGGTGCGGGACTCGGGCCGGAAGAGCTCGACAAGGCGATCACCGAGCGCCTGAATTCCGTGCCGGGCGGCATCGGTGGGGAGGTGGTGCGCCTGGTAGTCACGGAGGTTCCCCGGACAGTCGCGCGGCTGCTGGATCACACAGCCCTTCGCGCGGTGCGGGCGGATGCGCTTCATTTTCATCTCGACCTGCGGCGACCGGAACCGACCAGCAGCGAGGAAAGCGGAGCGGCCGGCCGGCGAGCCACGCTCACGGAAATCGTCCAGGAGTATCTCGAGCGCCGCCTCCTGCCCGAGGGGCTCGATCGCGCGACGTTCGTCCAGACCGGCGTCGAGCTCGTGGAAACCGCCGAACGCAACCTGTCGGACAACTGATGCGCATCGACCGACTGCGCCTGCTCAATTTCCGCCAGCACGAGTCCACCGAGCTGGAGTTCGGGGCTGGGCTCACCGGCATCGTGGGCCCGAACGGAGCGGGCAAGACCACGCTGCTCGAGGCGATCGCGTGGGTCATGTACGGAATGAAGGCGGCCCGCGGCGCCCGTGACAACATGCGGCGCCGCAACGCGATGCCCCGCTCCCGCATGGAAGTGGAGATGGAATTCAGCCTCGGTGCGCATCACTATCGCGTGCTGCGGAGCCTCAACAGCGCCCAGCTGTGGCAGGACCACAATCCGGAACCCATAGCCTCCAGTCTCGAGACTGTCACCGAGCGGATCACCCGTCTGCTCGGCATGACGCGTGAGGAGTTCTTCAACACCTACTTCACCGGCCAGAAGGACCTCGCCGTAATGGCGTCGCTCAGCGCGCCGCAGCGGGCCCAGTTCCTCTCGCGAGTGCTGGGTTACGAGAAGATCCGCCTGGCGCAGGACCGGCTCAAGGCGATGCGGCAGGGGAGCCGCCTCAAGGTCGGGGTGCTGGAGTCGGCATTGCCGGACGCCAAGGCAGTGGCAACCGAGCTCGATCGGGCCGCCGACCGCCAGCGAGCCGCGACCGAAGCTGAATCCACTTCCCAGTTCAGGTTCGACGAGCTGTCGACCCGCCTCGTCGCAGCCAGGCCCCACTGGGACAAGGTGCGCGCGACCCGGGAGCAGCTGACCACGCTCGAGGGCGAGCGTCGAGTGGCCGAGACCACCGCGCGCGCACTGGGGGAGCGGGCCGAGCGCGTCGAAACCGCACTCACGGAAGCGCGGGCGGCCAATGCCAAGGCCGAGGAACTCGGCACTCAGCTGACTCAGCTCGTGGTGCTCGAGGCGGAGGACGCCACGCTCACGGAGCAGAGCCGGGAATTCTTCCGCCAGCGCGAGGCCATCGCCCAGCGCGATGCCCAGCGCAGCCGCCTGTCCGAGATCGACGCGCAGCTGGGGCGATTGCCGCAGACCGAGCAGCTGGAGCTGGTGCACGGCCGGGTCGCCGGCCTCCGGCAGCGCGTGGCTGAAGTGACCCAGCAAGTGGAGGAACTCCGCACCGCCTGGGTGCGCGATTCCGCCGACGCGCAGAGCAGCCGCAAGGCGCTGCTGGCCCAGTTCAACGACCTCACGTCCCAGCGCGAGCGACTCGCCGGCATGGGCCGGGAGGGGGTCTGCCCGACGTGCGCGCGGCCCCTGGGCGACGAGTTCGATCGGGTGCTGGGGCTGCTCGACCGGCAGGTGGAGGAGGTCAGGTCGAACGGCGTGTATTACAAGCGTCGCATCGACCAGCTGAGGGATCCGCCGCCGGAGCTTGTCGTCCTGGAGCAGGCGCGCGAAAAGCTGGAGCAGGAGGGAGCGGAGCTGGCGTCCGAGCAGGCCCGGCTGGAAGTTCAGGTCGCGGAGCGCCGGTCGTTGCGGGCGGAGCGCGAGCGGCTGGTCGCGCGGCTGGCAGAGCTCGAGTCGGTCGCCGGGGCGGCGGCCTCGGGATACGATGCCACGCGACATCAGGTGGTGCGTGAATCGGTGCGGACACTCCAGCCACTGGCGGTGGAGGCAGCGGGACTTCGCAGCAGTGCCGCGCGGCAGGCGGAACTCGAACGCGAGCTGGAGGACGTCGCCCGGCGCCGAGCCGCCGCCGCCGCAGGCCTGGCCACGGTCGTGGAGGCGATTGCGGCGCTGCAGTTCGATCCCGACGCCTTCGCGCGGGCCGGCGCGGAGGAGGCCAGTGCCACCGCGGAGCACCGCAGCGCGGAGCTCGCGCTGGTGCGTGCGCGGGGCGAGCGCGAGTCGGCGGACGAGGCGCTTGGCGCAGCGCGCCGGCGCGCCGAGGAGGCGGAGCTTCGCCGCCGCGAACTGTTTGACGCTCGGCGGGCGCAGCTGCTGCAGGACGAGCTCGATCGCGCGCTGTCGGACCTGCGTACCGACCTCAACCAGCAACTGCGGCCGGAGCTGTCCGAGATCGCGTCATCGTTCCTGACCGACTTGACCCGCGGCCGCTACGACGAGCTGGAATTGAACGAGAACTACGAGCCGCTGCTGCTGGATGATGGCGCGTCGAAGCCGGTGATCTCGGGCGGCGAGGAGGACGTGGCCAATCTTGCGCTCCGGCTGGCGATAAGCCAGATGATCGCCGATCGCGCCGGCCAGCCGCTGTCACTGCTGGTGCTGGACGAGATCTTCGGCTCCCTGGACGAGGATCGGCGGACGGCGGTGGTGGAACTGCTGCGAAGCCTGGCGGACCGGTTCCCCCAGGTCATTCTCATCACGCACATCGACAGTGTCCGCGACGGGTTCGATCGGGTGATCCGGGTGGGCTACGATGCGACCCGCGGAGTGTCCGACGTCCGCGAGGAACCGATAGGGCGCGATGGCGTTGCGGCCTGAACGCACACTGCTTGGTCCCGAGCGGCCAGGCATGCACGACATCGAGGCGCTCAACCGCGTCTTTTCCGAGTCGTTCACCGACCGCTACGTGCGCGATGGCCTCACCGGAGTTCGGGTGCCACATCTCAATCCGCTGGTATGGCGCTACGCGATCGAGGATGCCGGAGACGGTGCCATGGTGTGGCGTGACCAGGATGGCGCCATAGCCGGCTTCAACATGGTGCATCGCTCCGGAACCGAGGGATGGATGGGGCCACTGGCGGTGCGTCCCGACCGTCAGGGAGAGGGGATCGGGTCGAGCATGGTGCGCAGCGGAATCGAGTGGCTGCGCGCCAGTGGCGCCACCACCATCGGTCTCGAGACCATGCCGCGCACGGTGGAGAACATCGGGTTCTACAGCAGGCTGGGGCTGGTGCCGGGGCCGCTCACGGTCACCTTTATCCGGGACGCGGCGCGGCCGGGACGGGTGGCCCACGAACGACTGGGCCTGGCGCAGGACAGGGACGGCCTGATCGAAGCTTGTCGCGTGCTGACGGCGGAGCTCTCGCCCGGGGTGGACTTCACCCGGGAGATCCGATTGACGCTGGAACTGGGGCTGGGTGATGTCTCGCTGGCAAGGCGCAACGACGCCTTGTGCGGGTTCGCGCTGTGGCATTCGGCGCCGCTCGCAGCGGGACGCCCCCGGGATGAGCTACGGGTGCTCAAGATCGTGGCTCGCGACCTCGAGGCGTTCACCAGCCTGATGGCGCTGGCGCAGCGCGCCGCGCAGGAAGAGCAGGTGCGTCGTCGGGTCTCGGTGCGGTGCCAGGGCGCCGCGAATGGCGCCTATCGCCAGCTGGTTGCCCTGGGATTTCGGGTCCACTGGACCGACCTGCGCATGACGCTCCACAATGCACCGGAACCGGAGTCCCACGGCATCGTGATGTCCAACTGGGAGATCTGAGGGTCAACGCGCCAATGCCCAGCCGCGCACGAAGAGGATCGCGGACGCGGCCACCAGCAGGTGCACTGCGGGCGCGGTGATGCCCATTACAACCGCAAGCACGATCCAGGCAACAAGCAGGACAATTGCAAGCAGGAATGTCGGCATCGGTCGCGCTCCCTGTGGTTGACTGGGTGTGCATCGCTTCCTAGTTTAGTGGCGTCGGGCGACGGCGGGGAACCCCGTTACTGAGCCGATAAGTCCGATCCGGGTTCTGCATACCATTTCCGATGCCATGCCCCTTGGGGGAAGGCAGGAGTCAGGGCGAAGGACCCAAGCGTTATCGATTGGGCTTCAGTAGACCTCCCCGTCGTCGTTCCGTCTCCGCGCTCGCCGGCCCCAGTGGCCGGCGATCGCACATACCCCCGCCGCTTGACTCGCTCCCCGCGCGGGCCATCTTCCTCTGGACCGCCACAGGACTTTGCATGCCCGTATGCGCCGCCACCCGGCGCTCGCATTTCAACGCCGCGCACCGGCTCCACAATCCCGCGCGGCCTGATGACTGGAATGCGGCGACGTTCGGTCTCTGCAACAATCCCCACTTTCACGGGCACAATTACGAGCTCGACGTGACGGTTGAGGGTCCCATCGACCAGGAGACCGGCTACGTGCTCGACCTGGGCATCCTGGCCGACGTGGTCGACGAGCGGATCATTCGGCGGCTGGACCACCGGAACCTCAATGTTGAGGTCGAATGGTTTGCCGACCTCAACCCCACGGTCGAGAATATCGCCGTGGTCATCTGGCGCGAACTGCGCGCCGCCCTCCCCGAGCCCCTCACGCTTCGGGTGCGGCTCTGGGAAACTCCGAGGAACTATGTCGAATACCAGGGTGGGTGACGGGTTCGAGGTGGAAGTTCGCCGCATCCTCACAGTGCTGGGGGAGGACCCCGAACGCGAGGGGCTGCTGCGCACGCCTTCCCGGGTGGAAGCGTCGCTTCGCTGGCTGACCCGTGGCTACACCATGTCGGTCCAGGATGCGGTCGGCGACGCCGTCTTCGAGGAAGCGCACCAGAGCATGATCATGGTGCGCGACATCGAGGTGTACTCGCTCTGCGAGCACCACCTGCTTCCGTTCTACGGCCGGGCCCACGTCGCCTACATCCCCAATGGCCGGATCGTCGGGCTCTCGAAGCTGCCGCGCATCGTGGAGGTCTTTTCCCGCCGGCTGCAGGTCCAGGAGCGGCTCACTGACCAGATCGCCGACGCGGTGATGGAAGTGCTCCAGCCCGCCGGGGTGGGTGTAGTGATCGACGCTGCCCACTTCTGCATGATGATGCGTGGGGTGGAGAAGCAGAACTCGCGCACGGTCACTAGTGCCTTGCGGGGCGCCTTTCGCGACGATTCCAAGACCCGCGACGAATTCCTCCGCCTGGCCCACAACAGCGGGTACAACCGGTGAGCCGCACTGGCGCGCGGGCGCTGGTCGCGGCGGTCCTCGCAGCGGCCGCGCTGGCTCCTGCGGCTCCGGTTGCCGCCCAGTCAGGTCGCTCCGCCTCGCTCCCGGTCCTGCCCGACTCGTCCGGCTGGGGCGTCCACGTGCTCGCGGCTCGCCAGGACCGGATCGGAGGAGTGTGGGTCGGAACCTACGGCGACGGCATCTATCACCTGCCGGCCGGTGCCGATCAATGGCAGCACATCGTCGCGGACACGACCCCGGGGTCGATCGCGTGGGACTTCGTGCACGCGTTCGCCTTCGGGCCCGAAGGACAGATCTGGTACGGCACGGTGGGCAACGGCTGGGGACTCTCGGTGGACAGCGGTGGCACCTGGCGCAACTGGACCTTCGACCAGCTCGGCCCCGAATGGCAGTACGTCGCTCCCGATGGCATCGTGGCACTGGGTGACACCACGGTCGTCGCCACCGCGGATGGGCTGCTGGTCACGACCGACGATGGCGCAAGCTGGACCGCCATCGTGGACAGCGTCGGTCCGCCGGCACGCGGTCCTGCGGATACCGCGCTGGTGCTGCTGCCCAACGAGTACGTCCTCGGCATGGGTGCCGCCAGCCGGGGACGCGTGGTCTTCACCACACTCGATGGCGGGTTCCAGCTCGAGCCCCGCAACGGCAACTGGGCCGTGAGCCGAGCCAGCGTGAGCCTGCCGCTCGACCCCACACTGGTCTTCCTGCACCGGCGCAGCTTTACCCGCAGCCGCTGCGGCCTGCATCCCGCGCGTACCACGTTCTCCTGTGCTCCCCGCTCGGCCCGCAACGCACCCCGCGCCTCGGAGCCCGCGGCCCCGAGGACCATGTGGTTCTCCCGCCCGATTTCGACGGACGACAACGCGCTCATCGACCAGACCTATCGCTACGGGTCCACGATGGGCGGCAACTTCCAGCAGCATCAGGGTGTGGAGTTCAACAACCCGGACGGGACACCGGTGCTCGCGATCGGCGAGGGCGTCGTGGCGTATGCCGGCCCGGCCGAGCGAGGAGCGCTCACCGTCGCGATCCGCCACGATTCCACGCTGGCAACGCCCGATGGACAGCGTTTCGTCTACTCGGTGTACTACCACAACAGCGGGCTTCTGGTGCAGGTGGGCCAGCGGGTATCGCGGGGTGATACCCTGGCGCGCGTGGGGCACACCGGGCGGGCCACCAATGACCACCTTCACCTCGAAGTTCACGCCTCGCCGGTGGACTCGGTGCAGCTGATTGTGGACTCGCTTCAGCGCTATCCGCCGTACACCACCAATCCCGAGCTGTGGATCGCCCCGCCGAGTGGCACCGGAATCGTCGCCGGCCAGGTGCGCGACAGCGCCGGGCAGCCGGTGCCGGGCGCACGGATTCACGGGCTGAGTTCGCCCAGGCCCCGCGAGACCCCGCTGTCCTACGTGGAGACCTACCGCGACCGGGCGCATGCGCATCCGCTCTATCTCGAGGACTTCGCCATTGGCGGCATCCCGCCGGGCGACTACGTCCTCGGCACGGAGATCGGCGGGCGACAGGTGTGGCGGCGGGTGACGGTCGAGGCCGGCAAGGTGACGTGGGTGGAGTTTCGCTGAGGCGGATGTTCATCGAACTCACCGACCATCTGCGCTGCCCCGCCGACCACCCGGAGCAGTTCCTGGTGCTGATGCCCTCAGGGATGAATGGCCGCCAGGTGGTGGAGGGCACGCTCGGCTGTCCCGTGTGCCACCGGAGCTACCCGATCGAGCAGGGCGTGGCACGCTTCGGATCCGCAGAACTTGATGACGCTGATGTCAAGGAGGGCGGGTCGTCCACGGCGCTGGACGCAGCGGCACTCGTGGCGCTGCTGGGGCTGGGAAGTCCCGGCGGCTACGTCGTGCTGGTGGGAGCGTTCGGAGAACTCGCGGCCGAGCTGGCGGAGGAGCTGCCGGGAGTGGCGCTGGTGCTGGTGAACGCCGCCGCCGACGCTGGCGACCTGCCGTTCGCCAGTGCGGTTCGCGCGCCCACGATTCCGCTCAAGACCGCATCGATGCGGGGCGTCGCGCTGGGACCCGGATTCGCCAGCGATCCGGCCTGGGTGGCCGCCGCGGCTCGGGTGGTGCTGCCGGGGAACCGGGTGGTGGGGCAGGGAAGCGATCCGGAACAGCGGGACCTCGAGATCGCGGCCAGTGCGGGGGGCTGCTGGGTGGGCGTGCGCGCCCGGAGCGGCTACCCGGCGGCGCCCTCGGAGTAGAGCGCCTCGATCGCGTCCTTGTTGGCGGCCTCGACCGCCTTTCGCCGTACGCTCATCTTCGGTGTCAGCTGGCCGCTGCCGATGCTGAAGTCTTTCTCCAGCAGAATGTACTTCTTCGGCACTTCGTAGTGCGCGAGGTCGTGGAAGACCTTCGCCAGTTCCCGCTCGATCTTCGCGTACACTTCCGGCCGTCGCAGCAGCGCGGCATAGTCGGACTCGCCGATCTGCTTGTGCCCGGCCCATGCCGTGAGATTCGCCTCGTTCGGCACGATGAGCATCGCCGGGAACCGCCGCTTGTCGCCGATCATGACGGCGCTGGCGACGAACTTGCTGGTCCGCGCGAGGTTCTCGATCGGCTGGGGCGCGATGTTCTTGCCTCCGGCCGTGACGATCAGGTCCTTCTTGCGGTCGGTAATCCGCAGGAAGCCATCCTGGTCCAGTTCGCCGATGTCTCCGGTGTGGAGCCACCCGTCGGCATCCAGTACTTCGGCGGTCGCCTCCGGGTTCCGGAAATAGCCCTTCATCACGTGCGGCCCCCGGGTGAGGATCTCGCCGTCCTCGGCGATCCGCACCTCGGCGTGCTCGATCGGCCGGCCCACTGTGCCCAGCCGGGTCTCGCCCGGGCCATTCACCGCGATGACCGGGGACGTCTCGGTCAGGCCGTAGCCTTCCAGCACCGGCATGCCCGCCGCGTAGAAGAACTTGGCGATGACGGGGTTGAGCGGCGCTCCGCCAGATACGAAGAATCGCAACCGCCCGCCGACCCGCGCGCGGAGCTTGCTGAACACCAGCTTGTCCGCGATCCGGTGCCTGAGGGCCAGCCACGCCGGAATTGGCTTGCCCGCCAGGGAATGATCCACCCACGCCTCGCCGGTGCGCCGGGCCCACATGAAGATCGCGCGCTTTACGGGCGAGCCCGCCGCCGCGGTCTCCAGCACCCTGGTGTAGATCTTCTCGAAAAGGCGCGGCACCGACAGCACGACCGACGGCCGCACCTCGAGCAGCTCGGCGGCCACCGTGTCAAAACTGGTGGCGTAGTTGATGATGGTGCCGGCGTGGTACACGGTGTAGTGGCCCGCCATCCGCTCGAAGATGTGCGACAGCGGGAGGAATGAGAGGCATTCGTCGTTGTCCCGCAGGGGCAGGCGCTTGAGGCCGCCCAGCACGTTGGAGGTGATGTTGCCGTGGGTGAGCATCACGCCCTTGGGGTCGCCGGTGGTGCCCGACGTGTAGATCAGCGTCGCGACATCGTCCGGTGTGGCGGCGAGCGCCCGTTCACGCCACCGCGCAACCTCGGCGTCGCTGGCAGAGGTCCTGGCCTCCACCTCCTGGAGCGCGAGCACGCCCGACCCGGCCGCGTCCTCGTTGAACGCAATCACATGCTGCAGCGCCGGCAGCTCGTGCCGAATCTCCTGGATCTTGGCGAGCTGCTCGCGGGTCGAGACGAAGAGCGCCACCGCGCCCGAGTCACGCAGTACGTGGGTGAGCTGCCCCGCGGGAAGCGTCGGGTACACCGGCACGTCGGCGCAGCGCGCGGCGAGGCACGCAAAGTCGGCGATGGCCCATTCGGGCCGATTCTCCGACAGGATGCCGACTCTATCACCCTCCTTCACCCCCAGCGACAGCAACCCCAGGCTGGTGGCCTGGACCCGCGCCAGCAGTTCGGCGTAGCTGATCGCTTCCCATCGCGCGTGGCGCTTTACTCGCATGACCACCGGCCGGTCGCGCCAGCGGTCGATCGCGCCGAAGATCAGCTCGGTGAGCGTGGCGGGGTCGGCCGTCACATTTGCCTACTGGAAGACCACCGCGATGCGGCCGCCGGATCCGGGCACCGGGGTGCCACTGGGCCGGGCCACGGTGAACTCGACGAGGACGGTGTCAGGTGCGGTCTGACCCTCGATCCGGGAGAGCGTGAAGGCGGGGGCAGGCGCGCCGGCGACGTCGGTGGATGAAGTATCCGCCAGCACACCACCGGTAAACTGCACTGTCCGCGAGGCGGGGTCGCCGAACACCGGCTGCACGATCGTGGCCACCAGCGTGTGGTCCTCGGCACCGATGAAGCCCGATGCCGCGGTGTCACTCCGGGTGAGGACATGAGCGACCAGCGGTGGCGACACGGTCTCGGTGGGGAGCACGATCAGCGTATCGAGCTGGACGGCAAGGCTGTCGGCCCGTGCCAGGACCGCGATGGTCACCGGCTGGGAGCTGAGCGTGCCCTCGGCCGCCTGCACCCGTGCCGGGCCAACGAACCGTCCGGTCACCAGTCCCGTAGCGCCGTCGAGCGTGATGGTCGTGTCGCCCGAGGCCCATGTGATCACGGCATCCGGCACCACCGCACCACTGGCATCGAGCGCCCGTGAATGCAGCTGGAGTGTTTCGCCCACTTCCACCGATGCAGGATCGGGCCGGATGACCTCGAGCACCACCACGCCACTGTCAGTCCCCGCTATATCGCTGCACGCAGCGAGCGCGACGAGCAGCAAGCCGGCCAGCCTGGACGTCGGCCTCACGTCGTCTCCGGCGTGGGCGATCCGTCGAGCTCGCGCAGCGCCGCTTCGGCGTGGCGAACCCAGCGCTCGGCATCAGTGCCGCGCGGCGGCCGTGCCAGGAACTCGCGGAGGTGGTGACGCGCGTCCTCGGGGTCGCCCCGCTTGAGCAGCAGGAAGGCAAGTCCGTAATGCGCCCCGCTCAGCGAGTCGTCCATCTCCAGGGCACGTCGATAGTGCTTGACGGCTTCGTCGGGCTGGTTCGTCTTGGTGAAGACGATGGCCATGTTGAGCAGGATGCGCGGATCCGCAGGATTGTCACGATAGGCGAGGCGATACGACGTCAGCGCGGCATCGTAGTCGCCCTGCCGCTCGAGGGCGAGGCCCTCGTTGAGGTAGTCCAGCCGCTGCGGCGTCAGTCCGTCGGCCGTTTCCCGGCCCAGCAATCGTTGCCAGATGCTCATGCGGGAAGCGGCCACTCCGCGCGGAAGGTCATGTCAGCACAATACATAGGACATTCCGGGTGAAGATAGCCCGCGCCCCATGCCCTCGCAACGCGGATCGCCTCATGCTTGCTGCCCGCGACGTGGCACCGTACACTCAGGCATGACCGGACTTCCTGCGGGTGGCGCGCGCGGCGTGCTGGAGATCGACTGGACGTTCTTCGGCGAACTCTGCCGGGCGCTCGCGCTCAAGGTGTCGCACGACTTCCAGCCGGAGGTGGTGCTGGGTGTGGCCAAGGCCGGCGTGATCCCCGGCGTCGTGGTCGCGTCCATCATGCAGGTCGAGTTCGCCTCGATGGTGGTAACGCGCACCGATGTGGACTCGGATCCGGTCCTGGTGGCGGGGCCACCCGCAACCATCCGCGGGCGGCGGGTCCTGGTGGTGGACGAAACCTGCGACACCGGGAGCACACTGCGGCTGGCGCTCAGCGAGGTTCGCGCGCTGCAGCCAGCTGAAGTGCGGACGGCGGTCTCCTTCCGGACCGGGTCCTACCAGCCGGACTTCCATGCATTCGAGACCGAGAAGTTGATCGTACTCCCGTGGGACCGGGAGGTAATCGTGAATGGCGAGCTGGTCCGGCGGCCGACCTACACCGAGTGGATGGCCTGAACCCTCGGGGGTCCGGGCGCCACCGACGCGCTACAGGCCCATCGCCTCGCGGTAATTCATCCCCTGCGCCATGCGATCGTACAGCGTCCCCAGCGTGTCGGGTGCGCCAGCAATGAATCGGCACCGGCTGTCGCTGCGTGACCGGCACTCCACTTCCATCACCGCCACCGTCTGTCCCGCCATTCGCCCCAGGAAGTCCGCCAGCAGTCCGCACGAGAGATGGCACGACGGGTACGCCGAGTCGCCGAGGTCCGTGGCCTCGGCCCAGTCGGATGAGTCGATGGCCAGCCCCGCCTCGCCCACGGCCGTGACCGTGACATTGCCCCAGCCGGTTTCCGCGAAGAATCGCGACAGCACGTCGCCCAGGCGCTCCGCCTCGAGATCGGCCGGCCGCTCGACGCCGTAGTTCTTGTTGAGCCACTCGGCGTAGACCCCGAACAACTCCTCGCCCCCCGCGAATCCCGCCTCCTGCAGGTAAGTCGCTGCCTGCACGCCAGTGTCGCGCTCCAGGCTGGTGCGCAGCTGGTGGAGGGCCCGGCGGCCGAGGCCGACGCAGTGATGGGTGGGGAGAAGGGAAGCAGTCGTCATGGCGTTTGCTGGGTCGAAGGGTATCGAAGCTAGGTAGCCTCGCCAATCAGGCGCAAGAGCGCGGCTTCATCCAGGATCTCGATGCCGAGCTCCCGTGCCTTGTCGAGCTTGCTTCCGGCGTCCGCGCCCGCCACGACTCCATCGGTTTTCCTGCTGACGCTGCCCGCCACCCGGCCACCGGCGGCCTCGATCCGCCTGGTCGCCTCGCTGCGACCGAGATTGGGGAGCGTTCCGGTCAGGACATAGGTCTTGCCGGCCAGCGGCCCGCCGGTGACGATCCGCTGGGCCTCCTCGAACGTCAGCTCTGCCTGACGCAGCCGGCCGATGAGTTCCTGGTTGCGGGGTTCGGCGAAGAAGTGCGCCACGGCCTCGGCGATGGTCGGACCCACACCCGGTACCGATGCCAGTTGCTGCTGCGATGCCGCGGCGAGCGCGTCCATGCTGCCCAGGTGCCGGGCCAATAGCTGCGCCACGGTCTTGCCCACGTGGCGGATGCCGAGGCCGAACAGCAGCAGGGACAGCGGCTGGGACCGGGAGGCCGCGATCGCGGACACCAGTTGCGTCGCTGACGTGGCCGCAAATCCTTCCATCGCCTGCAGCTGCTCCGCCGAAATCCGGTACAGGTCGGCGACGTCGTGAATCAATCCCTCGGTGAGCAGCTGGCGCACCCGCTCGTAGCCCAGTCCGCGGATGTCCATCGCCTCGCGCGACGCGAAGTGCACGACCCCTTCCAGCACCCGCGCCGGACAGGAGACGTTGGGGCAGAAGCGCATGGCTTCGTCGGCCGGGCGCTCCACCGGCGTGTCGCATGCGGGGCAGCGGTCGGGCATCACGAACGGCACTTCCGCGCCCGTGCGCTTCTCCCGCAGCGGGGCCACCAGCTGCGGAATCACTTCACCGGCGCGAACCACTTCCACCCAGTCGCCCACCCGGATGTCCTTCTGGGCGATCAGTTCTTCGTTGTGGAGCGTTGCGGCCGACACGGTCACGCCACCGACCTCGACCGGCTCGAGCTCGGCCCAGGGGTTGAGCGCGCCGGTCCGGCCGACGTTGATGTGAATGGCGCGCAGCTGGGTCACCGCGACTTCGGGCGCAAACTTGCGGGCGATGGCCCAGCGCGGGTCGCGTCCACCCACCACCCCCAGCTCCTCGTGCAGCGGCATGGCATCAACCTTGAGCACCATACCATCGGCCTGGAATGGAAGCTTGCGCAGCATGCCTTCGTACTCCGGCACCGCATCCCGCGCCTCGGCGAGCGAATCCACCCGGCGGTGATGCGGTTCCACCATGAATCCCCACCGCTCCAGCGCTGCCAGCATCTCGCTATGGCTGGTGACGGAGAGCGAGCCCTCGAGCACTTCGATCGAGAAGGCGAAGAGCCTGAGCCGTCGTGCCCGGGTGATGGCCGGGTCCAGCTGGCGCAGGGCGCCGGCGGCGGCGTTGCGGGGATTGGCAAAGGGGGTCTCACCCTCGCGCTCGCGCCGTTCATTGAGCCGCCGGAAGCCGATCCACGGCAGGTAGACTTCGCCCCGAATCTCCATCAGCGGGGGAACGTCGTCTCCCTTGAGGGTGAGCGGGAGGTCGGTGACAGTGCGAAGGTTGGCGGTGATGACTTCGCCGATGGTGCCGTTGCCCCGGGTGGCACCGAGCACGAAGTGGCCGCGCTCGTAGGTGAGGTTGACGGCGGCACCGTCGATTTTCACTTCAAGGGTATAGCCGGCCGAACGCACTTCCGGAATGAGGCGGGCGTTGCGGTTCTCCCAGTCATCGAGCTCCTCGTCGCTGAACGCATTCGCCAGCGAGAGCATCGGACGGCGGTGGGTGTGCTTGAGGAGGGCGGAGGCGGGGTCGGCGCCCACCCGCTGGGTGGGGCTGTCGGCCGTGGCCAGTTCCGGGTGTGCGGCCTCGAGGGCGCGGAGTTCCCGGAACAACTCGTCGTACTCCGCGTCGGAAATGACCGGCGCGTCTTCCTGGTAATAGGCGCGGTTGGCGTCCTCGATGCGATGGCGGAGTGCTTCCCAGCGCTCCGCCGGCGAGACGTCGGCCTGCGAAGTGTCGGCCTGCGAAACGTCGGCCGGCGCTACCGGCCGGTCGCCTCCTGCGACAGCACCGCCATCGTCACGCCCACCAACCGCTCGATCTCCTCCGCGCTCGCCCGCGCCAGCGCGCTTTCGTCCCACGGCCCCTCCCGATCGGCAAAGGTGTCAAGCAGCCGCCGCAGGTACCCCACCAGCGCCGCCCGCTCCCGCTCGCGTCCCCGTGCTGCCGGGGCCGAACCTCGGCGCTCCTGCAGCCGCTCGAACCGGTGCGCATTGCGAAGCGCGCGCGCGGTGAGGCTGGCGATGACCTGGCAGAAGCGGACGTCCGCGTCCGAGAACGCCTGGCCATCGCGGAACGTCCGCAGGAAAATGGCGCCGATGGCCGCGCCCCGCCACGTGATGGGAACCACGGTAATGGACCGCACCCGGCGGGTCTGGAGCGCACCCCGGACATGCCGAAGGGTGGTGTCGGTGCTGACATCGTCGATGTGCACTGTCTGGCCGGTGCGGATCGCCTGCTGCAGCTCGGGATAGCGCTCGAGGTCCACCACGTAATTGCGGATACTCGGATCCTCGTAGCTGGCCACGAGGCGGACGGTGCGTCCTCCCCGCTCGGTCAGGAAGATCGACGAGCGGTCGAGCCCGAACGCCTCGCCCAGCCGGCGAGCGACCGCCTGCACGATATCCACGAAGTGCAGTGACCCGCCGATCTCCTGGAGGATCTCGATCACCGCCAGCAGGTGGCGACGTTCGTTCTCCAGCGCCGCAACTCGAGCCTTGAGCCGCTCCACGTCCTCGTCTGCGCCAATGCCAAGCGTCGTCATGTCCGCGTCCGGAAGGAGTGCTCGAAGATACTCACCGGAGGTCGCCCCGGAAACGGATGCAACAAGCAGCAGCGGGGTGTTCGATTGTGAGTGATGTCACGAAGCGCGACGGTAGCGGTTGACGGCGCATGGCCGGGCACTAGGTTCCAAGCGAGGCGTAAGGCGTAAGGCGTAAGGCGTAAGGCGTAAGGCGTAAGGCGTAAGGCGTAGGGCATAAGGCTCGGCATTCACGGGAGAGCCTGCGGGCGCTCCGTTCATGAGAGTGAGGTCCGGATGGCACGACATGACGATTCAGCAGGCAGCGCCGGTTCCCTACTGGCGGGCATCACCATTGGGGCACTGATCGGTGCGGGCGTGGCGCTGCTCCTGGCGCCGCAGGCAGGCGAAGAGACCCGCCGGGAGCTGTCTCGGCGGGCACGGACCATCCGCGATGAAGCGACCGACCGCTGGGACGATGCCTCGCATCGCGCGCGGCGGGAAGTTCGCCGCCGGGGCCGGCAGTTGCGCGAGCGCCTTGATGACGGCGTGGATCAGGTGCGCGACAAGTTCGTGGAGCGGACCTGAACTGCAACTCTACCAGATGTACCCCGGGCCCCGGCAATCGCCGGGGCCCGGTCGCGTTCAGCCCTCCGGAGCGAGCGCGGCCAGCCGTTCGGCAGCGCGCCGCTTGGACTCGGGGTCGCCCGGGTCGCGCGGGGTGAGCTGGGCAATGCGCTCGAGCTGGGTCCTGGCGTCGGCCTCGCGGTCCACGTCGAGGTAGATTTCGGCCAGGTCGAGCCGGTGGATGATCCGGTCGGGGTTGAGCTCAACGGCCTGTTCCAGGTTGGCGATGGCCGCGTCCCACGACGCCTCTCCCAGCACGCCGCCGCCCAGGAACGTGCGGGCCAGGAAACGAGTCGCTCCCGAGAGCCTCATCACCTCGGCGTGCCAGCGGCCCAGCACGTGATAGGCGCCGTCATGCCGGGGATCGAGCTGGATGGCCTTCATGGCCTCCAGGCGCACCTCGCTGGCACGCCGGATCTTCTCGCGGGCGCTGGCGGTGAGGGCGACCCGGCCGATTGCGTTGGCCAGCGCGAAGTGGCCATCCGCCCCTTCCGGGCGTGTCTCGGTTGCTCGTCGCGCCAGCAGCTCAGCGCGGGCGTACAGGGAGTCCCGAGCCGGCGAGGGCACGTCATCGGGCGTCTCGGCGCCGATGTCGATCAGCGAGATCGCCGCCTGCCAGTTGGCCTGGTAGTCGGTGGAATCCACCGCGAGCGCCGCCTCGAAGTGAACCAGGGCCGTCCGCGCGTCCAGTGCGTTGCGCGCTGCAATTCCCATGGCCACATGATCGGCGGCGCTCTGGCCCATGGCCGGTACAGCGGCCAGCGCGACAAGAAGCACCGCTGGCGCGAGGCTGCGCCGCAGAGGGAGGTCGATGTGCCACTGGTGATCGGTCCGTCGCTTCATCCGTCCATCCGTTCTTTTGCCAAGGTTCCCGGCCGCTGAATGCTCATTCCCCGACTCATCGAGCGCAAGCGTGACGATCATGCGCTCACTCCGGACGAATGGAGCGAGCTGGTGCGAAGCTACGTTGCAGGCGACGTGCCGGACTACCAGATGTCGGCCCTGCTCATGGCGGTGTTCTTCCGCGGTCTGGACACCTCCGAGCTGGGCGCATTGACCGACGCGATGCTCGGCAGCGGCGACCGGCTCCGCTTCGACGGCTGGGCGACTCCGCGGGTGGACAAGCATTCCACTGGCGGGGTCGGCGACAAGACCAGCCTGCTGATCGCGCCCATCGTGGCCGCGGCAGGCGTTGCAGTTCCGATGATGTCGGGGCGGGGGCTGGGTCACACCGGCGGCACCCTGGACAAGCTCGAGTCGATTCCCGGATTCCGCACCGACCTGCCGCTGCGGCGGGCGGAGCAGCAGGTGCGCGACCTGGGCCTCGCGCTGATCGGCCAGACGCCCGAGATCGCCCCGGCGGACAAGCGGCTCTACGCCCTGCGCGACGTGACCGCCACCGTGGAGAGCATCCCGCTCATCGCGGCGAGCATCATGTCCAAGAAGCTCGCCGAAGGGCTGGACGCGCTGGTGCTGGATGTGAAGACTGGCAGCGGGGCGTTCCTCCCGGAACCCTCCCGAGCGCTGGAGCTGGCGCGCACCATGATCGCGCTGGGTGAGGAGCGTGGCTGCACCGTGGTGGCCCTGCTGACCGCCATGGACCGCCCGCTGGGCCACGCGCTGGGCAATGCGCTGGAAGTGAAGGAGTCCATCGCCGGCCTGCGGGGTGACGGCCCGGCTGACCTGATGGAAGTGACGTACGCGCTCGCGGCCGAGATGCTGCTGCTGGGCGGAGTTGCGCCCTCGACGGAGGCGGCAATGGCCATGGCCAGGGGAATCGTGGAGTCTGGCGCTGCGCTGGAAAAATTGCGCCGGGTGGTCGAAGCCCAGGGGGGCGACCCGCGGGTGGTGGATGATGATTCGCTCCTGCCGGACGCTCCGGTGACACGCACGCTTGCGGCGCCACAGGCCGGCGTCGTGACCCAGGTCGAGCCGCGCGCCATCGGGCGCGCAATCGTGGCGCTGGGTGGTGGACGACGGACGGTGGATGACGTAATCGATCCAGGGGTGGGCTTCGTGGTGCCGGTGAAGCCGGGCCAGCGGGTGGAGCAGGGCGAGGCGCTCGGCACGGTGCACGCGCGCTCCGAAGCAGCAGCCGACGAGGCGCTCGCGGCGCTCGCGGTTGCCATCCGGATCGGTGAGTCCGCCGCATTGCAGCCGCTGGTGTCGCACCGCGTCAGCGGCGCGGGCACCGAGGAGGTGGCGGCGTGATGACCCTGCTGGGCGTGGCAGGACTGGTGGCGCTGGCGATCTGGCTGCTCGCCCGCTTTCGCCATCGAACAACCGAAGACCGGGTAGAGGAGATCGACTGGGAGGAACTGGAAGAGGCCGAGCAGGACGTGCGCGATCGCGATATCAATGCCCGGCCAGAGGACGATCAGCACGGGGACGACTGGGGGCCGGGCGCGCCCCACCGATGAGTGGCGAGTGGGACGCTATTTCACCACGAAGACACGAAGGACGCGAAAAAAAAACAAAAGCAACCACGGAGCAACAGAGCACACAGAGACTCACGGAGAACTGCTGTTTGTTGCGGGTGCTCCGCTGAAGTGCGGCGCCGGTCGCCATGGCACCCACATCAACAGCTTTTCTCCGTGCGCTCCGTGGCTCCGTGGTTAACTCGATCCCTTCGCGTCCTTCGTGTCTTCGTGGTGAAGTCCCACAGCCAAACCCAGGTGGAGGGGCAGCGACAGCGCGATGATCTCCCAGTTCATCTGAGAAGGCCCCGGCAGCAGCTTGAGCAGCAAGCCGGTTGCTGACAGCACCACCAGCGCGAGCGCCAGTCGGACGGTGCGCGGGTGAGCTGCCCTCGGAGTGCGCAGCGCCAGCGGCAGCGCCACCAGCATTACCAGCGAAACGGGCGAGAACTGGAGCAGGTTCTCGTTGGCGTGCGCTGCAGTGTGATTGGTAAGAATCCAGAGCCCCGCGAGCACCACGCCGCCCAATCCCGCGAGGAAGCTCCACGCCGATCCCAGCACGACGAATCCGATCCGTGCGGCTCGGCGCTCCCCGCTGTGCCGCCCCAGCCAGGCCATCGCCCCGCCGCCCAGCACACCGATCAGCAAGTACCACGGCCAGCGAGTCGGTGGAGCGGCCAGTGGATCAGGTGTGGTGCTGAGGAAGAGCGTGGTCTCCGACCGCACCAGCGGCCGCTCCACCCCGTCCGCCCCGGTCCGCCGCAGCTGTCCCATTTCCTCCCGCACCGCCGACGGCAGCCACATCCCGGCCCAGCGCGAGATGGCCGCGTCGGTGGGCCGTGCCATCGTCAGTTCCGTGCCGGTGTAGATCCAGGGGTGGGCGGCGGTCAGCCGCCGGACGTCATCCCGCCAGGTGGTGGCGGCGGGAAGCGATTCGGTGGCGGCTCGCAGCGCGCCGCCGAGAATGCGATCCAGCGCGTCGCGGACCCGGGTCGAGCAGTTGTCACGGAAGTAGTCGTAGGCGTAGAAGCGGTTTTCCGGTCGTTCGTTCCACACCAGGAAGTCCCGCATGGCCGCGCGCTCGGCCGCCGTCAGATCCAGTTCCTGGACCCAGACCGAGCGATTGGCTCGGATGTAGCTCCTGAGGCTCGCTTCGGCGTCGGCGCCGACCATCCAGTAGCGCATGTCGCCGCGCAGGAACCGGGGCCAGAAGTCGGCCGCGGCGAAGTCGAACATGCCGTAGTTGTACCAGCGCGCCTCGCCCGCGGCGCCATCCTCGATCATGATGGCGTTGTGGCCGAACTGTTCCCAGACCGGTGCGCCCGGTCCCATCGTCACCAGCGACACTCGCAGGCTCTCGCCCGGCGTCCGCACCGGCTCCTGCGCGGACACCGGCGCCGCCCACGTCATCATGACGAGCGCGAGCGCCGGCAGGAAGCGATTCACGTGACGGTCTCGTCCAGCAGGGCAGGGCGCTGCCGCAGTCCGCGGCCGATCGCCAGAAGGTCGGCGTCACCACCGTTGCCCCAGAGCGCCAGCACCGCCATGGTGCCATAGATGGGAAGGTGACCCACCAGCTCACGCCAGCCAAACGCCGCCAGCGACACGTTGAACGGCAGCCACAGCACGAGAATGCCGAGCCGGACGTACACGTTGCACAGCAGGAGCAACCCTGCCAGCAGTTCAACGGTGCCCGCCAGGTGGAGGAACGCGGCGTCGCTGACCGGGAGCCCCAGGGCGGGGAGGAAGTTGGCGGGGTAATGCTCCAGGAACTCGAGCCCGAGCGGGATGTTCCAGAGCTTTTCGGTGAGCGCCAGCGTGACCAGCGAGACGCCCGCACCGACTCGGAGCACCTGTGCCGCGCGCGGCAGCAGATGGCTCCACGGACGATTCCAGCGCCAGTCGAGCAGCGCATCCACGGCGAAGGGGCCGCGACCGGTGATGGCGAGGGCGCCGGCGATGCCCGGCACGATGGCATGCTCCAGCAGCAGCACGGGCCCGAACACCACGCAGCCCGCCAGCCACAGCAGGATCAGCCCAATTGCCGCCGCACGGGTGAAGAATCCATAAAACAGCGCCAGACCGATCCCTATCTGGGCCAGGGCCACGGCCGCTCCGCCGAGTGACTGGATCGCCACCGCACTGCCACTGGCCAGCGTGAGGTTGGGAGCGAACAGCTCGATGCGGACACCGGAGACGAACAGCGTTACGGCGAGGTGACTGGCGAGGACCAGCGGGACGATGCCGTACAGGATGGCGAGGCCGCGTTCGCTGGTGCCCAGCGCGAGTGGCCCCGGCACGAGTGGCTTCCTGCCGGTGGCCCGCCACGCCAGGGCGGCGACGGCGAGTCCGCCCAGGGCCACGCCGACGGCCGCCAGCGCACCCGGCTCCAGCGCGGCGGCCGGGTCTATCGGAAACCGGCTCCCGTCGACGAACCAGCGTTCGTGCATCGGCAAGGGCGAGGGGCGAGGGGCGTGGGGCGTGGGGCGTGGGGAACTCCGAATAACCCTACGCCTTACGCCCTACGCCTTACGCCTCAAACATCCAGGTTGGACACATATTTCGCATTCTTCTCAATGAACTGCCGCCGGGGCTCGACTTCATCGCCCATCAATTCCTCGAAGAGCTTGGACGCCTCCACCGCATCCTCCATCGTCACTCGCAGCACGGTTCGGGTCTCGGGATTCATGGTGGTCTTCCACAGCTGGTCGGGGTTCATCTCGCCCAGGCCCTTGTAGCGCTGGATCAGGACGTTGCCCTTGCCCTCGGGACCCGCCAGTCGCTTGGTGAACTCATCCCGCTCGGGCTCACTGTAGGCGTAGAACTCCTCCTTGCCGCGGGCCACGCGGTAGAGGGGGGGCTGCGCGATGTAGATGTAGCCGGCCTCGATCAGCTCCGCCATCTGCCGGAAGAAGAACGTCAGCAGCAGGGTGCGGATGTGGGCGCCGTCCACGTCGGCGTCGGTCATGATGATGACCTTGTGGTACCGGGCGTCCTCCAGCTTGAAGTCGTCCTTCACGCCGGTGCCGATGGCGGTGATCATCGCCCGGATCTCCTCGTTGCCGAGGATCCGGTCGATCCGGGCCCGCTCGACGTTGAGGATCTTGCCCCGGAGCGGGAGAATCGCCTGGAACTGGCGGTCGCGTCCCTGCTTGGCGCTGCCACCGGCCGAGTCGCCCTCGACCAGGTAGAGCTCGGTCATGTGCGGGTCATTGATCGAGCAGTCGGCCAGCTTGCCCGGCAGCACGGCGTTCTCCAGCCCGGACTTCTTCCGGACCAGGTCGCGCGCCTTGCGCGCCGCTTCTCGCGCCCGCGCCGCGCTCACCGCCTTCTCCACCACGGCGCGCAGCACCGGCGGGTGCTCGTCGAGGTAGTTGCCGAGATGCTCGTTGACCACGGTCTTCACGATGCCCTCGACCTCGGAGTTGCCCAGCTTGGTCTTGGTCTGCCCCTCGAACTGCGGCTCCTTGACCTTGACGTGCAGCACCGCGGTCATGCCCTCGCGGATGTCGTCACCCGAGAGCGTGAAGCTCTCCTTCTTGAGCGCACCCGACTTCTTGGCCAGGTCATTGACGGTGCGGGTGAGCGCGGCCCGGAACCCGGTCAGGTGGGTGCCGCCCTCGTGGGTGTTGATGTTGTTGACGAAGGTGAACGTGTTCTCGTTGTACCCGTCCTCGTACTGCAGGGCGAGGTCCACCTCGACGCCGTCCTTCTCGGTGGTGAACGCCACCGGCTTGGGATGCAGCGTCTTCTTGTTGCGGTTGAGCCAGAGTACGAACTCGATCAGTCCACCCTTGGCATAGAACGTCTCCTCCTGGCCATCGCCCCGCTCGTCCTTGATGGTGATGCGGAGGCCCTTGTTCAGGAATGCCAGCTGGCGCAGACGGTCGGCCAGGGTCGAATAGTTGTATTCCAGGACGGTGAAGATCTCGGGGTCCGGCTTGAAGCGGACGGTGGTCCCGGTGACCTTGGTCTTGCCCAGCACCGAGAGCTTCTTGGTGGTGTGCCCCCGCGCGAAGGACATGTGGTGCCGCTTCCCGTCGAGATCCACCAGGACCTCGAGCCGCTCGGAGAGCGCGTTGACCACCGAGACGCCGACACCATGCAACCCGCCCGATACCTTGTAGGTATTCTTGTCGAACTTGCCGCCGGCGTGGAGCACGGTCAGGGCCAGCTCGACGCCGGGGATCTTCTCGGTGGGGTGAATGTCCACCGGGATCCCGCGGCCGTTGTCGGTGACGGTGACCGAGTTGTCGGGATGGATCGTGACTGTGATCGTGTCGCAGAAGCCGGCCAGCGCCTCGTCGATGGCATTGTCCACGACCTCATACACGAGGTGATGGAGCCCGCTTTCACTGGTGCTGCCGATGTACATGCCCGGACGCTTGCGGACCGCCTCCAGTCCCTTGAGGACCTGGATGGCTTCGGCCTTGTACTGCGGCTCCACGCTGGCGCTCATTCTCCCTCGCTCGAAAACCGTGTGACGATCAAGGCGCCCGGCGCCCCGCGCCGGCCACCCATCGAATTTCCCTGACTCGGCCCTTCCGGCCCTGGTTGATGCGCGCCAGGATCCGGGGGGACATGAGGCGCAGCTCCTGCGCCCATGACGCGCTGGCCACCCGTACCCAGAGGATACCGTCGGCGGTCACGCTCTCCGCCTCGGTGGCCGCGGCGATCTGGGGTCCCACCAGCTCGGCCCACTCCGCCACCACCCCGGCTGCCGACACCCTCCGGGTCAGCCCGTGCCGCTCGAAATAGCCGGCAATGGCGTCACCGATAGGGACCGGGCGGGCAGGCTTCGTCATGCGGCGACAACTCCATCCCGAATGGACCAGATCGGCAACCCCAGCGAACGCGGCAGCGTGCGCGGCAACTCGCCGGCCCGGGGTGCGGTGAGAAATATCTGGCGCGCCGACCCTGTGCCGACCCTGCCGGCCAGCCGCTCCTGCCGCTCGCCATCGAGCTCGGCAAAGACGTCATCCAGCAGCAGCGCCGGCTGTTCACCGGTGGCATCAGCCAGCGTGTCCAGTTCCAGCAGCTTGAGCGCGATGGCCGCTGTGCGCTGCTGGCCGCTCGACCCGAACTCGCGGGCTCGCTTTCCGCCCAGCGTCAGCACCAGGTCGTCCCGGTGCGGTCCGATGCTGGTGGCGCCGCGAGCCAGGTCGCGAGCACGATGCGCCGCCAGCGACTCCTTCCAACCCGCGGGATCCGAGAGTTCCGGGCGCCCGGCATAAGCCAGTGCAGCGTCCGCAGATTCCCCCAGCGCGCGAAGCTCCTCGGCGAATCCGGCGTTCCGCGCCTCGACCCACCGCTGCCGCGCACGCACCAGTGGAGCCCCGTGCTCGGCCAGCGGCACCTCGAAAAGCTCGGCCATGTCGGCCCGGCGCGCCCGCAGCGCCTGGTTGCGCTGCGCCAGTGCCGAGCGGTAGCGGGCCAGCGACCGGAAATATCCCCGATCCGAAAGCGCCAGCATCCGGTCGAGGTAGAGCCGGCGCTCGGAAGCGCTTCCCGCAGCCAGCGCGACATCGTCCGGACGGAACGCCACGGCGAGCCAGTAGCCAACCGCATCGGCCAGCCGCGGGGGCGTGGAACCATTGACGGTGATGAGTTTGCGCCGTTCGTCGCGATGCCACGACACCGCCAGGCGATCCGCGCCCGTGTCGGCTACGACCTGGAACCCGGTGCTGCCGAACCGCGCCACGCCGGCATCCGGTGACCCGCGGAACGACCGGAACAGCACCGGATAGCAGATCGCCTCGAGCAGGCTGGTCTTGCCGTGGCCGTTCGGTCCCAGGATCGCAGCGCCTTCGGCGGGCAGTTCCCAGCTGCCGTCGGCCAGGTTCCTGAAGCCGCGGACCTCGATCCGCGAAAGTCGCACTGCTATTCGACGATCAGTCGCCGAACGGCGGTGTCGCCCCGGTTGCCCATCGCATCGGTGGCGAAGACCAGCACCAGGATCGAGTCGCCCCCGGAGCCGATGGTCCGGATGGGGATCCCGAACGAGACCGTGTCGTCCGGTGTCGCCGGTGAGAAGGGCGAAAACGCCAGCGACGCACCCACGATCACGAAGTACACGCTGTCCACGCCATCGGGGTCGATCGACCGACCGGCCAGCACCACGTCGGGCCCGACGTCCACCCGCACTTCGCCGGCTTCGGGGTGGTCGATGAACGTGATTGGCCCCTCACCCGGCTCGACGTTCTGCTCGAACACCAGCCGGTCGCGCGTTCCACAAGCGAGCAGCGCGGCGACAAGGACCAGCGCAACTCGTTTTGCACCGTGCAGTTGTGTGAGTCGCTGAAGGGGTGCTGCCATCCCCCAAATCTAGCGGAATGGCACCCCGAAAAGGAGGGCGGGCGGGCGCTCTATTTGCCGGTGAAGTTGGGCGTTCGCCGAGCCAGAAATGCCGCCGTGCCCTCACGCATGTCGTCGGTTCCGGAGAGGTCGCCGAAGCGCCTAGCTTCGACTTCCAGCGCCTCGTCCACCGACAAGTCCAGTCCGGCGTCGACCGCCTCCAGGCAGGCGCGCACCGCGAGAGGCCCCTGCTCGAGAATCGCGCCCAGCAGCGCCTCGGACTCGGGAATGAGGCTATCGGCGGGCGCGACCCGATTGACCAGGCCAATGCGAAGCGCCTCGGCGGCATCGATCATGGCCCCGGTCAGCAGCAGCTCCAGCGCCCGGCCGCGCCCCACCAGCCGGGGCAGCCGCACCGTGCCGCCATACCCGGGGCACAGGCCCAGCTTGACCTCGGGCTGTCCGAACCTGGCGGATTCGCTGGCCACCCGCATGTGGCACGCCATCGCCAGCTCGCACCCGCCGCCCAGCGCGAAGCCGTTGACCGCTGCGACCACCGGCTTGCCACTCCGCTCAATCCGCCGGAAGACGTCCTGCCCCCGGCGCGCCCGGTCGGCGCCCTGCTCCGGGTTCTGGTCCGCCAGCTCGGCGATGTCGGCCCCGGCCACGAACGCCTTGGCACCGGCACCAGTGAGCAGGATGCCGCGCACAGCGGCGTCGGAGTCGAGGGTGGCGAACGCCTCGTCCAGTTCGTGGATGACAGCGTCATTGAGGGCGTTGAGCTTCTCGGGCCGGTTGATGGTCACCTTGGCGACCGGGCCAGTGATCTCGACCAGCAGGGTTTCGTAGGTCATGCGCTAACGGTAAGGCGGTAAGGCGGTAAGGCGGTAGGGCGATAGGGCGGTCGGCTATCCGAGGCAGCGGCAGTCAGGGCGCTCCCCTCCGGCAGATACGTGACCTGCCTGCGGGAAGCGCCCTGACCGCCGTGCCACCAATGCCTGGCGCGCCGGCGGGACGGCGCGGGTAGGGGAGCGCCCTGGCTGCCGTTGCCCCCGCGCCTGATTTCCTGCCTTACATTTGCCAGATGGCATCGATCCTCGCGCTCGACCAGGGCACCACCGGCTCGACCGCGCTGGTGGTGCATCAGGACGGCACCGTGCTCGGCCGAGGTTACCGCGAGTTCACCCAGCATTTCCCGCGGCCGGGCTGGGTGGAGCACGATGCTGACGAGATCTACCGGGTCAGCGTTGAGGCGGCGCGCGAAGCGATCTCGGCGGCTGGCCAGCAACCGGCGGCAATCGGCATCAGCAATCAGCGCGAGACGGTGGTGCTCTGGGATCGCGCGACCCTCGCGCCGGTGGCGCCGGCAATCGTCTGGCAGGACCGGCGGACGACTGAGCGGTGCAAGCAACTCGAGGCGGCCGGGATGCAGCCGCTGATTCGGGCCCGAACCGGCCTGGTGATCGATCCCTACTTCTCGGCGACCAAGCTCGAATGGCTGCTGCGCGACCCGGACGTCCGGCGCCGCGCCCAGCGGGGCCAGCTCGCCGCGGGTACCATTGACAGCTGGCTCGTCGCCCGGCTGACCGGAGGCCGGGTGCATGTCACCGACCGTACCAACGCGTCGCGCACCATGCTCTGCGACCTGGCGCGGGGCGTCTGGGACGACGAACTCCTGACGCTCTTCTCGGTGCCCCGGAGCATCCTGCCGGAGATCGTCCCGTCGAGCGGCGCAGTGGGGGCCACCGACCGGAGCATTCTCGGCGCGGAACTTCCGATCTCCGGCATCGCGGGCGACCAGCAGTCCGCGCTCTTCGGGCAGGCCTGTGTCCGTGCCGGAATGGCGAAGAACACATATGGAACCGGTGCCTTTCTGCTGGTACACACGGGCGACTCGGTGGCGGAGCCGCCCGCCGGCGTGCTCGCGACGGCCGCATGCGGCCCCCGGGGTCAGCCGGCCTTCGCAATCGAGGGGAGTGTCCTCGTGGCGGGGGCCGCAGTACAGTGGCTTCGTGACGGACTGGGGCTCATTGAGCGCGCGTCGGAAACCGAGGCGCTTGCGTGCTCGGTACCGGATACTGGCGGCGTGCATTTCGTTCCGGCCTTCGCGGGGCTGGGCACGCCCCACTGGGCGCCTGAAGCGCGCGGCACCATTACCGGTCTCACCCGCGGAACGACCCGGGCCCACCTCGTTCGCGCCACGCTCGAGAGCATGGCCTTCTCGTCGGCCGACTTGCTTGAGGCAATGGAGGGGCCCGGAAGGCAGGTCCCCTTCCTCCGTGTGGACGGGGGCGTGAGCGCCAACGACTGGCTCATGCAGTTCCAGGCCGACGTCTGCGGGAGGCCGGTCGAGCGGCCGTCACAGGTGGAGACAACGGCACTGGGTGCCGCTGCGCTGGCCGGGATCGCGGCCGGGACCTGGCGCGATGCCGATGACTTTGCCGCCTCGCGCGCCCCCACCCGGTTCGAGCCAGCCATCGGCCCATCCGAGCGCGACACCCTCCGCCGCGGCTGGCAACGGGCGGTCAATGCCGCCCTGGCGTGGGCGACTGACCGATCTGACGCATGACGGGGCCGGATAACGATTCTATATTGGGCGTAGGGCATAGGGCCTGGGGCATAAGGCCCTACGCCTTAGGCCCTACGCCCTACGCCCAGGCAACCATGAAAGCAGGTACTCGATTTCTGATAGGCGCCGGCGTCATCGCCGCGGCGGTGGCGTGGCTGATGGTGCAGGGCGTCCGGGAGACCGGCGTCTTCTACCTGACGCCCACCGAGCTCGCGAGCAAGGTCGCGGCCGACAGCAGCTTCTATGACCTGGGGGTCAAGGTCGGGGGCGCGAAGGTCGTGCCCGGCTCGGTCGTGCGCGACGCGGCCAGCCGCCAGATCGACTTTCGCATGAGCGACGGGCAGCAGGTGTATCCGGTGAGCTATCGCGGCCTGGTGCCCGACACGTTCACCGACGCGAGCGACATCGAAGTGATCGTGGAGGGCCATCTGGGCCGGGACGGTGTCTTCCACGCCACCGAAGTGCTGGCCAAGTGTGGTTCCCGTTACGAGGCCGCCGCGGAGGAAGAAGCCCGCAGGGCGTGACATGACTTTCCTGGGTACGTTCGCGCTGTGGACGGCGCTCCTGGTCGGCCTGTGGGGCGCCGTCGTCGCGTTCTCGGGCCGGTGGCAGTGGCAGCCGGCGCTGGAGCGCAGTGTCACGCGGTCGGTCTACGCCGTGTGGTTCGCGGTGGCGGTGGCGGCCTTTGCGCTCTGGCGCGGCCTGTTCGCCCACGACTTCAACATCGAGTACGTCTGGGCCTACACCGCCCGCAATCTGCCTGACGTCTTCATCGCCACGGCATTCTGGGCGGGGCAGAAGGGCTCGCTCCTGCTTTGGGCGCTGGTACTCACGCTGTTCGCCTCGCTGGCGCAGTTCCTCACCCCCAGACGCTACGCTCCGCTGCTGCCCTACGTGGCGGGAGTCACCCAGGCGGTCGCGGTGTTCTTCATCGTGGTGATGCTGTTCGCGGCGAACCCGTTCGAACGGCTGGCCTTCACGCCGCTGGACGGCCGGGGACTCAATCCGCAGTTGCAGCATCCCGGCATGATCATCCACCCGCCGATGCTGTACCTGGGGTATATCAGCTTCACCATCCCATTCGCCTTCGCGGTGGCCGCACTCCTCTCCCGGCGGCTGGACACCGGCTGGATCTTCGCCATCCGGAAGTGGTCGCTGGTGTCGTGGCTCTTCCTGTCGGCCGGGATCACCATTGGCATGTGGTGGGCCTACGTCGAACTCGGCTGGGGCGGCTACTGGGCGTGGGATCCGGTCGAGAACGCGAGCCTGCTTCCCTGGCTCACGATGACGGCATTCCTTCACTCGGTGATGATCCAGGAAAAGCGCGGGATGCTGAAGCGCTGGAACCTCACCCTGGTAGTCGCGACGTTTCTGCTGACGATTTTCGGCACGTTCCTCACGCGATCGGGAGTCATCGCCAGCGTCCACAGTTTCACCCAGTCGCCGGTGGGCTGGTATTTCCTGGGCTTTCTCGTCGTCGCCGGGACGTTCGCCTACACCCTGCTGCACACCCGCTGGCCCGAGCTGGCACCCGAGGCTGAGCTGGAGAGCATGCTGAGCCGCGAGGCGGCGTTCCTGTTCAACAACCTGCTACTGGTAGGAGTCGCCTTCTCGGTGCTCTGGGGCACCATGTTTCCGATCATTTCGGAACTGGTGCAGGGCACCAAGCTCACAGTGGGCCCACCGTTCTTCAACCGGGTCAACGTGCCCCTCGGCCTGCTCCTGCTGGGACTGACCGGCATCGGGCCGCTGATCGCGTGGCGCCGCGCCTCACGTGCCAACCTCAAGCGCCAGTTCACCCTGCCCCTGGGCGCGGGGTTGCTGGCGCTGGTGGCGTCGCTCGTCGCCGGCATGCGTGAGCTGTACCCGGTGGTCACCGTGGGGCTCGCCGGCTTCGTGGGCGCGGCCATCGTGCAGGAATTCGGCCGCGGCGTGCGCGCGCGCATGCGGATGTACGGAGATTCGCTCATAACCGCGCTGGCGCGCCTGGTGGGCCGCAACCGGCGACGGTACGGCGGGTATATCGTGCATGTCGGCATCCTCTGTTATTGCGTGGCCTTCGCCGGCATGGCGTTCCGCACCGATCTCGAGGCGACCCTCAAGCCGGGCGAGAGCGTCTCCCTGGCAAGTCCCTTTGGCCATACCTGGACCTTCACCCACACTGGTGTGTCCCAGTACAAGGACGCCAATCGCTATGTGTCGCAGGCTGCGCTGCGCCTGGACCGCGAAGGTGAGGACCTCGGGCTGCTGACGTCAGAGAAGCGACAACATTTCACCCTGGAGGACGGGGTCGAAGTCAAGTCGTTCGAGGCCAGTACCGAAGTGGGCCTGCGGAGCGACCTGCGGGAGGACGTGTACGTCGTGTTCGAAGGGGTCGTGAACGGCACCGAGGAGGCGCAGTATCGGTTCACCATCAACCCGCTGGTGTGGTGGGTCTGGTTCGGCGGACTGGTGCTGGTGGTCGGCGGACTGATCACCATGTGGCCCGGTGGCGGCGGCCCCGTCGCGCCGGCCCGGAGGGCGCTGGCGGCAGACGCGCGGCCGGCGGGTGCCCAGCCGGCGGAGGCGCTCAGCGATGCCTGAAGCACACGTCTCCAGCCGTCGAGCATGGCTCGCGGCTGCAGGTGCACTCCTGGTGGCCCGACCCGCAGTGGCGCAACAGCGCGACTCTCTCGGCGGCCGCGGTGAGGTGGGGACACTGCATTACCCCACGGTGGTGGGCCGCCCCGCCGACACCGCGCAGGCAGGGCGCAACAACGCCGCTATCCAGGCGCTGGAGAAGCGGCTCAAATGCCCGTGTCCCTGCGGACTCGATGTCTATACCTGCCGAACCACCGACTTTACCTGCACCTACTCGCCCGAATCGCATCGTCAGGTCGTGGCAATGTGGGATCAGGGCCTCGCCGCCGAACAGATCATCGACGCGTTCGTGAAGGAGTACGGCGAGCGTGCGCTCATGGCGCCGCCGCCTCGCGGCTTCAACCTGGCGGGCTACCTCGTTCCCGGCGCGCTCATCCTGCTGGTGGGTGCCGTGCTCACGTGGGTGCTGCTGCGCCGGTCGCGTGGTGGCACCGCTGCAATGGCCGGCGGCGCAGTCCCGTCGAACATCGACGCGCCAGTGGTCGGAGGTGCTACCGCCGAGGAGCTTGCTGACTTGGAGCGCGAAGTGGCGGAGGACGCCGAATGACCGAGTTGCTGCTCGCCGCCGCCCTGGCGCTGTCGGTGCTCGGGTATGTGCTGTGGCCCATGCTCCGAGGCGCGGCACCGGTCCCCGCGGATGACTCCTTCCCGGAGGCCGAGGAGACACGCCGAGGGCGCGCGGTGGCGGCGCTCCGCGAGATCGAGTTCGATCACGCCACCGGCAAATTGTCGGAGGACGATTACGCGGCACTCAAGGCCCGCTATACAGCGGAGGCAGTGGTGGCCGCGAGAGCGGAGTCGGTGGCGGGCAGCGCCGCCGCCGCCGACCTGGAAGTCATGATCGCTGCCCGCCGGGACGCGCTTGCCGCGGGAGATGGACCCGCGGAGTGTGTGACCTGCGGTCCGCGACCCGAACCTGACGCCCGGTTCTGCTCCACCTGCGGGAAGCGGCTTTCGACCGGCCGGACCTGCCTCCGCTGCCGCGCCGCGCTCCCCGTCGACGGGCTCTACTGCGAGCTCTGCGGGGCGTCACAGGCGGCTTGACCCGTTCGTAAACTCAAACCGCCATTCGCAGATGACGCGGAAACTGCAACCGCAGATGACGCGGACTGGTCACGAGCGCTTCCAGCCAGCGTCGCTCCCAGCAGCTGTCGGCGTTCGGGTTTTTGTGGGCGCGGTGGTGCTTTGCGGTTGCAGCTTGCGGTTGCAGTTCCAGTTACCGGACCTCGAGCTTCACATACCCGTTGGTCTGCCCGTGCTTCCCCTTCACGATCCAGTTGTGCCCCGCGTAGCGTTCGGCGGTGGTGACGTCCTCCACCGCGTTGCCCACCAGGTCGTCGTTGGTCTTGATCAGCGAGGCCGCGACCGACAGGACCTTCTGCGCAATCGGGAATGACCTCCAGGTTCGCCCCGCAACGGACCAGACGTCGGTGCCGCCCGCCAGTCCATCGACCAGCGAATCCACCGACGCGATCAGCGAGTGCAGATCCGCAGGATCGGACTTGATGACGCAGCGGGTGTCGTCGTCTTCCACGAAGAACAATCGCATGGCCTGGCCGGCGTGGACGGCGCGGTAGTTGTCCAGCTGGGCCTGGCTCAGCACCAGCACCGAGCCACTCCAGTCCTTCTGGTCCTGGTTGTAGTAGTAGGCCCCGGGCGCGCGTTCGCTGGTGCACTGATAGGTCGAGAGAGAGTCCGTGCTCCCCTTCTGGCCCAGAGCGAGGACTTCGAACTCGGGCAACCCCTTCAGCCAGGACTCGAAGTCGTCATTGTAATGGGCGCGGGTGAGGTACAGACCGGGAGTCTCGCCGGGTTCGTCGTCGCCCGGAGCAGCGGCCGCAAGCGAGGGCCCGGTGGTGAAGTCGGTCTCTCGCGGGACAATGGCCAGCACCGGAGTGGCAGGCGGCTCGCTTGGGTCCAGGTGGAGACGGCGGCCGTCGGTGCTGAAGGCCACCGGCACCTCGCCATCGTCGCCGATGGTGCCGACCAGGATCCGTCGGGAGCCGTCCCATGCCGCCTGATGCTCGGGTACCGGGAAGTAGAGTTCCAGGCCACCGGCAGCGACGAGGTCCGGCTGCGCGCCGGATGCGGCTCGCACCAGGCTCCGGAGGCGACCATGCTCGGCCGCGAGAAACCGGTCCAGCGCGACCTTGCCTTCGGGAAACCGGGAGGTGCGCACGGCAGCATGCACCGCGGCGCGCACATCCGGGCGCGACAGCGCACGCGCGAACTGCGCGGCCAGCCGCTCGCGGGCGGCGTCGATGCGTGAGTTGCCAGGGGCACTGGCGGCGCCATCCGGTGGTGGCGCGCCGGGGGCGACGGGGGAGTCGCCGCTGCATCCCGGGACGGCGAGCGTGGCAAGCAGGGCGAGGGTGGGGACGATTCGGATCCTGGACATCGGGGCCTCCCGAGGAGTGGGCCTCCAAGGTGGGTCCCAACAGCGCTGCGTGTGTCACCGCGGAAACGCGAGTCCAGCGCTAAAAGCGCCGCGTGCCTGTCTACTCCTCCAGCTCGTGCATCCTTCGCACCGCCAGCCGCAGCGAGATCACCATGGTCGCGATGCAGATGGCGACCACGCTCAGCCCAGCCAGCGCCAGCAGGGGCGTGAAGCGGAAGGGGTAGTGGAACTGCTGGGCCCGCAGGTACGCACCCACCGGTATCGCCTCGATCGCGATCAGCAGGCCCAGCAGGCTGATCGAGCTCATCATGAACACCAGTCCGCCGAACCCCGTGGGGATCTGGGCCGCGTTCTCGGTGTGGAACTTGGGATAGTACGCCCCGAAGCAGAGCGCCAGCGCCGCGGTGGCCAGCGTGAAGAGGACGATGGTCCCGACGCTGACGGCCATCATGAACGCTGAAGCCTGGAGCAGCAGGTTGGTCACGATGGTGATGAATACCGCCAGCACCAGCAGGGGAATGGTACCCAGCCAGTACTTGCTGATCAGCAGTGTGTGAAACTCCAGCGGACTGGACTGGATCAGCCAGAGCTGCCGGCCCTCGAGTGACACCGACGGAAACACGAACCGCGCCGCAATTGCCGCCAGCACGAAGCCGGCGAGGCCAAGATTGAGGAACGTGACCGCAGTGACGAGGAAGAATGGCACCTCTTCGCCCGAGAAGAGCGGCAGTGACTGGATGTTGAAGATGTACACCACCAGCAGCACGCCCAGCAGGATCAGCTGGCTCCACTGGGATGGGTCCCGGAAGAAGAGCCGAACGTCCTTCAGCAGGAATTCCCTCCGGGCGGGGCTCAGGCCGCCGGCCAGCCGCCCCAGCCAGCGCGACCACGTCACCCCCCGCACGAACTTCTCGGAACCTTCCTGGGACTTGCTGTAGCCGTCGCGGAAGAGCCGTCCGTGGAGCCAGCCGCCCATGATCACGAACGCGCCCGCCGTGGTGTACAGCAGTGCCACCGGGAGCGGGTCGGCCACGTGGCGCAGCCAGTTCATGATCATGTCCGCCGCCCATTCGGTCGGCAGGAACGGGTTGGTCGGTGCGCGCAGGAGCTCGAGGAACTCCACCAGGCTCTGGAACCCCTCCGGCCGGGCCAGCTGCTCCGGCCGGAGTACCCGCAGCAGCAGCGCCAGTCCGGCCACTGCGCCGAGCATCACCAGTGTCAATAGGTCACGAATCCGCCGGGCGGGAAAGACATTCACCAGCACCAGCGTCACGGCCGCGCCGATGGTGGCCGGCAGCAGCACGAAGGGAATCAGCGCCGCGATCACCACGAACGGAAAGAGCACGCCGCCGTCGAAGACCATGCCGTAGGCGGTGAGGATCGGCACCGCGATCAGGATCACCATCCACGAGCTGTGGCCGGCCGTCTCCGCCAGCTTGGCGAGGTAGAGCCGAAACCAGTGCACCGGGCCCGCAACCAGGAGGTCGAGGTCCCGGGCCAGGAAGAAGCTGGAGATGGCGGTGATGATGTTCGAGAGCAGCAGGATCGCGGCGAAGGCGAGGAAGATGATACCGAGCATTTTCGACGCCAGCAGCACACCGATCTCCTGGGTGCTGACGTAGCGCAGCACCCGGTAGCAGATGCCGAAGGCCGCGGTCCAGAACACCGCCCCCACCAGGGCGAACAGCAGGAACCGGGCACCTCGGCCGCGCTCCTCGCTGCGGGAACGCGCCAGCGCGCTCCTCCACTTGGGCGTGAGCAATTGGCCGAGCGACGGCTGCGGTGGCGGCAGCCGGAGCGCGACGGGCAGCACCTCACTCATCGAAAAGCGCGTCCATGGTGGTCTCGCGCAGCCCGCCCGTCAGCCGCAGGAACAGCGCTTCCAGACTCTCGTCACCCGACGCCGACTGGGCCCGAAGTTCCGCCATGGTCCCTTCGGCCAGCAGCTGTCCCCGCTGGATGATCGCGATCCGGTCGCACATCCCCTCGGCGATTTCCAGCGTGTGCGTGCTCATCAGCACGGTACCACCCCGGCCGACGTACTCGCGGAACAGATCCTTCAGCGTTCGTGCGCTCTTGGGGTCGAGCCCCACCATCGGTTCGTCCACCACGATCACCTCGGGTCGGTGGGCAAAGGCGCTCGCGATGATCAGCTTCTGCCGCATCCCGTGGCTGTAGGATTCGGTCAGCTCGTCCCGCCACGGCGTCAGCTCGAATACCTCGAGCAGCTCGTTCATCCGGCGCTCGACGGTGCTCCCCTCCTGGCCATACAGCGCCGCGACGAACCGGACGAACTCGGCGCCAGTCAGCTTGTCGTAGACGTAGGGGCGGTCGGGGATGTAGCCGATCATCTGCTTGATGACCTGCGGCTTCTCCCAGGTCGGCACGCCGCCGATCAGGATGTCGCCGCTGGTGGGACGCAGGATCTGCGCGATCATGCGCATCGTCGTGGTCTTGCCCGCGCCATTGGGGCCCAGGAAGCCGTAGAGCGTCCCTGGCGGAACGGTGAAGGAGAGGTTGTCCACCGCGGTGAACTTCCCGTAGCGCTTCACCAGATTCACGACCTCGATCATGACTGGGGTCCCGGCAGCAGGTGGACCAGCGGCTCGTACTCGATGGGCAGGCAGGCGATGCCGAACGCCAGGCCGTGCTGGCCGGCTTCGGGTCGCAGGTCGCCCGCCTGCGTGTCAACAGTGCGCCACCCCTCGTCCCACGCCTCCGCCCAGCAGCCCATGGTCCACGCACCGTCACGCGCGAGCGCGCCACCCGTGAGGCGTGCGGGGATACCGAGCGAACGCGCCATCGCCACGAAGCGCCGGGACTGGAGCCACTCGCGCCCGGGGAATTCCCGCGCCGTGGAGCGTGCCAGCGACCGAAGGGTGTCGGCCCGGCTGACGGCGGCCGCCGTTGCGGCGGAGGCGTTGGCGCGGACCAGCGAATCCGGAGCAGCCGCAAGCAGCGTCGGCCGCGTGTCCGCTTCCGATGGCTCCGGCGATGACTGAGGGACGGCATCGAATCCCTGGAGCCTGACCGCTTCGGCCTTGCCGTCGCTGAAGTTGAGCTGGGCGATCTCGAATGCGGTCCGCTCGAGCACCAGTCCATTGGGAAGCAGCGCGCGAAGCAGGTGCCCGTTGCCGTCTACCCACATTCGCAGGTTGCTCTTCGACGGGTCGGCCCGGAGCGCCCAGGCGGTGACGGTATCGTGCCGTGCAGGCTCCCACCGATCGGCGGCGCCGACGTACTGAGCGCTGTCCACAGGATACGCCACAAACTGCCCGCTGAGCCGCAGCGATTCAACGCCCGGAGTTGCCGTCAGCGGGTCCAGCAGCCGCGCGCTCACCTCGGGCGACTGCTGGAGGCGCCTGGTCGCTGCCAGCCGTACCAGCCAGGGTGCCAGGGGCAGGGCATTACCCACCCGCAGTCGCGCACGATGGGTGGCGCTGTCTTCGGTGAGGACCACGGCCGCGAGTCCGGAGTCACCCATGGTGCCGGAGACCTGATAGGGCGGGGTATCGCCCCGCAGGGTCGCGATCCAGTGCCGCAGTGTCAGGGAAGGGGAGAGTTCGGTGTCGAGCGTGTAGCGGACGTTTCGGGACTGGGCGCCCTCGCCCAGCACGAGGTGGTATCGCTCGGAGACGCGGACCCCTGTCGCCGAGGTGTCCACCGATACTGATGCGTACCCGACCGGCTGGGAGCCCTGGAAGACCCGGAAGAAATGGGTCTCGGGTGACACCAGCGCGTATAGCGCGCGCTCGCCCGGCGCCCTTCCAGTGGTGAAGTACTCCCGGCGCACCAGCCAGCCCAGCGACGCCACCCACGCCGCCAGCACCAGGGCGCCGGCAACGTGCAGTTTGCGTGGCTTCATGCGATAAACCGACGGATTACCGCTTCGACCATCTCGCGCTCCCGCTCCCGCTCAACCACCAGGGTCAGTTTGAGCGGCGAGGAGCGCTCGGCCAGTGTCTCCGCCATGAGCGCAGCCGCATCGTCGACATCGAGGAGTCCGGGCCCTGCGCCCAGCGGCGCAGCGGCCACGTGGGCAAGGCCCCATTCGGCAGCTCGCTGCCAGGCCGACCGCAGCGCCCGGCGTACAGTCTCTCGCGAGGCCTCCTGCTCACGGTCCTGAAGGACCACATGAAGCACGAAATCGGCCGCCAGCTCGCCTGCCGGGGTGATCACGGCGGCGCCGGCCTCGAGCGGTGCGCCGAGCCGCCGCTGCTCTGCAAAGCTTGCGCCCGCCTGCCGGTCGAGCGCGATCGCGGCGGCGGTGATCGGCTCCAGCAACGCGTCCGCCGGACGCAGCACGGCATCCGCCTTCACGAAGGCGAGGTCATCCACGATGCATTCGATCACACGTCGATCCCCTGGGCCCGTCGGTAGGCACGTACCGCATCATCGGGACGCTCGAGGCGGTCGAGCACCCTGCCGTAGAGGTGCCAGGCCCGCCGGTTGTCCGGCTCCTCGGCCAGCGCACGTTCCAGCGCCACCGCCGAATCCTCCAGGCGGTCGGCCCGGTTGAGCGCGTCGCCCAGGCGGAGTTGCATGCCGGGGCGGTCCGGCTGCACCGCCAGCGAACGGCTGAATGCCT
The DNA here is from genome assembly GCA_035759745.1 of Gemmatimonadales bacterium. Classification (GTDB taxonomy): domain Bacteria; phylum Gemmatimonadota; class Gemmatimonadetes; order Gemmatimonadales; family GWC2-71-9; genus CAMLHP01. The sequence continues at coordinate 101,413 of DASTUF010000054.1, forward strand.
CGACCGCCTCCACCGGGCGGCCACGGCGCAGCAGCACGTCGCCCAGCTCGACCAGGGCCGGCCCGTGCGCCGGATGCAGTCGCAGCACCCGCCGAAGGTCTTCCTCCGCCTCGGTCAGACGGTTCAGCCGCGCCTGGAGAGCGCCCCTCAGCGCCAGGTACTCGGTCTGGTCGGGGGAGGCGGCGATTGCTTCGCTCAGCGTGGCAACGGCGGCGTCGAGGTTGTCGTCGCCCTCCAGCGAATGGGCCAGTCCCAGCCTCGCCTCCACATGCCCCGGTGCCTGGGCCAGTGTCTCACGGAAGGCACGGATGGCCTCGCGGTAGCGACCTTCGCGCCAGGCGCGTTCGCCCTGCTCGAACATTTGTTCAACGCCGGCGCGAGGGGAGCCCTCGGCGGGCAGATCTTTGCTTGACATGATGCTCCGGCCCTGCGGGAAGCTGGATGGTACGACAGGAGAAACTAGCCGGGTTGAAGCAGATTCTCCCTTCGGGTAGCTTTCGGGGCTATGGCCCAGGAACACCTTGTCGTACGCGGTGCCCGCGAGCATAACCTCCGGAATATCACGGTCTCCATACCGAGGAACCGCCTCACCGTCATCACCGGGCTCTCCGGCTCGGGCAAATCCTCGCTCGCCTTCGACACGATCTACGCCGAAGGCCAGCGTCGCTACGTCGAGTCGCTGTCGGCCTACGCCCGCCAATTCCTCGGCCTGATGGAGAAGCCCGACGTCGATGCCATCGAGGGGCTTTCACCGGCCATCTCGATCGAGCAGAAGACCACCGGCCAGAATCCGCGCTCCACGGTCGGCACCGTCACTGAAGTGTACGACTACCTGCGGCTGCTCTGGGCCCGCGTCGGTGTGCCGCATTGTCCCAACGACGGCGCACCCATCTCGCGCCAGAGCGCATCACAGATCGTCGACGCCGTGCTGGCATGGCCCGAAGGCACCCGGATCGAGGTGCTGGCCCCGCTGGTGCGTGGCCGGAAGGGAGAGTTTCGCGACCTGCTCGATGACGCCCGCCGCCGCGGCTTCGTGCGCGCCCGGGTGGACGGTGAAGTGTACGACCTCGGTGACGTCCCGAAGCTCAACCGGCGCCAGAACCACGATATCGCACTGGTGGTGGACCGCCTGGTGGTGAAGGCTGCCGACCGGGGGCGCCTCAATGATTCCATCGAGACCGCGCTGCGGGAAGCCGACGGTATCGTCGAGGTCATCCGGCACGGCAGCAAGGGCGCCGCCGGCGAGCCAGCATCGGTGCTGTTCTCCGAGCGGCTCGCGTGCCCGGTGTGCGGACTGTCGATGGCCGAGCTCGAGCCGCGCCAGTTCTCGTTCAACTCGCCCTACGGCGTGTGCCCCGAGTGTCACGGTCTTGGCACCCGGAAAAAGGTCAATGAGGCGCTCATCCTGGGGGATCCGAGCATCTCGATCCTTGAAGGCGTGGTGCTTCCGTGGGGCGAACCGACGGGCTACCTCCGAAAAGTTGTGCTGCCGGTGCTGGCGCAGGCACTCGAGTTCGATCCGGCCAAGCCGTGGCGGAGCTATTCCGATGCAGCGCGGCACGGCCTGCTCCACGGCATGAGTGGCACCCTCAAGTTCCGCACCGAGGCGTCGCGCTCCAAGTCGGAGCACGAAACCAGCTGGGAAGGCATCCTCAGCAACGTGGAGCGTCGCTACCAGGAGAGCAGTAGCGACTCGCTGCGGCAGCAGTACGAGGAGTTCATGGTGGCGATGCCATGCCCGACCTGCGGCGGACGGCGGCTCCGGCCAGAGAGCCTGTCGGTCCTGGTGGGCGGCACCAGCATCGGCGATGTGGTCGAGCTGCCGGTCGAGCGGGCGGTGGAGTTCTTCGCGCAACTTCCGGTGGGACGCGGCGGCATCGACCCGGACGTCGCGGGCCCGATCCTCAAGGAGGTGGGCGACCGGTTGCGTTTCCTGGTCGATGTGGGCCTGGGCTACCTGACGCTGGGCCGAGGGGCCACGTCGCTCTCGGGCGGCGAGATGCAACGCATCCGGCTCGCGACCCAGATCGGTTCGCGGCTGGTGGGCGTGCTGTACATCCTCGACGAACCCAGCATCGGCCTGCACCAGCGCGATAACGAGCGCCTGCTGGGCACGTTGCGGGGACTTCGCGACCTGGGCAACACCGTCATCGTGGTCGAGCACGACGAAGACACCATCCGCGCCGCCGACCACGTGATCGACCTTGGCCCCCGTGCGGGACGCCTGGGAGGACAGGTCATCGCCGAAGGTGGAGTCGACGACCTGGTCGCGGCGCCCGAATCGCTGACCGGGCGGTACCTGCGGGGCGACCTCCGGGTGCCGGTGCCGGCTGTCCGGCGCCAGGCCGATTCGGCGCGTATGCTGCGTGTGGTGGGCGCCACCGCCAACAATCTCCGGAACCTGTCGGTCGAGTTCCCGCTGGGACTCTTCGTGGCCGTGACCGGCGTATCCGGATCCGGCAAGTCGACGCTGGTCACCGACATCCTCTACCAGTCACTGGCGCGGCACCTCTATCGCGCGCGCGTGCTGCCCGGTGCCCATCGTGGCATCGAGGGACTCGACCACCTCGACAAGGTCATCGACATCGACCAGAGTCCCATCGGTCGCACGCCGCGCTCCAACCCCGCCACCTACACCGGGCTGTTCACGCCCATTCGGGAACTCTTCACCCAGCTGCCCGAGGCCAAGCTGCGCGGATATGGACCCGGGCGCTTCTCGTTCAACGTGAAGGGCGGTCGCTGCGAAGCGTGCCAGGGCGATGGCCTGGTCAAGATCGAGATGCACTTCCTGCCCGACGTGTACGTGCCCTGCGACGTGTGCAAGGGGCGGCGCTACAACCGGGAGACCCTCGAGGTGCGCTACAAGGGGAAGAGCATCGCCGACGTCCTCGACCTGACTGTGGCCGATGCGCTGGAGTTCTTCGCCAACCAGCGTCGCATCGCGGACAAGCTGGAATTGCTCAATGACGTCGGACTCGGCTACATCCACCTGGGTCAGTCGGCCACCACGCTGTCGGGCGGCGAGGCGCAGCGGGTCAAGCTCGCGGCCGAGCTCTCCAAGCGGGACACCGGCCGCACGCTGTACATCCTCGACGAGCCCACCACCGGACTCCATTTCGAGGATGTCCGCCTGCTGCTCGAGGTGCTGCACCGGCTGGTGCAGAAGGGCAACAGCGTCGTGGTCATCGAGCACAACCTCGATGTCATCAAGACCGCCGACTGGATCATCGACCTCGGACCGGAAGGCGGCGATGCCGGCGGACAGGTGGTCGCCGCCGGCTCCCCCGAGCAGGTGTCGGCAGTGCCCGAAAGCCATACGGGCGCCTTCCTCCGGCGAGTGCTCGACGGCAGGCGGCCCGATTCCGCTTCACTGCGCAGCGCCTGACTGCCCTGCTTCGCCGTTGCGCCCCCGCGTCCCCCATGCCACCCTTCAGGGCATGCGAGACAGCTTCACCAGGAAGTATTCCAACGGCGAAGTGACGGTGGTCTGGAGACCGTCCATCTGCCAGCACACCGGCATCTGCTTCATGGGGCTGCCGCAGGTGTTCGACCCGTCCAAGCGGCCGTGGATAGCCATCGATGGTGCCTCGACCGAGGACATCGTTGCCCAGGTCAAGGCCTGTCCGTCGGGAGCGCTGTCGTACTACATGAATGACGAAACCGATCCTGCCCCAGCCGAGTAGTGCCTCGTACGACGTTCCCGCACCCCACCTCGACCCTGACTGCCATGCTGCCAGCTTCGTCCCGCCGGCGATCCCTCGCCGCGCTCTTCCTGCTGCTCGCTCCCGGCGTGCTCCTGGCCCAGGAACCGGACCCGGTGGCCGACTCGAGCCTGTTGACGCTTTCCCGGATCAATTCCAGCCGCGAGTTCGCCGGGCAGAGCTTCGGGCCGGCCCGCTGGATCGAGGACGGCAAGGCCTACACCACCCTGGAGCGGGCGGACACTGGCAACGGGCGCGACATCGTCCGGTACGATACGGGGCGGGGCAGCCGCGAGGTGCTGGTGTCGGGCTCGGTGCTCATGCCGCCCGGCGACACCGCCGCGCTGGAGGTCGAGGACTACGAATGGTCGGCGGATCGCAGCCACCTCCTCGTCTTCACCAACAGCCGTCCGGTATGGCGCGACAATACCCGCGGCGACTACTGGGTGCTGGACCGCGACAGCGGCCGGCTGCGGCAGCTGGGCGGCGATGCGCCCGAGTCGTCGCTGATGTTCGCCAAATTCTCCCCCGACGGCGGGCGAGTGGGGTATGTCCGCGAGAACGACATCTATGTCGAGGATCTCGAGTCCGGCGCCATCACCCGGCTCACGTCCGATGGGTCGCGCACGGTCATCAACGGCACCTTCGACTGGGTCTACGAGGAGGAGTTCGGCCTGCGCGACGGATGGCGCTGGAGTCCGGACGGCACTCGCATCGCGTTCTGGCAGCTGGTGGCCGACAGTGTCCGCGACTTCACGCTCATCAACTTCACCGATTCGCTCTATCCCGTCGTCACCCCGATCCAGTACCCCAAGGCCGGCGAGGCCAACTCGGCCGCTCGCATCGGCGCGGTGGACGCTCACGGCGGGCCGACCACCTGGCTCGCGCTCGAGGGCGATCCGCGCAACAACTATCCCGCGCGCATGGACTGGGCCGCCAATTCGAGCGAAGTCGTGGTTCAGTACCTCAACCGGCTGCAGAACACCAACCGGGTGCTGCTGGGCGACACCCGTACCGGCGCTGTGACCACGGTGCTGGTGGAGCGCGACTCCGCATGGGTGTATGTGGTGGACGCCCTGGAGTGGCTGGACGGCGGCCGCCGCTTCACCTGGGTCAGCGAGCGCGATGGCTGGGAGCATGTGTACTCTGTCTCCCGCGACGGTTCCGATGTCCGGCTCCTGACGCCTGGAGAGTTCGACGTGGTGTCGGTGGAGTCCGTCGACGCCAGGGGTGGGTGGCTCTACTACATCGCCTCGCCCGACAATCCGGCCCAGCGGTACCTCTATCGTGCCCGGCTCAACGGGCGGGGCCAGCCCGAGCGGCTCACGCCGGCCAGGCAGGGCGGGACGCACTCCTATGAGCTGTCGCCGGATCGCACCCACGCCTTCCACGTCCATTCGGCGTTCGGGCTTCCGCCCGCAACCGACCTGGTCCAGCTGCCGGACCACCGCACGATCCGCTCCCTCGCCGACAACGCGACGCTTCGTGGCCGGGTGGAGCGGCTGGCCCGCGGACCGGCCGAGTTCACCGCCATCGACATCGGCGACGGCATCGAGCTCAACGCCTGGGTCATGAAGCCGGCAGATTTCGATCCGTCCAGGCGCTATCCAGTGCTGTTCCATGTGTACGGCGGACCCGGTTCCCAGACGGTGCTCGACGCGTGGGGGGGCTCCAACTATCTGTGGCACCTGATGCTCACCCAGAAGGGCTACATCGTGGCGAGCGTCGACAACCGGGGCACCAACACGCGCGGACGCGACTTCCGCAAGATCGTGTACGGCCGCCTCGGCGTGATCGAGACCCAGGACCAGGCCCGGGCCGCCGCAGCGTTCGGGAGGCTGCCGTATGTGGACTCCACCCGGATGGGTATCTGGGGGTGGAGTTACGGCGGGTTCATGAGCCTGAACGTTCTGTTCCAGGCGCCGGACGTCTATCGGGCGGCGGTGGCGGTCGCGCCGGTGACCCACTGGAAGTACTACGACAACATCTACACCGAGCGCTACAACGGCCTGCCCCAGGACAACCCGGATGGCTACGACGCCGGATCACCGCTGACGTACGTGGATAGCCTGCGGGGCGATCTGCTCCTGGTCCATGGCAGCGGCGACGACAACGTGCACTACCAGAACTCCCAGGCGCTCGTCAATGCGCTGGTGCGGGCCAACAAGCCCTTCCAGCTGATGGAGTATCCCAATCGCAACCACGGGATTTTCGGGGGGAACACCCGGCGCCACCTGTTCGAGCTGATTACCCGCTACCTGGACGAGCATTTGGCGGCGCCGGAATCGCCCGCGCTGACATTCTGAGCTAGATTCGAGATACCGCTTGCACGGGAGGCGACTCCATGCACTACGACGAGATCATCTCGCTGCTGGGCTTTGCGGGCGATCACGATCAGGTGGTCCGGATCCTCACCAGCGACAAGCAGGAAGTGGTTGGCGTGCCGACCAGCGTGGATACCCATGTGACGGCCCATGAGGTCTATCTGCGGCCGCGGGGCATCGACGACTCCGAGATCGCCATCTCCCTTGGCGCAATCCAGGAAGTCGAACTGGTCTGACCGTCCCCAACTGAAACATCGAGTCGCTCCCGGCCGTAGAAGGGCGGGAGCGGCCCGTCAGGGCTGCGTTGGACCGAAAGGACGGCGCCGGTGGAGGACGTGCTCGCCATCATCTTCATCTTCGGGGTTCCGGGCCTCATCGGCTTCACATTCACTCCGATGGGCCGGGCGCTGACCGATCGCATTCGCTACGGGGTGCAGCCCCGGGATGCCATCGACCCGGCACTGTATGAGGAGGTCGAACAGCTTCGGGGCGAGTTAGCGGAACTCAACGAGCGGGTAGACTTCGCCGAGCGGTTGCTGGCGAAGCAGCGCGAGACCCCGGAGCTGGGGGCCTGACGTGGGCGACATCCTCCAGTTTGCCGGCGTCATGGCAGTGGTGCTGGGAATGCCGATGCTGCTGTTCTACGTCATGCTGCCGGTCGCCAAGCGGATGGGACAGCGCCTTGGCCCCCGGCCCACCGGTGATCCCGACCTGCTGGCCGAGGTCGATGCCCTGCGCAGCGAAGTGGATGCCTTGCGCGATGCGGTGAGCCGGATGCCGGAACTGGAAGAGCGTGTCGATTTCGCGGAGCGGCTGCTGGCCCGCGAGCGTGAGCCGGCGCCGCTGCTCGCTGATCGCAATCGGGAGAACGCATGAGCGACAAGAACGAGTGGGTCGGCTCGGCTTTCGTCGGCATCGGCCTGGCAGGTATGGGGCTGTTCGGTGCGCTCGCGGCCGCCTCGGCGGTCATGGGCCCCGCGTCCATACCGATCTGGGCGATGTCGGTGCTGATCGTGGGGCTGGCATTGCGATCGCCCATGGGGAAGGCATTCGCCGAGCGGCTCTCCGGCCGTGCGGGTGAGCAGTCCGTGCTCCCGCCGGAACTGTTCGCTGAGCTCGATGACCTGCGGAACCGCTTGCTGGAAATGGAGGAGCGGCAGGACTTCACCGAGCGGATGCTGGCCCAGCGGGCCGACCCGTTGCCGCTGGCCGGCGAGGGGCGGGAACGGTCGTCATGAGTGAGGCCGGCGAGTTCGCCATGATGCTCGCGATGGGGGCGGTGGGTGTGGCGTTCATCGTGGTGGTGCTGCGGCCGCTGGTGAATGCCCTCGCTCATCGCCTGGCGGGCAGGCACGCCGCGCCGGGGCAGGATGTCGAAGAGCGGCTCGCGCGGCTGGAGGAGCTGGGTCTCACCACCGACCAGGTGGCGGGGTCGAGCCAGCGCCTGGCCGAACTGGAAGAGCGGCTCGACTTCACCGAGCGAATGCTCACGCAGCAGGCGGACTCGCTGCACCTGGGCGGTGGCCGCCCAGCCGGAGATCTGTGATGCTGATTCAAGTTGATGTCCAGATTCCTCCGGTGCCCGAGATCCCCCAGGTGATAGTGCAGACCGGGCCGTCGCCTTTCGACGGGATGCCGCCGCAGGTCATCTTCATGATCGTGCTGGCGGCGCTGGCCGCGGCTACGATCGTGCTCTATCCGCTGCTGCGCGCTTTCGCCCGCCGGATCGAAGGGCGCGGAGGAATGGACAACGTGGCCCGGGCCGAGCTGGAAGAGTTGCGCGCCCGCATTGCCCAGCTGGAGGAAGGGCACCCCCGGCTGCTGGAGCTGGAGGAGCGGGTGGACTTCGCCGAACGGCTGCTGGCCCAGCGCGAGCCGGCCCGGCTGCGGGAGGGCGCACCGTGAGCGACTCGAGCGATCGTTCGGCGGCGCGGGTGCTCGTCGGGATCACCGGCGTGCTTTCGCTGGCCTTCATCTTCTTCCTGCTCATCGCCCTGGACGAGGAACCCGCGATCGCGCTCGGCATGGCGGTAAGTGCAGGCTTCGGAGCGATAGCGGCCTCGACTTTCTGGGTCACCCGCCGCAACAAGCGGCTCGGCAACCCGGCAGACACCCCCCCAGGCGGTGTCAGGGCCCTGGCGGATCGCCTCGAGCAGCTGGAGTACGACCGCGACGTGGTCGCCCAGCTGGAAGAGCGACTGGAATTTGCTGAACGGCTGCTGGCCGAGCAGCGCAATCCGGCCCAGTTGCCGCGGCCGGAAGCGACGCCCCGATGAGTTGGAAGCGCACCTTCGGCCTGGACCCGATCGAGTTCGTGATCTTCTGGGCTGTTACGATTCTCGCGTCCGTGTTCT
>DASTUF010000055.1:0-7378 GCA_035759745.1 Gemmatimonadales bacterium
CAGGATGCCGATGATCACGACCACGATCAGCAGCTCGATGAGCGTGAAGCCCTTGCGGTTCATCATGGTGCCCTACCTCCGATTGTTGAGTGCCTGCCGTTTGCCTAACGAACCGAGAGAGAGTGTCGAGTCCGTCCGGCGCGAACGAGGGGCAACCGGTGTGCCAGTATCGCCGAGTGCGGGCCAAGTGCCATCACAACATGCGGTTACGCGGTTGAGCGCCATTCTTTGCGCGCTCCCGATCACCGCCGGGCACAAGGATTTTGCAAGAGCGGACCGGCCCCGATCGCCCCAGGAGCCACGGTAGGCAATTCAACTGGCAGATGTGGTGCCGCCCCGACGCAGGCCGGACCCGCGGAATGCGCATCCACGGATTTCGGGGATTCAGCTACTGATTGAGGGGATTCTGACTCGCAGATTTCGCAGATTCGGGAACTGCGATAGACGCAAATGAAGCCCGAGTCAGTACACGTCGCGTCGCTCCCCGCAGCCACCGCGCTTGTGTTTTTGTGGGAGTACCGCGGGGTCCCGTGCGCCGAACCGGGTCAGGTGCGCAGGCGGGTGGCCGAGCTCCCACAAAAACAACCGCGCCCCAGTCTGCCTGGGGCGCGGAGTCGAGGCCTGCAACGAACTAATCTGTGCTAATCGCAGTTCCCAAATCTGCGAAATCTGCGAGTCAGAATCCCCTTAATCCCAGCCGTCTAGCCGTCTAGCCGTCTAGCCGTCTAGCCGTCTAGCCGTCTAGCTGTCCACCCGCCCAGCCGTCTCCTCATACCGACTCAGCTTCCGGTACAGCGTCGACGGGTCGATCCCCAGCACCTCGGCGGCGCGGGTCTTGTTCCCGCCCTCCGCCTGCAGCACCCACATGATGTAGGCCCGCTCGATCACGTCCAGCGCCGGGTTCTTGTATGACCGCTCCGCCACCAGCGGTTCCTTGCGCCGGGTGGTGATCCGCTCCGGCAGCGCCGAGCCCTCGATCAGGTTGCCCCGGCTCAGCACCACCGCGTGCTCCAGCGCGTTCTCCAGCTCGCGCACGTTGCCGGGCCAGTCGTACACCATCACCGCATCCAGCGCCTCCGACGCCAGCGCCCGGGTCTCCCCGCCCCCCTCCGCCGCCAGCCGGTTGAGGATGGCTTCGATGAGATGCAGCAGGTCGTCCCGCCGCTCTCGCAGCGGCGGCAGGTCCAGCGCGATGACGTTGAGCCGGTAGAACAGGTCCGACCGGAAGTTCCCCCGCCGGATTTCCTCCTCCAGGTTCCGGTTGGTGGCGGCGAGAATTCGCACGTCCACCGGGATCGACTCGGTGGCGCCCACCGGGATCACTTCCCGCTCCTGCAGCACCCGGAGCAGCTTGACCTGGAGCGACGGCGGCATCTCGCCCACCTCGTCCAGGAAGAAGCTCCCGCCCCGTGCCGCCGCGAACAGCCCCTGCTTGTCGCGCACCGCGCCGGTGAAGCTCCCCTTCACGTGCCCGAACAGTTCGCTCTCCAGCAGGTTCTCCGGCAGCGCGCCGCAGTTGATCGACATGAACGGACCGTCCGACCGGGTCGAGAGGTTGTGGATGTACCGCGCCACCACCTCCTTGCCGGTGCCGCTCTCGCCCGCGATCAGCACGGTCGAGTCGGTCGGCGCCACGTGCTCCGCCAGCCGCAGCACCTCCACGAACCGCCGCGACTTCCCGATCGGCCGCTCCGCCGAGGTGCTCCGGTCGCGCCGCCGGATTTCCTGCCGCAGCTGCTTGTTCTCCACCCGCACTGCGCGATACTCGCTGGCCCGGCGCATGATCGCCACCAGCTCGTCGTTGCTGAACGGCTTCTGGATGTAGTAGTAGGCCCCGGCGTTGAGCGCGTCGATGGCGCTTCGGAGGTCGGCCTGCGCCGTCATCAGGATGACCGGCGTCATCACGTCCTGTTCCTTGGCCGCCTGCAGAATCTCCAGCCCTCCCACTCCCGGCATGCGGACATCGGTCAGGATGATCTCGTGATTGCCCGATCGGATCTGCTCCAGCCCCGCCCGGCCGCCCTGCGCGGTGGTCACCTCAAATCCCTCGTTCCGCAGAAGGATGCGCAGCGTATCCAGGATGCCTGACTCGTCGTCGACGATCAGCACGCTCGGCTTCTGGCTCATGAATCGTCCTCTGCCACCCGGGGGTCGGGCAGGTAGATGGTGAACGTGGTGCCGTGGCCAGGGCCCTGGCCGGACGGCGCCGATTCCGCGAAGATCAGCCCGCGGTGGGCCTCGACCGCGCGCTGCACGATGGCGAGCCCCAGCCCGGTGCCGCCCCGTCGCCGGGTCACGAACGGCTCGAACAGCCGTTCCCGGATGTCGTCCGGGATGCCGGGCCCGGTGTCGCTGACCTTGATCCGCACCGCCCGGTCCGCCGGCAGGTCGCGGGGTGCCTGCGACGCGTCGACGGCGGCCACCGAGACCACTACCTGCACCGCCTCCTCGTCCGCCGCCTGCACCGCGTTCATGATGAGGTTGACCAGGCTCCGGTGGAGCAGGTCTTCGTCTCCCATGAGCATCACGTGCTCGCCTTCCACCAGCAGCTGGGTGCCGGCGGGGCAGTCGGGATGAGCCCGCACCACACCGGCCGCGGCCGACGCCACCGCATGCACATCCACCGGCTCGGAGCGGGTGGCCCGCACCCGGGAGAAGTCCAGGAATTCACTCAGCAGCCGGCTCAGCCGCTCGCTTTCCCGGACGATCAGTGCGGCCAGCGTGCGTTCGTCGTCACCGGCGTGCGCACCCCGCGCGAGCTGTTCCACTGAGCTGCGGATTGAGGCCAGCGGGTTCCGGATCTCGTGCGCCAGCGACGCGCTCAGCGCCGCGACCGCTTCCAGCCGCTCGGTCCGAAGGTGCAGCTCGGCCAGCCGCTTCGAATCCGAGATGTCGCTGAAGACCGCGGTGACCGACGCCTGGGTGCCCGGCCCTGGGCGAAAGGTGGTGGTGCTGAGCCCGATGGGGAACTGCCCGTCACCCCGCTCGACCAGCGCCTCGCCCCGCCGGATCCGCCGCCCCTGCGTCAACCCCGCGGCCACAGCATCGCGGAGCCCGGGCGCGCGCCGCTGCAGCATCTCCATCAGCGTCTCCCCCGGCACCGGAGTCCGCTCGAAGCCGAGCAGCTGCTGCGCGGTGGGATTGGCGTACACCAGGCTCCCGTCCCATGCCACCGTCAGCACGCCGCTGTGGATGTTGCGGAGGATGACTTCGGCTTCGTACCGGACCCGCCGCAGCTCGCTGGTGAGCGACTGCCGCTCCTCGCCCGCCTCGCGCAGCCGCTCGCCCAGCACCGCCACCACCACGAACACGGTCAGGAAGACGACCACGTGGAGCAGCATCGCCACCGTGGGGCCGGTATGTCGCCACATGTCGGCCACGAAGACGGCGCACGCCATGGCCGTCATGGCGATCCCGAACCGGAACGGCATCAGGACCGCGTAGGTAGCGATCAGCAGCACGTACAGCGCCGGGGCGATGCTGCCTTCCGGCCCTACCACATGAACCAGCGCGATGATGAGGCCGAGATCGGCCAGCAGCTGGAACGTCAGGAAGACCGGACCCGGATACCGGTGGCGCTGATTGATGACCCAGATGCCGTAGGCGGTGATCAGCAGCGCCAGCACCACGCCCACCGCCACCAGGAAGGCGACGTCGGGTCGGCTGGTCCAGATCAGCGCCGCGGCCACCATGGTCCCGAACGCCAGCAGCGCCCGGCCCGCGAAGAGCCAGGTGAGCAGTCGCCTCAGGTTCGGCAGCCCGCCGCGTGAGGGGCTCCTCGGCCCCGCCATGCTCAGTGCTCCGAGTGGGAGTCCGTCGTGGGCTGGCCCGGGCTCGGCGCCGGTGCACCTGGCCCGTCATCCGGCCGGCCGGCATTGCCGTCGGCCCGGTTGTGGTGAATCGAGTTCTCGGTCGAGTCCTTGACCCGCCCCGAAATCGCCGTCGGGTCCGCGCCGCCCAGATCCTCGTGGTGGGCTTCCGCCGCGGCACTGTGAGCGGACGCGTCGGCGTACTCCGGTTCGCACCCGGCGAGCAGCACCATCGCGGCCGCCAGGCTCAGGATCCGTTGCATGAATGACTCCGTATGGGACGGCAAGGAAGATACTCAGGCACGATGCGCACCGGGATCAGCCGCATCGAGCACCGCGCGCACCTGCTGCAACAGGCGCTCGGCCGAAAACGGCTTCTGCAGGTAGGCGCCTTCCCTGGGTGTGAAGCCGCGCGCCTCCAGCTCCTGGGTGCCGTAGCCCGACATGAAAATCACCGGGAGCCCCGGTGCGACCTCGGCCAGCCGGGTCGCGAACTCGCCGCCGCTGATTCCGGGCAGCACCACATCCGCCAGCACCAGGTCCCCCGCCACTCCGCCTGCCAGCTGCTCCAGCGCCAACTCGCCACTGGCCGCGGTGGTCACGGCGTAGCCGGCATCCGCCAGCGTCCGGTGCACCAGCTCGCGCACCGGCGACTCGTCTTCCACGACCAGGATCTGCTCCCGGCCCCGTGGTGCCACCAGCCGCGCCGGTGCTGCCGGCACAGCCGGCAGCTCCGTTTCCGGAAACCGGAGCGAAAAGGTCGAGCCCTCTCCCGGCGCGCTGGTCACCCAGATCCGGCCTCCGGCCTGGCGCATGATGCGATACGCCACCGCCAGTCCCAGCCCCAGCCCGCTGTGGCCCCGGCCTGATCGGGTGGAGAAGAACGGCTCGAAGATTCGTGCCTGGGTGGTCTCGTCCATGCCGTGACCCGTGTCCCGCACTTCCAGAACCACCGCCCTGCCGCCGTCCAGCACCGGCTCGCTCTCATCGAGCAGCGCCGTCGTGCGCCCGGCGCCGGCGCGGGTTCGCAGCCGAAGCTCGCCGCCGCCGGGCATCGAGTCGCGCGCGTTGAGCGCCAGGTTGAGGATCACCTGCTCCAGTTGTCCCCGATCGGCCAGGATCCCGCCCAGCCCCTCCGCCAGGTCGAGCTCCACCGTGATTGCTTCACCCATCATGGGCTGGAGCATCCGCCGCATGCCGGCCACCACCTCATTGAGATCGAGCAATTCCGGAGTCGGCGGCTTCGGGCGGCCGAACGCCATCAGTTGCTGGGTCAGCGCCGCGGCCCGCTCGGCGGCCTTCCGGATCTCCACGGCGTCGCCCCGGCGCACGTCATCCTCCGACATGGCCGACGCCAGGAAGTCGGCGAACCCGACGATGATCATCAGCATGTTGTTGAAGTCGTGCGAGACCCCCACCGCGAGCCGCCCCAGCGCCTCCATCTTCTGCGCCTCGCGCACCTGGGTCTCGGCCCGATGCCACTCGCTCAGGTCCTGCACATTGGCGGCGAGATGGAGCACGTCGCCCATCTCGCTTCGCACCGCTGTCACCTCTACCCGGGCCGGAAAGGTGCTGCCGTCGCGCCGCAGCCGCCGGGCTTCGTACACCACCCGGCCCTGGTCGATCGCCACCTGGATTCGCGACGGCACCAGCGGCCGCTGCTCCGGAACTGTCAGGATCTCGAGCGGCTGTCCGGCGAGTTGATCCGGGGTGTAGCCGTGCATCTCGGCGAAGGCAGGGTTGACCAGCTCGAACTTGCGATCCGCCACACTGCCGATCGCGATGCCCCAGCTCGCATGCTCGAAGATGTGCGACCACCGCATGCTCAATGCTTCGGCGCGCACCCGCTGGGCCAGCTCGTCGCGCACCGACTGGAACAGCCGCGCGTTGGCAACGCTCAGCGCCGCCCGGTCCGCCAGGTGCTGCACCAGCGTGAGGTCCGCCGGACCCAGCCGACGGCCGCCCGGTCCCTGCAGCAATGTCAGCGCCCCCAGCACGTCCCCGCCTGCCACCAGCGGCACCGACAACAGCGACTCCGGCGCGAGCTGCGCCCAGATGCTGCGCTGCTCGTCGGACTCGGCAAATCGGTCCCAGTCCGCCGGTGCGAGATGGGTCCTCAGGCGCGCGTCGGCAGTGCCCAGCACCTGGCTGATCAGGTCCTGGCCGCCAGGACGCGGCGGCATCCGCCGCAGCCGTTCCTCCAGCTGAAGCTCGACCTGCGGATCCCGGTGCGCCGCGCGCACTCGCCTTATCTCGCCGCCCGGCTGCACCAGATCCACCAGGCAGCAGTCCGCCACGTCGGGCACCACCAGCCGCGCCAGTGCGGTGACCATGTCTTCCATCTGCAGCGTGGATGTAAACGCCTGGCTCGCCTCGGACAGCAGCCGCAGCCGGCCCTCCTCGCGCTTGCGCTCGGAGATGTCGTGGGAGAACCCGATGACGCCGGTGATGGTGCCGTCGGCGGCATGGAGCGCCGCCTTGGAGGACTGGAAAATGATCTCCTCGCCCGACTGGAAGCGCAGTACTTCCTCGACCCCCAGCGGTTCGCCAGTGGCCATCACTTCGAGGTCGTGGGCCCGCACCAGTGCCGCCGACTCGGGCGCCAGCAGGTCGCCATCGGTGCGGCCCATCATGCTGGTTCCATCGCGCTCCAGCGCGGCGCGTGCGCCCGCGCTGAGCAGCATGTAGCGGCCCTCGGCGTCCTTGGCGTAGATCGCGTCGCCCGTCTGCGCCATGATGGTCCGGATCAGCTCGCGTTCGCGCCGCGCGTCGGCTTCGCCCCGCCGCTGCTCGGTCACGTCGCGCGCATGCACCACGAAGCCTTCCTCGGTGCGCACGAATCGCGCGGCCAGCACCCGCCCCAGCGAGGGGATCAGCGCCTCGAGTTCCTGGTCGCCCGTGCCGAGGTCGGGACGTATCGCCGCCTGGTAGAAAGGCGAATCCCGCAGCTCGGGGATGGCGTCCCACACCACCTGGCCGATCAGCGCGTCACCCGACAGCCCCAGCATCTGCGCGTACTCGCGGGCGCTGCGATTGAGGTAGGTGCACCGCCAGTCGAGGTCGAAGCCCATCAGCAGCTCGCGGATCCGGTCGAGGATCGCTTCCGCCGCGGTGCCAGCCGCCGCCGGCTTCGACGCCGAGGTCACGCCGCGACCTGGCTCGGGAGGTTCTTCATCGCGAAGGCACGAAGGACACGAAAGGTCCGCATTAACCACGGAGCCACGGAGAACACGGAGATATCGCTTTGTTGCCTTTGTGGATGCGCGGGACGCGCCGTTGCCTCGGAACGGCACCCACAACAAAGGCAGTTCTCCGTGTAGCTCTGCGTGCTCCGTGTCTCCGTGGTTGATTTTGTTGTTCTTCGCGTCTTTCGTGTCTTCGTGGTCGAATCACGCGCGGATGAGCGCCAAGCGTACAGCGCCCGATAGAGTTCCGCGTTCCGCAGCACGATCCGCACGTAATCGCGGGTCTCGACGTAGGGAATCCGCTCGGTGAAGATCTCCGGGTCCTCGGCCCCGCCCTTGTCCTTCCACCGGATGACCCGGCTGGCGCCCGCGTTGTATGCGGCG
>DASTUF010000056.1:0-7294 GCA_035759745.1 Gemmatimonadales bacterium
ACGTTGAGCAGCAGCCCCGCGTTACGTCCGACCGACTGATGGTAGAGGTCGAGCAACTCGGCCGCCGGCTTCACTTTCGCGTCCTCCTCCGGATGCCAGAACCAGCCTGGCCGGATCGACACGTCGGCTTCGCCCGGTCGCCAGACGGAACCGTGGGCGTCGCCATGCTGCAACTGGCGGATCACTTCCTCGCCCGACAGCCCCGGCACCGGTACAGTCGAGGGATCGACGCTGGCCCAGTTGGGTTCGCCCGCAATTCCCTTCTCGTTGCCAATCCACCGTACGTCGGGGCCGGCGTCGGAGAAGATCACCGCCTCTGGCTGCAGTGCCCGCACTGTGCGGTGGATCCGGGGCCAGTCGTATACCTGGCGCTTGCCGTTGGGTCCCTCACCGTTGGCGCCATCGAACCAGACTTCGGTGACCTTCCCGTACTGGGTCAGCAACTCGGTAAGCTGGCCGATGTAGAAGTCGTTGTAGCGGGGCGAGTCGCCGTAGCTGGGCTCGTGCCGGTCCCAGGGCGAGAGGTAAAGCCCCAGTCCCAGGCCATCGGCCCGACAGGCGTCGGCCAACTCGCGCACCACGTCGCCAGTGCCCTGCTTCCACGGGCTTGCGGCGACGGTGTGCGAGGTCAGCTTGCTGGGCCAGAGGCAGAAGCCGTCGTGGTGCTTGGCGGTGAGGATGACGGTGCGGAACCCCGACGACTTCGCGATGCGGGTCCACTGGCGCGGATCCAGGGCCGATGGGTTGAAGAGCTGGGGCGACTCGGTGCCGTCGCCCCACTCGCGGCCGGTGAAGGTGTTGACGGTGAAGTGGACGAATAGCGCGCGCTCATCGCGCTGCCAGCGGAGCTGCGCCGGCGACGGCAGGGGTCGGGGCAGCGCGGCACGCACCTGCCTGGATGCGCATACTGCGCCCGCCCATGCGAGCAAGGTCCTGCGATGCATTATCCCTCGCTTCCCACTTCCCACTTCCCACTTCCCACTTCCCACTTCCCACTTCCCACTAGCTACTGATCCGCCACCCGCGCCGCGATTCCCGGCGTCACGCCCACCAGCGGCTGGTCGCTGTTGGCGAGAAGTGCCACCACCAGCCGCTCGTCGGGATAGATCACCAGGTACGCCGTGCCACCCATCGAGCCGCCCGAGTGCATCACCCGGCGCCGGCCGGCCCGGTCCTGCCCCACGCTCCACCCCAGTCCGTAGCCGGTGGCCTTGCCGTCCCTGAGCGTGAGCGAGGTCCAGAGCAGGTCGCGGGTCTCGCGCGACACGAGCTTGTCGTCCAGCATCGCAAACCCGAATCGCACCAGGTCTTCGGTGGTGGACAGGAATCCCCCGCCCGCCCACTTGTAGCTGTTGTCCACGAACGTCGCGTTGATGACGCTGTCCTGGTCGCCGCTGTACCAGCGGGCCCGAAACGGAATCAGGCTGTCAACGAAGTCCGGTGCGGTCTGGCGCATCCCCGCCGGCCGGAAGACGTGCGTGTCCATGTACTCGAGGAACGGCGTGCCGCTGGCGCCTTCAATGACCGCGCTCACCAGGTTGTAGCCATAGGACGAATAGCGATACGCGGTGCCGGGCTCGAACAGCAGGCTGTCGTCGGCAAAGATGGTGAGCCCGTCGCTGACTGTCGGGAAGGGCCGGTTGAGGGCAAACTCATCGCCCCGGTAGTGCCGGATCCCGGCGATGTGCCCCGCCACCTGCCGGGTGGTGATGGGCCAGCGCTTGACCGGGAACGACGGCACGTAGCGCTGCACCGGCTGGTCGAGGTTCAGCTTCCCCTGCTCCACCAGTATGCCGAGCGCGGCGCTGGTGAGCGACTTGGAGACGCTCCCGACCCGGAAGCGGGTCAGCGGTGTCACCGTCACCCGCTGTTCCAGGTCGGCCCAGCCCAGCCCTTCGCTCCAGAGGATGCGGCCATCACGCGCCACCGTGATGGACACGCCGGGGACGCCGGCCTGCTCCATCGTGTCCAGCAGCTCGGCGCGCAGGCTGTCCACCAGAGTGGCGGGCAGTATGTCCTCGACCGTCGCAACCTGGGCCTTGAGCTCACAGACGCCCAGGACCAGGAGAAGCGTAGAGAGACCAACTCGCCGCGACAGCTTTCCAGTCAGCACTGAAACCCCTCCCGGTTCTCCGTGATTCCTCTGTGGTCTCCGTGGCTCCGTGGTTTCCAATCCCTACCCCTGCTTCTCGCTGTCACCGGGCGGCCGTCCGGCCGCCCCTGATTTACGATTCATCGTCCTTCCGGGAAGCGCCCGCAGGGACCGAGTCCGCGAGCAGCCGGGCGAAGTCCACCGTGCCGGCGGTCCAGTCCGGTCGGCTGCAGCGGGCGATACGAGTGTCGTCCGCCGACTGGGCGATCAGGATCACCCAGTCCTGGCGTTCGCCCTGTCGCGCGCGAGGACGCTCGACGAAGGTCCAGATCACACCTTCCGGGTCGGTCCAGGTCAGATCGCTCACAGGGCCTCGGCGTATGAAGGGCGCGAAGGGAGATTACAGCAGGGATCGCTGCACCAGCTCCCGCTCGAGCTGGGCGGCATCGCGGAACAGGATCGTGTCCATGCCCAGCCGGCGGGCCGGCTCGAGGTTCTGCTCGCGGTCGTCGATGAAGAGGCCTCGCGCGGGCACCACCTGCGTCAGGGCCAGCGCCCGATGGAAGAAGCGCAGGGTCGGCTTGCGCTCTCCCAGCCAGCAGGAACTCAGGAAGGCGCTGAAGATGTCGCGGAGCCCGAAGGTCTCGATGCGATGGAGGTTGAGTGCCTCGGACTCGTTGTTGAGGGTCATCAGGGCAAGGTCGGTGCGCTGCGCCAGCCGGCGGGCCAGCGCAATCGCCTCCCCGTCGGGAATGCTCTGCGCCCGCATGAAGTCGGCGAACTCGTCCCGGGTGAATGCACGCGGCTGGTAGAACACGGTGCACTCCAGGTAACCCTCCAGGTTGAGGTAGCCCACTTCGAACTCACTGGCCACCTCCTGGTGGCGCCGCTCCACTTCGTCCTCGAGCTCGAATCGCTCGCGGGCGAGCGCCCGCTGCTCCCGGTCCCAGCCATTGGTACCGAGCACCCCGCCGATATCGAAGAAAACGTGACTGACGTCCAGAGGCGGCATCAATCCGGGAGGTACGGCAGGCGCACCGTCACCCTGGTGGTGTCGGAAGGAGGCGTGACCGGCGACAGGTGAAGTGCGATGTTGGTGGTATCGGCGACAGCGAGGCCACTCGATGGCGCGGGCGCGATGTTCAGGGCCAGCAGGACTTCGCCATCGACCACATCCTCGCTGGTGAGCGCGACCGAGAAGTGCCCCTCCGCATCGGTGGTGATCTGGCTGGCCAGCACCGGGCTGCCGAACGGAGTGCGACGGCCCTCGATGCTGACCAGCGCCCCGGCCACGGGCTCGTCCTGCGAGCTGCGGACTTCGCCCTCGATGACACCGGAGCCGATGGCCAGCCGGACGTCGGTGCCGGCGCAGGCAATCAACCCGACGATCAACATCTGGGCGAGCGCCGGCCCAATCGGCGGCAAACTGCTACGCACGGGACTCCTCGGGGATGATCACCCAGAGAATGATGTAGACCAGGATGCCCGGGAACGCCGCCGACAGGATGGAGAGGAGGACGTACAGGACCCGAAGCGTGGTCGCGTCCTTGCCCCAGTACTGGGCGAGGCCGCCAATCACGCCGGCGACCATGCGCTCATCCCGGGAACGCCTCAGAGGTGCGGTGGAGGTCATGGAGCATGATACGCCATAATCCATTGCCGGGCCAGCGTCAGTAGCGGCGATTGGATGACATATAGTAGTAGCAAAGACAACTCCCCGGTGATTTCTCACCGGGGAGTCGTCGTTGGTCGTGCCTTGGAGTGGGGTCCCGCGCCGGATGAATCGGGCTTCCGACCAAGCTCCATGTACCCGCTGGTCCGTCCCCCGCCTCAACCGACGCGGGTGCGTGTCCCCAGTGCAGGAGACGGAGACCTTGCGGAGCCATGCACACCCGCCGACTCAGGTGAAGTAGGGCCCGGGGTTGTCGCCTTCAGCGGCGGCCTTGAGCCGGTACAGCAGCATGCCCCAGGTCGCGGCGCAGGCGTGGAAGAAATCGGTGGGCTCGCGCCAGTTTCCATGGACCAGCGTGATCCGAGATCCACTGTCGGTTGGCGCGAGGTCGAAGACGATCGACGTCCCGGCCCACTCCTCACCGGTCTCGACCGACCACGCCGCGTGCGCCGGGATCATCATGGTTTCGGCCCGCAGCCGGTAGATCGTGCTGCGGCCATCAAAGCCCAGTTCGGTGGCCCCGGATGGGGTGATGATCACGTCCGAGGTCCACCAGCGGGCGAAGCCGTCGCCCGATGCCACCAGCGGGAAGACGGTGCGGGCCGGGACGCCTATGTCGATGATGAGGCGGAGGTCAGGCATCCGGAGCGAGTCGCGCCGTCAGCTGCACCGTCTGCACGTGGCACTCGTCGGCCGTCACCACCACGCCCGTGGTGTCCCAGCTGGCGTAGCCTGGGGCGGTGACCGTCACGTCGTAAGTTCCCTTTCGTTCAAAGGGACCGGACAGCTGACTGCCGAACGCCTGCAGCGCTTCCTCGAACGAACCGTCCCGGACGGTGCCCGTCGGCGTCACTCCGAGCGAGTCACCGGTCGCGGCATCGAGCACCGCGATGGAGATGGACGACCGTGCCTCCATGGTGCACACCACCTGGTCTGGAGCCGGGGCTGGCCCCGCGCTGTCGTCGGGTGTGGGTGGTCCGGATTGGCAGGCGAGCAAGGCGACGGGTGCGACCAGCGAGAACAGGGCAATTGAAGCACGCATGGATGGGCTCCAGGGTTGGCGACGAGCAACGCCCGGAAGATGTGCTGCGTCCGGGAGCGGCGCCAGACCGACGTTCACTCCGTGGCGCTCATCCCCCACACCATGGTGACGAGCGCGAAGGCGGCCACCGGAATCCCGACCAGCAGGCGGCTGGTCTGCTCGTCCCGTCCCAGCCGGAGCGAATCGATCGCCGCGATTGCCACCGCGACACTGCAGGAATCACAATCGGAGGGGGTCCCCGCCCTGCGGCCGCGCAGCGAATCCACGTCGAACACGATCTGCTGAAGCTGGCTGACCTTGCCGTCCCGCCACACTTCGAGGGCGCGATGTTCGGGGATCGATTCCGACGGAGGAAGTGCGATACGGCGCGGGCCGAGCGCGCACCCACCCAGCAGGACCGCGGCCAGCAGGAGTGACCGCGACCCGCGGTGCCTAATCCACATAGGGCAACCACCGCAGCAGCAGGAGCCTGCCAGCGAGGAAGCCGAACTCGATGCGGTCCTCGACCTCGCTCCCGGGTCGCCGATAGCTGAGGATCAGCGTGTCACCGGCGAGTCGCATGCTCTCTTCGGTGCCCACCGCAGCCCGGACCGCGGGGGCATCGCTTCGGCCCACTCGGAGGTCGCCCGCCAGCGGCACATCGCCGTCGTTGAACTCCGCCTGGATCAGGAACTGGCGTCCGTTGGCACCCGATTTCAGGAACTGGAATCGCCTGCCAGGATAGGTGACCGTCGTGAGCGTGTCCTCGGCCTCGACGTGACGATTGGGCACCAGCTCGGATTCGACACTGGCCGGTCTGCCCAGCGCGCGTCGAAGCTGCGCGGGCGAGTCTCCCTGCCCTGTTCCCAGCAGCCAGAGGCGATTGAGGCGTTCCACTCGAGGGCTCACCGGAGCAGGTGCCGGCGCGGGCGGCGGCGGAGGTGAACTGCAGGCCGCCAGAAGGAGGGCGAGCAAGATCTCCCCAACTGAAATCATCGTCCGTCGCGACGTGCTCACGCTCCCTCCAGCACCACCGCCGTTCCGCTCACGCTGACCATGAGCATTCCGCCCCCGGAACCCATCTGAATGCTCTCGTAGTCGATGTCGACACCCAGGATGGCGTTGGCTCCCATGGCTTCGGCCTCCTGCTCCATTTCCTGCAGGGCGATGCTCTTGGCCTTCTGCAGTTCGCGTTCGTACGCGGCGGAACGGCCGCCCACAATATCACGAATGCCGGCCAGAAAGTCGCGGAAGATGTTGGCGCCCATGATGGCCTCGCCGCTCACGAGTCCGAGGTAGCGATTCACCCGGGTGCCGTCGACGGCGGTGGTGGTCACTATCAGCATCAGTGATCCCTCACTTGAGGAAGTACTCGACGGTGGAGACTACTCGCACCGTCTTGGCCACCTGGCTCTCCTCGGTGATGCCGGCGGCCTGGTTGCGCGGCAGGATCTGGAAGACACCCTGATTGGCTCGGCGGATGCCGCCCAGCTCGCTGCGCGAATCGCGGGCAAACTGCTCGGCGGCTTCACGCGCCTGCGCCGTGGCTTCCGCGATCATTTCCGGCTTCACGTCGTTGAGGCGGGTGAACAGGAAGCTGGGGCCGCCGGTGCCATACTCCTGGCCCGAGGTGAACACCACCCCGCCCGCCACCAGCTCGCTCACCCGCTGGCTGGCGCGCGCCACCGTGTCGGGTGACTCCGACCGGACGATCATGGTTTGCCGAATGGCGTAGCGGGAGGAGATGCCGCTCGGCGGCTGATACTGATTGGTGAACGCATCAGTGACCCGATAGTCCTGCATGGTCACCGAGGCCGTGTCGATCCCGTTGCGGGCCAGAAAGGCCAGGACCTCGCGCACGCCCCGCTCGATGCGCTGCTGCGCCGCAGAGAGGTCGTTGTCGGCGGAGACGATGGTGAGGGGCCACAGGGCGAGGTCGGCCTGCACCTCTCGCTCCGAGACTCCCTTCACAGTGACGAACCGGTCGGCCGAGCGCGCCCTGGCGAAACCGCTGCCGATGGCCAGTCCACCCAGTACGACACCGGCCGCGAGAACAGCGGCTGCAATCCAATCCCGAGTCATTTCAGTCGCAATCGTGTGGTAGTAGTAATCGCTACTACCTCGTGATTCATTGCTTCGATCTTCTCTCTGCCGCCCTGCTCCCGGTCCACCAGCGCCAGAACCCCGGCGACGATCCCGCCGGCCTCAGTCACCGCCGCCGCTGCCTGCAGCGCACTGCCGCCCGAGGTGATCACGTCCTCCACGATCACGACCCGCTGGCCCGGCTCAAAGTTTCCCTCGATCCGGCGGCCGGTTCCGTGGGACTTGGCCTCCTTGCGGACACTGAAGGCGTCGATGATCGGGGGTACCCGGAACGAGGCTGCGGCGATGGCGTAGGCGACCGGGTCAGCGCCCATGGTGAGGCCGCCGACACCAGTGGCGTCCCATCCCGCCTCACGGATGGCCTGGAGGCCTGCGTCGCCAACCAGCACCTGACCCTCGGCGCTCA
>DASTUF010000057.1:0-3528 GCA_035759745.1 Gemmatimonadales bacterium
GCAATCGTCCGGGTGACCATCGGCGACCCGGCCATCGCCAACGCCAGCGTGGTCTCTCCCACCGAAGTGCTGATCAATGGCGCCACGCTGGGGTCCACCACCCTGCTGGTGTGGGACAACGCCGGCACGCCCCGGGTCTACTCGGTGGAAGTCACCGCCGACGCGCCGGCGCTGCAGCGCTATATCAAGGCGCTGCTGCCCGAGGAGGAGATCCTGGTCACCTCCAGCGGCAACACAGTGACGCTGTCGGGCACGGTCAAGAGCCAGATCAGCGCCTTCCGGGCGGTCCAGCTGGCCAACACCACCGGCGCCACCGTGATCGACAACCTGTTCACTCCGCCGGCCCAGCAGGTGCTGCTCAAGGTCCGGTTTGCCGAGGTGAGCAAGTCGTTCACCCGCGATTTTGCGGCCCAGCTCCGTACCGTCAACCCCCACGAGCTGTCCGACAACGACGACTACATCGGGGAGACGGTTTCCAGCGGATCGATCGACAACATCAGCTTCTTCATGGGTGATGCGACGTCCAACATTCAGGCGCTGCTCACCGCTGCCGCGTCGAAGGGCGACTTCCGCAGCCTGGCCGAGCCCAACCTGCTGACCCTGCCGGACCGCGAGGCGTCGTTCCTGGCGGGCGGCGAGTTTCCCTTCCCGACATTGCAGGCGGCGGGCGCAAACAACGCGGTGACCATCGTGTTCCGCGAGTTCGGCATCAAGCTGGACTTCACCCCGACCATCATGAAGAACGGCGCCATCCGGCTCAAGCTGGCCCCGGAGGTGTCGTCGCTCGACTTCGCCAACGCGCTGGTCATCCAGGGATTCGAGATTCCCACCATCCTGACCCGCAAGGCCGAGACCGAAGTGGAACTGCGCGAGGGCCAGTGGCTGGCCATCGCGGGTCTGATGGACAACAACATGATCAACAACGTCACCAAGATCCCGCTGCTGGGCGACCTGCCGATCATCGGCGAGTTGTTCAAGTCGCGGGGCGTGCGCCAGCGGCGGACTGAACTGCTGGTGCTGGTGTCGCCCGAGCTGGTGACCGCGAGTGACGTGGCCCAGCCGCTCCCCACCGGGGAGCCCGATGACTGGGGCATGCACGGAGATGTAACCAGGCCTGTGGTGCCGCGCCCGACGCCCCCCGCGTCGCAGGTGCCGCCGCAGTAATTGCGCGAGTACGCCGCCCCCTGCGGCGAGGAGGCTTGCATGGCACGGAAGTCAGTGGTTCGGAAGTCCCTGGTTGGGAACGAGCGCGGTTCGATGTTGGTTGTGGTGGCGGTGTCGCTGACGGTGATGCTGGGGATCGGCGCCATGGCGGTCGACCTGGGGATGCTCATCAAGCAGCGGGACGACGCCCAGCGCGCGGCCGACGCCGCCGCTCTGGCGGGAGTGTCGGCATTCCAGGAGGGCAAGCCGCAGGACATGGTCGGCGAGGCAGGGATTCGGGCCTACCGGTACCTGGCCAAGAATTACGTCGGCGGCACCTGGGTGGATACCGCCGGCAAGTTCTCCTACATCAACGGCGGCAATCGCTACATCACCGAGTCCAATGAGGGCGTGGTGGTGGTGCTGCCCGACAGCGAGAAGGTGCGAGTCATCGTCCGGCGCGAGGCGGTGGGGGTGCTGCTGGCCAAGGCGCTCAAGTTCCTCGACGTGCCTATTTCAGCGCACGCGGCGGCGATCGCGGTGGAGGCGGGCAGTGGCAAGTGCGTCAAGCCATTCGCCTTCCCGGACTACTGGGGAGACGCGGATGACGACACCGATCCGACCAACCAGCTCGAAGATCTTGGCCCCGGCCAGGGCCAGGGCGGCGAGGCCTGGGAGTACGAGCCGGAACTGGGTGATCACTACCGGCGATTCGGCGATACCGAGGGCAGCGGAGACATTACCGGGCTCGGCAGCGACTACCGCAACAACTCGATATACGGCTCGGACAACCAGAACCGGCTCTACTGGGATGACATGGGCCGGCCGATCATCCTGAAGAAGTCCAACCCCCAGCAGACCTCGGCGCCGGGGTTCTTCCTGCCGTGGGTGATTCCGGGCTCGAATCCAGGGGCCGCCGACTACAAGGCCAATATCGTCGGGTGCAACCCGGCCGAGATCAGCCTGGAGACCGACTACCTGCTGGACGGCACCGCCGACACCTCGAGTTACGACAACAAGCCGGGCAACATGATAGGGCCCACCAAACAGGGAATGGACTCGCTCATCAGCCTGGACCCGGACGCCTGCTGGGCTGAGTTCCCAAGTACCCAGCATTCGAACTACACCACCGGAGAGGTGCGAAAGAAGAGCGCGGCGGGCAACTGCACCGAGACCTATGATGGCTGGCTTTCGAGCCCGCGGGTGGCGATCGTGCCGCTGTTCGACCCGAGCTATTTCTCCACCGGGCGGACGGCGCTCAGGTTCAACAACCTGGCGTTGATATTCCTGGAGCCCCAGCTGGACCGGCACGCGCCGGTGGCGGGGCGCTTCATCTACTTTGTGCGGGGCACGGGCCAGCCGGACCCCAACAGCGGATCGCTCATCAAGACGATCAAGCTGGTCGAGTGACGGGACAGAAACGGGAGCCATGAGCGAACGGCGCACGCGTGCGGCACTCATCTCGGTGGATCCCGGATTCCAGGATCTGGTCCGGCACACGCTGGCGGACCCGGAGGTCGGAGTCGACCTCGCGTTGGAGTTCGCGGTCCGGTTCGCCGACTTCGACGAGGAGCAGGTAGCGCGGATCCGGGAGAACGCTCCCGACATTGTGGTGGTGGACCTGGCGGACGACCCCGATCTCGGGGTCAAGTTCATCCAGTTCCTCTCGGAACTGTCCGGCAGCAGGAAGGTGATCGCGGCAGGCCCGGCCCTGGAGCCGGGCCTTCTGCTCGCCGCCATGCGGGCGGGGATCTCGGACTACCTCCCCAAGCCGGTGTCGCACGAGGCGTTCAGCGAGGCACTGGCGCGGGCGTCCAACCAGCTGGGCAAGGGCGCCGAGCGCGACCGCAAGCCGGGGCAGCTCTACACCTTCTTCAGCTCCAAGGGCGGGTCCGGCTCCACCTCGATCGCGGCCAATACAGCCATAGTGCTGCACCGGCTCACCGGCAAGCGAACCCTGCTGGTGGACCTCGACCTCGAGCTGGGCGAAGTGGCGCTGGTGATGGGAGTGCAGCCCCGGTTCAACTTCGTGGACCTGGTCCAGAACTTCCACCGGATGGACGCCGGACTGCTGGCCTCATACATCGAGCAGCACTCGTCGGGGGTGCACCTGCTCTCGGCGCCGTTCCATCCCGAGCGGACCGAGGCGGTGACCGGCGAGGAGATCCGGCGGATCCTGCACTTCCTCCGGCAGCAGTACGACTACCTGGTGGTGGACACGCCCAAGAGCTTCGCGCCCACCACCTTCGCGGCGATCGACCAGAGCGACGCGGTGTTCGTGATCGCCAGCCTCGACATCCCGTCGCTGCGCAACATCCAGCGGGGACTGCCGCTGCTCAAGCGGGCGCTGCCCCGGGGCGAGGACCAGCTGCGGCTGGTGATCAA
>DASTUF010000058.1:0-2068 GCA_035759745.1 Gemmatimonadales bacterium
ACGGACGCGCACAGGCCACCTGGTACTTTGGCCCCGGAGTGGGTGATCACGTCGTAACCGTCTCGACCCCCAGAGTCGACCCCATCACGTTCGGCATCGACGTGCTCGGATTCGAGCCGGCCGATCTGCATGTGGGGCTGACCTTCGCCTGCGGTCGCTATCTCGCCGGTGAGGTGTACTGCCTTGGCAAGTCGAGTGCAGGCAACGAGAAGACCCGAATCCCGACTCGGGTCGCAGAGGCCTGGGATTTCAACACCGTCGACGTGGAGACCTACCGGGCCTGTGGCAGCACCGTGTCCAACGCCGTGGTGTGCTGGAACAGCGATGCCATCTTCGGTGGTGATCCACCAGCCGAGATCAGCGGCTTCCCGAGTGTCTATGCAGTTGCAACACTGACCGAGAACGTCTGTGGCCTCACCGAGACGGGCGCGCCGTGGTGCGGTGGGGTGGACTATCCCTCGGGCCCGTTGGCAATCTCTGGTGCTCCTCCCCTGGAGACCCTGGTGGGGGGAGACGACTCCTTCGGCGGTTGGGTCGCGTGCGGGCTATCGCAAACCGACGGAAGCGCCTGGTGCTGGGGCAGCAATGCCCGAAGCTCGATTGGCAACGGAACGATCGACCCGTCCTACGCTGTCGCGCAGCAGGTGTCGGGGGCGGTGGCGTACACCGATATTGCGGCATCACAGGCCTCCGTCTGCGCCATTCAGACGGACCAGCACATCGCCTGCTGGGGATTCGGTGCGGCCATGCCCGGATCGCCTGGCCAGAACTATGCCGTGCCGCAGGTATTCGATGAGTTGGCCACCGAGATCTCCGGTGGATGGTTCGGGTACTACGCGGCATCGCCGACGGGCCCGCGGCTCCTTGGTGGCTTCCTCGAGAACAGCGAGGCCGAAGCGGCGATCGCAGCGCTTCCTGGGCTGGAGGCAGTTGATGTCGGCGATGTCATCTGCGTCAGGCAGGACGATCTGGAGACTTCCTGCAGCATCGGGCTGACCGATGACATCATGTTCGACGCCTGGGAACGCATGCTGCCCTTGGTCACGATCCCGAATCCGCATCTTCTACCTTGAGGCGCTCCCAAAACAGGGCAAACAGCTCCATCGCATTCGTCGTCCCATAGTTGCCGTAGCAGTTGTTGAACACTATGTGCATCCGCTTCGCCTCCCGGCCGGCGTCGGCGATATCGGGGATGACTTCCTGCAATTCCTTCTCGTCGTACAGGTAGCGGAACCGCTCGGCCACGCTGGCGCCCTTCTTCGCCCAGGTCTCGCTCCGGCGGCCGTGCAGCCGGAAGATGCTGAGCGACGGCGTGGTCACCGCCGCCCGCCTGGGCACGCTCTGCGGCGTGCCCGGTGGCGTATCGGAGATCACCAGCGGCACCTGGTGCTCGGTGAGCCATTCCACGGTGCGATCGCCGGTGCGTCCCTCGAACCACGCCGGGTTCCGGAACTCCACGCTGACCGCTAGCGGCCTGAGCGCGTCGCGCGTTGCCAGCAGCGACGCCGCGTTCTCCCGCGACGGTCCGAACCAGGGCGGGAACTGCAGAAGCACTGCACCCAGCTTGCCGGCGCTGTCGAGCGGCGCCAGCGCATCCTTGAACAGCTCCCACACTCGCTCCATCAGTTCCGGCGGCAGGTCGGTGGCGTATAGCCGGGCCTTGGCCGCGAGGTCCTTTGGCAGCGCATCGCGCAGTTCCTTGGGCAGCCGCTTCGTCTCGGTGGGGTGCCCCGTCATCAGCGCGTGCGCCTTGATGTCGAACACGAAATCGTCGGGTGTGCGCTCCACCCACAGCTCGGCGGTCTGCCGCGCCGGCAGCGCGTAGTACGTCGCATCCACCTCGGCGAAGGCGAACCGGCTGGAGTAGTAGCGCAGCCGCTCCTCCGCGCTCGACGTGCCCGGGGGATAGAACGCTCCTGCCCGGGTCAGCAGCGGGTCGGTCCACCCCGCAGTCCCGATGCGCACTTCCGCCCCGCCCAGCGTGAACGGCCCCGCCCGACGCTCGGCGCTGTTCGCCGCCCGCTCCGCCGCGGCCTCGATGCCGGGATCGTGCTGCCTAGTGGAAGTC
>DASTUF010000059.1:0-12202 GCA_035759745.1 Gemmatimonadales bacterium
GAGCCCGTCGCTGGGTTACCCCATCGGCACGACGTTCCTGCCGGCCGGTTCCACCAAGGCGGGGACCCGATTCGAAGTGGATATCCGGGGGACGCGGGTGGCGGCGGAGGTCGTCGCCAGGCCGTTTTATGGGCAGGGGAGTGTCAGAAAGTGAGAAGTGAGAAGTGAGAAGTGAGAAGTGGTGCGCGTAGCGATTCTGACAGTTTCGGACAGCGCTTCGCGAGGCGCGCGGCCGGATCTCTCGGGACCCGCGATTCGCGAGTGGGCGCTGAAGCGGGGCGATGAGGTCGCCGCGGAGCGGGTGGTACGCGATGACATCGCCGAAATCGCCGGTGCCTTGACCGAGTGGGCGGACGGGGACCTGGCCGATGTCATCCTCACCACCGGCGGGACCGGGCTGGCGCCGAGGGACGTGACGCCGGAGGCGACCCAGCAGGTGATCGAGCGGTTCGCCCCCGGAATCGCCGAAGCCCTGCGCTTCACTGCGTTCACACGGGTTCCCAACGCGGCGCTCTCGCGCGGCCTGTCGGGTGTGAGGGGCAGGACGCTGATCATCAACCTGCCGGGAAGTCCCAGGGCTGTGCGCGAGGGACTCGAGGTGCTGGACCAGGTGCTCAACCACGCCGTGGCGATCCTCCGCGGTGACACGACGTCGCACGAGACCGCATGACTTCCGAACTGCTCATCACGATGGACGACCTCGAGACCGCGGTGCGAGCCAACGCCGCGCTCGAAGGTGCCGGCCACAAGACCGCGATGGTCTCGGCGCTCGACGACGCGCGGGGCACCCTCAAGCGGGAGCAGCCGGAGCTGGTGATCCTCACCGGGGCGGTGCACGAACCGCCGGCTCGGCATCTCGCGGCACTGGCGCGGGACCAGCAGTCGTGGACCCTGGCGCTGCTGGAACCGACCGACTCGAAGCAGCCGGGCAAGGCCGAACGGCTGGGCGTGACCGAAGTGGCCAGCAAGCCGCTCGATGCCGACGACCTGGTCGCCCGGGTCGAACGGATGCTGGAGCAGCGGCGGGTGCAGGAGCGCACCGGCATTGTGGGCGAGAGCGAGCCGATCAAGGAAGTGCTGGTCAAGATCGAGCAGATGGCGCCGGTCTCCAGCACGGTGCTGGTGCAGGGCGACAGCGGCACCGGCAAGGAGCTCGTGGCCAAGGCGATCCACGATTTCTCTCCCCGGCGAGGCGGGCCGTTCATCGCGGTCAACTGCGCCGCGCTGCCGGAGTCGCTGCTGGAGAGCGAGCTGTTCGGGCACGAGAAGGGGGCCTTCACCGGCGCCGCCGAGCGGCGGCTGGGGCGGTTCGAGCTGGCCAACGGCGGCACCATCTTCCTGGACGAGATCGGCGACATCTCGGCGGCAGTGCAGGTCAAGCTGCTGCGGGTGCTGGAGAGCCGCAGGTTCTTCCGGGTGGGCGGCACCCAGCAGATCAACGTGGACGTGCGGGTCATCGTCGCCACCAATCAGTCGCTCAGGGACCTGGTGAGCCGGGGACAGTTCCGGGACGACCTCTACTACCGGCTCAACGTCCTCAGCATCTATCTGCCGCCGTTGCGCGAACGGCGGGGCGACATCCCGCTGCTGGTGCGGCGGTTCGTGCGGGAGTTCGCGGCGCAGCATGACCGGACCTTCAAGGGGATCACGCCTGAGGCGATGGAACTGCTGGTCAACGCACCCTGGCCGGGCAACGTCCGCCAGCTGCGGAACCTTGTGGAGAGTATGGTGGTTCTGGCTCCGGGCGCCGAGATCCGGGCGGAAGACATCCCGTCGGACGTGTTCGAGGGTCCGGGGCTCCTGCCGGCCACGGTTTCCCGGCTGGGCCGGGACGGGGTGGGGACCCAGGAGCTGGAGTTCATCCTCCGGAGCCTGGTGGACCTCCGGCTCCAGGTGGAGGAACTGCGGCGGCGGATGGACGAGGGCCCCCAGCGGGTCCAGGTGATCGAGCTGAGCGACGCCCCACTGCTGGGCGAAGTCTCGCAGATTGCAGAGCTGGACGAGGGGGACGAGGTGGTCTACCGGGCCGGGATGACCATGGAGGACGTGGAGAAGGCCACGATAGAAGCTGCACTCCGGGAGTTCGAGGGGAATCGGCGCCGAGCGGCCGAGCAGCTGGGGATCGGAGAGCGAACCCTGTACCGGAAGATCAAAGCGTATCACCTGGAATAGGTTATGGGCCGGGCCAGCTGTTTCATGATGCAGCAGTGCGACGTGTAAGTTGCGCTGGTGCCACGGTTTGCGACAGTCAAGCTCTTGACAGTGCTCTCGCCAAGTTCCCATATTGTGTGACCCTTGTCACATTCGGGCGCCCCTTGAATTTCGTCATCGACGCGGAAGCCTGTGTCGCATGCCTGGCATGCGTGCGGGTCTGTCCTACTGACGCCATCGCCGTGGCCGGCGAGGCTCCGCTATTGCAGGTGGTTGACGAACTTTGCACCCGGTGCGGCCAGTGCTACGAGGCGTGCCCGCACGGGGCGGTGCGGGTGACGGGTGAGGTGGGCAGGGCGCTGGCGATCGCCGCAGTGGGTGACGGAGTCCTGATCCTCTCCCCCGAGATGGCGGCGCACTTCTACCCGGCCACGCCGGAGCAGATCATCAACGCCTGCTATGAGGCGGGTTTCCGGACGGTGACGCGGGGGGTGGTGGGCGACGAGCTGGTGGCATCGGCCTACCTCTCGCTGTGGCGGGACGAGCCGTGGGGGACGCTGATCCGGTCCACCGACCCGGTGGTGGTCCACACGGTGCGGGAGAAGTACCCGGAGCTGATTCCCTACCTGGCGCCGGTGACGACGCCGGCGGTGGCCGAGGCGCGCTACCTGAGGGCGCGGGTGGGGCAGGGGCTCAAGATCCTGTATGCGGGGGTCTGCCCTCCGCTGGAATCGCCCGACCTGGACGCGGCCATCACCTTCAGCGACCTGGAGGAGATCTTCCGGGCCCGGGGGGTGAACGTGATGAGCCAGCCGACCTGGTTCAGCCGGGTGCCGGAGGAGCGGCGGCGGCACCTGAGCGCGGCGGGTGGCATGCCGCTGGAGCTGCTGGAGGAGTTCAGGCACTCGAGCGGGCGGTTCCGGATTGTGCGGGGGCTGGAGCAGCTGGGTGCGCTGGCGCGAGCGGTGTCGGTGGACCGGATGGAGCTGGGTTTCGTGGACATCCTCTCCTACGAGGGGGCACTGGACCACCCGCTGTCGGGACCCCGGGAGGAGCTGTTCTGGCGGCGGGCGCTGATCGCCAGCACCGAGCCGCCGCGGTCGCCGGTGCCGGTGGTGGACGGGACGGTGGTGGCGAGCGTGGGGGCGACGTTCGACATCCGGGCACACCGGCCGGCGCCCGACGCCGAGGCGGTCAAGGCCATCCTGGACGCGATCGGGCTGGGTCCCAACGGCAACCCGTGGGACTGCGGGGCCTGCGGATTTGCGACCTGCCAGCGGTTTGCGGAGGTGGCGGCAGCGGGCCGGGCAACGTTGAGGCAGTGCCTGCCGTATCATGAGCGGCGGGCGGACGAGGCCCAAGAGGCGGCTGCGGTGGACGTCCTGACCGGATTGTCCACCTACAGGGTGCTCCGGGACCGGCTTTCCTTCGAAATCGAGCGAAGCCGGCGGAATGGCGAGACCTTTGCTGTACTGTTCCTGGACCTGGACCGATTCAAGGAAGTCAACGACACCTACGGCCACGAGGCCGGGAACGAGATCCTGCGGGGTGTCTCGGCCGAAATCCGCAACGCGGTCCGGGCCTCGGACGTGGCGGCGCGGTATGGCGGGGACGAGTTCGTGGTGATCCTGACCCGGACCGACCTGCCGGGCGCCGGGCGGGTGGCCGAGGCGCTGCGGGCCGGAATCGAGGGTGTGGGACGCCGGCTGGGGTACGCAGCCGGGCTTATTACTGTAAGCTGTGGCATCGCCGAGTTCGACCCGAAGCAGCCGTCGGAAGGCGACCTGCTGGTGACAGCGGACCGGGCGCTGTACCGGGCCAAGGCGGCGGGGCGGAATCTCGTAGCCTGAAGAGTGGGAAGTGGGGAGTGGGAAGTGGGAAGGAATCAACCATGGAGCGTGAGTGACAGGACCATCCTATCGGCCGGGCGGAGTAACCAATCCCGGGCAGCGACCATCCGGCCCGGAGTCGGTACCCGACCCGTGGGGGGTGCGTCGCGCCGAGAATCTGCTGACCAGCCTGGAGGGGATCCTGTCGGCGCGGGTAGTGACGACGCCGCTGGGTGAGGTGAGCGAGATCCACATCCTGGCGCAGTCGGGCCTGCAGGCCAAGCAACTGGTGCGCAACATCGAGTCGGCGCTGCTGGCGCAACTCGGTTTGCGGGTGGATCATAGGAAGATCAGCATCGCCCAGACGGCGGACGTGAAGCCGATCGAGGCGCTGGAACAGAGCGTGGTGCGGGAGCAGGTGCTGCGGCGGGCGGTGTTGTTCGAGAACCTCACTGTGGCGCCGGGGCGGCGGCCGCACCGGATCACTATCCAGGTGACGCTGACCTACCGGGGCCAGACCGAAAGCGCGGAGGAGGAATCGAGCGACACGCCGCGGAGCCGGGTGGAGGCGGCGGCAAAGGCGGCGGTGACGGTGCTGGACCGGCTGCTGGCGGACTCGGCGTCGTCGGTGGCGCTGGAGCTGGAGGGTGCACGGATCGTGGAGGGGTTCGACAAGGAGTTCGCATTCGTGGGGGTGCAGGGGCTGGGGGGGCGGGAATCGCTGCTGCTGACGGGCTCGGCCGAAATCAAGGAGAGCGCGGAGCGGGCGGCGGTATTCGCGGTGCTGGACGCGACCAACCGGTGGACGGAAGCGCGCAGGCCATAGACTAGTGGGAAGTGGGAAGTAGGAAGTGGAAGGTAGAAAGTTGAAGGGTCCACCCCAGGGCCTGATCGACTTCTTCAAAGGGAAGGAAACGGGAGGGGACTCCGGTCGAGCAGTATCCGAGCGGAGACACAAGCGGGCGTCAAAATAGCGGAGCGTCTGACGGGCCGTAGCGAGGCTTGTCACTTCCAGTGGGATTTTTGCAGGTTCCCCGAAGGGAGGTGACGCTCATGTTGCTGATCGACGTCGTGTCGGCGATGGTCAAGTTCGTGGCTGCGCTTTTCAATGGCCAGGACTGGGTCTAGCTGAATTGAAGTCCGGGGCCCCTACCCCCACTTTCTGAACACCGATGAGACCAACGCGCATTCAAGGATTCATTGCCGCAGTCTGTGGCGCTGCAACTGTGTCCATGCTTGTTGCATGGGGCATTACATCGTCGTTTCCGGGCTACTGGCAGTTGGGCTGCTTCATCCTCATCGCATTTCTTCTCGACCAGACTAGCCTCCCACTTCGAGTTGAAGCCAGAGGGTCCATCTCCTTCGTCATGCATATGGCGGCGGCGATTTTGTTTGGCGCATTCTGGGGCGGGGTAGCTGCAGGCATCTCCGTCGGTGTTGCGATAGCTCTCCGATCTGCTTCCGCACAGAAGGTGGCGTTTAACGTTGCCCAACGAGTCCTCTCAGTCACGATGGCTGTTTTGGTCTACAGGGCTCTCGGTGGCGGCCTGCCCCCAGCTTACCTAGTGCCGAGCACCGCCTCCGCTGCGCTCGGTGCTGTTCAGCGCGACCTGGCACTGTTTTTCATCTTTGCGCTCACGTACTTCGGCGTGAACTCGTGGGCGGTGAGTACCGCCGTGGCACTGAGTTCCGGCAGACGAGTTCGCGACGTCTGGAACCTGAATTCACGAGCACTGTTTGCGTACGGATTGGGCTCCAGCGCATTGGCAATGGTGATTGCCTGGGTCTACACGTTATCAGAGCAGAGCTGGGGATTTGGGCCTTATGGGCTGTTCTTCGTGCTCGGGCCGATCATTCTAGTGCGGCACGTTTACGGCCTCTATTTCCAGCTGCAGGATAGCGGTCAGGAGTTGCTGCAGGTGATGGTCAAGGCCATCGAAGCTCGTGACCCATACACCTCGGGCCACTCGGTGCGGGTGAGCGAGATGTCACGATTGATCGCTTCAGAGCTGGACCTCTCTCCCAAGGAAGTGGAGCAGATAGAGACCGCGGCGCTGCTGCACGACGTCGGGAAGATCCATGAAGAGTTCGCCCCGCTGCTCCGCAAGGAGAGCCGGCTGACGCCGGAAGAGACCGCCATCATGCAGACGCACTCGACCAAGAGCGCGGAACTGGTGGGGATCATCTCCAAGTTCAAGGGGTTCATCCAGGATTCGGTACGGCATCATCACGAGCGCTGGGACGGCCAGGGGTATCCCGCCGGCATCGCGGGTGCGAGCATTCCGCTGGGCGCCAGGATCATCCTGGTGTGCGACACTATCGACGCGATGACGACCGATCGGCCCTACCGGAAGCGGCTGGGGCTCGACATCGTCATTGCCGAGCTGCAGAAGTGCAAGGGGACGCAGTTCGATCCCGACCTGGTGGATGTGGTGATCGGGTCGGTGGCGGTTCGGCGATTGATCGCCGGCCAGCAGGATCAGGCGGCCGCGGACTCCCCGCAGCGGTCGAGGAAGGTGCCGTGGCCCACACCGGCGTTCTGGAAGGGTGCCCGACGGGCACATTAGGGGCGTTCGAGTCTTTCGAGCTTTTGGTTGAATTCGCTCGGTAAACTCGCCGCTAGTCTTCTAATCTGAGCATCCATTGCTATTGCGGAGCGGCGTTTGGGATTTGTCGCTTCAGGTCGCTGCCCGATCGTTAGCGTTTGATGCGAACGAAGTATCTCCAGTTGGTCGGCGACGTCGAACGTTGTGAGCTCTCCGACAAGCAGCGCGACCGCGCGCTTGGCATCTGCCAGGTCAATAGTCTGACCTGCTAACTTCGCCACCCAGCGCGCGAAGAGTCCGGCATAGGAGACCGACAGCGGACTAAGGCCGAAACTCTGAATCGCTTGTGTGGCCGCAGCCATGGCGTTCTTCCGCTTCCCGCATATCCATAACACATCCGCGCGCTGTAGGAGCACAACTTGGCACAACCAAGTAGGTGCTTCCGCTGCGAGGCGGGCATCTGTTGCGTTCAGTAACTCGATGGCTTCACTCACGCGTTGGATGGAGGCATACGCGAACGCAGTATGATAAGCGCTCATTGTCTCTGGGTGGCCGCCAAAAGTCGGCCCACGGAGCGACAGTGAGATCTCGCCCCACTCCACAGTACTTCTCCAGTCGCAGATGTACGAGTGAGACAGCGCGAGGTTCGCAGCCGATCTGAGCTTGAGGGTACTGTTGTCGAGGGCAGCGGCAGCGCGATAAGCTTGGGTGAACCATCGAATAGCTTCGGTGAAATCACCCGCGGCAGAGTTAATGGCGCCAAGCCCATTCAGCGCGAGGACGCCACGCGAACTCCGGAGATTCTCTAGGTCTGAGAGCTGTACTGCCTTCCTCGCGAACTTTCTCCCGGTCGCCAGGTCTCCGACAAGTGCGTGAAGCATCGCGAGAGTCAAGAACCGTTGCTGCGTTGCCACCGGCGAGACAAATGGCAGCTGCCTCGCCTCAAGTGCCAAGAGAGTTCGCGCCTCTTGGCGGTCTCGCCCACGGTATGCAAGCGCGCCGAGTACGGCGAATGCGCGGGCTCGAGTGATTTCAATGTTCGCGCTCACGGCAGCCTCCCGCAGCGCTTGATGGGTGGTTGGCTGCCTAATGAATGTCTCCTGTCCAAGGTGAAGTTCTGCTTCGGCGCGCAGCACCAACGAACTTGCCAGATCGGAGTCGCCTCCGAGCTCCCGTAGCTCTTCCAGTAGGATCAGCGATTGTGACCAATCACCCACCTCTTGCTTCGCTTCTGCCAACAGTATGAGGGCACTCTTCTCATCGCCGGATGCAAGATGAGGCAGTGCACTCGTCAGCGCCCTATCCGCATCCAGCGGTGCGCCGCGGTCCATGGCGCGACGTGCACCGCTCAGGAGATAGGGCGCCGCCGTATCCGGCTTGCCGCCCCGATAGCAGTGCCACGCGATCTCCAGTCCGCCAATGTCCTCCCCGTCCGACTCCGCCTGGATAAGGCGCTCCGCGATCTTGCCGTGGAGCGTTCGCCGCATGGTGCTCGGGATCTGCAGGTACGCATGCGCCCGAATCAGCTCGTTGGTAAACTCGAGCCCCGCCGAGCTGTCGCGCAGGACCCGGAGCTGGGTGAGCTGGCTGCAGCCGCTCAGGGTCTGCCCAATGGTGAGGTCCACCAGGCTGTACATCGATGCATCGTTGAGCCGGTGGCCGAGTATGGAACAAAGGTTGAGCACGTTGCGGGTAGGCGAATCGAGCGCCGACACCAGCCGGCCATAGAGCTGGCCGATCACTTCGATGGGCGCGTCGGAGACGCTGGGCTCCGGCGTCATGGCGTCCATCGTGAGCGCCAGCGACTGCTCGCCGTGTTGAACCCAGTCCTGGCAGAGGAGCTCCATCACCATCGGGAAGCCCCGCCCGGCCCGTACCAGTGCCCGCCGCGCCGATACGGTGGGCTGGCGAGGTTCGTTGGCGAGCAGCGCCGTTACCAGCTGCTCCGACTCCTCGACGCTGAGGGGTGGCAACTCCACCGACACCATGCCGAAGCGGGACAGGTTCTCCTTGAGCCGGATGGCGTTCGGCGATGCGCCGAGCTCGCTGGGCCGAGCGACGAGGACGACCATGACTGGCTGCCGTTCCAGCCGACGAAGCAGGATATGCAGGAGTGCCAGGCTTGCGTCGTCCGCGAAATGATGATCGTCAACCACCAGGATGAGTGGGTGCTCATCCGCCACGCAGGTCACCAGTTCGTGCAGTGCCTCGGCTATGCGATAGCGCGCGGTTTCGCCTTCAGTAGGCAGCGGCGCGGCAACATTGGGGTAGCGCTTCCGGATTTCGGGGACGGCCCGGCTCAACTCTGACAGGGCATCGGGCGACGTGGCCGAGGCGCCGGGCCGATCCAGCAGCCCATGCACCAGTCCTCCGAGCGCCGCGAAGGGAATCTCGCGTTCGAGCTCATAGCACTGCACGCGGCTGACCGACGCACCTTCCAGCCCGGCCGCGGTGCTGAGGCGTTCCACCAGCGTACTCTTGCCGATGCCCGACTCACCCAGGACCAGCGCGTGTCCCTGTTCCAGCTTCTGGGTGCGCTCCCACGCCTCGTAGAGCTTCCGGTACTCGACGGCCCGCCCGATGAAGGGCCGGTCCTGCCACTGCTCGGTGCGCACCGCCGCAACCGAGGGATGGGTGGTGCGCTCCCACCCGCGCTTGCGGAGCCGGACGGCCATGCCCTCGACGAGGGCGCCCGGCTGGGCACCAAGTTCCTCGTGCAGGCGCTCCTTCCAGGACTCGAAGATCCGCAATGCGCTCAACCGGTCGCCGGCGAAAGCGCGCGCCTCCATCTTGGCGCGGATGGCCTCCTCGCTCAGGTCATCCAGCGCCAGCATCCTGTCCGCCATGAGCTCGATCTGGCGGGAGTCGCCGGTGCGGCGGCAGCGGTCCATCAACACCACGAGCGCATCCCCGATCTTCGGCAGCCACGATGCGCGCTGACGTTCGCGCCAGAGCATGTACTCGGTGGCACCGGGGATCTCCAGTCCCTCGAGAAATGGCGCCACCTGCAGCGGGCCGTGCCCGCTCTCGTCGCCCAGCACATCGCCCGACCCGAGCCGATCCAGGTCCAGCACGATGTTGGTGAAGGACCACTGGAGTCCCTCGCGCGACGAGTCGAGCGCGTCGCCACCGAGCGCGGCGCGCAGCATCGTCACGGCCGTGGCTACCGAGTGCTTGCCGTCATTTTCGGAGAGGTTGGGCCAAAGGAGGTCGGCGAGGTGCTCGCGTCGGTGCCGGCTGCCACGCTCAACCACGAGGTAGATGAGCAGCGCGAGGTGCTTGCGCACGCGGATGCGTACCGGCTGCCCGTCGGCAGCCAGCAGCACCGGATCGCCCAGACAGCGCAACTCAAACCGTGGTTCCACGAAGCATTCCTTTGCAGGACGATCCAGAATACCGCGCCCGTTCAACCTGCGTTCAAATTGAAAACTTCGCCACGCCCCAGCTTGCAACGTGTGGCGGGCACACCGGTTGCCTCCCCAGTCCGCAGAAGACGCGAAAGCGCAAGCAATTGCGCCTATCCGCGTCCATTCATGTCATTGCCAATCAACAACTTGGCAGCAAGTCACCTATCTGCGTCGTTCGCGGACCGGAGATCCACCCATGGGATTCTGCAAGACTCGGCTCCTCAGCGTGGGCCTCGCTGCCGCCCTGGCCACCTCCCTGCTCGCCGCCTGCGGCGGTGAAGGCAGCGGCCCCTCGGCGTTCGATCCCTCCGCGATGCAGGCCGACCTTGCCCTGACCAGCGGGGTGGAAAGCGATCCCACTGTCAGCGCCCTGGCCGCGACCTTCGACGACATGGCCCTCGCCACCGGCGGCAGCGGCCTCGCGGTCTCGACCGCCGGGCTCTTCCTCAAGGAGCCGAGGTCGACCCAGAGCACCGAGCAGATGTCCAGCGTGATGACGGCACTGCTGCGCGAGCGGCGGCATCCCGCCATCAACGCCTCGGTGGCGATCCCGCCCGAAGTGGCCGGCACCACCTACGAGTACGACGTCACCACCGATCACTGGGTGGCGACCGAACGCACCGGCGCCCCGGGCAACGGGGTTCGCTTCATCCTCTATACCGTGGACGGCGCCCAGGCGGTGGTGGAGCCGCTGGACGAGATCGGCTATGCCGACCTGATCGACCTCTCGAGCGGCTCGACCGCCTCGGGCCGGATCGTGGTGGTGACCGACGGCACCACCTGGGTGGATTACCGGGCCGACGCCGCCGGCGACGAAGTGGCCGGCGAGCTGAACGTGAACGGCTATGTCCGCCTCCCGGGCGACCAGTGGCTGTTCGACGTCTCGATGGAGTACGCCCAGAACGACACCGAGTATCCCAGCTTCGACCTGTCGTCCACGGTGGAGTTTCCGGCGCACGGGGTACTGATCGATGTGCAGCTCGCCAAGGCCGCGGGCGCGACCGGCATGCTGAGCTTCACCCAGCGGTTCGAAAGCCCCAATGGCCGGCTGGACTACGCCGGCGGCTGGTCGGAGGAGACGTCGCCGTCGCTGGAGATCGAAGTCAACGGCGAGCCCTACGCGCACCTCTCGGGCTACGAGGAGGCCGACCTGGTGGGCAACGACGGCCGGCTGCTGACCCAGGAGGAGAAGGAGGTCCTGATGGAGGCCTTCCTGGTGGGTCAGGTCTCGGCGATGACGCCGCTGTTCCTGCTGGCGCCGATGGCGGGGTTTGTAGGCGGAGGGATGACGTTTTGAACCAGTGGGAAGTGGGAAGTGGGAAGTAGGAAGTAGGAAGTAGGGAGTGGGGAGTGGAGAGTGGAGAGTGGGCTGAGGGGCCGCGGGGAGTTCCGCGCAGCTCGAGCCATCGGGCTCGACGCGTCAACCAATCACAACGGACTACATGATGTCACGATTCCGCGTTGCGGGGATGGCTTTGCTTTGCCTGGTTCTGGCCGGGTGCGGCGATTCGGCGGGGCCCGCCGAGTTCGACGTAACCCAGGCGCAGGCGGACTTCGACGCGTTCGGCGATGACGCCGGCTCGGCGACCAACGATATCCTGTTCGACGGTTTCGACGAGATCGGCGAACTGCTCCAGGCGGGGGATATGCCGGCCCGGATCGGCGCCACGGATTCGCGGCCGTTCGGCGGCACCCAGGTCAGCCTGTCGCACGCGGCTATGGGCCCGGTGCTCTCGGTGCGGCTGATGCCCGATTCGCTCAAGGGGAAGACCTTCGAGTTCGACGTCGCGGCCGACTCGTACGAGGAGACGGCGCGGACGGGGGCGCCCTCGGACGGGACCCGCTTCATCCTCTACGCGGTTGACGGGGATGGCGAGTTCGCGGCGCCGCTGGATGAGGTGGGCTACGTGGACGTGACCGACCAGAATGACGGTGCCCGGCGCCAGGTGCGGGTGGTGGCGGTGGTGAACGGCAGCACCGCTGCCGACTACATCGGCTGGGCCACGGGCGACGCGGACAGCGGCACCTACGGCTTCGAGGGCTTCGTGCTGCTGGGGAGCGAGCAGGTCGATTTCGAGCTGGCGGGCTGGTCGGATCCGTCCGGCACCGGCCGGCGCGATTCGCTGGAAAGCAGGCTGGAGATGCGCGATGGCGAGTTCGTGATCGACGGGAGCCTGATGTTCGAGGACGACGGGAGCAACACGACCTCCGGCTTCACGGTGGACTACCGGTCGCGGGGCGGCGCCTTCTACATGGAACAGAGGGATGA